>JABIPA010000004.1 GCA_018698675.1 bacterium | reverse complement strand
TAAGGTTTCCCATCTCTTTATGAGAGTAAGACCCCTTGAAGAACACGAGGTTGATAGGCTGGACGTGTAAGTGCAGTAATGTATTAAGCAGACCAGTACTAATCGGTCGAGGTCTTGAATTAAAACGGCCTATGAATGATAAATCAAAGACGATTGGCAAGTCTAAGTTTCGATATCAATGCAATTTCAACAATACCAAGTTGTTGATTTATGTGAGTATTTATCTTGGTCATTATAGCGAAGGGGGTACACCTGTTCTCATTCCGAACACAGTAGTTAAGTCCTTCAGCGCCTATGGTACTTCCGGGTTACCCTGGTGGGAGAGTCGGTCGTGGCCAAGATAAATACTCACATGTCAAAGAATCAAAATTAAACCCATAAAAATAGTCAAACTGAAAATACAAAATACAAAATACAAAATTCGGCAATTCTATTCGAATAGTTAATTTTAGTAGTATTAATTGCTTGGAACTTTGGTCTAAGTATTAACGTACTGACGAGGAACTCGTTTGGAGATTCCGGTCATGATCGAGTAAGGGATGTTTCCTGATAACTCTGAAACCTTGTTTAAAGTTATTTCTTGTTTTAGTTGCTTTCCTATAAGGACAACTTCGTCTCCTATTGAAATATTGTTTGAATTTGAACCCAAGTTTACCATAATATGGTCCATACAAACTTTTCCTACTATTGGGTATTCTATTCCTCTGATTAATACCGAGCCTTTGTTAGATAGTTGATAAGGAATTCCGTCTCCGTATCCGATGGATATCACTGCAATGTGCGCCCTCATTTTAAGAGAGAATGATCTTTCATATCCAACTGTCTCTCCAGCATCCATTTTTTTTATATGAAGAACCTTGCTAATTAACGTCATCACATTTTTATAAGAATGAAGTCCTATTCGTACCATATCGTATTGATATTGAGGGAAGTTGAGTGACGTGTCGGAATTGGCGATATGTATTTTGTGAGATTTTCCAGACACAAGACTTACTTTTTGTACAAATTTTATAAACTGACGATGTTGATTATGAGTGTAGCTAGAATACGGTTTTGATCCGTCTGCCATGTGCGTGTATATACTTTCTAAGTTAAGGTAGGGCAAATTTAAAATGTGTTGAATATCTGAGAATGCTTGTTCTGGATTTGACCCATTTCTTCCCATACCTGTGTCTAGCTTAAAGTGAAAATTGGTTATTATTCCCTTTTCTTTAGATATTTTATTAAGAAAGGATGCCGCTGGTAGGTTAAAAAGAGTTGGGGTTATGTTAAGGTTTATTATTTTACTTATTGATTCTGGATATAGTTCGGATAATAAAAGTATGTTTGTTTTTATGCCTGCTTTTCTTAGTTCTTCTGCTTCTTCTATTGTTGCCAGGCCGAAATAGTCTACGTTTTGGTGTTCTGCTACTTTAGCAAGGTTTATCGCTCCCAATCCATATCCATTACATTTTAGTGTAAGAAGTAGTTTTGTATTAGGATTTAATGAATCTTTAATCTTTTTGATGTTTCTTGAATATTGACCTAAGTCTACTATATATTTTGCTCTAGTCATTTTCGGCCTTTTATTTATTATTATTGTACATAATATTGCTCTAATTATGTTTATATTGTAGCATAATACACTTAAAATATTATATTTATGGTCAGTTAATTAGTAGTGGTCTTAGTTAAGGAGATACAATGGTTGTTGGTTACGCGTTGGGTAATAGTAATGATAAAGAGAATGATATACAGGTATTAGGGGAGGACAGAGAGAACGTTCTTGCTTACTCTAAAGCTACTTCAGTAGTTTTGTCTAGGATGTGTAGGAACAACTGTCCATACTGTAGTTTTCATAGAAAGGACAATATTGTAGTTCCTTATTCTACTATTAAAATTGCTAAGGATGCTCGATTGAGCGGTGCCAGAGAGGTAGTTTATGTTGCAGGGGAAAGACCTGATAAATTTTCTCAAGTTAGGGCAACATTGGACTTGTGGGGGTTCGATACTTATGCCGATTACGTATATACAATATGTGAGCTTGGTTTTTTAGAAGGGCTTATACCAGTGATTGAGTTGGGCTTTTTGAGTCCCGACGAAATTAAGAAATTGGCCCAAACGTGCGCTCTTTCAAAAATTATGTTGGATACAGTTGATCAACGAAATTTTTCTAATATATACCCAGAGTCTCCTGGCAAAAAGATGGATTTGCGATTAAAACAAATTGAGTGGTCATCAAAGTTAAAGCTTCCAGTAGTTACTGGTCTTTTAGTAGGGATTGGTGAATCGAAAACCCATCGAAAACAGATGATTGATAAAGTTCGTGATTTACATAATGAATTTGGGATGATTCACGAGTTTGTTATTCAAAACTTTGTTCCTCAAGATGGAACTAAGTTTCACAATCATTCGGTGGCGGACGAAAAGTTGATGCTTGAAACGACTGAATATGCGTTGGATTCATTTAAGGGTTCTGTAAAGGTAATAGTACCGTTCGAAAGCAATCCCAACTATGAGCCATTCTTGAAATTAGGAATAAGAGATTTGGGACGTTTATATGAAGGCTGTCCAGCATCTTACGTTTGTAAAGATAAGCCTAGGGATATGAGTATCGAACAACTAGCTGAAAAGTACGGGTTAGAACTTCAGCAGAGGTTTCCTCTAAGACGAGATTTTATACAACAGGGAAAGTACTCAAAAAAATTAGGTCAAGTATTTGATGCGTATCGATATAAAATAAAAAAAGAAACTCAGGAAAAATTAAAAAAGGAAAAATAAGTGGATTTTGAGGTTCAGTTAAAATTAGCAAAATATGTTCCGAATTTGGTGGCAGCTCTTGATGTGAGCTATGAAGGCGAGGAGTTCGGGGACTTGTTTTCGGAAAAAAAATCGAAGCCACTGAAAGATTTTTCTAATATTGAGAAAAAGCTGGATGGGTCTTATCGTATGGACGCGGAGCCTCAGGAACCCGATTCCATAGATCAGAAGAAATCGAAGCAGTCCGAACATTCAGATGATAGTGAAAAATCGACTGAAGGCAAATCATTAGCTAAATCATCGTCTAGAAAAATTCAAACATTAGCGTCGATGTTTTATCAAATAGATGCGTTGCCGATACCCCTTGGTGAATTGACTCAGTTTGTTAAAGAGGTTTTGAATAAGGCTATTGTAGAGGTTCAAAAATCTGAGGGAACACAGTACAAGTTTTCGTTTGATAAGCAGGATATTCCTCTGGAAATTTCTATTAAAAAGTCCGAAAAAGGGCTAGAAATAAAATTAAATGTAAATAAAGAACTATATGATATACTTAAGCCTGAATTGAATAATTTATATGCTTATCTTAAAACTTCGAATAGTGAAGAGATAGTTATGGATTTAAATTTGGTAGAAGATGACCTTTTTCAAGAAGATCATAACGAGTCTGATAGTAGTGACAGTCATGACGAAAACGATTCTGAAGTTGACGATTCAGAGTAACAAAATTAATGGGTGGAAACTGATTATAATTAGAATTATAATGGGTTGGTAAATTCTATTTATAAGTTAAAAATAATTACACCGTAGTTGGCGTTAAATTGGAGAATATTTTTGGGTAGTACACAGTTCAAATACACACGTAATATTAAGTTGGGACCTGCTATTGGAGATTGGACAACGATCCAATTTAAGGACCTTGATTTAGATGAAATTAACATTTCGTCGGTTCGAAACATTAATTTTGATAGTTTACCAAGGGACGAGATGAAAATCGTTCATATGTTGCATTATCGACTCGCTGAGTTAATTACTAAAAAGTTATCTAATGATTTGACCGCTAAAGTAGAGTTGCATTCAGTGCAGGCAAAACAAATGAGTTATGGTGAGTTTCTTGATAGCCAGCAAGAACAAATCGTTCAATCGAAGTACTTATTAAATGACTTAGGAAAAACGGACGTTATTCTAGATTGGTCTCTTTCTGAGATGCTTGTTGATCGATTATTAGGGGGGCAGGGTGTCCCAAATGGACGTGAGAATTTTAGTGGAATCGAGTTGAAAATATTAAAAACTCAGCTTGAAGAAATAATTCCATTGTTTAATCAAAGCTGGGGAAATATTTTAGGCAATCAAAACGTGTCTGATGAGTTTTCTAGCGGCGCATATTCTCAAGATAAGAAGCTATCATATCGAGAAGCTTACGTATTATTTTCTCTTAATTTTTATTTTATTGATCAAAATTTGCAGACCATTACTTTTGCCTATCCTAATAGTGTATTGAAACATTTGCTAAAATTGAAAAAATCTCACAGTGAACCTATGAAACGTAGAATAAAATTGGATGCAGATACAGAAGAGTGCATAAAGATTCCTGTAAAAGCAGTTATAGGTGATGCTACTTTAACGATGAGCGAGTTAATTGGGCTTCAAATTGGGGATGTTATTCCTTTGAAATCTACCCTCGAAATGCCTATGAAGGTATTGATTGGTGGGGAAACCTCGGTAACTGGACAAGCTGGAATCATAAACGATCAAATAGCTGTGCAAATTATTGACTTAAAGTCTTCTAAACAAGGACCTAAATCTCAGGTTAACAACGTTGAAAAACCTTTAGCTTCGGATCTGGGAGTTCTGGATGATTCGAGTATGTCGTATGCTAAACAAGCATTCGTAGATAATAACGAAGTATCTACCATAGAAGAGCCCGTTGTCCCTTCTATTCCTATTACTGAAATAGAGTCTTCAAGTGAAAGTCTTGATGAAGACGTTGATCAGCAAAGAGCGTTTATTGGTAATGATGTAACTGAAGAAGTTGTTGAATCTATCGAAGACACTACGATTGACGAATCACTTGTTTCTGAACCTGAAGAAGTTCAGGAAGAAGAGGCTATTTCATCTTCCGAAGAGGACATCTTTGATGAACAAAATGAAGACGTTTTGGAAGAAGCTCCTCCCACTTCAGCGTCTGAACCGGTTGAGGAGCCAGCTGAATCCGTTGAAGATGCAGACTCCGAAGATGACGACGATTTTTCTTGGGATGATTTGGACGACGAATTTTAGGTCATTTATATAAAACATTATGAAAAAAATTTCAGTAATTAATTATAAGGGTGGAACTGGAAAAACCTGTACAGTGATCAATATTGCTCATGGCCTTGTTTTAAAGGGAAAAAAGGTTTTGGTTATTGATACGGATCCTCAAGGTTCTGCTGGGTATCACCTTGGAGTTGACCCTAAGTTTACTCTTTATGATATTGTTATGGGAGACAAATCTCCCGAAGAATGTATCGAAAAATCGCGTCAAAATATAGATGTTATTTGTTCGAATGAAAGAATGTTTCCGGCTTCAATTGTACTTTCAAGTAAAAAAGATAAAGAGAAAATATTTTTGGAAAAGTTTGCCTCTTTAAAAGGGTATGACTTTGTTTTGGTAGACTGTGGGCCGTCTATGAGTTTGTTTAGCCAAAACGCTTTAGTTTTTTCAGATGAGCTATGGGTTCCTGTTTCAATGGAGTATCTTTCTCTCGTAGGTGTAAAACAACTATTGAACAATATCAAAATCATTAATAGAATATTTCGAAAGACTGTAAAGATTACGAAAGTAATACCTACTTTGTTTGACAAACGTAATAACAAATCAAAAGAGATTTTGTCTAGTCTGGAACGAGTTTTTCCAGGTTTGATATCAAGCCCGATAAGAGTAAATGTCGCTGTATCTGAAGCGGCCGGTTATCGGCAGACGGTTTATGAGTACGATCCGGAATCAAATGGTGCAGAAGATTATTTAAAATTAGTAAAAGAGGTGCTCGAACATGACAAATAATTCCAGTATTAAAGACCCCCTAGAAGATATCGACCCAATTATGGAACAAGCCTTTTCTATGGATGCTCAAGACTCCAATAGAGTTGAAGCACAACCAGCATCAGTGTCGGCTCCGAATGTTTCAAATATTCAATTTCCTAAATTGTCTCCTATAGAAGGCTCTTCTGCTTTGGAACAGGATATTTTTAGTAGTATCCCTGTAAATGTTTCTGTAGAACTGGGTCGTTCAAATGTTTCTTTAAAAGAAGTTTATGAACTTTCTGAAGGATCAATCATTGAACTTGAGAGACTAGTAGGTGAACCTTTGGATTTAGTCGTTAACGGACAAATCATAGCTCAAGGGGAAGTAGTTGCGATTGATAACAACTACGGTCTAAGGGTTACAAATATCCTATCGTCTGAAAAATAGGTGGCCACTTCTTATTACGTTCAAGTAATTTTAACTCTTGGTGCACTCATCGGGATGTTATTCGTTATTCAGAAGTTTACTAAGGGAATATATAGGAAAAAGTTTTCTGGGGATATTAAGATCCTTGATAGAATACCTGTAGATTCAAACTCTTCTTTATTATATGTAGAATGTAATAGCATTAAGGTTCTAGTGGCGAATAATACGAAGTCTATTGAGGTATTACACAAATGGGTTTAATTACTGATGAAACATAAATCTATTAAGCTTATTTCTTTTCTTCTTTTGTTTATTCCATCTGTTTTATTTGCTCAAGAGGTTGGAGCGAGTCCCTTTTCTGGGTTAGACATTGAGACAATTTTGAAACCGACAGGGTTCACGTCGACTATTAACTTACTTGTAGCATTATCATCCATAGGTTTAATACCTTTTTTCCTCATATCAACGACGTCCTTTTTGAGGACCGTTATCGTTTTAAGTATGATACGCCAGGCCATTGGTACACAATCTAGTCCCCCCAATCCTATTATTATTGCTCTTGCAATGTTCATGACTATCTTTGTAATGACTCCTACATGGAATGAAGTTAACGAATCAGCAGTTAAACCATATAAAGCTGGGAAAATATCTCAGAATGAGGCGATTGAATTAGGTGCGAAACCTTTTCGGAATTTCATGTTGAAATTTATAAGGGATAAAGATTTGGCTTTGTTTCTTGAATTTTCACAAATGAAAAGTGTGAATGATTATGAAAATGTACCAATTTTTGTGTTAATTCCTTCTTTCGTTATTTCCGAATTAAAAACTGCATTTCAAATCGGGTTTTTATTATTTATTCCGTTTGTCGTTATTGATTTAATCGTTTCAAATATCTTGTTATCTTTAGGAATGTTTATGTTATCGCCCGCTATGATTTCACTTCCATTTAAGATTTTATTGTTTGTTTTAACAGACGGGTGGAATTTGATTATTAGAGGTTTATTAATAAGTTTTCAATGAATATAGATACTGTAACTGCAATTTTGAATCAAGCAATACAAGTTACGTTGATAGTTTCCATGCCGAGCGTTGGATTAGGATTGGCAATTGGTTTAATAGTCGCCGTTTTTCAAGCTGTTACACAAATCCAAGAACAAACGTTGACTTTCGTTCCTAAAATGGTTGTTGTAATGATAGTGATAGGGGCAACTTTCCCATGGATGTCCCGATTGGTCATGGAAATGGCTCTTAGTCTTTGGGAAAATATTCCACTTTATTCCCAATAAATAATGGTTTTTACACTAACACAAATTACTGCCTTTTTCTTAGTATTTGGTAGATTGGCTGGTATGGTAACAATCGCACCTTTTTTCAATAAAAAACAAGTATTCGCGATGAGTAAGGTAACATTGATTTTTTGGGCATCTACTTTACTTGTATTTTTGGTGCCTTTGCCAATCACACCTCCTGACACGTTGATTACATTTGTTCTTGCCTTGGTCGTTGAGGTTTTAATTGGGATAACAATTGGATTCGTTTCCGAAGCCATTTTAGTTGCAATTGAATTTGGCGGGTCCTTGATGGATACGCAAGCAGGTTTGAGTGTGGCTTCACTCTTGAACCCTTTGACAGGGCGAACAAGTACATTGATCTCTCTCTTATTAGAATGGACGTCTATAATGATGTTTTTACAAATTAACGGCCACCATATGGTTATTGCGATGGTTCATAAGAGTTTTTCTTTGATTCCGATAGGTGTAATACCTAATTTTTCACTAGCTGGGGAATATATTGCTAATTTGGGTACCGACTTATTTGGTCTAGCTCTTCAACTCTCCGTTCCTATATTGTTAATTGTATTTTTAGTTGATTTTTCTTTCGGTATGTTAAGTCGTGTTGCTCCGCAGGTTAATGTATTTCAATTGGGATTTCAGTTGAAACCTACAATAAGTTTAATTATCTTTTTGGCAATAGCACCGGGAATGATTCAAAGTATTTTTAGAATGCTAGAAAATTTGACCGAACATACGATTCGAGTTTTGTATTTGATGCAGTTATAAGTAATGATAGTAGAAAATAATTCGAAGTAGGTAGAAGGAACATATGGGCGACGATTCAGGAGAAAAGACCGAAGAGCCGACCCCTCATAAAATGAGGGAGGCGAGAAAAAAAGGTCAAATTGCAAAAAGTAAGGAAATTACTGGTGCTGTTTTAATGATTGTTGCCTTTGCTATTTTTAAAGCAACTGCTAAGTCGATGTGGGATCGGATAGCGAACTTATCAAATTATACGTTTGGCCAAATTCCTGAAGAATTTAGCGCCGCTACTGTAGGTGTTCTGCTTCGTTATGTCTTAATAACTAGCTTCGCTTGCTTACTTCCAATATTGGTAACTAATACGATCATTGCGTTAATTATAGAGGCCTTACAGACGGGCTTCTTGGTATCAGGAGATCCGTTAATTCCTAAATTCTCAAAGTTGAACCCTTTAGAAGGTGTTAAAAAGTTTTTTTCAGCGAAACAGTATGTTGAACTCGCTAAATCTCTTATTAAAATGGGATTGGTAATAATGTTATTGTACGGGGCAATCAAGGACGAATTTTTTATGGTATTGATTGGACAACAGTTGTCGTTGTGGCAGTTAATGGAATTCACGGGACATTTAGTTGTAAAGGTTATTAATCGGTTAGCAGGGCTATATTTTGTTATTGCTATATTTGATTATTTATATCAGAAACACGAGCATATCAAAGGGCTAAAAATGTCCAAAAAAGAAATTAAGGATGAGTACAAACGACTTGAAGGGGATCCTCAGATTAAACAACGCCAAAAAGATGCTGCTAGACAGATGTCCCAAGGAAGACAGATGGGATCCGTCCCCGGAGCTGATGTTGTTGTAACGAATCCCGTATACTTGGCTTTGGCTATTCGATATAAACACAATAGTATGCGAGCCCCTGTTTTAGTTGCAAAAGGAAAACGTCTTGTTGCAAAGCAAATTAAGCAACTTGCTCTAGAAAATAATATTCCAATAATTGAAAACCCTCCTCTTGCCCAGGCATTGTACCCAATTACGGAAGTTAACGCTGAAGTTCCCCCTGAATATTATAAGCTTGTAGCAGAGATATTGGCATTTGTGTATAATCTTAAAAAGAAAAGAGCCTACCAATAACATGATGAAATTGAGTAATTTAAAAGAACTGTTTACCTTAGCCGACGTATTGTTGGCTATTGTGCTTATTTTGATCATGACGTTGATGATCGTCCCTATCCCTTCTGGCCTTCTAGATATTTTAATGGTTCTTAATATTGCCGTTTCAGTTTCCATTCTTTTAATTGCTATGTATTTAGCAGAGCCCTTAGATTTTGCCGCATTTCCTTCTTTATTGCTGGTTGTCACTCTTTACCGATTGTCTATTAACGTTGCCTCTACAAAATTGATTTTGAGCTTAGGTAAGAAATTTGACGGTTCTGTCGTCATTGCATTTGCTGAATTTGTTACTGGAGGAAATTTTGTTGTTGGTATTGTTGCCTTTTGTATTATTACATTAGTTCAATTTATGGTTATTACGAAAGGTTCGGAACGGGTTGCTGAAGTAGCTGCCCGATTTACCCTTGATGCATTACCCGGTAAACAAATGAGTATCGATGCTGATTTAAATGCTGGGTTGATCGACGCTAGCCAGGCAAAAGACAGGAGAGAAAAACTAGGTAAGGAATCGCAGTTTTTTGGGTCTATGGATGGTGCAAATAAATTCGTTAAAGGGGATGCTATTGCCGGCATCATTATCATGATCATTAATATTGTAGGAGGCTTGGCAATCGGAGTTGCTATGCAAGGGCTTGAAGCAGGAGAGGCTGCTAAAATTTTTACAACTCTATCTATTGGTGACGGTCTTGTTTCTCAGGTTCCTGCTCTTTTAATATCAATTGCAACTGGTTTAGTTGTTACTAAATCGGCATCGGCAGAAAGTTTAGGAAAAGATATCGCAGCACAAATTTTCACTCAGCCGAAAGCATTTGCTGTTACTTCCTTTATTTTACTTTTATTTGCGATTGTCCCTGGTCTTCCTACTGTGCCCTTTCTCATGATATCGGGTGGGATAGCTTGTCTTTCATATGTCATTTTAAAGAAACAGAAGCAAGAAGAAGAGTTAAATGTTGATTCTGGACAAGAGTCAGCAAAAGACGCAATGAAAAAACCAGAAAACTTACTTGGAACTCTAGCATTAGACCCAATTAGTATGAAAACTGGACGGAATTTAGTTCCATTAATTGACCCGAGTCAAAATGGACCATTATTAGAGCGAATTACGTTGGTACGGTATCACATTGGTCAAGAACTTGGATTCGTTATTCCCGGAGTTAGGGTAATGGATGATTTGAGTCTTCCCCCTAACCAATATCAGATGGATATTAGAGGAACGAGAATTGCTTTGGGAGAAGCGCTTCCAGGCCATTTTTTTGTACAGAGAACGTCTGCTGAACTTAAGAGAAAAGGTATCAATGGAATTGAGGCGGTAGACCCGACTAATTTACAACCTGGTGCTTGGGTTTCAGAGGACCAAATAGAGAGGCTTCAGGAAAACGTAATCGCGGCACAGAATATAACAGATTTCATTGCGAACCATTTTTCAGAAGTAATTAAACAAAATGCCGATGACATTATTACTCGACAGAATGTTCAATCGTTAATGGAATTAGTAAAAAGTTCTAATGCCGCAATTGTTCGGGAATTGGTTCCTGATATGCTTTCTTTAGGGCAGGTACATAAGGTTCTTCAGGCATTGGTTAAAGAGCGCGTATCGATAAGAGATCTTTCAACTATTCTTGAACGATTGGCTGATTATGCTCATGTATCTAGAGATACTAATTTATTGGCGGAATATGTGAGGCAATCATTATCGAGACAAATTTGTAGTAAGTATATGGATAAAGACGATACGATTACTGTTTTTACAATTGACCCTAGGTTAGAAGAAACGATGATCAATTCCATTCATCAGTCAGAGTATGGTAGTTTTCTAGCTCTAGATCCTCAGGTTGGTGAGAAGGTATTGAGCCAAGTAGGGGAACATATGTCTAATTTTAGAAAAATGGAAAAACCTCCTGTTTCACTTTGCTCACCAAGGTTACGTACTCATTTCAAGAAGTTTACAGAGAGAAACTATCCCTTTCTTGCAGTTCTTTCATACAATGAAATTGTTCCTCAAGTGAAAGTACAGTCTATTGGAGTTATTAGCTCAGATGAAATGTAATGACAGACGATAATTTTTACGTTAAAAAAGTTCCCCAAAGTATTTATAGAAAAAGGCATGGTGTCGAGGACACAGAAAAAAGAAAACTTAATTATGAACTTAATAAGTTGATTATTAAGGATCCACAAGTTAAAGCAGAACTCAAAGATAACGTGACAAATCTATATAAAGACGTCTGCAAAGCCTTATTTTCTGAAGATAAAATGAGTTACATTAATAAAGCTAAGTTATTAGAAAAAATAGTGAAAAAGTTGAGTCTCTAAGTTGAAAAAAGAAACGAAAGCTATTTGGGAATCCATACGAGAGCCTGTTTTAAATTCGATAAAGATATCTCTTCTGGAAACGTGGGACATCATAATCATCGATGCTTTTTCAAATCGATTGGAAATGGTATTACGACGTTACGTTAAGTATTTGCCTAAATATGTCGGAGAAAGTGAAATCGATGATTTAAGGACAATATCTCAATTGGAGTTTCTTGAAACAATTAAGGTTTGGGACCCTGAATTATGTCCTGACGTGTGGCCTTTGGCACAGAGGCGAATTTTAGGGGCAATGAAAGATCATATACGATATATATCAAAGTCTGATCCAACTAGATTTTATGACTGGATTACAGATGCCGCCTATGTATTCATGGCGATCAATAAAAGGGCCGATTTTGAAAATCAGATAGAAACAGGGATTCAGCTAAATCAGGCGATGAGTGGATTGAATTATAGAGAGAAGAAAATTGTTGTGCTTCATACAAAGAATGACATGACATTTAAAGAAATTGGTGGGAAATTTGGAATTTCGGAATCCCAAATTTCTCGAATTTACAAAGCTTCAATAATGAAAATTAAGAAAAAAATTGATGCTGATGCCGCTTCTGACGCGGAAAAGAATTAGCCTGTTTTATAAAATATTCCGAGATTTAGGTAAGTTCTCAATTATTCAAAAAATATTAATACTGAAACAGGATCATCTTCTAATTTGAACTTTTTGAATAGTTGATTAGACTTTAGTGGTAAGATTTCGTCTTGAACAAGTATTTTTGCACCTTTGGAAAGTGAACCAGAAATAATTGTGTAGCCCGACTTAGTAGTGATGACCTCAAAATTATATCTTTTCTTTTTAAAAGTAAAATCTAAAGAAAAGGGAAGTTCATATGATCTTTTTTTGATTAATTGGTCATTTTCATTATTTATATTTTTTGTTTCGATAGAGTTAAATTCTTCAATTTTTATTTTGTGACCATTGTTTGTATTGGATAGGAGGGCAGAAAAAACTAACGTAGGTTTTGGTACAGATGGTTCTTTGTCTGTTATAGGAGCTTGTTTAAGTTTGTAAGTGGGACGTGATAAATGTTTCGAAGATATTTTCATTTTTTGATTATTGAGTGATGAGATTGAATTCTTGAAAAGAGAAGACGAAAGAGGATAGTCGCCTTTGTTTATTTTAGCTTTATATTTTTGAGCAATGGACGAGTCAAATTTTCGAAATGCATTAGGTTCTTTAGAAGAGTTTTTGCTATTCGCTTTTTGTATTTTATTTAGATTTAGATGAAAAGAAACTTGATGTTCATTTTCTAGAAAAGAATAGGTTTGCATGTGATACGCATAATTTAGTTCATACCCATTGAAATTTAGACCAAGACCAAATCTCAGGTTTTCGGTTTCAATCCCAGCACGCCCAATTATGGAGGCTTCGGAGGATTGGTAAACAGTATATTCGGTCCCAAAACTATATATGATGGGAAAGTCGTTTGAAACTTTGACCCCAGTGACAACATGTAAGTCATTGCTCAGAAATAGATCTAAAGCGACTGCTGTAAGAGGTGGTATCGATTCTGTTAGCCCCGTTGTCCAAACCTGCCCTCCCGAAATTAAGTCTCTTGTACTTATTCCAATCCCCATATCTTTATCAAAAAGATGAAATTCTTTTCTGAGTGCGAGCCCCATGCTCATGGCATGGCCCGTTTCTTTGTGAAGGGCTTCAACGGAATAGTCTAATAGCCAACCAATATCAACTCCCATTACGTTATGGGAAAACGATAAAAGCAAAGATTGGAAAGATTGGGCCATTGTTTCACCGGTGGTTTCTGGTATTCCTTGATCGTTAATTATCGATTCTGGAATTTCGGATTCGGTTTGCGACAGATACGCGATCCTAAATGGTAAAACAAGGTTTATTTCAGCGGCACCTACAATATATGGGGCTTCTAAAATGGAACCAGATTGAAACATAATAGATGTCGTTTCAGAGGACGGAGCTGCCCAGTTGTAAAATATACTAGAGGGGAGTTCTTTTTTTCCTATGCTAGAACCTCCAATTGCCGAAATGCTGGAATCAAATACATTTTTCGAAAATTCAGTATTTGCAATTATTGAAGACGAGCAAGCCCATGACACAAAGAAAAGTACAGAAAAATGAGCTAATGATTTAATAGATGAGTTTATTGATTGCATGAATAGAATCCCATTATTTTATGACCATAATTTTAATTTTTTCTTTGTATGTTCCCGAGCTTGATTCAATTATGATGTATCCATAGTAAATTCCGTTTTTGACGACATTTTGATTAGATGTCAGACCGTCCCAAGACACACTATGATAACCTCCTCCAGTGAAGGAGAATGAATCGATCGTTTTTTCCATCATCTTTTGTTGTCGTTGGTCAAAAATATATAACTGAATAGAGTCTATGGATTGACTTGCATTTATTCCTATAATTAAGTCTTGAGCGGTAGGATTCCATGGGTTTGGGCCAAATACTGTTTCAATAATCAATTCACTTTCGTTAACTAGGAACGTTCTTTCTAGGCTGGTCGAATTAATACCATTATCGAAAGCTATTATATCGATGGTATAAGTCCCGTCGGCGAGCGGTTCCGTAATATTCAATGTGGGTGAGAATGTGGTCGTTTTTACGTCAAAAACACCTGAATTGGATTTTATAGTTTCATCGGTTTCGTTTTTTAATGAGATCGAATAACTGGCGATTCCGGAGTCAATGTCCTCGATGTTTACCGTAATAAAAGGAGTATCTGTGTAATAGAAGTTACTATTTATAGGCATATTATTTATGAAAAGTTCTGAAATCGACGGAGCGCCTTTATCGTTTAATCCCATAATTGAATAGTAGCCAAATGAACTCATGTAGTACGAAAGTTCGTTGGCTGATATAGATTCCATTTCTAGGAGGTTCCAAGAAGAGGTTGTTTCATTCCATAACATTAACCTTAAGTCTGATGTCGAACTAAACGCTTCGTCAAAGGTTAGCGTGGTAAAAACGGGTGTAGAAAGGTCATTTTTTTCGTCTCCGACTTTAAAAGAAGATTCAAAGGAATAAAATTCGTTAGGAGGTCCCGTTATAGCAGCTAAAGAGTTAGTTGGTATTTCTTCAAAATTTATGGTTTGGTCGGACGTTACAACACCTTCTTCTAATGTAAAGGCTATTGATAACTCTCCACTAAATTCCTCATATAAGATAGGTCCGAACGAAACAGAGATAACATTACTAGTGGGTGATTCATTACCTACGGAATCGATACTTACCCCAGCAATAAATGAAATTGTATTTGTAATTGGAACCGGGAATGCTTGAAAATTACCGATTGAATCTGTGTTTGTTGTTGAGATTAGTTCCCAACTCTCTTGAGACGAATCACTACGATATATGTTTATTATTGATGAGGCTTCTGCTGTACCAGAAACAGTAATATTAACTGCATTTTTTGTTGTGACGGAATTAAGTATTGGGGATGACGGATTTGTATTATCAACTATTATAGAATTACTTTCAAAATATTCTCCCAATGTCTCATCGTCAGATGGTCTAATTCTAACTCTTATTATTTCTTCGACATTTCCGATATTTAATATGTTTGTTCGAGAGTAGGCTATTCCCCTCGGGCTCGAATTTATATCGGATACAGGACCTTCTAGCTCCGAAAGGTTTTCCCACTCGTCGGATGTGAAGTTGAATTTTTGAATTTGAGACGCTTCGGTAGTGAAGTTAATTTTGTCGAAGTTTGAATCGGAAACAATATAGCTAAGTTCTACAGATGTTTCGTCTCCAATTCCAGACTGAGATATGGAAAAACTAGTAATCTCTGGAACTGAATTTACAACAGAAACAGTGTCTAGACTTATCGACTCGTATTTAAATTCGATAGGGTTCCCTTTGTCTACTGATAGTTGAGATAAGAGTTTCGATGAACGTCCCGACGAGATACGTAGTTCGCCTTCATAAGTACCAGAACTAGGTGTCGTTTCAACCATATTTACATTTATCGAGTTTGTCTCAAATATCGCTCCTATTTGAATGATATTCTCGGTTGAAGAGTTGGGATCATTTGCTTCGATTCTTAAATAAAGCACATCTGTGTTTTCTACCGTTGTAGCTAAAAATGTTCGGTCAGAATCTGAGAAAACTGAAAATGTACCAATTGCCGTTGGAATTATATTTGAGTGGAGAGAAAAAGATCTGATAATTCCCATGTTGTCAGTAACATCGCCAGACTCTCGTGCAGAAACAAAAAATTCGTCTATATAGTCTTGGTTGAAGTCATTTCCTGGGGAAAGAGAGTATCCCATACGTTCAGAGTTTGAATCAGGGGTTAACGTAATATCAGCTAATGTAGCGAGTATATTAGACCCTTTTTCAAATCCGTTTTTACCTAAGAATATATACACTTCCCCTTTTTGATTGTTAGATAAATAAGTTCCGATCCCGAAGTCTTGCAAATTATCTCCATCAATATCTCCAAGTCGGCTTAGGCTATGAAACCCTAAAAATGACTGATTAGTCCCCTCGATTGTCATTGATTGAGTTAGTGCATTTATATTTTTTTCAGAATAAGGTGTTCCTGGGCCGCCAAGGAATATAAAAACTTTACCATCTCCTTCGTCGGAAAAAGGAGCTGAGATGGCAAAGTCTCCATATAGATCACCGTTTATATCACCGAGCCCTACTACCGTATCTCCAAATCCACTGTCCGACGTGTGGATAAAGCTTGCATCGGCATTCGATGCTTTTAATATTTGTTTAGCTTGAGAAAGGTCAAATACCGTCTTGCTTCCGTAAAATAAATAGGTGGCGGTAGATAATTGAGACGTATGGTCTAAAGATGAAATCATAATGTCGTCTAAGCCATCTCCATTGATATCAGGTAAGATGGCAACACTATACCCAAAGTGTTCGAATTCAGAAGATCCCATGAATTCGATGTTGATTGTCGTTGATTGATTTAATTCAAGGTTAAGAAGTGTCGACGTATCATCACGCCCAAGTAATAAAAAAGAAGAACCCGTATTTGTTCCGATTGAAGAATCTGAAAAGTCAGCCCCAATTAATAAATCTGAAAAGCCGTCCCCATTTACATCTCCTGAAAGAGATAGAGATGAAGATAGTTCAGCTCCTTTGTTTAAAATCGTTTCTTGGCTAATAATGGAAACGGCTGCATTTACTAGGTTAACATTCTCATCTTTATTTCCTGCGAGCAAAAACAATTGTTGAGGAGAGAATTCAGGGATGGATATTACAAAATCGCTAATTCCATCTCCATTAAAGTCTCCATCTCCGACGAGGTTTTTAGAAAACAAACTACCTTCTATACCCGTAGAAATCTGAACATCAGCGTCCACATCGTTTAAAGAAGTATCGTCTAAAGAGTAGTCAAAAAAAATGTAATATGTTCCAGATGACGTATTAAACTCAGGCGCGGTAATCAGCAAGTCTGGTTTATGATTACCATTAATATCAGATACAGAAACCATATTTCGGCCAAGATATTGTCTAGATGATGTTCCTTTTACCTCAGAGATGTAGTCTGAAAAAGACAGAGAAAATGTGGACTGTTCCAAACAGAGGAGGAAAATTAATAAAAGTGAATAAAGTGATTTATGTATGCTCATTGTATCTATTTAATAGGCGATAGAATTAGAATTAAGATAATAGTATAAACTAAAAATGCGCTGGTATGAATCTTAGATTAATTTTTAATAGTTTTGGAAACGCCATTTTAGGGTATAGGAAAAGTGCATTGGAAAAAAGGGGTGGGGTATGGTGCGATTATTGGTCATTATTTTTGCGTTTCTCTCGTTAAATTATTCATATTTGATGGCGATGGATTTAGTAGATATGGAATCCATGGGGTATTCAGCATATTCAGCAGGAATAGGTGGTATCTCGGACATAAAGAATGGTCCTGAGGCTATTTTTTCAAATCCAGCATTGATGGGTGGGCAAGGGCTTCAGCTAACAGGGTTTAGCACTGAAAATGGTTCTGGCGCAGATTACAGAAATATTGGAGCAACAATTCAAGTTCCTTTTGGAATGGTGGGCGTTGGTATTTCTGAAACGATAAATGATGGGTTACTTGGCTTTTTTAAAGAACAGGAATCCGAAAACCAAGTGTCAAAACATTCATTAAAAGTGGTTTCAGGCGTATCTACGGCAATTGTATCGGGGGACTGGCTAATATCAATGGGAATTAGCGGTATATTATATAAAGTTGAGACCCAATTTACCGACGAAAGTTCGTTTGACTCCAACTTCGGTGTGTCATTTTCTAAGGAAAATTCTCGAATTTCAATTTTGTATAAAAATGCATTGACGTCGAGCTTTCAAACATACTTCGGAGCGTCAGAGACTATTCCTTCTCAGCTAGCACTTTCTGGAAGCCACTACATAGAAAATTTAGGTGTTTCTATTTTTGGGAAGTCAGAGTTTATGGAAGGAACACCTGTTTTCAGTATCGGGGCTCAACTGTCAAATTTGCCTTTAGAAAACTTAGACATATTGTTCGGGCAAAAGGGGTCTTTAAAAAATGATGTGTCCGTATATCATTCAACATTAGGTTTTTCGATGACATTTGAAAAAAAACAGCTCAATTATTCGATGGAACTTATCGACACTGGGGACATCGCTCATTATTTCTCATCTACAATCAATATATACAAATAAATTTAGACTATTGTTCAACTCGTAAGATGGTTGATTCATTATTTATGCCCTTCGCTTCCAATATATACGATTGATTATTTTTCACGAACGAATACGTTATTAAACCAGAAGTATCCGTATCCGAGAACGCTTCTCCAGAAAAAGGGTTTTTTATTTCTTTACTTATAGCTCCTGCCGTTTTTAATTCTTCTATGATTGATGAAACATGAACATCTGTTCCTAGCGGGTACGTTTCATTACTTAAGTAATAGTTTTCCAGAGATATTTGTATCGTTCTTAACGCAGCCTTAACGCCTTGTTCTTTTGAATTGGATAATACATTCCCAAAGTTTGGGGCAATGAAAGACATCATTAGTCCAATGATTGATAGACAAAGAATGAGTTCGATTAATGTAAATCCTTTTTTTCTATATTGTTCCAAAATAATTGCGTGTGTGTTCATTTAATTTCCTTTTTAGCTTGTGATGATTTTGATAGGTAAAGTTTTATGGAATGGGAATAATTTATTTTATTACTTTAAAGATAATAAAATTATATAAATATATTTTATATTACGTCAATTAAAAGAGTGGTTTTTAACTAGAAGTTCAAATTACCAAGGCCTTCAAGGAGAGGCAGGAACGTAGAGCTCATAAACAGAAAAATAAGCGCGCTAACAAATAGCAAGCATGCAGATGGAACTATTTTTAGAAGATTCATTTTTTTTAGATGAAGGGAATTTGAAAGTGATTTTGAAATTTCAAGAAGCGTTTGATCCAAGTTTCCAGATCGTTCACTATTTTTTAAAAGTGACTCGTCGATTGGAGGAATTTTGAAATACATGCAAAAACTTTTAGCAAATAAGCCAGTGGATTGAAATTGGGTTTTAAAGTATTTAAATACTTTGTTTTCTGACTTATCTGAAAATACCATCATGTCTAAAATTTCTTGAACGGAGTAATTTCCTTTTAAAAATATACCGAATATCCAAAGTATGTCGGCAGATTTATTTGAAAGAGGACGGGTGATCAGAAAAAGGGTTTTCTTGAATAAGACTATAATTAAGATGGGCACTATGATTATGATTGGTGTAGCGTGCGTAGAGATATAAAAATTATTAATAGTTTTATTGAGCTGTTCGACTATTTGAAATAGGTGAGGTAATGGAATTTGGAGGTTAACGAAAAGTTCAGAGTACTGAGGAGCTAAGAAAAATATGAACAAAATAATAAGGACTACACTTAGACTACATAAAAATATTGGATATTTCATTTCTTTTTTAATCATTTCAATTTGACTTATTTTTGTATCCATAAAGTGGATTAAGTGGGGTAATAGTATTCGAATATCAGGGTTGTGCTTGGTACTTAAGTTAGAAAGGGAAAGATCCTTTGGAAGAAGAGGTCTGAGACATGACATGAAAGAGTGTCCTTTATTCAGATCAGATATACTCTTATTCATAATTTGTCTTTGTTCGTTTTTTGTTTCATGGTCGCGAATTAGGCATAGCGCTTTATTTAAAGAAAGGCCAGATGTCATACATTGCGATATTTGGACAAGCAAAATTCTGGATTGTTTTATTTTTGATAGATGCATCAATTTTTAATTGGTTAAATTGAAAAAAGATAATGCGTTAGTTGTCGTTTGTCTTATAACTTCAGATTCTTCAATCTCTTTTACAAACGCAATTTTTTTTACGACTTCTTTAACATAGACAGGCTTGTTTTTTTGTCCCGAAAATGACTTTGGAGTAAGGTATGGTGAATCTGTTTCGATCATGATTTTTTGAATAGGAATTTTTTTTAGGGCTTGGATTGTTTTTCCTTTGGTCGAATAGGTAATATTTCCAGTGAACGAAAAATAGTGATTTTCATGATTTAGCTTTTCGTAAACGGAAGGTCCACATGAAAAACAATGAAATACTTTTTTTACTGATGGGAATTCCTTCACTATTCGGATGATATCATCGTCTGCTCGTCGATTATGGATAACGACGGGAAGGTTTAATTTTTGACCGAGGTCTAACTGATATCTAAAGAATAATTCTTGCTTGGCTTTGTCGTAGGGCTCCCAATAATAGTCGAGTCCAGTTTCTCCTATGGCAACGACGCCTGGCATGACAGCTATTGAGTCTAGGTGATGAAGGTCGTCAGGTGATATGTCTGGTGTTGAACACGGGTGAATGCCGGCGGTAGGTTTTAAAGAAGGAAATAATATGTGATCTTTTATAACTTGTTGGCTAGTGACTAAATCAATTCCTACATTTATAGTTGCCTGAATTCCGTTTGTAAGTGATTCGTTTGCTAATTTTTCTGTTGATTCCTCACACATATAAATATGGGCATGGCTATCAATTAATTTTTTTGTTGAGTAAGACATGTTTATAAACCTCGTTTTTTGGGTGTTTTAATATCTTATGAGCAACAAAAAGTATTTGGTGAGTGGTTAGCCCTTCATTAAAAAGGGATTGGACAAGAGCGCTCACAGATTCCTGTGTTTTTAATTTGTACGTAAAAATAATACACCATTCCCCTTTTATTTGAATAGTGGCTAGTTGGGTTTTGATTTCTGGAACAGTTCCGTAAAGATAAGTTTCAAACTTTTTAGTCATTTCTTTTGCAATACAAAGAGTGGTTACCTCGACTTCATTTTCTAGGAAGTCCAGTGTTGCAAGCAACCGTTTGGATGTTTCATAAAAAATAACAGGATAGTTCGACGGTTCTAATGTTTCGAGTAACTTGTAGGCTTCTATTTTTGATTTTGGAAAAAATCCGGAAAAAGAAAATGAGTTGGCCAAAATCCCCGATATAGAAACCAAAGTAGCTATTGCAGAAGGGCCGGGGACTGGAATTACGCTATAGTTACTTTGAATAACTTCTTTTATTAAATATGCACCGGGATCGCAAATATTTGGAGTTCCTGCATCAGATACCAAAGCGATACTTTGATTTTCAGAAAGTGCATGAATAACCAATCTAGTTTTTTCTTTTTCAGAATGTGCGTTTAGTGAATAAACTTGAGTAGTTATGTCGCAAGCAGAGAGTAGTTTTTTTGTGACTCTTGTATCTTCAGCATAAATGCAGTCAACCGCGGTTAATACGGAAATAAGCCTCGAGGATATGTCACCAAGATTACCTATGGGCGTTGCACAAACATATAAAGTAGAGGGAGCTACTGTTGAATTAATTTAAAAGGTCCTTCGAAATCGTTTTTTGAAGAAATGACATCCATATTGACTCGGCCTTTATATATAGCACCTTCTTCAACGTAAAGATGGTCGCCTGTAATGTCGCCTACAACACGTCCTGAGCGATAAATTTCCAACCCATTAATGGCTTCAATATTTCCAATGACTTCGCCAGCAACTACAACATTTTTGGCAATTAGATTTGCTTTTACCTTACTATTTTCGCCAACAAATATTTCACCTTGAGAAATAATTTCACCTTCAAAAAAGCCTTCGATACGGACCGATTTTTGGGTATTTAACGACCCACTAAAATGGGTGTCTTCGCCAATGACAGTGTTAACAATTTCACTTCTATATTTTTTCTTTTTTTTAATCACAACTAAGTTTAAAAATTACCACATTCTGTTACTTGCTGTAAACATATCCAGGTCTAAATACGCCTTTGGAGGAATGGCTTTTCGCCATCTCCGGATTTCATAGTGAAGATGTGAGCCGGTAGAAAGTCCTGTCGATCCAATTTGAGCAATATGCCTTCCTTTTTTTACAAACTCTCCTTTTTCTACCAGAAGCCGAGATGAATGTGCGTAAATTGTCATATATCCATATTTGTGGTCAATGATAGTCAAGTATCCATAAGTTTTGGACCATCCTGCATATTTTACGACACCGTCAGCAGTGGCTCGAATAGGGGCTCCTTGCCATGAAGGGATATCTATTCCTTTATGTTTTGTCCGTTTTTTTGTTATAGGATGCTTTCTCCATCCAAAAGGGGACCTAATTCTTCCAAACACAGGCCAGATTGAGGGGGTCGATGCAAATCTGTGCTTGTATTGAGTCGTTTTTTGAGAGAGCCCTGAGAGGCTACTTTTTAATAAGGATACTTGACTTTCAAGTTCTCCTATATTTTTTTGAATTTGTTTGCTTTTTTCTTTTGGAGTTGACGCCAATTCGGTATTTAAACTTAGTCCTTTTTTAGAAGAGCTTATTTTTTTATTTTTTTTTTTAGCTCTTTCTCCAAGAAGTGATCTGATTTCAAGTTCTTTGTCTTGGAGGAGACTGATTTCATCGGACAGCTCTCTGATTTGAAGATTGTATTGATCAAGGGCAATCGATTGAGAATCGTATTTGTTTTTTAAGGATTGATAGGCCTTTAATTTGAATCCTGCATTCATAGAAAAATAAAGAGTGGTTCCTATCGCAATAGACGAGATTAGGAAAAGCGAAAGTATAGAGATAATAACGTTTCTAGAAATTCTTAAATTTATAAGAGAACGTCCGCTTGGGCGCATAATTACAAATGAAAAAAAATTGTTCGATATAAATTTCAAGTAAGGACCCTTTCCCTTCGTTTATTTTGGTCGGGGCGACTGGATTTGAACCAGCGACCCCTAGTCCCCCAGACTAGTGCGCTACCGGGCTGCGCCACGCCCCGAACTATAAACTTTTTTAGAATACTCAAATAGATTTTTGAGTATTCTAGACTATCGCAAACGGGCTACATGCAATTTTTTATCAAGCGGCCGGTGTAGATGAATCATCACTTTTGTTTTCTTTAGACTCGTCTGAACTTGCTTTCGATTTTTCTATTAAATCCGTGTTTTTTATTTCGGATGAAGTAGACTCTTTTTCGGATTTAGGAGAGCTTTTCTCTTCTGTCGTTCCGTCAGCATTGTTCTCGGAGTTAGATGTTTTTGAGGCTGTTTCTTTTTTAACAGATGCTTTTAGTAAAGGTTCCAACTCTTTTCCATCAAGGATACGTTGAAATTCGTCTCCATCTAAGACTTCGCGGTCCATTAAAATTTTAGATACATTGATTAAATCAGTTTTATACTTCTTAAGCAGTTTGGTGGCGTTTTCGTAGCCTTCTTTTATCAAGATATTAATTTCTAAATCAATTTCTCTAGCTGTCTCTTCGGAATAATCTTTTGTATCGTCCCCATAGTTTTTAGCCAAGAATACTTGCCCGCCGCTTTTCCCATAGACCCGTGTACCCATTTTTTCGGACATTCCATATTTGCAAACATAGTCTTTTGCAAGAGCAGTAACTCGTTCTATATCATTAGATGCACCAGAAGTTATTGAATTAAAGATCATATCTTCAGCAATTCGGCCACCCAACAAGATTTGAATTTCATTTTTAATTTCTTCTCTACTATGGAGGTGTTTATCTTGGACTGGTAATTGAAGCGTGTATCCAAGAGCACGACCTCTAGGAAGAATACTTATTTTATGAACTGGATCTGCACCTGGCAGTTTTTTTGCAACAAGAGCATGTCCCACTTCATGATAAGCAACAGTTTCTTTTTCTTTATCGGATATAATTCTAGATTTTCGTTCAGGCCCGGCTATTACTCTATCAATAGACTCTTCTATTTCTTCAAGCTGTACCTTTGTATTATTTTTTCGAGCCGTAAGAAGCGCTGATTCATTTAATAGATTCGCAAGATCTGCTCCCGTAAAACCAGACGTTCTTTTTGCAACAACTTCTAAATCAATATTTGAATCAAATGTTTTGCCTTTTGCATGTATGTTTAAGATGTCTAAACGTCCCGTTACATCAGGTTTATCTACGGTAATTTGTCTGTCGAAACGACCAGGTCTTAATAGTGCTGGATCAAGAATATCAGGACGATTCGTGGCGGCAAGGACGATTACAGTGCTTGCAGGATTGAATCCGTCCATCTCAACTAAAAGTTGATTAAGTGTTTGTTCTCGTTCATCATGACCACCGCCCATTCCTGCTCCACGGTGACGACCCACTGCATCAATTTCATCTACAAATATGATTGCCGGTGCATTTTTCGACGCTTGCTTAAACAAGTCACGAACTCTAGACGCTCCTACTCCAACAAACATTTCAACAAAATCGGACCCTGATAGACTAAAAAATGGGACATCAGCTTCTCCAGCGACAGCTTTAGCTAGAAGTGTTTTTCCAGTTCCAGGAGGTCCCATAAGAAGAGCTCCTTTAGGGATTTTTGCACCCAATGCTTTGTATTTTTCAGGAGTTTTTAGGAATTCTACAATTTCACCAAGTTCTTCTACGGCTTCGTTTACGCCAGCAACGTCTTTAAATGTTACAGATTTGTCTTTGTTTTCTTTTTTCCAAGGCATCGCACGCGTTTTTCCGAAAGACATTGCTTGATTGTTTGCCCCTTGAGCCTGTCTGAAAATAAAAAACCATAAAAATCCAATAAGGATAAATGGCAAGAAGGCTTGGATAAAAACGCCCCACATTCGCCCAGATTCAACTGGGTTTACAATGATTTCTACATTTTTTGATT
Source organism: bacterium (assembly GCA_018698675.1). GTDB lineage: Bacteria > Margulisbacteria > Marinamargulisbacteria > JABIPA01 > JABIPA01 > JABIPA01. Next base: position 76,132 of record JABIPA010000004.1, on the reverse strand, counting down.
TAAGGTCTTCTATAAATCCCGCATAATTTACATAGTAGGTTTTGAAATGGTCGCCATTAGACGTTGTCCCTAATATTAAGTGGTCACTAGGCCGAAGTTTAACTTCTTTAATTTGACCGCTTTCTAATTCGTTTGAGAATTCTGAAAATGATTTAGTGATGCTTGCGTTTGCGTCTCCAAAAAATGTAGAGACAACTGAAATGGTTAGTAATCCGACAATAATATAAAGAATAACATTGCGCCATTCTTTTGGGTTATTTTTTTTCTCATTGATTTTTTTATTTATATTCATAGTGGGATATTCTATATAAATCTAAATAATTTAACAATGACTGGTCCCTCTAAAAGTCCCCAAAAAGGTGCACAAAAGTTAAACTGATTTTCTTAAAAACCGGCAAGTTATGTTTTATAGCAATCCTTTAGAAGAAGGTACTTTAGAAGAACCGGTTAACTGGCTCGCCTCAGAAAGCAGACGTCCAAATCCTTTAAAACAAGATTCAACCATGTGGTGTAGGTTTGTTCCCGTTAAGATTTTAATGTGCAAAGAAATTTTTGAGTTTATGACGAATGCATTAAAAAACTCTTCAACGAGTTCTATATCAAATGTACCTATTTTTGTCTTAGGAAAATCAGCATCGAAGGACAAGAAGGGTCTATTGGAAATATCTATTGCGATTTGACTTAGTGATTCGTCCATAGGGGTTAATCCTGAACTATATCTTTTTATTCCTTTAAAATCACCTAATGCTGTATGAAATGCTTTTCCAAGACAAATTCCGACGTCCTCGACAGAATGGTGGTAGTCAATCTCAATGTCTCCTTTTAATGTTAGATCAAGGTCAAAATTGCCATGAACGCAAAATAGATCCAGCATGTGGTCGAAAAAAGGAATATCTGTTTTTAGTGTCGAACGGCCATTTCCATCTAAATTTAATTTTATGTTAATGGACGTTTCTTTAGTATCTCTTTTTATAGTAGCTATTCTTTCTGTCATGTTTTATTCCTCTCGGCGTTTTAGTTAATCTCTTAAAACAGAGATGGTCTCTCGATTGTATCGTCTTCTTTTTTTAATTCAGAATATGGAATGTTAAGATGTTTATATCCATTCATCGTCACAATTCGGCCTCTAGGTGTTCGTTCTATAAAACCTAGTTGAAGCATGTATGGCTCGTAAATATCTTCGACGGTTTCAACCTCTTCAGAAATACATGCGGCGATAGTTTCAACCCCAACAGGGCCGCCACGGAATTTTTTGATAATACTATTAAGATACTTTCTGTCCGCATTATCTAGACCCATTGCGTCAATGCCTAGCTGAGTAAGAGAGCTCGATACAATATCGTTGGTAATATCCCCGGTTCCTTTAATCTGAGCCCAATCCCTAACACGCTTTAAGAGTCTGTTTGCTATTCGGGGTGTGCCTCGAGATCTTAGCCCAATTTCATGAACCGCTTTTTCCTGAATTTTCGTATCCAAAATAGAAGATGCTCTAGAAATGACATCGCTTAATTCAGTGACCGAATAAAACTCCAATTGTTCAATTATCCCAAAACGATCTCTAAGAGGGGCTGTCAGTAACCCAGCACGTGTAGTTGCTCCAATTAATGTAAAGGGTTGAAGATCAAGCCGGATGGACCTCGCAGATGGTCCTTTTCCAATGATAATGTCTAATTCAAAATCTTCCATAGCCGAATAAAGAACTTCTTCAACGCTTCTATTTAATCGGTGAATTTCATCAATAAATAAAATGTCACCTTTTTCGAGGTTAGTTAGGATAGATGCCAAATCACCTGGTCGTTCAATGGCTGGGCCAGAAGTCGGTTTGAAATTTACTTGCATTTCGGTTGCGACTACAGAGGCAAGTGTTGTTTTCCCGAGACCAGGAGGTCCATAAAAAAGAATGTGTTCGACTTGCTCTTCTCTGGCTTTCGCAGCTTGTATGTAAACTGATAGGTTTTCTTTTAATCTCGGTTGTCCAATAAAATTTTCTAATAGTCTCGGACGGAGACTCTTTTCTTTTTTATCTTCGAGACTTGATTCTGATGATACAATTCTAGATTCCATAATGTGTTGGTAAAGTATACAGTGTGGATGTTGAATTCGGAAGGCATCGCTAAGACTTTCAAACAGTAAATTGATATGATATAGTAATCTGTCGCTAATTGTATGTAGAATTACACTGTGGTAATTGTACTTTGGATTGAAGACTTGAAATTGAAATATAACGTCAGGAGACAACGATGAGAGAATACGAAACTATGTTAATTTTGAAGCCAAATCTTGGTGAAGAAAAATATCAAAAATTGACTGAAGACTTTAAAGGATGGGTCACTAATTTTGGTGGAGAAATCTTGAAGTTTGAGGACATGGGGGAAAAAGAATTAACTAAGACATGTCTAATCGGAGATAGAGGACGTTATTGGTTAGTTGAATTTAAAAGTGGAAACGAAGCACTAGACGAAATGAATCATAGAATGAAAGTTAACGAAAACTTTCTTCGACACATGACTGTGAAAATTGAATCAGTAAGATCAACAAAGGAAAAGACAGAGGATGTCGAGTCTTAATCGAATAGTATTAGTTGGAAACGTAGATAGCCCTCCTGAATTAAAGTCAACAAATTCAGGAGATGGTATGTTACGTGTTCGCTTAAAAGTCGATAGGCCTTCGAGAGAGGGTGCTGAAACAGGACATGACTTTATTACAGTCGTTTTATGGAGGCAACTAGCAGAACAGAACCAAGGTTTAAAACAAAATGATGTTGTGTTAGTTGAAGGTAATATTGCAACTCGTACATTTGACACCCCTGAAGGAAAGAGGAAATGGGTAACTGAAGTAGAAGGAAGAGAAGTTCGTTTAATTTCATCTCCATCTATTTCGTTAGACGATCCATTGGCTAATCAAATGAACGTGGCACCTTTCGGTCAAGGGTTCCAAGATAACGTTGCTAGTCAACCTACTCATGTCGAACAAGCCGTTGCACCTGCATCTGTAAGTTTGAATCAGCCAGTTCAACCGGTTGTAGCATCTTCTTTGGAAGAAGCCACTGTTGAAAAGGTTAGCGAGTCTGATTTTAACTTTGAAGACAATTCAAATTCATTTTCGGAAGAATTTTCGGCCGAAGAGGAAAATATTCCGTTTTAAAGGGAAATTATTTAGTATGTATAACAAAGCATTTTTAATTGGAAGACTCGTGAAAGACCCTGATATGAGAACTACAGTGTCTGGAATTACAGTTACTCGATTCACTATTGCAGTGAATCGGTTTAAAAAATCAGAAGCAAATAGTGCTGATTTTTTAAGAATCGTCGCATGGAGACGCTTAGCTGAAATTTGTGGAGAGTATTTAAAAAAGGGGAAACTAGTTGCTATAGAAGGTCGATTGCAATTTAGTTCTTATGAAAAAGATGGAGAAAAAATTAGTTCGGCAGAAATAATTGCTGATAATTTACAAATGTTAGACAGCAGAAATTCTGAACAGCATATGGATATTCCAGCAGAGGCGCAGTTCTCTTGATAACACACTGTGAAAAATTTAAATTAGAAACTCAACTTAACAAGGTTGAAAGGAGATTCGATGGTAGAAAATAAAAGCCCGATTCATATAAAAAGAAGAAGAAGAAGACGTAAAGTATGTCAGTTTTGTGCAGACAAAAAAGTCATAATTGATTACAAAGACACATTCGGATACAAACGATTGGTTACTGACCGAGGTAAAATAGTACCGAAGCGTAATTCAGGCGTATGTGCAAAACATCAGCGAAAGTTAGCAATTGCGATAAAACGAGCACGTTTTATGTCGTTGATTCCTTTCTGCGTAGATTAGAGGAGAGACATAATGGCTAAAGAAGTAAAAGTAGTTTTTGTAAAAGATCTTAAAGGGAATGCTAAATTAGGACAGATGAAGAATGTAAAACTTGGTTTTGCAAGAAATTATCTTGTTCCTCAAGGCTATGCACTTACGGTTACTAAAGAAAACTTGTCATTGACGAGTGGCCTCATTAAAAGAGAAGAGCATAGAAAAGCGAATGAGAAAAAAGCAGCTGAAGAATTAAAGAAAGCGCTTAATAATAAAACACTTTCAACATCTCAAACGGCTCACGATGGTGGTAAATTATATGGTTCCGTTGGAGTTGGAGATATTCAAAGCTTGATTAGAATTGACTTGGATTTAGAGGTTGATAAAAAATATATTCAATTAAAATCTCCAATTAAAGAAACTGGTGAATTTAAAGTACCCGTAGCTTTACCTGAAAATATTACTTGCTCAATTACTATAAAAGTAACAGCAAAAGACTAGTTTTTTAGATAACTAGATACAAAAAATTAGTCTAAAAGACAGAATTAAGAGCCTTCCCGAACTACCTGGCGTTTACAAAATGCTAGATAGAAAAGGAAATATCCTTTACATCGGGAAGGCAAAGAATTTAAAAAAACGAGTATCAAGTTATTTTTTATCCTCTACAAATTTTCACCCAAAGACAAGAGCATTAGTTTCCTTCATCACAGATTTTGACACTATAATTACTTCATCTGAATACGAAGCATTTGTCCTTGAATCTCAACTGATAAAAGATAATCAACCGAAGTATAATATAAGCCTTAAAGACGATAAATCATATCCCTTTATAAAAATTACGAACGAGCCTTTCCCACGTGTCATATCGACTCGACGACGTTATAAAGATGGGGCAACTTATTACGGGCCCTTTCCTTCTATAGGGTCTTCTAGACGGTTTGTTCAATTGTTGGAAGAACTATTTTTAATTAGAGACTGTAAACAAAAAATAGATGCAATTACACTTCAACCTAAATGTATTAAATTAGATATTGGTAGATGTATTGGCCCCTGTATGTATAAAAATATTCAGGTCGAATATTCGGATATTATAAAAGAGGTTGATATGCTTTTATCAGGAAAGAGTCGTGTTTTAATTAATCAAATGCAGAAAAAAATGTTGATTGCGGCTGATTCATTAGCCTTTGAAAAGGCGGCAGAGATAAGGGACAAAATTAGTAAACTTGAAAAGGTTTATGAAAAACAACATGTGTTTTTGACGGAAAGCTTAAATGCTCAAGTATGGGCATCTGTGGATAATGAGGGAAAACGGTACATAATGACCCAGGTTATAATCGATGGGAAATTAACAAATCAGTTTGGACTATTTTATGATTTAGAAGACGAAAAATTGAACCCTCTTGAAAGTGTTGTGTTCCAACAGTTTTCTCAGATTCAGACGGGGGTTCAGGATATCATTTGCTCCGAGAATTTGGAGAATTCTTTTTTGAAAATGGACCTAAAAGAATCGAAGCATATTAATATCCATTGTCCAAAAATAGGCGATAAAAAGAGAATGGTTATGCTTGCTCAAAAAAATGCAGAATATGCTCTTCAAAAAGTTATCGATAAAGAGTCAGAGTCCAAGGGGTCCGTAGGCGCAGGACTTGATATGTTGAGAAAAAAGCTGAATTTAAAAAGTTTGCCAGTGTTAATATTTGGATTTGACATATCTCATCATCAAGGCGAAAACATTGTTGCCGCGGCTGTTACATTTAAATTTGGAAAGCCTTACAAATCTTTGTATAGAAGGTATAATATTCGGTCTGTTAAGGATAAGAGCGACGATCCGAAATCAATTTATGAAGCGGTGTTTCGGAGGGTATCTGGATGTGTGGAGAAAAAGCAGACATTGCCAGATTTGCTACTTATCGATGGTGGAAAACCTCAACTTAATGCTGCGTTACGCGCTGTTAATGATGTGGGTATTTCTTTACCAGTTGTTAGCTTGGCAAAGAGAGAGGAAGAACTTTTTATGGAGGGTTTCTCAGAACCTTTAAAGCTCCAGGAAGGAAGTCCTGCATTAAGAATTTGTCAAAATATTAGAGATGAGGCGCATCGCTTTTCGAACGATTTACAAAGGTTGAAACGAACGAAGTCGTATGTTCATTCTAGGTTGCACGCCATATCTGGAGTTGGGAACTCTAGAATTAATGCTTTGTTTGTGGCCTTTGGTTCCGTTGATCTAGTGAAGGTGGCAAGTGTTGAAGAAGTTGCGAAAGTTGGAAATATCGGTAGAGTTTTGGCAGAGAAGATATTGCGGGAGTTAAATTGAAACGAAGTAAGTTACTAGTTGGATTGATAGTTTTTTCGGTTATTTTTATGGGCGTTACGCAAGCCCAAACAAATTCTCCTGTAAAAATAAAGGATAGTTTGGAAAAAAATTATCTAAAAATAAAGAAAAAGAAACATTTAAAGAAAAAAGTTTTGAGAGATATTTCGTCTTTAAACAAGGAGATTAGATACCTCGAATTGAAAAAAAAGAAAAATGAAAAAAAGTTAAAGCGGAATAAAGGCAAATTAAAAAAATCGAACAAGTCTATTAAAACCATAGAAAAGTCTCTTAAAGAAAAAACGAAATCCCTAGAAAAGCGGGTTGTTCAGATCTATAAAACGAAGACTTTTGGATTTTTTGAATTGATTTTACTCAATTCTGAATTACCTTCTTTGTTCGAATCTTACATTTTTAAAAGGCTATTGGAATCTGACGCAGATCTGGTTAAAAACGTAAGAGAACAACATAAATTACTAGCGGACGAAAAGAAAAAGCTGGAAGCTTATACGGCTAAAGTTAACAAACTATCAAAAAGCATTGCTAAACAAGAAAAAACATTAAAGAAGTCAAAGAAAAGAAAAACAAGAACCGTTGGTTCTCTCGAAAGTGAAATTTCGAAAATTGAGAAAAAGAACGAGGCGTTACGGATAGCTTCTATTGCAATTGCTTCCGAAGTTATAAAAGGGACATTAGGTAAAACTCAGTTTTTTGGAAAAGGAAAATTTATTCGGCCTGTAAAAGGATGGCTATCTTCACGATTTGGGTGGCGGAAACATCCTATCTACAAACGACGGATTTTGCACAGGGGAGTTGATTTTGCGGCCCCTACTGGACATAAGATAAAGGCATCGGAGTCTGGGATTGTCATCGTGGCGGGAAGAAAGAAAAAGTATAATGGGTATGGAAAAATTACCATTATTGATCATGGAACTAAAGCGAAAAAAAGGTACTCAACAATTTATGCGCATCAGTCTAGAATTTTCGTAAAAGTTGGGGACTATGTTTCAAGAGGGGATGTTATTGGATGGGTAGGGAGTACAGGAAACTCTACTGGTCCGCATTTACATTTTGAAATACGTCTAAACGGGAATCCAGTAAACCCTCTCAAATATATTAAACTATAAAGTTTGCGGCGTGTTTTTTTTTCTATCAGTTTCCCAAACGATTTAATGCTGAAAACAAAGCTTTAATTGATGCAAGATTGATACTTGAATCAATTCCGACTCCATAACATTGATTCTCTGACTCAGATTCCAATTGAATATAAGCAATTGCTTTTGAATCAGATCCCTCTGACAGGGAGTGTTCGGAATAATTTAGAATTTTAAAATTCTTGGTATAAGAAAGAAGGGCCTGTTTACATGCATCAATTGGTCCATTTCCAGTCCCATCTATAGTAAATTCTTTGCCGTCAATTTTTAATGTTAATGTAATTGAGGTTTCGTTAATTTCATTTTGAGCTGATTTAAATTTAATTAATTCATAAGGAGATATTTGGTTTAAGTAACTGTCTTTGAAACAGGTATAAATTGCTTTAGATGATATTTCTTTCCCAGATGTTTCTGTTAATTTTTGAATTAATTTGCTGAATTCCGGATGCATAGTCTTTGGAAGGGAGCATCCGTATTCATTTTCCATGATATATGCAACTCCTCCTTTTCCAGATTGACTATTTATTCTTATAACCGCTTCGTAGGTTTGTCCTAAGTCAGAAGGGTCAATTGGCAGGTAAGGAATATCCCATTTTTCTTTGTTAAGTGCTTTTCTGGAAGCCAATCCTTTTTTAATAGCGTCTTGATGAGAGCCAGAAAAGGCAGTGTATACCAATTCTCCTACATAAGGGTGTCTTGGATGAACTGGTAAGTTTGTGCATGATTTATAAACGTCAATAATTTTATCTAATCCGTGAAGGTCTAAATTTGTTTCAACGCCTTGAGTGTAGAGGTTTAAAGCAAGGGTAATGATGTCTACATTTCCAGTTCGTTCTCCATTTCCAAATAGAGTACCTTCTACTCTAGTCGCTCCTGCCATAACTCCAAATTCTGAAGCGGCAACACCAGTACCTCTATCGTTATGAGTATGCACGCTTACAATGATTTCGTTTGGACGGGAGAAACGAGTAATAAACCATTCGATCATATCTGCATAGATATTAGGTGTGAATAATTCGACTGTTGCAGGTAAATTCATAATTACCGGCTTTTGACCTGCCCAGGTGTCTAAAACGGATTCGCAAACGTCTACCGCATACTCAATCTCTGTGCCTGTAAAACTTTCTGGGGAATACTGGAGACGAATATTGGATGCCGTTTTGCTTAGGTTTTCATTTACCCAGTTTATTCCTTGGCAAGCTATATCTTTAATTTCTTGTTTGCTTTTTTGAAATACAATTTCTCTTTGAGCGGTAGAAGTGGAATTGTAGATATGGAAAATCACATTTTTTGCGCCGTCAATCGCTTCAAAAGTTCGATCAATCAAGTGTTTTCTTGCTTGGCAGAGAACTTGTACTGTTACGTCATCAGGAATTAAATTATTGTCGATTAGGTTTCTAAGGAAGTCGAATTCAACTTGTGCCGCAGAAGGGAATCCAACTTCAATTTCCTTGAATCCAATATCCACTAATAGTTTGAAAAGTGATAATTTTTGGTCCATGTTCATAGGGTTAATAAGTGCTTGATTACCGTCTCGTAAGTCAACGCTGCACCATGTTGGTGAAATTGTAATGTTGTTATCAGGCCACGTTCTATTTTTTATATTTATTGGCTTGGATGGACTATATTTTTTAATTAGATTACTGTTCATTTTTTATATAATAGCATGGCCGTTTTTTTGTAAAAAGGGATTTGTGCGAACGGAGTGCCTTTTCATGAAAAATTTTATAACGTCTTTAAGATTCATTATTAGTTTGGAATTTGTGGCGTATTCCGAGAAATGAATGGTAGGTAAGAATTTTTTTGGTTGTTTGAAATTCGATGTATTGTAATGGAACAGTGTTTACCAACGGGAATTCATTTCGCTTACTCTTATAAATATTTGTTCGACCGACCGTTTTTTTTGTTGTGATATGAGCTTTAATACAAAATCATGTTCTCAGGAAGAAAATTCCAAATTTTATAAACAAATAATTCCATTTTATTCTTCAAAGGAAAGAGGTTAAAATAAGAACTTCAAACTAAAGGAGACTAAAACAATATGGAATTACAAGATATTTTTGATAAACAAATAGAGTTAAACGAAAAAATAAATCCCAGCTTATATATAGATATTAAAGACCCTGAAATAAGAAAGAAATGGTTTCTTAACTTTGAACTAGCGTTAAGGCAAGAATCTGCGGAGGCTGTAGATAGTTTGAACTGGAAATGGTGGAAAAAAGATGAAGAAGATTGGGATAATGTTAAAATTGAATTAGTGGATATGTTACATTTTTGGGTTTCAATGTGCTCTGTTTCGGGATTGGATGCCAAAGAGGTATTTGAGCTGTATTTTAAAAAGAATAAACTTAATCATAAGCGTCAAGAAGAAGGCTACAAAGATGGTAGCTATGATAAATATGAAGGTGGCGTAGAAGACAATAAACGATTTGTTTTAAATCAAAGCGACAAAAAGTAGAGATATTGGAGAATTAAAATGATTGATACGATACAAACTATTGATGGTAAGAAGGTGTCTGAGAAGTTGCTAGAGACCCTTAAGTTGGAGATTGAAGGGCTAATATCGTCAGGGAATAGACGGCCAGGTTTGGCTGTAATTTTAGTTGGAGAAGATCCTGCATCGGCAACGTATGTCGGAAGAAAAAAGAAAGTTTGTGAATCACTAGGAATGAAATCTTTTGATTTTGTTCTTAGTGCATCCGTGACCGAAGAAGAATTAGTTGCATTGATTGAACGGCTTAACAACGACCAAGAGGTTGACGGAATTTTACTTCAAGTACCACTTCCTAAAGGATTGAATGAACGTAAATTACTAGACTTAATATCCCATGAAAAGGACGTTGATGGATTTCACCCTGTTAATGTTGGGAAATTATTGCTTGGATTACCTACATTTAAGTCGTGTACTCCTTATGGTGTGTGCGAGCTATTAAAGGCTTATAGTGTTGAAACGGCAGGTAAACATGTTGTAATAATTGGAAGAAGCAATATCGTTGGGAAACCATTAAGTGCTATGTTAGTTCAAAAATCAGAGCCGGGAGAACCGGGGAATGCGACAGTGACAGTTTGTCATTCTCGGACACAAAACTTAAAAGAAATTACTAGAACGGCGGATATTTTGATTGCAGCGATAGGGCAGCCATTATTTGTTAAAGAGGATATGGTTAAAGAAGGTGCCGTAGTAATAGACGTTGGCGTAAACAGAGTTGATGATGCGTCTAGAGAACGCGGGTATAAATTGGTAGGGGATGTTGAATTCGGGGGAGCTAGTAAAAAGGCTAGCTTGATTACTCCTGTTCCTGGGGGCGTAGGTCCGATGACAATAGCAATGTTAATGAAAAACACTCTTAAGTCATATCTGGGTAGAGTTTAATACCTTTCTTTATTTTTGTTCATTTTTCTTCAGTTGGAGTTTATCTATTTTAATATAGAACTCCGACTGAAGAAAACTTTAGAAGATGAATGGGGCTTTATTTTGTTGTCTTTGTATTTTTTCTAGTAGAATCTGCTTCTGTATCTTTTTTGATCATCTCTTTAGTTCCCAATACTGTAACTGACTTAATTACGACCGGCTCATAAGGAACATTTTGAAATGCAGAATTTAGGGCTTGTGTCTTTAATTTTCCAATTTTATCGACAACTTCGATACCAGTGATTACTTTCCCAAAAACAGCATATTGATTGTCTAAGAAGCCATTATCCACTAAGTTAATAAAAAACTGAGATGTGGCGCTGTCCCATACGTTTGTCCTGGCCATCGAAATCGTTCCTTTTTTATTTTTTAATCCATTTGTTGCTTCGTTTTTAATTGGTGGATTAACTTTTTTACGGTCAAATGATTTTGTGAATCCGCCCCCTTGAATCATGAAGTTTTTAATCGTTCTATGGAAAATCGTATCTGTATAAAATCCTGAGTTTGCGTAATCTAGAAAGTTTTTGACTGATATAGGAGCTTTTTTTGAGTCTAATTCAAGAATGATATCCCCTTTGTTCGTTTTTATAAGAACTTTTGGTTGAGGTTCGGCACATATATTGAGTGTAAGGCACATAAGTATAAGAAGGGTTGTTAATGTTTTAAGTGGTTTGAGAAAAACTGCGCTTGTTAAATGTATCATAGTGAATTCCTTTTTAATGTTTAATTAGTTTACGAAAGTATCTGTTCTTTTGCTTTACAACCTATTTGTATAAGACTCAAAAAATCGTCTGGTTCTAAACTTGCGCCACCCACCAAAGCTCCATCTACGTCTTTTAGTTGCATGATAGATTCAATGTTTGCTGGTTTGACGGATCCACCGTACTGAATTCGGATTGTACCTGCAATTGATTGAGAATATAATATTGCTAATGTTTCTCTAATAAAAGAATGAACCGCTTGAATTTGTTTTGGAGTTGCTACATTTCCTGTTCCAATGGCCCAAATAGGCTCGTAAGCAATTATAATATCTTCGCCAGATGTAATTGAAATATCATCAAGCCCTTCATTTAGTTGCGTAGATAAAACAGTGAATGTGTTTCCAGACTCCCGTTGTTCTAATGACTCTCCAATGCATAATATTGGGCGTAAATTTTGTGAATAAATTGATTTAAGCTTTTTATTTACAGTTTGGTTAGTTTCCGCGAAATATTCCCGTCGTTCTGAGTGGCCGACAATTACGGAGTTAACAGCTAGTTCTTTAAGCATAGTCAAAGAGACTTCTCCTGTATAAGCACCATTTTCTTCCCAGTGACAGTTTTGAGTTCCAAGTTTTATAGAAGAACTATGTTTAGAGTCAGAGAGTAGAGATCCTACGCTCGATAGAGATGTTACTGGAGGACATATCACAATGTCACAGCCAATAGGGGCATAATCAAATAAAAAATTCTGGACGAATAGCTTACTTTCTTTAATTGTTTTATTCATTTTCCAGTTTGCTGCAATTATCGGTTTTCTCATTACTTGGGGCTCCTTCTATTTATAGGTTGTATTTTAAGCGAGATTTAATATGACGAATATAGATATAATTGTAACTGCCTTTATTAAAATATTTAAGGTTGGATTTAAAAGATCTCGGTATGCTTTTCCTATATGGTCAACACTTCGAATGTTGTAAAATGTCGAGCTATCCTTTCCTCCAAAGTGCCCATCTTCTATATGACGTTTAGCGAAGTGCAAACTGTCTCCGGTCACCGCCCAGAATAGACCTTGGTTGAATCCTGTAAAAAAGCAACCGATTATTAGGCCGATGCTGAGCTTTATACCGAAAACAAAGCCCAATGCTATGGGAACGAGTCCAATAAGTATTCCAGGGACAATCATAGCGTTCATAGACATATATGTTGTGTGGTCAGACAGTTTAATTATATCGGGGTGAGATTTGTTTTCCATCAAATAGGGGATTTCTTTGTATTGTCTCGATATTTCTTTAAGAAGAGCTATCGTCTGTGACGATAATGCTTTCAATAAATAACTTACAACCGTGAACGGGAGTGTTAGTCCTATAAGAATACCTATTAATAACCTAAAGTCGACGACAAGAAGTGATTTGAAGTCGTAGTGCTGAATATAAATAAACGAAAACAATATAGAGAACGTTGCAAGTATTGCAGCAGCTGTAGCGTATCCATTTCCGACGGCTACCGTAGTGGCACCAATTGACTCTGTTTTTTTTAAATGTTGGACAGATATTTGTTTAGCAGAGCTAAGCGTCGATAGTTTTGCCGTTATTACAGAAAAATGGGAGAATATTTTGGTTTGCAATATCGTATGCGTGACACAAACGAATCCAAAAATTGCGATAATCATTCCCACAGTGCCTGAAACTAAATAACTTGCAGATAGAAAAGAAAATGAAATGAATAGAAATACGCTGTTAGTTTTGTAACCTAATGAACTACTACTTAAAAAGGGAAGAATGCTTCCAAACTGGGCATTTGTACACGATGGTTTACTTGGTTGAAAACGTTGGGACGTAATATATTCAGATAAAAAGCATATTAAAATGGCACCGATTAAGCCAAATATAAACGGTGAAAATGAAACAATTTGATTAGCTGTAATGCGAGAAACAATAAATGCAGAAAGGCCACATAGGAAAATAGATAAGTAGATTCCTTCTAGTAAAAAATTTGAATGATTTTCACTTTTGATTCTAACTACACAAAAAATGTAAGAAATAAAAGAAGAAGCAAGTCCTGTAAATATCATCATAAATGGAAAAAAGTAAAAGTTGTTAAGTATATCGTGGGGAACAATTTGAAATTTGGTTAAGCTAAAAATTGTTAATAAACAACCCGCAACGGAAAATATATAAGATCCTAAAACGTCGCAAATGAAACCAGTTATTTGGCTAATATAAATGCCAATGAGTTCCATGATTGATCCCGGGTTTCGTTTGTCGTTTTGAGGAATGTTTTCACCAAACTCGAAGCTTAGTTGGTTGGCTAAGTCTGAACTAGTATAATAAAGACCACCTCCTATCCGTAAAAACAATGCTGTGAATATTAGCCCTAAACTAAACCCAATGATGACTTCAATATCGAATATTAATAGTGAGATACAAAGAAAGATCATTGGGAGACTATTAATTAAAAAGGATAGAGATGACGTCGTTTTATATTGGATAAGAATTCCATCTTTTAGGTATCCTAAGTTTTGATTAATAATTGCGGGGATGAGTTTAGGGTATAAAGTAAAGCTAACAAATGAAACAAGAAGCATAGCGACCCCACCCATAAGGAACCCTAATATTTAGTCTACCATAAATTGTTTGTCAAAAAAGTAAGTAAACACTGCAACAACAACAATTAGTGAGATTAGAACTTGGATTATGGAGCTAAATAAACGATACCAATACGCTTTAAGACCGTCGACAACTAGGCTCGTAACGAAGCTTTGATTTGGGGTGTCTGTTTTGATTTTGGATACTTTGAAAAAAAGGAATAAACCGTATGAGGTTAAGAATAAAGAAAGGGTCAAAATTAAAGATAGTCCAAGATTCATTTGACCAACATATCAGTATAAAAAAGAGGACGTCAAGATTTAGGGGGAGTCTCGACGCATAAAATTGTCATGTGTATACTTTCCTTAATGGAAAAAAATACTGACGATATTAAATCGAACAAGGATAAAAAAGGTAAACATTCTGGCGATATAAAGAATGAGAACGATGAGGAAAGAGTATTTACTCCTTTACCCCCTTTTAATGGAGATACCCAAAAAGCAGATACCTCTGCAAAAAAGCGATTAACAAATATTGATGATTTGGCTAGTGAAATTACAAAACTAATGGGTAAGAGCCAGGGGCTAAAATCTAAATTGTTTTTTCAAGAATTTGGACAGACAGAAGAGTCTAAGTCCGACTCGGAATCGAAAGATGAACCGGAACCAATAGATTTGGCATTTGACTATATCCCTAAACAAATAAAGACACATTTGGACAGATTTGTTATCAAACAAGATGACGCAAAAAAGGTGTTATCAATCGCAGTTTGTGACCATTTTAATCACGTTAAATCATGTTTGAAATCAAAAGCTAAGTGCAAGAGCTATCATAAACAGAACGTTATTATGGTAGGCCCAACAGGCGTCGGAAAAACATTTTTAATCCAGTGTATAGCTGATTTAATTGGAGTTCCTTTTATAAAAAGTGACGCAACTAAATTTACTGAAACGGGCTATGTTGGGGGTGATGTCGAAGATCTTGTTCGACAACTCGTAGCAAAAGCAAACGGAAATACAGACCTTGCTCAATATGGAATTATTTACTTAGACGAGATTGATAAGATTTCGGGATCTTCAGATAAGGTCGGTAAAGATGTGAGCGGAAGAGGCGTGCAATCAAACCTATTAAAATTGATGGAAGAAACAGAGGTCCCCTTAAAAACGGCATGGGATATTCAGTCACAATTGCAGGGGATTCTTGGGAAAAAGAATAAGAAAAAAGAGACGATAAATACACGTCATATATTATTCATAGTAAGCGGCGCTTTTGATGGCCTCCAAAATATTGTAAGAAAACGGGTCGAAGGAAGTAAGTTTGGATTTGAGAGAAAAAATAGAGGTTATGAAGATAATCAATTGGCAAGTTTCTCATCAACTCAAGATTTTATTGATTATGGATTGGAGTCCGAATTTGTAGGACGGTTACCGGTACGAGTTGTATGCAATTCACTCGACGAACACGACTTGTTCAAGATTTTGAAAGAGTCTGAGGCATCTATTCTCAATCAGTTAATTGCTTCTTTTAGTTATTATGATATTGAAACTAAAATTTCGGATAAACTTCTTAAAAAAATTGCATCTTTGGCTATATTAGAAAAAACAGGTGCACGGGGATTAATGACCGTTATTGAAAAAGCTTTTAGAGATTTCAAATTTGAGTTGCCAAATGAGTTTAAGGGAAAGTGGACGGTTTCTGATGATATATTGGACGGGTCTGAAAAAGAGCTAAAGAAATTAAAGAAACGTGGAAGTAGGTTAAAATCGTCAATCATTAGCAATGAAAAGGGCTAGCGAAAGAGTGTTTTCCACTGAGTCTCTAAAACAGAGAGTAAATACGTTAAAGACTAGTTTAAATAGTGTTGATACAGGTATCGATATTTTAGCGGTAACGAAGTACTATGAAGCTGACAAAGTTTTACAATTAATTGATGCCGGGTTTACTGAACTTGGTGAAAATAGACTTCAACATGCAATTCCACTTATCCAAAGCCTACCGTCTGATCTTAATTGGCATTTTATTGGACCGATACAAACAAACAAATTATCAAAGATAGTTGAGTACTTTGATGTTATTCAGTCGGTTCATAGCGAAAAAATATTAAATAAAATTATTGAAATTGCTATAAAAAAAGAAAAATATATTTCTGTGTATTTACAGGTAAATTTTACAGGGGAAGAAAACAAGTTTGGGTTTTCTGAGAAAGAAATATCTACCGTCTTATCCAAGATAGAATTGCCTACTTATGTTAAGATAAGAGGGCTTATGGCAATGGGGCCTTTGACGGACGACACTAATAAAATTAAAAAGTGCTATCAGCAGGTCTTTCAATGTTTTGGAAGATTGAAAAAAACTTATCCATTCTTTGAGACATTAAGCATGGGGATGACAAATGATTTTTTAATTGCTGCTGAAAATGGGGCATCTATGGTTCGAATTGGACGATATTTTTTTAATTAATTGTCTTGTTACGTAATGCATGAAAAACAACCGAGGAGAAAAGTATGTCAGAGACGATGAGTAAAATAAAAGAATTTTTTGGATTTCAAGAAACCAGTTATGATGAGGAGTTA
This sequence comes from bacterium, assembly GCA_018698675.1. Taxonomy (GTDB): domain Bacteria; phylum Margulisbacteria; class Marinamargulisbacteria; order JABIPA01; family JABIPA01; genus JABIPA01. The sequence continues at coordinate 59,597 of JABIPA010000004.1, read as the reverse complement.
GCTCCTATTCCTAGCTTAGGAACCTTTAAGGAACCTGTGGTACGAAATCAAAATTTATCACCCTTTCCTGTTTCTGAAATAAAAGTCGAAGAGCCAAGAATCTACGAAGATTCTTTAAGTATTGCTACATATTTAAGAGAAAACAAACCAGTTATTGTAAACTTGAAACACTTAGATGCTGATTCCGGAAAACGTTTAATTGACTTTGTTTGCGGGACCGCATACGCAATTAATGGCCATATGTTAAAAGTAGGCGAAAATATTTTTTTATTCACTCCTGCCAATGTTAACATTGCCAACCCTGATGATAAGACGAGTTTATCTAATCAAGAGACAGAGAAAAGAGACGCCTTTTTCGAGAAAATTGCCGTTGACTAAATTGAAAAGGTAATCATTTTGAGTAAACGTATGACTGAATTAGAAAAACTTAAAAATATAGTGAAAGACTTAAGAGGAAAAGACGGTTGCCCTTGGGATAAAGAACAAACGTTTATCTCTTTAAAACCTCATGTCATTGAAGAGGCCTATGAACTGGTAGATGCTTTGGATAAACAGGATTTTTGTCTTTTAAGGGAAGAATTGGGAGACGTATTATTACACGTTGTAATGATCTCTGAGATGGCGAGTGAAATAGGTGAGTTTTCCTTATCAGATGTTGCGGCGCACGTATCCGAAAAAATGATTCGTCGGCACCCCCATGTTTTTGGAGACATAAAAGTAGATTCAGTTGATGATGTTTGGAAAAATTGGGATATGATTAAGTCTACCGAAAAAGATGAGGGTGTTTTGGAATCTATACCTAATCAATTACCAGCTTTGAAACGGGCTGAAAAGCTTCAGAAAAAGGCAGCTAAATCTGGGTTCGATTGGAAATCTATTCAGGGGCCTCTAGAAAAGTTAAAAGAAGAAATTAGTGAGTTTTCTGACGCTGTTTCAAAAGGTGAGATTGACGAAAAACAAATAGATGAATTCGGTGATGTACTGTTCTCGATAGTGAACGTCGGGCGATATCTTAAAATAGATTGTGAAGCAGCACTTCAATTTTCAAATGATAAATTTAAATCTAGATTTAATATGATGGAGTCATTGGCTAAAAAAGATGATGTTTCATTAAAAAGTTTGACGCTAGTAAATTGGGACCGTTATTGGAACGATGCTAAGGCGGTTGGTAAAGTTTTTGATACCCGAAGTGCAGGGGGTGTTGTGATTAACAGACGTTTAGGAAAAGTTGCTATGGTCAGTCAAAATGGGAACTCTTGGAGTTTACCCAAGGGCCATCTGGAAAGTAATGAGTCCGATATGGACGCGGCTCTACGCGAAATTCAGGAAGAAACTGGTCTGAAAAACATATCCTTTATAGAAAATTTAGGGGAATATACCCGGTACAAAATTGGTAAAGATGGCCGTGATGATAAATCTGAAAGAAAAACTCTCGTATTTTTCTTATTCGAAACAACGGAAGATACATTGTGTCCAGAAGACGAGAAAAACCCGGTGGCTTCATGGATAGATCCTCGCGATGTATCGAAGAAACTCACTCATCCAAGTGATTCCATCTTTTTTGCCAATAACCTCGATAAAATTCAGAATAGTTTAGCTCAATAAAATGTATTTTCAGGTCGAGACATCTTGTGATGATAAGACGTTTGCCAAAGAGCTTGGCCGAGAAATTATTCAAAGAAAACTAGGTGCGTGCGTTCAAATTAAGGAAAATGTGGAGAGTATCTATTCTTGGGAAGGGAAAATTGAGTCAGAAGTAGAAGTTTTAATTTCGATTAAAACGATAGAACCAAGAATAAATCTTCTTATCCGATTTATAAAAGAGAAACATACATACGATACCCCTCAGATTGTTGCTATAAGATTAGAAAAATTGGACGCAGCTTATAAATCGTGGATAGATAAGAGTCTTTCCTAATCTTAGGAGTGGGTCGAGTGCTCTTCTTTTGTTTTTGTGTCCACTATTTCATTTTTAGAATTTAATATTATAATTTTGGGAGAAATGGGGGCTTTTGCTAATTCGAACCCCATGATAATTATTTGCTCACCTTTTTTAATAAGGTGAGCAGCCGCTCCATTCATACAAATTACTTTTGAGCCAGGAGCTCCTTCAATAACATATGTTTCCAGACGTGAGCCACTTGTATTGCTGACGACCAAGACTTTTTCACCTATATCAAGCCCCACATTTTCCATTAATTCTTTGTCGATAGTAATACTTCCTACATATGACAAGTTTGCTTCAGTGACAACCGCATTATGTATTTTGGATCTCAGAAAAAATCTCATAAAGTGTACTCTTTATTTTTTAAAACTGTTTTTCGTTTGATCCGAATTCACAGAATTGTCTTTTTCAGTTTCGAGTAATTTTAGCTTGGCATCGATACTAGATGTGATATCGGAAAGCTGTAATAGGGCCGCTGAAGCACGTACTAGATTTAGTGAACCCGGATCATTATTCGCTAAGGTCCAAGCGGCAATTATTTCGTCGGTTAGCACAGGAGGAACGTTAGCTTGTTTATAATTTTTTCCAATTTCTTGTAATACGATAGCTCCTGTAATCGGAGTTCCTTTTTCATATTTTTGAATGGCTCGTTGAACTTTTCTTTTTAATGATTTATTTTCGTACATTGCCATTGCTTCCGTATTAGCTAGCTCTAGATGAAGGTTTGAAAAATCTAAGGTTGGATAAAGCTTTCCTTTGATTTTGGCTTTATTTAATTGGTTTAATGCTTGAGATGTTTCGCCAAGTGAATTTCTAATTTTGGAAATAAAGTAATGAGGTAGAGGACTATTTGGATCTTTAGAAATTTGTTGTTGATAACTAAATATAGCTTCAGCATAATTGCCATTAAATTTAGATGTGACGGCTTTTATATATGGGTCTCTAATTGTAAAGTTTGAACTAGTAATTTTGTTTTGAATGAATGCACTCAAAACTGCATTTTCTTTATTCGTGGTAATTTCTTTTCTAAGGTCTTCTTTATTATAGTCTTTAGGTTTAGATACAAACTTCGAGTCAGTGACAACAATTATGTGATACCCAATGTCTGATTTGATTGGTTCAGAATATATGCCTATAGGTAATGAAAATGCAGCTGCCTCTATATTTCTATGAAGCTGTCCTGGCGACTTCCAATTTGGAAATTGGCCGAATTTTTTCTTAGTAATTTCGTCTTCTGAAAAAACTGAAACTGCTCGTTCAAATTCGATTTCGGATGAATTGATTTTTTTTGAAACTTGGCTAGCTTTTTCAAATGATTTACTTTGACTGTCAGCCGATGAAGGATCGAATTTAATTAATATGTGACTAAGTTTAATTCGTTTGTAATTGTTTTCCAAATCTTTGTCGTTTACAGAAACGGATGAGATTAGCGTATCTTTTATTTTTTCTACTTTTAAATTATTTTTTGTTTTATTCAAAAATGCTTTGTATGGATAGTTATTTTTTTTCAAAAGTTCTTTTAGTTCTTTTTTATTTTTTAAATTGTATGAAGATGTGTATTGGTCCAATCGGGAGGACACATTTTTTTTACTTACCTTTATTTTTTGTGAATTGGCGTAGTCTAAAAACAGAGAGTAGTTAACGGCTTGGTTAAAAGCCCTGAATCTAGCTAGTTCTATTATTTCGGGAGGGATAACGGCATTTTTGTTTTCGCCTTGAAACGTAGCCATGTATTGATATAAAAGTTCAGTGTATATGTTGGAATCAACCGGAACTGAATCGATTGTAGCAATCGCATTTTTAAGTGCGTCTATTTTGCTAATTGAAGTTTGCTGACTATTATCTTTTCTTCCAAATATCAATGTTCCAGCAAACATCGTCCCACCAAAAAATATAACGATTGTCCATGCGATTGTCGTCGCGTATTTTCTAAAAAAGTTTAACATTATTAACTCCTATAAGTCTGTGTCTTAAGTGTATAAAATTTAGAATTTCACGAATTGATAAAAATTATTATTAATGGAGAGACCCTAATAGAAACAAAATTTAGTATTTCGAAAGAATTCTTACATGGTAGTTTAGTAGAATTTCCCTAGTAGTTGAAGGTTTTATAATTTTAGTGATCGAGAAATCGAAATGTTAGATCCTAATAGTCCTATAAGCGGGCCACTAGCGCCGACAATTAATAAGACAGTAAATACGATAGCCTTATCGGATACTATCGGGAAGTATGGCGCAAACTCAAAGAATACTTGGGTAATATATTGATACCCGAAATACAAAATTAGGTTTGCCGTTAACGCCCCAATCAAACCTATAATCATTCCTTCAAAAAGGAATGGCCCTCTAATGAGCCCGTTCGTCGCGCCGACGAGCTGCATGATGGTTACTTCTTCGATGCGAGCTAAAACAGTTAAGCGAATAGTGTTAATGATAATTAGAAGAGTCGCTAATAACAGAAATCCAACAAGACAAAGTCCTATGATTTGCGAGTATTTGGCGAATACGATAAGTTTTTCAGATAGGTCTCCCGAGTAAATAATATCGTCGATCGTAGGCGTTTCTTTTTTAAGTGAAGCAACCAATCCTTTTACTTCGTTAAGTTCGACAACCTGCAGTGTAATAGAATGAGGTAGTGGGTTAACGTCGATTAGATTGGCTAGTTCTAAATGTGTATACTTTTTTTTGAATTCGGCCCAGGCTTTATCTTTATCGACAAACGTTGCCGAGTGAACGAGAGGCATTCGAGAAAGTTTCGCACGAAGTCGTTTGATATCTTGTTGAGGCAAGTTTTCTTGTACGGTTACTAGAATTTCAAATTTTGACGACATATAGTTACTTATACTGTGGAGGTTGAGAGAAACTAGAATAAAAAAACCAAATACAGTTAAGGAAACGGCAATAGTTGCGATGGACGTTAAAAACATTAGTCTAGATCTGTTAAGTCCAATAATTGCTTCATATATGAAAAACTTTATATTGCTGAATATCATTTTATTGATAAAACCCTATTTGTTGGTCTCTAATAATTTTACCGGATTCGAGAGTAACGACTCGTTTTCTTAAATCGTCGACGAGTCCCTTATTATGAGTAGCGACGATAACTGTAGTATTTCGAGCATTAATTTTGCTGAGTAAATGCATGATTTCCCAAGAAGTGTCTGGATCAAGACTTCCTGTAGGCTCATCAGCGAGTAATATGGGAGGATCGTTAACAATGGCACGCGCAATACATATTCTTTGTTTTTCTCCACCAGATAGCTGGTTGGGGAAATATGATTCTTTTTGTGTCAATCCAACAAGGTCTAATACTTGGCTAACTTTTCGCCTTATGTTTGCCCTGCTATAGTGCATGACCTTCAACGCGAAGGCAATGTTTTCATAAACGGTTCGTTTTGGAAGCAATTTAAAGTCTTGAAATACGACCCCTATATTTCTACGAAGGTGCGGGATTTGTCTGTCATGAATCGAAGATAGAGGACAGTTATCGATAAATATTTCTCCGGAGGTAGGTGTGTCGAATTTAAATATCATATTTAAAAGAGTCGTTTTACCTGCACCTGAAGGACCTACAAGATAAATAAACTCGTTTTTTCCAACGTGAAGGTTAACTTTTTTTAAGGCTTTAAACCCATTTTTATGAACCTTTTCAAGGTTTTTAATTTTTATCATTTATTTTTCTAGTTGGGAGTTCATCGTATCTAACATTTTAGTTCTTGGAGACCATTGCTTAATATCGTTCAAAAGAATGGTGATCGTTAGTAGAGCTAAAAGTGCAACTCCCGCATTATTTACCCAATTTTCCACACGTTTATTTATAGGTTTCTTTCTAATTTTTTCAATGGCCAAAAACAAAAGATGTCCGCCATCTAAAATAGGAAATGGAAACAGATTGATGACTCCCAGGCTAATGCTGATCATAGCTATTATAGATAAAAACTGAATGATACCCTGATTAAGCTGGTTCGATGCAACCTGAACTATACCTACAGGTCCCGACATTTCAGTAATATCAACTTTGCCGCTTATAAGCATATCAATGCTTTTGAAAACGAGTGAGGCATAGAAGAGACTATCTTTTGTAGCTTCTTTAATCGAAAGAAACGGACGATACTTTTTTCGATGGTAGTCTAGCTCTATTCCTATAAGGCCTCTTCCATCCGACTCTTTTGGAGTAACGGAAAGTTCCACATCTGCACCTTGTCTTTTTAAAGATATCAAAATAGGTGTATCCGAATGGGATCCTATATATTGGATAAAGTCATTTTTAACATTTTTGATTTTATTTCCATCGATATGAGTCACGATATCGCCAGAAACAATACCCGCGATAGATGCGGGACTATCGGGCATAACTTTATTAATCTGAGGTTTAATAGCTGGGATTCCAAGAACAAATGCTAAGGAAAACAGAATTAAAAAACCTAGTATTGCATTCATTATCGAACCAGCAGCAAGCGTAAATGCCCGTTGAGAAATTGTTTTTTTAAAGTAATTTTTTTCGTCGGGACAATTAGCATCGTCTAATCCGGCAAGCTTAACGAATCCACCAAGAGGCAAGAGACGAAATGAAAATTGCGTATCGTTATAGTTGAACGATGCTAATAAAGGACCCATTCCCAAACTAAACTCTGTAACCCCAATTCCTGCTCTTTTTGCGGCCAAAAAATGACCAAGCTCATGGAAAAAGACAACAAAGTTTAGGGCTAAGAATGTTATTAAAAAAGCCATGTTAAATTAGTCTGTAACCGCACCTAAAGACGCTGAGGATACTAATTTCGCGTATTTTGCTAATACGCCTTTTTTATAGTTGGGTTCTGGTTGAGTCCATCCTTTTAAACGCGTTTTTATTTCTTCATCAGAAATGTCTAGATTTACTTCACTATTTGTTGCGTCTATAGTGATTTTGTCTCCGTCTTGAATAATAGCCAAGGGACCACCTTCAAATGCTTCTGGCGTGATATGCCCGACCACGAATCCGTGAGTTCCCCCTGAAAATCGGCCATCAGTAATAAGCGCAACGTCTTTTCCCAGACCTTTTCCCATGACAGCAGACGTAGGGTGAAGCATTTCTCTCATACCTGGACCGCCTTTTGGTCCTTCGTATCTAATAACGATTACATCACCTTTAACGATTGTTCCGTCTAATATTTTTTTAAGAGCTAGTTCTTCGGAGTCAAAAACTTTTGCTTGTCCAGAAAACTTTGTTCCTTCTTTTCCAGAAATTTTAGCAACAGATCCTTCTGGAGCAACATTCCCATAACAAACAACTAAGTGACCAAATGATTTAATTGGCGCATAGAATGGTCTTATGACTTCTTGACCTTCTGGGTAATCAGATACATTTTCTAAATTCTCACTCATCGTTTTACCAGTAACTGTTAAACAATCTCCGTGAAGAAGACCTTTTTTAAGTAGGCGTTTAAGAAGAGGCGTAACTCCTCCGATTTCAACAAGTTTAGACATCGTAAATTGACCACTAGGCTTTAGGTCTGCAAGAACGGGGGTGTTTTTGCCAATGCGAGTAAAATCATCAAGCGAAAGGTCAATTCCAGCTGCGTCTGCAATTGCAAGAAGATGAAGCACTGCGTTTGTAGATCCCCCAAGCGCAGTGACTAACGTAATAGCATTTTCAAATGCCTTTTTAGATAGAATGTCGCTTGGCTTAATATCTAAATCAAGTAAGTTTAGAACAGCAGATCCTGCTTCCTGACAGTCTTTCTTTTTTTCATCAGAAATCGCGGCAAGAGCCGAACTATTAGGTAAGCTCATTCCAAGCGCTTCTATTGCACATGCCATCGTATTTGCGGTGTACATTCCACCACATGACCCAGGGCCAGGGATTGCACATGATTCAATTCTATAGAGTTCTGCATCATCAATATCTTTTTTTGCGTGAGATCCCACTGCTTCAAATACAGAAACAATATCAACGTCTTTTTTGTCATGACATCCAGGAAGAATCGTTCCTCCATATACAAATACAGATGGACGATTAAGACGAATCATTCCTATTAAACATCCGGGCATGTTTTTGTCACAACCACCGATGGCAACGATTCCGTCGAAGCCTTCGCAACCAGCAACCGTTTCGACAGAGTCAGCAATAACCTCTCTAGAAACTAAAGAATATTTCATTCCTTCGGTTCCCATAGAAATCCCGTCTGATATCGTAATTGTATTAAACATGACAGCTTTTCCACCGGAATTATTTATCCCAATTTCTGATTCTTTTGCTAAGTCATTAATATGCATGTTACAAGGGGTAACCATGCTCCATGTTGAAGCAACACCAATTTGAGGTTTTTTAAAATCATTGTCGGAAAATCCTACCGCGCGTAACATTGCCCTAGAAGGAGCTCTGTCTGCACCATCTACTATTTGAGACGAGAAAATTCGAGAGTCATTTGAATTGTTATTTGTAGTCATGGTACGCATCCTTTTATATAAGTATTTTTGTGTAAATTAAGTTTACAATATTCTTATCTTTTTGAAAATTTAATATTAGCAATTGGTTTATTTGTTAGGATACGGGAAAAACAAAATGAGACTTGGATTGTGTAGAAGAAAAAGATGCCCTTCATTTTCTTGAAACTATTGGCTCATAATTGCCCCTTTGAAATGTCTTTGTGTATACTATGCTCGTAACATATGAAAAATTTAAAAAATTCCCTTAATTCAAATTTAGAATCTCTTTTAGGTAAGTTAAAAGAGATTGCCCATTTAAATGGAATTCAGTCTCTTTTACATTGGGACCAAGAAACAAAAATGCCAAAAGAAGCAATCGGTTCCAGAACTGAGCAGTTAGGGACTATTGCATCGACAATTCATCGACTTCAAAGTGGTCCTGAATTTGAAAACGTTTTAAAAAAATGTGTCGATTTACGGACAGGGGACTGTGTTTTAAAAAACGCATCTGAATTGGAGACACGTTTGTTAAGAGAAATTCACAAAGACTGGGTAAAGTCATCTTGTTTGCCAGAAAGTTTTGTGCGGGAATATCAAGAAACAATCAGCATTAGTCAGAACATTTGGGCGGAGGCTCGAGAAAAAAATGATTTTAAATTATTTTTGCCTTATTTAGAAAAGGTAGTCAATTTGTCGAATCAAAAAATCGAGTTTTATCAAAATTCATCTGCTTTCAACTCTCAAAAAGAATTAACTGGGCACCCATATAATTTTCTTCTTGATGAGTATGAGTCGAGTATGACGGTAAATGAACTAGATCCTTTATTTAGCAAATTGGAAATCGGTTTGAAAGAAATACTTCAAAAAATTCAATCTAAAAACACAACTCCTAAGAAAATGGGAATTAAATCTCTTCATAAAACAAAGCCATTTTTCGACGAAAAGGGACAGTGGGATTTTGGGATACGAGTATTAGAAGATATGGGGTATGATTTTGAAAAAGGGTATCAAGAAAAAAGTAGTCATCCGTTCACTATAAATTTTCATCCAAATGATGTTCGAATAACAACGAGGTTTAAGGAAAATGACTTGTTTGAAGGACTTTCTAGTTCAGTTCATGAAGGCGGTCATGCACTATATGAACAAGGTCTTCTAGAAGAATGGTTCGGAACTCCTTTTTGCGAATCAACGTCTTTAGGTATTCATGAAAGTCAGTCTAGATTTTGGGAAAATATTGTGGGAAAAAGCAGAGCATTTTGGTCTGTGTATTATCCGATTCTTAAAGATATATTTCCAGAACAGTTAAAATATACAGATTGTGAAAGTTTTTATAATGATATTAACCTGGTTAATCCAGGTGAAATTAGAGTTGAGGCAGACGAAGTTACTTATAATTTCCATATTTTAATTCGATATAATATTGAGAAAAAATTAATTGAGAAAAGTTTGGCCCCTAAGGATTTACCTGAATATTGGAATAATGCGTATTCGGAGTTTATTGGTGTGACGCCTAGTTCAGACGCAAATGGTGTTTTACAAGATGTTCATTGGTCATCTGGAGGAATAGGTTATTTTCCGACGTATACATTGGGTAATATTTATGCGAGTCAGTTTTATGAAGCCATGAGTAATGAATTAAACGTAGAAGAGTGTATTAGGCGTAACCAATTAGGAAAAATAAAGAATTGGTTAAATGAAAATATTCATCAATATGGACGACGGTATTCTGCAACAGAATTGGTTTCAAATATTACAAACTCTTCGATTTCAATTGATCCGTTCATAAACTATTTAGATAAAAAATATCTTAGATAAGTATTCTTAAAAAATCTTTCATTAAAAGTTGTTTGGGTATAACTCTGGTATTGTGAGGAATGTTTGGCTTCTCAAATACTAGTACTTCAGAAGAAAGCAATCTAAAAACCCAAATAAAATAAGGACTACCTACTTTATTTGGGTTTTTAATTCGTTGTTAATTACGGTTTAGAAAAATGGGTTAAAAGTAACTATTCCCATTCAATGGTAGCAGGAGGCTTAGATGAAATATCATAAACAACTCTGTTTATTTGAGGGACTTCATTAATTATTCTGCTAGAGAGAATTTCTAGTAAATCATATGGTAACCGTGCCCATTGTGCTGTCATTGCGTCTTCGGACGTCACGGCACGAATAGCTACTGTATTTTGGTATGTTCTTTTGTCTCCTTGAACACCAACTGATTTAACTGGTAATAACACGGCAAATGCTTGCCATATGTCTCTATATAAACCTGCTTTTTTAATTTCTTCCATAACAATAGCATCTGCTTCTTGAAGAATTTTTACTCTAGGAGGAGTTACCTCACCTAGAATACGAATTGCAAGTCCAGGACCCGGAAATGGTTGTCTGAAAATAATATTTTCAGGAACCCCTAATGCTAGGCCAACTTTCCTTACTTCGTCTTTGAATAGTTTTTTTAATGGTTCAAGGATTACAAAATCAATATCATCTGGTAATCCACCTACATTGTGATGCGTTTTTATTGTTACAGCAGTTCCAGATGCTCCAATTGCAGCCGATTCAATAATATCTGGATAAAGAGTTCCTTGTGCTAAAAATTTAAAGTCACCTTTAATTTTTTTAGATTCTTCTTCGAAGACTCTAACGAATTCTTCTCCGATCTGTTTGCGTTTTACTTCGGGATCCGTAATTCCTTTAACTTTTTTAAAAAATCGCTCAGTTGCATCAATATGGATTAAGTTAATATCAAATTCATCAAAAAGACGAACAATTCGAGATGCCTCATCTTTTCTCATAAACCCTTGGTCAATAAACATGCACGTTAATCGTGGCCCAATGGCTTTTTTCAGAAGAGCGGCAACAGTTGTAGAGTCTACCCCTCCGGATAAGGCACACAAAACTTTTGTATCGCCGACTTCTTCGTGTATTTTTTCTAGTGCTTCATCAATAAAAGATTGTGCCGTCCAGTTAGGTTCACACTTGCAAACATTATGAACAAAGTTTTTAATTACTTCTTTTCCTTTTGGGGTATGAACAACTTCCGGATGAAATTGAATTCCGTAAAGTTTAGCGGCGGGGTTTCCAATAGCTGCATATTTACAGTTATCAGTATGTCCCAATTCTTGAAATCCCTGAGGAAGCTCAACAATTGAATCGCTATGACTCATCCAAATATTCATTTCTAGCCATAAGCCTTCCAATAAAGTGAAATTGTTTGTAATAAATAGATTAGCTTTTCCATATTCATGTTTTGTACCACGAGCTACCTTACCGCCAAGTTTATGTGCCATAAGTTGCATTCCGTAACAAATTCCTAAAACAGGAAGACCACAAAAGAATATATCTTGATCACATATAGGGGCGTTCTCTTCAAATACAGAAGATGGGCCACCAGATAAAATAATTCCTGAATATTTCTCTTTTATTTTTGAAGCGGGCGTATCATATGGAATAACTTCTGAATAAACATTTATTTCTCTAATTCTACGCGCAATTAATTCAGTGTATTGAGAACCAAAATCCAGGATTGCTATCATCTATTTATACATACCTAAGCTTTGTGCTTTTTGATAAACTTTTCCTTCAGTTAAAAGAGAAGGTGCTATAACAACTTCTGCATCATGCATTTCTTTAATGTTTGCAGCTCCAAGAGTTGCAAACGCAGTTTGAATTGCACCTGAAAAGTTTTGAGAACCGTCATCTGTATTTGATGGTCCGTGAAGTATTTCTTTAAGTGTTCCGTTAGTACCAACATTAATTCGAGCTCCTCGAGGAAGAACTGCATTTGGTGTTGCCATTCCCCAATGAAACCCATTACCAGGAGCTTCAGACGCTTTTGCAATTGGAGATCCAATCATTACAGCGTCAGCACCACAAGCCAATGCTTTACAAATATCCCCAGAATTAACAATTCCGCCATCAGCAATAATTGGAACATATCGTCCAGATTCTTCGAAATATGCATTTCTAGCAGCTACTCCGTTTAATATTGCAGTTGCCATTGGAACTCCAATAGCTAGCACGCCTCTAGTTGTACAAGCCGCGCCAGGTCCGATTCCAATAAAAATTCCTTGTACTCCCATTCTCATTAAATCAAGGGTTACTTCAGTTGTTGTAGAGTTTCCTACTAATACTGGAATTGACATTGACTTACAGAAAACAGATAGATCTAAATTTTTTGATTTATCTTTAGTAATAAAGTGTGTGGATACAACAGTAGATTGTACAATAAATACATCGGCTTTTGCCTCTTCTGCTAATTTACCAAATCGGACTGCATTTTGAGGTGTTGAAGAAACGAAACAAGGAACCCCACTAGCTTTAATGTCTTTAATACGTTTTAAAACCAATTCATCTTTTACATCGTTTTCTTTGTAAATTTTTTGCATAAGTTCAACATAGTCCGCTTTGCTTACAGATGAAATTTGTTTTAAAACATTTTCTGGATTTTCGTATCTGGTTTGAACACCTTCTAGATTTAGAACTCCGACAGATCCATGATTTCCTAGCTCTGTTGCAGTTTTAGTATCTACTACCGAATCCATTGCAGATGCGATAATTGGTATGTCTAATTTGACACCACCGATTGTCGTAGATATATCGACAAGCTCCATATCTAATGTTCTATTTGATGGAACTAGCGCTATCTCATCTAGTCCGTATGCTCTTGTAAATGTTTTTGTTATTGTTGCCATTGGTTCAGCTCCTACTGGGGAGAAAATAATTTGCAAAATTCTATCAAAGGCCCTATTAAGTGTCAATTACAAAAAAAGAAATTTGATATTAATTACAGGTATGTTTAGATACTATTTTGGTAGTTTGCTTACTTGTCGTAGGTAAGTCTATAATTATTTTAGTATAACTATTTAATACTAATTTTAATTTCAGGAAAGATAATATGAAAAATGAGAAAAAAAATATCGGGGTTTTGAAGTCTTTAAAAAAAGATTTTGTTTATGGAATGCTTGTTTTGATTCCAATAATTGTTACTTTTTGGTTTGTATCGTTTTGTATCGATCTAATATCAATTCCGGCTGTCAAACTTTTTGGCGCTAATTTGTCAAAAAGTTATGGCGTAATTTTATCTATTATTATTGTCTTTTTCATTGGGCTAATGACTAGATACTATGTAGGTTCCTTTATAATTAATATTATTGACGAAATTATATTTAAGATACCGTTTGTAAATAAAATCTATCGCTCTATTAAGCACATAATTGGGTCCTTCAGTAACGGGAATAAAAATTTTATGCGCGCCGTATTGGTTGAATACCCTCGGAAGGGCTTGTGGTCAATTGGATTTGTCACGAGAGAGAATGTCAATGGTCTTGTCGATGTTGATGGTGTTGATATGGGACAAGATAAAATATCTATTTTTCTTCCATCGACACCCAATCCAACCTCTGGCTTTTTTGTTTTTGTAGACAAGGCTTCGGTAAAACCTCTCCAGTTGTCTGTCGAGGATAGTATAAAAATATTGATGTCGGCAGGGGTTGTTGACCCATTTGAAAAGCAGGAGGCGCGAAAATGATAAATTATTTAGTTACCGGAGGATGCGGTTTTATTGGGTCAAATTTCATAAAGTTTGTAATGAGCTTGCCCAATACTACAGTATGTAATGTTGATAAATTGACATATGCAGGAAACCCCTTAAATTTATCTGAATTTGAAAAGAATGACAGATACTCTTTTTACAAGGTAGATATTTGTGATAAAAAAACTTTGGAAACGATTTTTAAGTCAAAAAAAATAGATATAGTTGTTCATTTTGCGGCAGAATCACATGTGGATAGAAGTATTTTATCTGGTATTGAGTTTGTAAAAACAAATGTAGAAGGGACTCAATCATTAATTGATGTCTCTAGAGAATATTCAGTTGAACAATTTATACATGTGTCTACCGACGAGGTATATGGAAGCATTGATGACCCAGGTAAGTTTTCCGAGGAATCTGAGCTTCATCCAAATAGTCCATACGCAGCATCTAAAACAAGTTCCGATTTAATGGTTCTTGCTGCAATTCGAACACATAAATTCCCAGCTAAAATTACTAGATGTTCAAATAATTATGGTCCATATCAATATCCTGAAAAATTAATACCTTTAATGGTTTCTAACATTCTCGAAGGTAAGCCTTTACCTATATATGGAAAGGGAGAGAATATTCGTGACTGGATTTATGTTGGGGACCATTGCGAAGGTATTTATTCCGTAATTACGAAGGGTAGAACGGGAGAAATTTATAATATCGGAGGAAGGTCCGAGATTAAGAATATTGATTTGGTACACAAAATTGCGGATGAACTAGGAGTCGTTCCAAATATTGAATTTGTTAAAGATAGATTGGCTCATGACGAGAGGTATGCAATCGATTTTTCAAAGATTTCTAAGGAATGTGGATGGTATCCTAAGATTGGACTCGAAATTGGACTGAAAAATACTGTAAGTTGGTACGAGAACAATAAGAAATGGCTAGATAATGTAAAAAGCAAAGAATATATGACTTATTATAAGGAACAATATGAAACGAGTTAAAACATGAATATCAAAGGAATTATTTTAGCAGGAGGAACCGGCTCTCGATTATTACCTCTAACAAAGGTTACGAATAAGCACTTATTGCCAGTCGGAATGAACCCCATGATAGTGCATTCTGTAACTAAATTAGTAGAAGCCGGAATTGTAGAAATACTTATTGTTACCGGAAAAGAACATATGGGGGCTGTTGTTAGTTTACTAGGGTCTGGAAGCGAGTATAATTGTGAGTTTTGTTATAAAGTTCAAGATGAAGCTGGAGGAATAGCCGAAGCCTTAGGTCTTGCTGAAAATTTTTGCAATGGAAGTAAATCAGTGGTTATTTTAGGCGATAATATATTTGAAGATTCTTTGGTTCCGTATGTGGATGCGTTTAAAAATCAGAAAGAAGGCGCTCGTTTAATTTTAAAAGAGGTTGAGCATCCAAATAGATTTGGAGTCGCCGAGTTGATTGGTGACAAAGTAGTTTCTATTCAAGAAAAGCCGAACGTTCCAAAATCAAAGATGGCTGTTACAGGCATTTATTTTTATGATGCAGCCGTATTTGATTTTGTTAAAAAATGTTCGCCTTCTCAAAGAGGAGAACTTGAGATTACCGATGTGAATAATTTTTATATAAAGTCAGGAAATTGTGAATTTAATCAGTTTCAAGGTTGGTGGACGGACGCAGGTACTATTGATTCTTATAAAGTTGCAAATGACTTGGTTTGGAACGAAATTTCGAGTTAAAAAGACTTGAATTAGTGGTGCGCCCGGAGAGATTCGAACTCCCGACACACAGATTCGAAGTCTGTTACTCTATCCAGCTGAGCTACGGGCGCATATTTAAAAACAAAAATCATACCAAATTATTGGCTTGGTGTAAAAAGTAGTTATTTTAATAGTGGAAAACTTAATCTTTTAAAGCCCCAGATTCTATCCAGGATTTAATAATAGCAATTTCTGAGGAAGTTAGTGAACCTCTTGTTGGCATTTTTTTTCCGTATGCCGAATTCGTAATTATTTGAACCTTTTTCCAGAGGAAACTCTTAGAAAGACGCTCTTCTGCGTTTCCTGATGTAGATACGCGTTTGAAGCCATCTAATAGGGCTTGCTCGTTTTTTGGGCTTGTGTCAACAAGTGACTCGTAGGCCATGTTGTGAGTTAAAATTAAACCAGAAGTAGCGGCATGCCTTCGTCCCGAACGATGGCATGAAATACATTTAGACGAAAATATGGTTTGTACTGAGTCCCACGTTGATTGAGGCTCGAGTTTGTTTTTGGAAGAGGAAGGTGTCGAATCATCTGTGTTGCAGGATGATAGTAGTATCAAACTAGATATGACTATTCCTTTTATAAGTTTACTTAATCCATTCGTGACCGGGTTACTTTTTATCATTAGTCAAATACCACCACTCTATTTTTGATTACTAGCGTTTTTCTGTTTGCATGGTTCCAAACGGCATTCGCTAGAACATTTTTTTCCAATTCACGACCCATTCGAACAAAGTCCTGAATGCTTTCTCTGTGGCTTACATTTGTAACATGCTGCGAAATAATTGGACCAGCATCAAGTTCCGGGGTGACATAGTGGCTGGTGGACCCTATCAACTTAACTCCACGTTGATAGGCATGGTGGTACGGCTTGGCGCCAGGGAATGCTGGTAAAAAAGAATGATGTACATTAATAATTTTATATCTGTAATTTGAAATAAAAGCAGGGGACAGGATTTGCATGTATCGGGCCAATACTATTAAATTGATATTATACTTTTTTAATAGTTCAAGTTGTTTCTTTTCGACGGCGGGCTTTGTTTTGGATGAGATAGGAATATAGTAAAAAGGGACGGAAAACATGTCTGCATATGTTTTCATTTCTTCGTGATTCCCAATGATTAACTTGATATTGATAGGAAGTTCTTTGTATTTCCATCTCGAAAGCAGGTCTAACAAACAATGGCTGTCTTTTGAAACAAATAGGGCCGTAGACACGGCCGTCTCATTGAGGAAGCAAAGAAAATACATATTATATTTTTTTCCGATTTTATTGTTAAATTCTTGGGTTAAGTCATCTTCGGAAAGATTTTCGTCACTATATTCCCATTCAATTCTCATTGAAAATATTGAATCTTCTGAATCGACGTTTTGTTGAAGACACGTGATGTTCCATTTTTTAGATAAAATGTAGTCGGTCACAGAAGCAATTATGCCTTTTTTGTCTGGACAATGGATTAAGAAAACCCCTTTTTTAGCTTGAGAAAATTTTGTCATTAGTAGAATGCCTTTTTTTTAATATGAGTCTAAATTAGATTGGTACAATAAATTATACGATACTGCTTTTGAAAATTAAATTTTTTATTTTTCTAAGGAGTAAAACAATGAATCTAGTCCATAAAAAATCAGGGGGTTGTCTCGTTTTTTTTAATTATACTTTCTAGATTTTGGATTGTTTTATACTATATTATTTATGCATAATTTTTACAGGGCTCTTTTTTTTATAGGAACATCTGAAGATAATAGCTCAGAAATTAACAGAACACTTATTGTTTCAAATAAGATGTCTATCATGTTTGGCGTGTTGACCATGCCTCTTTTATGTTTATTTAATATATCTGGGTATCGCCTTCAAGGGAGTTTAATCGTTCTTTTGTCTCTTGGGTTTTTTTTCTGTGTTTTTTTGAATTATATTAAATTTCATATAGTTTCTAAATTTCTACTCGTATTAATTTCAAATATTGCTATTTATTTTTACTCAAGCATATTGGGTGAAGATGTAGGTATACAATCCTTGTATTTTGGGATGTTCTGTTTACCTCTTGTTTTGTTCGATGCATCCACAGTTTGGATAAGACGTTTTTTAATGGCCGTGCCAGTTTTTTTGTCAATATATTATGAAATATTTGGATCTTTTGGATTTAAAATTTTGCCCCTTCAAAAGGATGTTAGTTTAGTATCTTTTTTTCTTGTTCATATAATTACTTTTATTATTATTGCGTTTACTATTAGGGGGTATTTTAATTTAAAAGAGGCTGCAGAGGGAGAACTAGTAGATACTGTCGAAAACTTAAAGAAAAAGAATAGGGAACTTAAAGGAAGCGAAGAAATTCAAAAAGAAATGATGATGCAAGCAGCATATGCAAGGTTAGTAAATGGGATTGCCCACGAAATTAAAAATCCATTGCAAATGTTACGAGGTAGGGCGGAAATTATGCTCGAGAATTTTGACGATAAGAATTCGGTAATATCTTTTTCGAATTCAATAATTAAAAATGTCGACAGGCTTAATCGGATTGTAAAGCCGATGCTGACGTATGGCAGTTTAGGAAAAACATATTCGGTTAAGGAATTTTTTTTGGTAAAAGAGATGGTGGACGAGTTAGTTGATTTATCTAGCGCGAAGTTAAAAACCCAAAAGATTGGATTGAAAACCGATGTCGATGATTTTATGCAAGTTTTTGGAGTAAAAGATTATATATATCAAGCGATTTTAAATTTGGTGTTAAATGCTATCGAACATTCAATACAAGGAGGCACTATTTCTATCATTCTAAAAAAAGAAACATATATCGGTCCAAATGGATTTGAAAGAAGCGGAGCTGTAATAAAGGTCGTAGATACAGGGAGTGGGATGGAGGCCGACGTTTTGGAAAATATATTTGATCCTTATTTTACATCGAAATCTAATGGCGTAAATGTTGGTCTTGGGCTATCGATAGTATATCGAATTGCAACTGAAAATAATGGAGTTATAAAAGCTGAGTCTGAGATAGGCGTTGGGAGTACGTTTTCGCTGTTTTTGCCTACTGATGATAAAGAGTAATACGAGATTTATGTATAAACTGTTGATGTATATGCTATATGGTTAATCTTATAAAGAGCGTCTTTAATGCATTCAAATGTGTAATTTGATTTATTTGAAATAAAACTAGACTCAAATTTGTTGTCTTCTAAAAATTGAGAAATATCGTCAATACAAAATGGTGAGGCTGAGAATAGACAGTTAAGCTCATGCAATTTTCCTCTAAAGGACATAGGTTGTTGGTGCAACAGTCGAGATAAACGGTTTATTTTTTCAGTGGATTGTTTTTTATTAGATAAATTTTCTATTTTTGATTCTAAGTTTGAAAAAGATATTGGTTTTGATAAGAAGGTATCGGCTCCAGATTTTATAACCTTGGTAATTATTTCTTTATTTACAAATGCACTAAGCACAATGATTGTAGGTTGTTTGTAGTTTTGATTATCAATTTTAAAGCTAATGAGTTCTATTATTTCTTCACCACTACCATCGGGAAGTCCGATGTCGAGAAGAATTATGTCATAATTGTTTTTTTCTATTTCTTGTTTTGCAGTTTGTATTGTGGGCGTTCGTTCAACTTTGTATTTTTCTTCCAAAAATTCATATAATAAGTTTGAAAACTCTTCTTCGTCTTCCACTATTAGAATAGATTTTACTTCAGATTGTGGCATTTTAATTCCTGTATCGTCTTCAAATATTTTAACAACGTTGGAAAGTGTACTGTCTTCTGCTTTTAAAGGCTTTATGTGGCAAACGAGGGATTGAGATTCATTCTCATTGAAAGGTATATTGAATTTCATATTCGTATTTAACCGCTCATTGATGAGTTTGAAGTTCCTATCCATAATTATTCTATCTAGTTGGACAGACTCGTCAATCAATCGTTGTTTTCTAATGAAATTTGAACTAATTAATGCTTTTTCAATAATAGATGTAATCGATTTTTTAGAGTAAGGTTTTTCTAAATGATAAAAGGCATAATTTTCTGTAAGCGTTTTTACAACATCAGAGGTTCTGTTGTATGCGGTTACCATAATGATGTTCGGAATGCCTGTTACTGTTAATTCACAAAACTTTTTATAGACGTCGAAAGCAGAAAAATCAGGTAGGTTTATGTCTAATAAAATGAGATCAATTTCTTCATTATGTTCTTTAAATAAGTCGACAGCTTGTTGTCCTGTTTCCGCAAATAACAAGCTGTAATCTCTTTTTAAAAATTCGTCTAGAATTTCTCTTTCTTCAGGTTCATCTTCTACGATTAGTATTTGTTTCATGGTGGTTACTTTTTTTTCTTTTTATTTTAAGGTTACAACTATTTATATTAACGTATTGTTGTCAGAATGTCTTCGAGTTTGAATTGCTTATTTAATACATAGTTAATGCATTGAGTTGAAAGAGTTGGGGGGCTAGCGAAAAGGTGTTTTATTGAGCTTGTTTTTTTGGTATAGTTAGTGTTCGAATTGCGTTTGAAATGTTTTTAGGAGAGATACCCAAGTGGCTTAAGGGGACGGTTTGCTAAACCGTTAGTGTTCGAAAGGGCAGCGAGGGTTCGAATCCCTCTCTCTCCGCCATTATATATAGGGCTAATAGATTTTTTACCATTTTTAATAAATAGCGTTCTTAATTACAACATAATAGATTTGTCTGGCTTTACGAACTCTAAAATGAATATGTATCTGCCGACTACTTGCTAAGTATGAACCATGAAAAACATCCTTTAGAATACTCTTGTTTAACCCAATTATCGTTTGTATAAAATGAATCGTTTACTTTAAGTCCGGCATTTTGCGCTAATTTTTTGTGAAGAGAGCCTTGACGGAGCCATCCCCAAAAGACTTCATGAGATGCTTTTTGTAATAAAATCTGTTTTGTGTTTTGTCTTAATTTTCTAATTATTTTACAGAAAAGCATATGAAATTTTGAGCTATGAATTTCTGGAGAAGGATCCCACATAATTAATAGACCTCCCTTTTTAAGGATACGAAAAACTTCTTTAAAAAGTGTTTCGTAGTCCTCATATGAAAAGCAATATGAGATGCTAAACGCCATGATTAGATCGTAACTATCGGACTCAAAAGAAGATAAATCCTGACTTATAAACTCATTGAAATTAATGTTTTTGGTTTTTAAATAATTCAAACTTGTCGTCTGAGTTTCATGAAGATCAATTTTAAAGCCAGCTTTTAAAAGGTCTTCTTCCACGATTCCTGTTCCAGCGCCTAAGCTTAGTATAGTGGCGGAAGGGTTTTTAGATATAAGTGGTTTAAGGTATTGAAGAACAAAGTTGGACAGTTTTTTCTTTTTCTTTTTCCAGCTTGGGTCGAATGAAAAATTTGTGAGTTCCAACTTTTTGTAAAAGGCTTCATAAAAATCTGTCGACGCAATTTTTCTAGGTGAAATGCCTTTTTCCTTAGCAATATCAGATAATAAAATTCCTTGCCATTGAGTTTGATATAAAGGAACTTCAGAAAATAGCTTATGAATCCATTTTGATTTCACCATATAGTATGAATACTATCAAAAATTTTATAACGGGACATCAAAAAAAATGGTAAATGTAGTAGGTATGTAAATAGTAAGTTTCAAAGTTCTATCAAAGACGATAAAATGATACCCCATAATGAAGCCTATTAAATTGTCAAAGTCTGTCATCGGAAACAAAGAAAAGGAAATGGTCTTACGCGTTATGTCAGATGAATACCTTGGAATGGGAGATTATGTTCGACAATTTGAATTGAAATTAGCAGAATATTTAAAAAATAACGTAGTTGTCGTAAATAGTGGGACAGCTGCATTACATCTAGCTTTAGTTTCTATAGGGATGACGGCAGGTGATGAAGTATTAGTTCCTTCAATAACTTATGTTGCTACTTATCAAGCTGTCACCGCAACCGGCGCAATTCCCATTTCTTGTGATGTTGATTTGAACACGGTACATATTGATTTAAAGGATGCTGAAAAAAAGGTTACAAAAAAGACTAAAGCGATAATTCCTGTTCATTATGCGGGAAGTCCTATGGATTTTGAATCTTTAAGTTCGTTTTCAAAAAAATACAAATTGAGAGTGATAGAAGACGCAGCACATGCATTCGGGTCTGTGTACCCTAACTTAAATCGTGTTGGGTCCGTCGGAGATATTATATGTTTCAGTTTCGATGGAATTAAAAATATTACATCAGGAGAAGGTGGTGCAATCGTTACTCAAGATAAATCCGTTTTAGCCTTTGTCAAAGACGCACGATTATTAGGTATACAAAAAGATACTGATGCCAGGTATGAAGGGAAAAGATCTTGGGCATTTCAAGTTAATCATCAAGGGTTTCGGTATCACATGAGTAATATATTTGCAGGAATCGGGCTTGTTCAGCTCGAACGCTTTGAAAGTGAGTTTAAGGTTAAACGACAAGTATTGGCTATAGCTTATACAAAGTTACTATCAAATATCGATAATGTTGAATGTTTTGATATTAACTTCGAGCATACAGTGCCACACATCTTTCCGATTAAGGTTCTTAAAAATCGGGATGAGTTAAAAGAAGAGTTCTCTCGTAATAATGTAGAAGTGGGAATTCACTATTTTCCAAATCATAAGTTATCTTATTTTTCTGATTCCGATCTTTGTTTGCCTAAATCAGAGGCTTTATACGATACTCTATTATCGTTGCCTCTTCATCCAGAAATTTCTCATAAAGACCAAATTTTTATCTGTAAAATAATTAAGAAGTTTTTCGATTAGGACTAAGGTAAAACTAGAATTTCGTTTCTGTCGATGTTATTATTCGAATATGAAAGTTATTATTTTGGCAGGTGGTTTAGGGACCCGGCTTAGCGAAGAAACCTCTGTTAAACCTAAGCCTATGGTTGAGATTGGAGGGATTCCAATTTTAATGCATATAATGCAAATTTATAGTCATTATGGGTTTGACGATTTTTATGTAGCTCTGGGTTATAAAGGGGCTTATATAAAAGATTATTTCTTGAATTTTCATAATAGGAACAGTGATTTACAAATTGATCTAGAATCTGGAAGTGTACAGAATCAGAAAAAGGCCCCGTTTAATTGGAAAGTAAACTTAATAGATACCGGAATGGATTCCATGACGGGTGGCCGTCTTTTACGATTAAAAAAGCACTTAAAAAATGAGCCTTTTATGCTTACTTATGGTGATGGGGTCGCAAATATTGATGTTAAAAAATTAGTGGAATTTCATAAGTCTCATGGGAGGATAGGGACTGTTTCTGCAGTCCGTCCGTCGGCACGGTTTGGGGCTATCAAATTTGACGGAGATCATGTTGTTTCTTTTCGAGAGAAAAAGCAAACAGATGAGGGGTGGATAAATGGAGGTTTTTTTGTTTTCAATCCTGAAATATTTGATTTTTTAACAGATGACAAAACGGTTCTGGAAGAACATCCACTGGAGACGCTTGCTAAAAAAGGGCAGTTAATGTCATATAAACATCATGATTATTGGCAATGTATGGACACATTACGTGATAAAAGAATGCTTGAAAATTTATGGTCAGAAAAAAAAGCACCTTGGAAGGTTTGGAAATAATAGAACTCTATGAAAACTGGTTCTTTTGGAAATACGTTTTATAATAAGCGAGTTTTAATTACTGGGCATACTGGGTTTAAAGGTAGCTGGTTGACTCAATGGCTGTTGATGTTGGGCGCTAAAGTAACTGGGTTGTCAGATAAAGTCCCTACAAATCCGTCTCTATTTGACGTTTTAAATTTAAAAGATTCAATTTCTGATATAAGAATAGATATTACTAATTATTCAAGTGTTCTTGACGAGATAAATAAAGCGGCACCGGATATCGTATTTCATTTAGCAGCGCAATCAATCGTGAATATTGGTTTTTCCGACCCTTTGGGAACGTTTATGTCGAATGCCGTTGGCACTATGAATGTATTAGAAGCTATAAGAGTAGGAGATAAGCCGAAAGCAGTCGTTCTTATTACTAGCGATAAAGCATATAAAAATAAAGAATGGGTTTGGGGCTACAGAGAATCAGACGAACTAGGGGGCGATGATCCGTATAGCGCTTCAAAAGGGTGTGCTGAATTAATTATTCAATCGTACGTCAAATCGTTTTTTAAAGATAAGAAAGGCTTACCGAATATCGCGTCTGCGCGAGCGGGAAATGTCATCGGAGGTGGTGACTGGAGTGATTCACGATTAATTCCAGATATTATTAGGTCTTGGAAAAATAATGAATCATTATCTATTCGATCTCCGGAATCTACTCGGCCTTGGCAACATGTTCTTGAGCCTTTGAGAGGGTATTTAGAATTAGGTCAGGATTTATTAAATGATTCTGAAAATCATGGAGAAAGCTTTAATTTTGGACCTGACGCTAGACTCATAAAATCTGTTTCAGAATTATTGGAGTCATTTTCTTCCTATTTTGAGAATATAAAGTGGATTGAAAAGGCATCTGAATCTAAAAATATTGAACACGGTTTATTAAAGCTTTGTTGTGACAAGGCTTTATCTCGACTAGATTGGTTGCCTATATTGGATTTTGAGGCGACAATTAAATATACTGCAACTTGGTACCTATCCTATTACAAAAATCCCGAATCAATTCAAAAATTCACGCGTGATCAGATTGAACAATATAATGATATGTGCGAAAAATTTGATTTCGAAGGACGTTTCTAATTCTAGACTTAATAGAGGGAGTCCGTATTACTCCCTTAAAAAAAATTCCAGATGATAGAGGCGAAGTTTTTCATGTCGTGAATGAGAAAAAAGCGCTTTCAAAAGTCAAAGAGGTTTATTGTTCGTCTATATTTAAAGATAAAGTTAAGGCATGGAAGAAACATTATGTAGTCACGCAGCAATTGTCGGTTCCTTTGGGTTTGATAAAAGTTGTGTTATTTGACGATAGGGAAGAAAGTACTACATATAAAAAAATAAATGAGGTCATTATTGGGAACTCAAATTATGTTCGTTTAACGATTCCTCCAAATATTTGGTACGGCTTTAAATCTTGTTTTTCTTCTACATCTTTACTTGTTAATACGCCCGATGGACTACATGACCCAAATGAAGCGGAAATAATGAATGTGGAACAATCTCTGATTCCATATTCTTGGGAATAAAATGTCTTTAAAAGTTTCTGTAATAATGAACTGCTATAATTCTGACAAATATTTGAGAGAGGCAATTGAAAGTATATATAGTCAGACGTATACGAATTGGGAAATTATATTTATAGATAATCAATCTACAGACAATAGCCCGAAAATTGCGAAATCTTATTCTGATAAACTTAAGTATTATTTGACTGGGGAATACTTGAAATTGGGTGCAGGACGAAATATGGCTCTAGAAAAAGTATCTGGAGATTTGATAGCATTTCTTGATTGTGATGATAGGTGGTTGCCAAATAATTTGGAAATTCAGGTGAAGACATTTATGGATAACCCTAAGGTTGGTTTTTCATATAGTAATTATTTTTATTTTGATCAGAATAATCAATCTCAACGACTTATTTTTAAAAATAAAGCTCCGTCGGGAGATATTTTTAGTTTAGCCTTAAATGATTATCAATGTGGAATTCTTACGGTTATCTTTCGGAAAAGTTTGTTACGTCACTTAAGCCATTATTTTGATACGAGTCTTAATCTAGCAGAAGACTATGATTTTTTCATGAGAATTTTATATTACTGTGAGGCTAAATATATTCATGAACCATTATCCATTTATAGGTTTCATAATGAAAATCTTACAAACACCTTTAAGGAATCGTTTCCTGACGAAGTCATTTATTCTTTAAATAAGTTTAAGAGAATGAATTTAGATAGAAAAAATATAGACTTAGTTGATAGGCGAATTAATATGTTTATATTGAGAAAGTCTTCCATCATTAATTTATCGAGATTTCGATTTAGGGAGTTTCTTTGTGACTTTATTAATCTAAAAAATAGACGTCCATATATTTTGTGTTTTAAATATGTAGCTAAGGCAATTGTTGCTTATATAAAAAATGTAATTTAAAAATTAAAAAAAGCTAAAAAAGAGAGCCTTTATTTTTTGATAAATGTATCGATTTCTAAGATTTCTGAATTTGAAAAGTTTAGAATAGGAAATTTGTTATTTATGCGAATCGATGTATCACTCTCGTCCCATAGTTGTTTAACAATGTTAATCGTTGTTTTTAAAGGAGCCTTTAAATAAGTGGAGTCTAGTTGCTTTTTGTTGTGCATTGATTGGACAGTTTTTTTTATAAACATGAGGCTGTCTACACAAATTTTATTATTTTTTCGAAAAGTACACCAAAATGTCTCAAATAGTAAATAAAAAATATCGTGCCAAAATGGTGTCGCTTTAGTTTGAAAGTGTTCCCAGTCAATAAAAGTAATTTCGTTATTATTTACGATTATGTTATCTAATGATAAATCACCGTGGATAGGGTAAAGATGTGTGTGTTCTTTTTTCCATATGCGAAAATAATGTTCTACGGCTAGAACGATTGTTTTTTTGCTTTGAGGTGTATAGCCTTTCCAAGTCGGATGGATTTGGCCGTTAATTTTTTTTATATCAACAAGCCCGAAGTTTGAAAACAATTTATGGTTTAATATTGAGTTGGAAATGGACTTGTTTGTTTTTTCATACCATTGCCATCCTTTTATTTCATTTTCTATGTAACAAAGACTAGACTTATCATATGTTGTTTTTCTGTAAAAAGAAGAATTTATTAAGTTAAAAGAATACAGGCAAATGGAATTTTGATGGGTGGCATTTCGAAGCAGCTTTATCATTGTTTAGCTATGGCGATAATAGACGGCGAGAAAAACTTCATTTTTAATGTTCTAAATATAAAATTTTCTAACTTTCTTCTAATTCTTCTTTTAATAGTTGTTTTTCCAAAATCATTTTTTTCGGGAATCAATGTGTGAAAATCAGATAAATGTTGAGAATCGTAGGGTAATATCTTTTTTGGGAAACGATAGTTTGGAAAGCACATATATAATTCGACATCAGAAAATCCGGAATCGATTAGTAACTTTTTAAGTTTATTAAATGAATATATCCAAGTGACGTAAGGTCTGCCTAGTAGAGCTTTTGATACAAGGTTTGCAAGTCTCCTTGGCAAAATTGATGTAAATTTTAAATTTGAATGTGGGTCAGGTAATCCAATAAACATATTTAGATCGTATCTATTTTCGATTGCTAAATATAATTGTCCATTCGAAGATAGGTTATTATGAACTTTCTTTAAAAAGTTTTTTTGGATCTCTATTGGCGTTTGCTTGTAGTTTTTTTTCGAGAATTTTCCATAGTATTTGGAAAGTTCTATGCTGCCATGTTCTGGAACCCATTCCAATACACCATTTATTATCGCAATATCTACTTTATTTTCAAGGCAAGGAAATTCTTTAATGTCTTCGTTTATAAGAATAATATTGTCCTGATTTTCTTCTTGAGCTCTATGATTTAGAAATTTTAATGACTCTAAGGTTTGGTCCACTCCAACAACTGTTTTTGTTCTTTTGGAAAGAGGGATTGTCATTCCTCCCCACATGCATCCGTAATCAATACACGTTTCATTTCCAGTTAGATTTAAGAGCTCTAATCCTCCACTTCGTTCATTAGAAAAAATGACGCGTGTTAGATGGGGTAAATATTTTTGTATTACAGTTTCTGTTGAGTTATTGTCAAGGTCGTCTATTAGTTTTTTATTTTCTGCTTTCTCGATATTTGACCAATATCCGGCTACTTTTTTATTGAAAAGTACGCCTTTGTCCGTGTTCGGAAATAATGATATTAATTCATTTTCGAATATTTTCATAAAAGTTGAGCCTTATTTATAATGAGGATAAACAAAAATTTTAACATAAAATATTTTAATATGTATAGATTTCGTTTCTGGAATTTATTCTTTTTTATGTATGGATTTTATCTAAATCTTTTTTCTTTCACGAAAATTAGTTTTATTTGTTTTCCATAGATAAGCATTTCTTTTTTTTTAGAATTATTTTATTGTTGGCTTTTTAGCAGAAGAAAGAAGCATAAGTTCTCGCGACCATCGAAGCCATCCAATATTTATTCTGACCGGAATAAATGGGGATATTAGTATACATATGTATTTGATCCACGGAATTTTCCAGGCTATTGGAAGCTGATAAAATTTTTCTACATTAACTGACTCAAATCCAAATATAATATGTAAGTCTTTTAAACCGATTGTTGTGTAAGGTGTTTTATGTGTGTAGTCGTCGTAATAGGTTTTGTATTGAGATTCCCAATCGGGAACTAGATGTATCATTTTTCCACCCGGTTTTAAAATTCTCATACATTCTTTCATGAAGTTTTCTGGGTGAAGAAGGTGTTCGATAAATGACTTAGAGTAGATAATATCGACAGAATCATTTTTAAGAGGAAATTTTTCGGTTTCGACGTTCACGATATGAATTTTTATGCCATTTGAATACTGTTTAGAATCTTCTGATAGGTCTATTCCTGATACGTTTAACCCTAATGATTTAAAAATTAAGGAGTGTTCAACTCTTCCACACCCAACTTCAATTAATGTTTCTCCGCGTGAGAGCCTGAATCGATCTACTAAATAGGTACATAATTTTTTTGGATACCCTGTATATGGAGTTCTTTTTTGATTATAAATGGTTTGTAAGTATGAGTTGCTTTTCATTATTTTCCCTTATTAATTGATTTTTTTGATTTCTTTCATCCAGTCTAACACCCAGTGCTTCTTAGTGTATCCGTAGTGTTTTATCCATTCTTTTCTTGCATGTTGTACTTTTTCACTATTCCACCAATGAGAAACGTTCGGAAAAACCGAATTAACTTGATTTGCGGCTTGTTCGGGAGAGTGGAATAAAACTTCAGCATTAAGTAAATTCTTATGAGTCTCTCTACCGAAATCTGTGAAAATCCATAACTTAGGATCCCAAAAGGCAATGGTAGGTACATTTGCCACTAATGCCAATATTAAAGTTGTTCCCGGGTGATCTATTATTGTAATTTTTGAAGTTAACAAATGGTCATGAAAGTCAGTGTCGATTACTGGAATATCTGGAAATGTTTTATTAAGAAATGTTTTGTCACAAAGGAAAGAGTTTGAAACGTAAGGTTTGAATTTGACATTTGGTAATAGATTTTTTTCGAGTTTGTTTAGAAATAATACTTTCTCTTTTCGATATGTGAAAATGTCGTTTTTTGACGGAATTGAAAAAAGAGACCCGTTTCTTGTTGCGTTTGCTTCATGAGAAACAAGTATAATGTTTTCGTTACATTGTGAATGTTTATTTATAATTCTTGATAGTTTCGGGGCGGGAAGCGGGAGTGTCTTTACCTTGTAATTTCCATGATTTCGCCATCCCCAAGATATAAACCCATCTTGACCATAGTCGATGAACTGTAAATATGGATAGGTTAGTAGTTCACCATATCCAGCACCATGCTGAACACATAGAATTTTTTCATCGTTTTCTTTTGCAAAAGCAATTGTAAAATTATTTTTTTCAGGGCAATACAATTCAGTTTGAACGATATTGAATTTGCCTGGATAATATTTTTGTTTTTCGAATATTTTCGCGTAGTCGATGAAGTTTTTGGACAGAGAATTAGGGATGCTTTTTTTTATGATTAGATCTAGTCCTTTCAAAAAGTTAGGAGGGAAGTCTTCTATTTGAGTATTTAAAGGCGTGTCTATACTTGGACTGATCGTTGATTGTGATTTTGGACAATATTTTAGAAACAATGATAGGCATAGCCGTCCAAAGAAATGTATTCCATCAACATTTTTGCATCTTAGTGAATTATTAATTTTTTGTTTGTAAAAAGAAATAATGGATTTATCTACTGTGTTATTTTTAGCGTACGTGGAAGATATTGCTTCCCAATCTGAAAATTTTTCGATTCGAATCTGACTTTTATTAACAAAAGATGAAAGAAAAACTGAATACGTCCACCAGTTAAAAACAGGGTTAAGCATAAAGTTTGAAAAATAGTTTTCGGTGGTTTCTATGTTCCAGTTTTTAGGAGGTGTTAATGAAGTGCATATCAGTTCTTTTTTTTTGTGTTTTTTAAATATTTCTTCTAAATCACAGTAGTTACTCCAGGTTGTATAAAGTAAATGAATTAGCCAAGGGCCTAACGCGAGTTGCCAAAATTTTTGGCTATATTTTTTATTGTGAATTTTGTTTAAACGAATTCCATGTCGTTTGCATAGAGTAATCGCAAATTTATTTAATTTATCTACTAGTTCATGTCGTACTTCGTTTTTGAAAGGGGTTACAAATGAAATCTTCTCAACGTCAGAAAAAAGGTGCTCTCTATTGAGAAAGCACCTTATGTCAATTGGAATATGTGTTGTCTTATCAAAGTTTTCAGGAATTGGTCCTAAAACAAGATTTTTCAATATTTAAGATGACGTAACTAAAGTGTTATTTACTTTTCTAAGTTTTTTCATAGACTCTTCTTCGTTTGGGTAAAGCTTTTTAATTGGTTGTCCAATTGCTGTTTCAACTGTTCTCACATAGTCAACCAATCGGTGCATTTCCGTAATTTCAACAGATGCAGATTGATCTGAACCATACATGCTTCGATCCAATGTAATATGTCGTTCTAGAGAAGAAATTCCCAAAGCTGCGGCAGCAACTGAAACGGCCAAGCCAGCTTCGTGACCACTATATCCAACGTTACAACCATGTTTTTCTTTAAAATATGGAATAAGTGATAGGTTTGCTTGTTCCGGAAGCATAGGGTAAGAACTGTTGCAATGCATTAATTCAAAGCTACAAGTGTTATTTTTAAAAATATTAATTGCTGCGTTGATCTCTTCAAGGGTACTCATTCCTGTTGAAATAAATGTGTGGCGACCTTCTTTTGCTACCAGTGTTAAAAAATCTTTATCAGTTAACATTGCTGAAGCAATTTTATTGTATTTTAAATTGTATTTTTGCGTGAAAATTTGACTTTTTAAATCCCAACTTGAAATCAACCATTCTATATTTCGTTCTTTACAATATTTATTAATTTCATCGTATTCTTTTTCTTTAAATTCAAGACCATTTTTTTGTTCTCGATTTGTTGTTCCCCAAGGGCTTTCTCTAGGTTTGTCCAGTTCCTCTTTTGAATAAACGTCCTCAATAGTTCGTTTCTGAAACTTGACCGCGTTGCATCCCGAAAAAACTGCGCCGTCTATTAATTTTTTTGCAATTTCTAGGTCCCCATTATGATTAATCCCGATCTCAGCTATAATAAAAATAGACATGTTTTTTTTTCTCCTTTTTAGCAACAGTATCGTAACCTTTTACGTGTATGTGGGCATTGTATCAGCTACCGATATTTTGGTATACTTCAAAAAAATATGAGAATCCAAAATTTTAGGCACACGGGGATAGTCGTAACTGACATGATAAGATCTCTTCAATTTTATAGAGATTTACTTGGGTTTAAAATTCAAATTGATCGTGTCGAAAGCGGTGAATATATTTCGTTGCTATTAGCCCTTCCAAAAGGCCGTGTTCACATCGTCAAGTTATCGAGTCCAGACGGCGTCCTAATAGAGCTATTACAATTTTTATCTCACCCTGAGGAATCTTCTTTTCCTGGGGTAACTCCTATCGGATGCTCTCATATTGCACTATCAGTATCGAACATTGATGAAATATATGAAGAGTACCGCGAAAAAGGTGTAACGTTTTTATCTGTTCCCGTAGTTTCTCCAGATAATTTTGCAAAAGTTGTGTATTGTAGAGATCCAGATGGCTCATTCGTAGAATTGGTCCAGGAATTATGACTAAAATTGTTTGTGTTATACCGGCGAGGGCAGGATCCAAAGGTATTCCAAATAAGAATATTGTCACACTAGGTGGTTTTCCTTTAATTGCATACAGTATAGCGGCAAGTTTGGGGTCTTCTTTCATTACTGAGACAATCGTGTCTACCGATTGTTCCAATATTGCGTCTATAGCGACTTCTTTTGGCGCAGAGGTTCCCTTCTTAAGACCTGATGAGTTTGCTCAGGATGAGTCAACTGACTTAGATTTTTTTAATCATTTAATTTCATGGTATGATTCTCAGTCTCGAGAGTTACCAGATATTTTTATTCACCTTAGACCGACGACTCCCTTGAGAGAAATTTCGGTAATAGATGACGCAATTAGAGTTTTTTTAAGCGATGAAACAGCGACATCTATGAAGTCTGTGTCAAAAGTTGCAGAGTCTCCTCACAAGATGTTTTTTATGAAAAATAATTATTTAGTAGGATTATATCCAAATGAGAAACGTTTGGAATATTTCAACCTTCCACGCCAGGCATTTCCATCTGTATACCTTCCTAATGGGTATATTGATATTGTTAAACCAAGTTATATTCGTGAAAAAGGACTTTTGAGCGGTTCGAAAATTCGTGGGTACTTCACTCCGTATGTTACGGAAGTTGATCAGGAAAAGGATTTATCTATTTTAAGGAGAGAAGTCGTTGATTCAAAAGTGAGCAGTTTGACATATCTAAAGAAGAACTATGGCGAGAATGAGTAATTTAGAAGACGATATTTTCTCAGATTTATCAAAATATGAAGCCCGCGCAATGCATGGACAATTACCAGTGGTCTGGGATAAAGCGGAAGGAGCAACAGTTACTGATATTTCTGGGAATACGTGGATTGATTTAACATCAACAATATTTGTTGCAAATACGGGACATGCCCATCCTAAGGTTTTATCTGCTCTTCGATCGGTTTTAGATAAACCTTTACTTCATACATATACGTTTACCCATGAATTTCGCCGGAACTTTTTAAAGAAATTAATAGAATCTACTCCAGAGTACTTTGAGAAGGCCTTTCTTTTGTCAGCAGGAACAGAGGCGACAGAATGTGCAATTAAACTTTCAAGGATGTATGGAATAAATATTAGAAAAGACAAAAAGGCAATTATATCTTTTAGGGGCGCAATGCATGGAAGAACATTGGGAGCCGAAATGTTAAAAGGAGACCCAAAATCGGAGGAATGGATTGGTTATATGGACCCAAATATTCATCATCTTGAATTCCCTTTTCCAAATAAAGGACGTCCATCTTTTGAATCTGATATTGATAAACTTCTAAACTTAAAAAAGTTGGATCCGAAAAATATTACAGCTATATTTATTGAGTCTTATATTGGATGGGGTGCGATATTTTTTCCGAAAGCATATGTTCAGGCAATTGAAAAATTTGCTAAAGAGAATGATATATTGTTGGTTTTTGACGAGATTCAATCAGGAATTGGGCGAACAGGTAAGTTTTTTGCGTATGAGCATTATGGAGTTACGCCAGATTTAGTTTGTTTTGGGAAAGGGATTAGTTCTGGACCACCGTTATCAGGAGTAATTGGGTCTGCAAAGATTTTGGATATCCCGGAGACGGGAAGTATGAGTAGTACTCATTCAGCTAATCCTTTAAGTTGTGCAGCGGGGCTGGCGACTTTGGAGATTGTTGAACAGGAAAAGTTGGTAGACCAGGCGAGACATAAAGGGAACGTATTACACAGTGAGTTAAATAGAATCCGCGATAGGTTTTCAGATCATATTTCCTATATTTTTGGTAAAGGATTAGTTGCCGCAATAATAACTCAAAATAAAGAGGGGGTTCCTGATAAAGAACTGGCGACTAAAATTTGTAATTATTGCAAATCTCATGGAGTTCTTCTTGTGCACACGGGGAGGGAGTCAATAAAAATTGGGCCTCCATTAATAATTTCTGAAGAAATGTTAAGAAAAGCAATTTTAATAATAGAAGAAGCCTTTCGCATAATGTGCGAAGAGTAAGAATGTCAGAATCACATAAAAAAATAGGATTTATTCAAGGACGTCTCGTTGATCCGATTGACGGGAAAATTCAAGCATTTCCATGGGGACTTTGGCAAGAAGAGCTTGTTTCAGCTTCTAAATTGGGTCTAGATGTAGTGGAATGGACGTTGGATTATGATGGATGGACAGAAAATCCACTTATGACAAAAGAGGGGCAGGAAAGAATAAATTTTTTAAAAAGAAAATTGAAGATAAGTATTCCGGCCCTTACAGCAGATTGTTTTATGCAATTTCCATATTATAAAGATGAGAAATCGTTTGATGAAGGCTGTAATCTTCTAAAGCAGGTGATAAACGCTTGTTTTTTGACAGGGATAAAAGTAATTGTTTTTCCTTTAGTTGATAAAGGATCTTTGAAGCATCGAGATGAGGTGAATCGGCTTCTAAAAAGTTTTGAAAAAGTGTCCCAGGTCTTGAATAAAACAGACATAAAAATTGCATTTGAATCTGATTTTAATCCTATTAAATTAAAAAAGTTTATCGATCTATGGCCAGTAGCTAGGTTTGGGATTAATTATGATATGGGAAACAGTGCTGCACTCGGGTTTCATGAAGAAGAAGAAGTATCTATTTACGGACCAAGAATAATACATGTTCATGTTAAGGATAGGCTTTATGGTGGAACAACTGTTCCATTTGGAACAGGGGATACGAATATTAGACGTATAATTAAATTATTGGTAGAGAGTGGCTACACTAACTATTATATTCTTCAATCAGCAAGAGATAAAAATGGGTATCATGAAGAAATAATACTCGAATATAAAAAGATAGTTAGTTCCTATATAAAAAAGGCGTTAGTGTTATAATAAATGGATTTGAATTTAAAAGAGTCACGGGTTTTAGTAACGGGTTCGACTAAAGGGATTGGCCTTCAAATTGCATCTTCTTTTTTAGACGAAGGCGCTTCTGTCATTGTGACTGGGAGATCGATTAGTTGTTTTATCTCAAGACCAAATTCATATAAGTATGAAGGGGATTTACTTCAAGAATCAAAGATAGGCGGATTAAGTCAATTTGTATTGGATACGTTTGGAGAATTAGATCATGTCGTTTGTAATATCGGCTCAGGTGTTTCAGTCCCTCCAGGGGATGAAACTTATGATGGGTATTTGAAGATGATGACGATCAACCTGAATGGGACAGTTCAATTGATTAAAAAAGTACTCTCTATGATTCAGGCATCTCATTCTAAAAATAAAACGATTACCTTAGTCGGGTCAATTTGCGGAGTAGAAAACCTTGGATGTCCGACCGGATATATGGTTGCAAAAGCTGGATTAATTGCATATTCAAAATCACTTTCCAAAGTATTAGGGAAAGAGAATATTCGGGTGAACGTTGTTTCCCCTGGAAATGTTTTATTTCAAGGGTCGAGTTGGGAAAAAAAAATTAAAAAAGATAAAGAAGCAGTTTATAAGATGATAAGTGAAGCTGTATCTTTGCAGCGTTTTGGATCGCCCGATGATATCGCTAATATGGTAATGTTTTTGGCTTCTGATAGAGCCTCATTCATAACGGGTGCAAATTATATTGTTGATGGTGGGCAGACAAGGAGTTTTTAATGAAATCATGTGCCCTAATTACAGGTGGTAGCGGTTTACTA
Source organism: bacterium (assembly GCA_018698675.1). Taxonomy (GTDB): domain Bacteria; phylum Margulisbacteria; class Marinamargulisbacteria; order JABIPA01; family JABIPA01; genus JABIPA01. The sequence goes on along the minus strand of JABIPA010000004.1, from coordinate 24,491 downwards.
GGTAAAGAGCATGCTTATGCACTTTTAGATGCTGGGACATCTGTAATATTGACCGATATTGATAAAAAGTCACTTCGACGGACATCTTCGGAGTTATCGAATCAATTTCCGGAATTGGTTTATTCATATGTGATGGATATTACTTCTGAAAACTCTATATGCGACGTTCAAAAGGCATGTGTAGACGATGGCCTAAGAGTAGAGATTTTAATTAATAATGCGGCATTAAACCCGAAAGTGACAAAGAATGCCGTCCAAGGTGTACGACTAGAAGATTTTGAACTTGATATTTGGAATAAAGAGATTAATGTAGGGCTCACGGGAGCTTTTTTATGCAGTAAAATTTTCGGTAAAGAAATGGCGAAACGAAAAAAGGGAATTATTTTAAATATAGCTAGTGATTTATCGGTAATAGCGCCGGACCAACGCATTTATGAAGATTCAGTCAAACCTGTTACCTATTCCGTTATTAAAACCGGGTTAGTCGGACTGACTCGTTATTTGGCGACATATTGGGCTAACCAAGGCGTTAGAGTAAACGCTTTATCTCCAGGCGGAGTATATAATAATCAATCGGATTCATTTGTAAAAAAAGTATCTAATCTTATTCCGATGGGACGAATGGCCTCATTTTCTGAATATCACGGAGCGATTAAGTTTTTATGTTCGGATGATTCCTCTTATATGACGGGACAAAATATTGTAATCGACGGAGGTAGATCCGTGTGGTAGTGGATGTTTAATTTATGAAGTCAGTAATTTCTTTAAAAAAGCGATATTTTTCAAAAATATTTTCTAATTTTTGGGGCTTGTTAATTGGAATATTAGTGATGGGTATTTTTCCTAGAAAATTAGGGCCTTTAGCTTACGGCAATTTTTCATTTATTACTCAAAATATTTTAAATTTTTTTAGTTTTTTTAATCTTTCTTTTTCTAATTGTCTATTTATTAAACTTTCTAAAGATAACAATCGCCATGAGCCTATATCATTCATGTTTTTATATTTTGCTACGGTGATATTCTTTTTATCGGGATTAGCAATTGTGGTTGTTTTTGCGATAAAAATGAACTCGAGAATATGGCCTGATATTACGATTTCCTTGATTGGACTAGCTTATATTTGGAATATAATGAATTGGTATTCTAGTAATTTGACGGCATTGACAGATGCTTTAGCTCTTACAGTTCAAACAGAAATAATAAAAATGATTCAGAAAATGTTTTCGTTAATTTTAGTAGGAACTATGTTGTTTTTTAATTTTTTTACGATTGAGTATTTTTTTTATTATCAGTATCTTCTTTTCGGATTTCTTATTTTTAGTATTTTAGTTGTGTTAAGAAAAAAGAGGGTGTCCGTTTTTTCTCATCTTTCTTCAGATAGATTAATTTTATTGATGAAAGAGTTTTTTAAATATTCGTCTCCCTTAATTTTTTTAAGTTTTTTAGGATCATTGGGACAATTTTTGGATCTTTGGTATCTACAATTTTTTTCTGGTTCTGTTCAACAAGGTTATTTTGGATTTTCGTTTAAAATTATTTCTATTCCTTTGCTAATTATTTCACCTTTGATTCCAGTATTTACCCGTGATATTTCGAGTGCAATTGGAAGTAATAGAACAGAAGAGTGTGTCAGACTATTCGAAAGATATTTTCCTTTTTCTAGGCTATTGATTACATATTTTTTAGTTTTTATTGCTTGTCAAAGTAAGTTTATTATTCTGTTTGTGGGCGGAAAATCTTACTTGGATGCGTCATTCACTTTGATAGTTTTGTGTATTAGTTATATTTTTTATATATCGTCTCAAATGGCTGCGGCAATATTATATGCATATGAAAAAACTGAAACGATTAAGAATATTCAGGTACCTTCCATTCTTTTTGGAATGTGTTTGGGATATTTTTTAATATCATCCGAGAAGTTTTTTGGCTTAGACTTGGGTTCATTGGGGCTGGCAATTAAAACTTTAATTACGTTTTTTATTATGTCGAGTTTAAATCTTTATTATAGTTTGAAAAAATTGGGGTTAAGTTTTAGAAGATATTTTTTCCAACAATTTTATTTTATCGCTGTCACGATTTTGCCTGCCTATGGGGCTATTTTTTTTATTGAAAGTTTTGGTTTAAATGGATTGATTTCTTTTTTATTAAGTGGATTCCTTTATACTTTGGTATTAATAGTTTGGGGAATAAAATCGCCAAGTATGTTTTATCTTCAGAAAGAAGATATTCAAAAAGTCTCCAGTGTTATTGTGAATTTTAGGGAAAAGGTATTAAGTTTTTGATTTTAATTCTAATATTAGATCCAAAAGTTCACGAATGACGCCGTCACCGCCTTTTGCCTTTAAGCAAATGTCTGTAATGTTTTTAACAGATGAGTGAGCATCGTTTGGAACAACTTTTATTCCAATAATTTTCATTGCTTCTAAATCGTTGATATCGTTTCCTACAAATAGAATTTGATTTAACTCTATTTTATTTTGTTTTGAATAGGCGAGGATAGCAGTCTTTTTATCTTCACAACTTTGAATACAAGAAATTTGTAGTTTTTCGGCGCGTTTTGAAACAACGGGATTTGTTTCGGTAGACAAAATAAATTGAGAGAAACCCATTTTTTTTAAAATACTAATAGCCAGCCCATCAGATCTGTTAACAGATACCGATTCTCGACCATTTTCATCTACATGAACTTTGTTATCGGTCATAACTCCATCAAAGTCGTATATTAAAACTTTTATATTTTTAAACATTTTATTTTAAATTTCCATAAATATGAATGTCTTCTTAAGAATGTCTCTATACACCTGAGTATCTAATTTTATCACTAATAGTGCGAGCATTTAATTGAGCATACCAATAAGGATATTTACTGTAAAGAAGCCCACTTGTTAAATATATTACGTGTATGAGTTATTTTTTTTACTTGAAGCTTTGTAGGCTTCATAAATTTCAATAAATAAACTCATACTTTTATTATATTCATATTTATTTTCGACGTGAATTCGAGCTTTTTTACTAAGTGATAGTTTTAAGTCGGTGTTTTGAACCAACTCTAATATTTTTTCATACAGCCGCTCTTTAGTTAATTTATAAACAATTATCCCAGAGATATATGCGTCAATAATTTCTGGTAACCCTTCAACTCCCGAAACAATTACCGGTTTACCACAAGACATTGCTTCTAATATAGAAATTCCAAAACTTTCATGACGTGACGGGTACGCTTCAATCGTCATCATATTATGGTAATTCGGGATATCTTCTGGTTCTATAAATCCAGTAAAATGAACATGCTTTTCTATATTTAGGGATAAAACAAGCTCCGTTAAATTTATATATTGGCTTCCCCCTCCAACTATTAAAAGTTTGTAGTTTTCTGTATCAGGCGTGTTTTTTAAAAGTAAATTAAATGCATGAATTAATATATCCACACCAGCAACAATTTCCAACATTTTTACGCAACCGATAACAATCGGTTCACTATCAAAAATTGGATTTCTTGGAGGAAACGGTTTGAATTTTTCTGTATCGATTCCAAAAGGAGTAACTTCAATTTCTTTCGATGTATATTTTTTACATTCTTTTTTCATAGCATGACTGGTAGATAAAATACGTTTTGCTCTAGAGAGATTGAATTTGAGTATAAGCTTCCATAAAAGGGATTTTTTTGGAAATACAAATATATCACTACCCCATAACGAGAGAATAAAATTATATGGAGAAGCTAAAGCACCTAGTAATCCATAGGTTGTTGCGAAGTGAGCGTGTACAACATCAAAATTATGTGTTCGTATCAATTTTCTAAGTTTAAGTAGGGCTGAAAAATAAAATATTAATTTGCCCAAAAATTTCATTCGCGGAAAGAAATTCACACAACTTATTATGGTAACGTTATCAGACTCATAGTTGAATGACGTAGGGTCTACCGTAAATACGTGGAAGTTTTTAATGGAATCATTTTTCGAAAAATATTTGATGAATTTATTGGAATGACACGAGTTAACGTTAAGCAAAAGGAGCAGAGAAAATTGTTTTTCAGAATTATGTTTTTGCTTGATACTCATGGTGTTCCTTTGTGGTGTTTACGAGCCAAATTAATTGTCTTTCAAAGGAAAATATTATATAGTTTTTTAGTTAATCTTTAAATATTTTTGTCCTAAAAAGTCCCGCATTCGAACATTAATATTGAACAATTCATTTATGATGTTGTTTATTCGGAATAAAAATCAAATATAGATTTTTAGAAAAGGGTATCATTAATAGTCTTTGTAATTGTTTAAACTAGATTTTTTGTTAAATGGGACGTCGTAATTTATATAACTATTTAAATTGAGGAGAAAGAGTACGTGGAATCGAAAAACGAAAAAGAAATGACGACCATAAGTTTTATTTTTCCAGTATATAACGAAGAAAAAGGTATCGTTCTTTTTTTTAAAGAGTTATCGAAAGAATTAACTAACTTTCCTAAAAACTTCTCTTATCAATTTATTTGTGTTGATGACGGCTCCTCAGACGATACATTTAGTCTTTTAAAAACAATTAAAAAAAGTAATTCAAACATTGAGATAATTCGGTTCAGCAGAAATTTTGGAAAAGAAATGGCTATCAAAGCTGGTTTTGACTATGCGAAAGGGGACGCTGTTATTTTAATGGATTGCGACTTAGAGGATCCTATAGGGTTAGTATTGCCCATGATTAACAAATGGCAAGAGGGATATGATGTTGTTTACACCACTCGGTCATCTAGAAATGATACGTTTGTTAAAAGAAATACAGCATTGGCTTTTTATAAGGTAATAAAATTTCTTTCTAAAACTCCAATTTTTGAAAATAGCGGGGATTTTCGCCTTTTTGATAAGAGGGTTGTTAACGCCTTGTTGAGATTGCCAGAGAGAACTCGTTTTTCAAAGGGGCTTTTTAATTGGGTAGGGTTTCGAAGTACCTCGATTTCATATGAAAGAAAAGTTAATAAAGGTAGAAAGACAAAATGGAATTATTCAAAGTTATGGGAGTACTCTCTTGATGGAATCATATCTTTTTCGACGATTCCCGTCCGTATTTGGACATATATAGGGTTTTTCTGTTCGTTTATCTCATTGCTTTACGGTGGGTTTATTTTCTTTAGGGTTTTAACAAGAGGTATTGATGTTCCTGGCTATGCGTCATTATTGATAGTGATGTTATTTTGCAATGGATTATTATTAATAAATTTAGGCGTATTAGGTGAATACATATCGAGAATATTTATAGAAGTAAAACATCGTCCTTTATATATTGTTGACGAGCACCTTAAGCAGGAAAAGGAATTGTAAATGGACCTTTTAGAAGACACTACGATTTCGTTAAACCATTGGTATTACTATACAAAATATAAAATTTTGACAAAGTATCTAAAGTTGGTTCCGGCTCACAATCGATTGATCGATATTGGTGCAGGGTCTGCTATTTTTTCTCGATTATTTTTACAGAATACCTCATTCGTTGCTGCAGATGCTGTCGATATTAATTACGATAAAGATAAAAAAAACGAAAATGTTTCAATTGATAAACGACTTAGTTTTTACACGAACATGGATCGTTATAATTGTGACTTAATATTATTAATGGATCTGTTGGAGCACATTGAGAATGACAAGTCCTTTTTAAAGGACGTCGTAAACAAAAGTGAAAAAGGGACTGTCTACTTTATTACTGTTCCTGCCTTTAATTTTTTATTTTCTGCGCATGATATTTACTTAAAACATTTTAGGCGATACAGCAGAAAAGCGTTAAAGTCCGTTGTTGAAGAGGCTGGTCTTGAACCTATTAAGATTTTTTATTCTTTTTATTTACTGTTTCCGATTGTAGCCCTAATTCGTATTGTTAAAAAATGTTTTACGTTTTTTAATTTGGCTCCTAAATCTGAAATGAAGGACCATTCTAAGATGGTGAATTTTATTTTGTCGAAAATTCACAAGATTGAACATTATATTAGTAATCCATTTTTTGGATTAACATGTGTTTGTATAGCAAGAAAACGATGACTAGTTTTTTCCGAAAGAGAATAGGCTTATTTTTTATTAGTAGTATCGTCGTTTTTTTTTCCATAGGAATCTCATTTTTAGTTGCAAAACACGAAGGTTTATCTTCTTTAAGGGTCGTTGATATACCTTTTTACTTCGGTAAATTAGTCGCTAATATGATGAATGGAAAAGGGTTTCAAAACTCATTATATGGAATAACATTTCAAACGCATCGCTTACCATTTATTCCATACTTTTTACTTTTAATATTCAAAGTTTTTGGTGAGAATTTGACGACAGCGTTAGTGATTAAAAATATCCTGTTTTCTCCTATTATTATTTACTCAATAGTTTTACTTAAGAGGGTAGGTATGAATGTGAAAGATTGGATTTTATATTCAACATTATTAATTACTCCTCAATGGCTATTTCATTCATTTAACTTCAGTTATGAAGAAGGGTATATATTATTTATACTTAATCTTTTATTTATTATCGCTTTGTTTAAGGTCCGCCTCGGAAAAAGTGAGTGGATATTCATAACGATCTTGATGGCAAGTGTTTTATGGATAAAATCTGCAACGCTTTATTTAACTTTTTTGTTTCCTTTTGCCTATTTTTTGAATCATAAGAATGTTCGATTATTGGGAATTCAGGCGCTTGTTTTGATTCTTTCGTTGACTATGTTAAGCGGGCTTCATTTTAAACGCGCCGGAAAATTCACACCTTCTTCTTCTTTATCAACATTCACGGTGTATCACGGGTTTCATGATGACTTTTTAGACTACTTTCCTAAATATACTCCAGATATTATGAGCCCAAGAATCGCTGCTGAAATTGAAGGGAAAGACATAAATACCGAGTGGGAATTTTATGACTTCTATAAACGACGTGCTACAGATAGTATTTTTAAAAGCATAAGGCATTCGTCATATTTAACTTTTATAAAAGTGAGAACGTTTTTCTTTGAAATTCGTCCTTGGGCTCAATATTCTTTGGAAGGTGGTTTATATAAGAACCCAATTCATATTTTGGGGTCTGTAGCTATGGTATTTCATAGGCTTGTTTTTTTACTGAATATTGGGTTTATTGTGGCTATTTTTCTTAAGAAAAAGAAACATCTTTATAGACCTTCGGTTTTATATCTATTGTTTTTTATTTTATATTGTTTCCCATTTGTCGTTGGTTTTGGTTATGAACGACATTATATGGGGTTATTGGTACCCCAATTGTGCTTTTTTGCTCTATGTTTAAGAAATGGTTCTATAAATTCCCAAGTTACTTAAATAATTTTAAATTTCGTTAAAGTTGTTCAAAATTTTTTTTAGATAGGCGATACAGCACATGCTCAGATAATTTGCTTTTTTTATCTACTTTAGGGTGCTTAAAATTATCTGTTTTATTTGTAGTCATTCCTATTTTTTCCATAACTCGAATGGACGGTTTGTTTAAAATAGAAGTAAACGATACTATTTCCATTAGGTGAAGCTCCTTAAATCCATAATTTAAAATAGCTTTTGCTCCTTCCGTAGCATACCCTTTATTCCAAAATTCGGGAGATAGTCTCCATCCTATTTCTATGCAGGGTGTAAAATGAGAAGAAAAACTTGGTACGCTTAATCCTATAAACCCCATAAATTGATTTGTATCTTTACAGATACATGCATATAAACCGAAATTTCTAAGTTGATAGCTAGTAAGAATAGACAATAAAAAAGTTAATGATTCGTTTTTGTTTAAAGTGGCTGGGAAAAAGTTCATGACCTTTTCGTTTTGGTTTAATAATACTAAATGGGAGATGTCGTCTTTTCTGAATTCTCGTAATATTAGCCGATCAGTTTCGATGGGGTTCATGTAAAGATCCTAGGAAAATATTTAATTTAAAGAAGTTCATATTTTACACAGGTTGCAGCAAAGTAACCGGCATGTTCTGTTCTTAAAATATTTGGTCCAATCGAAACGCAGGAGATGTTTTTTGATTCAAAAAACTCTCTTTCCATTTTGGACCAGCCGCCTTCCGGACCAACAACAAAAATAATAGTATGTTTCGTAGTTATTTTGGTTAAATTAATTGATGATAAAAGATCTTTAATTGATAAGTCTTTTGTGAATTCATTTAAAACAATAAGAGATGTGTTTGGATCGGTTAAATTTTCTAAATACGTTTTTAGGGGAAGTATCTCATAAATGGAAGGTATTCTAGACTGTTTGGATTGAGCACTTGCTGATTCTAAAACAGAGGTCCATCGTTTTATTTTTGACGTTGAATTTTTTATGGTTACAACTGAATTGTCGGACGTGACTGGTTGAAAATGATCAATACCTATTTCCGTTCCCATTTTTAATATTGTGGGCATTTTTTCTCCTTTTGGGAGAGATTGGCATAATGTAATAAGAATATTTTTTTGTGGCACTGGTTTTTTGTCTATAACTTCGAAAATAAGTTCCGATTTCGTTGTAGAAGAGATGAATACCGTAAAAATATATGTGTTAGGTAGGCACAGTTCTAGTTTTGTTTTTGGCTTTAGTTTAAGGACATTAATGAGATGGTGAAAATTCGGGTTTGCTTTTGTGAATTTTTTTTCTTGAATAATAGTCAGAGAATTTATAAATAGTCTATGCATTAACACTTTAGTTTAAATATCTTTAATTAATTTTACAATAAAATTGTGTGGGCTTTTAACGATGTTAAAGAGCGTTGAAGAAAAAGTGTTATTTTTAAGATTACTTTTTTAAAATATGCTAAAATTTTTATGATTACTATTTGAATAGATTTAAATTTCTTTAATAGGTTTATAAGCTATTTATCTGGGTAAAAAACTATCAGATAGCTCGTGAATATTCGCCGAATAAATACAGTTTAACTATTTAAATAAATAGATAGTTTAAGCCGAGATTAAAATTTTATAATGTTGGGTTCATTAAGTTATAATTTTGAAACGTAATAATTTGTATATAAAGGGTAAAGATAATTTTAGTACTTAAGATTAGATAGAAGAAAGAGAGATAAACCATGTCAAACTTAAAAAATAAAGAAAAAATAGCTCTAGTCTGTGGAGCAGGTGGGTTTATTGGGAGTCATTTAGTGACTCGCCTAAAATCAGAAGGATACACCGTGATCGGTTCAGATTTGAAGTTTCCAGAATTTGGAAAAACGGATGCGGACGAATTTTGCCAAGGCGATTTAAGAGAGCAATTATTTTGCCAATCAATTTTCAAGAAATATAAATACACTGAAATTTACCAATTGGCGGCAGATATGGGTGGAGCAGGGTACATTTTTACGGGAAATAATGACGCAAATGTTATGCATAACTCAGCTCAAATAAACTTAAATATTGCGGAGTATTCAAAAAATATTCCAGACGTGAAAGTTTTTTACTCTTCTTCGGCTTGTATGTACCCTGAACATAATCAATTAGATCCAGATAATCCAAAATGTTCTGAAGATTCTGCATATCCTGCTGCACCAGATAGTGAGTATGGCTGGGAAAAACTTTTTAGTGAAAGATTATATTTAGCATATCAAAGAAATTATGGATTGAATGTAAGAATAGCAAGGTTTCATAATATTTTTGGACCTATGGGGACATGGACAGGTGGCAAAGAAAAAGCTCCCGCTGCAATTTGCAGAAAAGTTGGAGAAGCTACTTCTGGAGACTCTATTGAAATTTGGGGAGATGGAAAACAAACACGATCATTTTTGTATATTGATGAATGTATTGAAGCAGTACGGCGGTTAATGGTTTCCGATTTTACGGGACCTGTAAATATTGGATCAGAAGAAATGGTAACAATAAATAAACTTGCTGAAATGGCGATAGATATTTCAGGTAAATCATTAAAATTGAACCACATTGAAGGTCCTTTGGGCGTTAGAGGACGAAATTCTGACAATGATTTAATCAAAAAGAACTTAAACTGGGATCCTAATTATTCTCTTAAAAAAGGCCTAGGGCTGACGTATAAGTGGATTCTTGAGCAAATGAAAAAATAAATTAATTTAGACCGTCTATTTTAAAAAACGGATTGTTTAAACGACACAGCTTCTAAAATATGGGTTTCATCAATGTCTATGCAGTTTTCGAGATCTGCAATAGTTCGAGAAATTTTTAACAATTTGTGAATTCCTCTGGATGTTAATTTTTTTTGCTTTGCATATTTTTGAACTAGGGTTTGGCATGGTTGTGATAGTCGGCAATACATAGAAATTTGATGAGGGCTTAATCGAGAATTAATGTTTTTTTGACGTTTATTTTGGGCATGGCGAGCATCAATAGATTGTTGCTTAAACGATATTGAAAGGTCTTCTTTGTGCAGATCTGTTTGATTTAGACCATCATTTTTATCATTAGCTTGTCTTGTCGGTTCGTCGGTATTTGTTTTTATTCCAATATTTTTTCCTAATTTTGCAGGAGAGGAAGTTGTTTTATTCAGTATGTCGTCTATTGGCACGGGGTTCATATAAATTACCATATCGAATCGGTCTAGAAGTGGGCCTGATATTTTTCTCCAATATTTATTGAGAACCTGCTCACTGCATTTGCATTGGCGTGTTGACGATCCGTAGTAACCACATACACAAGGATTCATCGCCGCGATAAGCATGCAATCGCAAGGAAGTGTAAGTGAATAGGCCATTCGTGAAATAGTAATAGATTGCGTTTCTAAAGGAGTACGAAGAGATTCTAATGTTGTCGACGAAAACTCCGTAAGTTCGTCCAAAAAGAGAATGCCTCTGTGGGCAAGGCTAAGTTCGCCCGGAGTTCCTTTAAATCCGCCACCAACAAGTCCAACACTTGAAACGGTATGATGAGGCGCTGATATTGGCGGCGTTCTAGAAAATACCGTCTTCATATTTTTTTTGTTTTCTCCAATTTTAGTTTTATTTTTTATCGAATGAATACTGATTTTTTCTAATAACTCTGAGTCCGAAAGATGGGGTAAAATACCTGGAATTGCAGTTGCCAACATAGACTTTCCAGAACCGGGGGGGCCTACTAAAAGCATATTGTGCCCGCCAGCCGCAGCAATAAGAGCACCTCTTTTTGCGAAAGCATGACCCGATATTTGAGAAAACGAATTTTTATTTACACCGATTGGCGAGGAATCGGGAGGTAGCTGGTTGTTCAGTGTAGGGATCCATTTATCTTTTAGTTCAGATAAGGTGCTTAAATTTACAAGGTTAATATCTGTTATATAGTCTGATTCACTTAAATTCCCAGTTGGAAAAATAATTGTTTCGAAGTTCTCCGCTTTCGCAAGTTGTCCGATGGCAGCAAGTCCAGATATAGGTCTTAAGTTTCCACTTAAGGATAGTTCACCAACAAAAATAGTTTTTTTAGGGAATTTTAATTGTTTCGTAGCACATAAAATTGCAACTGCGATGGGAAGGTCTAAAAATGCTCCTACTTTTTTTAGATCGGCTGGGGCTAAGTTGATTGTATAAGAAAGAAGTGGGTACTCGAACCCCGATTGGCGTATGGCTGCTTTAATTCGGTTTTTGCTTTCTTTTACAACGGCATTTGGCAGTCCGACGATATTTTCACCTGGTAATCCACGTCGTGTGTCTACTTCAACTTCAACTAAGCACGCAGATATTCCAAATATTGTCGCGGTATGTATAGGAATTATCATAATATAAATTATATTACGTAAAGAAATAAAAATGCAAGGAATTTTTGAGTCTATTCTGTTAACAAAAACTTTTACAACGGATTTGAAAGTGATAAAATTAGTCTCCACTATGAAATACACATGTTTAAGAGGAACGAAAGATATTTTGCCAGAGGATATGCAGTACTGGCATCATATCGAATCGATATCTCGAAATTTATTTAATTATTATAATTTTGAAGAATTACGAACGCCTATTTTTGAGATGACGGAGTTATTTGAACGGGGTATTGGTGATGATACAGATATTGTTGAAAAAGAAATGTATACCTTTACAGATAAAGGGGATAGGCGAATTACTCTTCGTCCTGAAGGGACAGCTCCTATCGTTCGGGCTTATTTACAAAATGGACTTGATAAAAAAAGTGGTCAGTCAAAGTTTTATTACTGTGGACCTATGTTTAGATATGAACGGCCTCAAGCTGGTAGATATCGTCAGTTCCATCAAATTGGGGTTGAGAGTATTGGAAATGAACACCCATACGCCGACGCTGAAGTTATTGCTTTAGGTATTCATCTTTTTGATGAGTTTGGCCTGACGGGGTTGTCTGTGTCTATAAACTCAGTTGGATGCCCCGTATGTAGACCTGTTATTGAAGAACGACTCAAACAATTTATAGGTTCAAATCTTAAAAAGTTATGTGGAGATTGTCAGAAACGGTTCGACGGACGACCTCTGAGGTTACTCGATTGCAAAAATAAAAAATGTAAAACTTATTTAACAGGAAATTCAAATATTCATGATTCGCATTGCCATGAATGTGCAGATCATTTCAGTTCTGTAATTGATTATATAGAAGCAATGGGAATTCCGTTTAAAATTGACCCTACTTTAGTTAGAGGCTTGGATTATTACACACGAACTACATTTGAAATTGTGTCTGAACATCTAGGTGCTCAAAATGCAATTTGTGGCGGTGGGAGGTATGACTATCTCGTAGAACAATTCGGTGGGAAAAAGACTCCTGCTGTAGGATTTGCATTTGGCGTCGAACGAGCTGTCATGGTTTTGAAACAACATTCAGATATTATTCAAAAAGCGAATCCTCTTATTTATTTGGTTCCTTTGGGAGAATCTAACAGACCTGCATTATTTAAACTTTTAAACGAATTGCGACGAAATGAATTTAAATGTGAGATTGATTACTCAGGATCTGACTTAAATAAATGTTTGAAAAAAGCAAATAAAATGGGTGCTTCAAATGTGATAATTTTGGGTGACGATGAGGCTCTAAGCCAAACGGTTATAGTTAAAAATATGATAAAAAGAGAGCAACAGTTGGTCTCATTAGATAAGGTAGTGGATGTTCTAAATGATAGCAAATAAGATCAATAAATTCAGAAGTCATAATATAGCGGATGTTAATACGGACACTGTAAATGATGTCGTTACGCTATCTGGGTGGGTTCATAAACAAAGAGACTTGGGCGGGATTATTTTTTTTGATTTGAGAGACCGGTCTGGAATTATTCAGGTCGTTGTTGATGATACAGTTTCTAAATTGCTACAAAACCAAGGTGCAGAATTAAAGGCGGAATGGGTTGTAAAAGTAGAAGGTACGGTTCGTTTACGAACAGAAGAAGGCCGTAATAAAAATTTGAAAAATGGGGATATAGAAGTTCTAATTTCAAATATCGATGTTTTGTCGAAGGCAAAGACTCCTGTAATAGGTGTGTCTTATGACTCTGACTCTGATGAAGTAACACGATTAACTTATCGATATTTGGACTTACGAAGAAGTGAGCAGTTCTCTAAATTAAAAATGAGATCTGATATTACTCAAACAATTCGAACCTATTTAGACGAACAATCATTTATAGATGTAGAAACTCCAATGTTAACCAAAAGCACTCCTGAAGGCGCTCGTGATTTTCTAGTTCCTTCGAGAATTCGCGACGGTGCATGCTTTGCCTTACCTCAGTCTCCACAATTGTTTAAACAATTATTAATGGTTTCAGGCTTTGAAAAATATTATCAAATCGTTAAATGTTTTAGAGATGAAGATTTGAGAGCCGATAGGCAACCTGAATTTACTCAGGTGGATATAGAAGCTTCTTTTATAGAACAATCTGATATTGTGTCTCTTATCAATGGATTACTGAAGGCCGTATTCGATAGAGTATCCATTCCTTTCCCAGATAAAATCATTGAAATGCCGTATAAAGAAGCTATGGAAAGATATGGTTCCGATAAACCAGATATTCGATTCGGATTAGAGATAGTGGATTTATCAAATGAAGCGAGTCAATCTAGTTTTTCTGTTTTTAAGACGATTGTCGAAAATGGGGGAAGTGTAAAAGCGATTAGAGTCCCAGGTGGCGTTTCCTTTCTATCTCGAAAAAAACTAGATAATTTACAAGAATCAGTGAAGCCTGAGATAAAAGGGATAAGTTGGATTCATTTAAAGGAAACAGGGTTACAGTCTCCTATTGGAAAGTTTTTTACAGACGACTTATTGTCCGAAATTACCAGTAAAATGCAAGCGGAACAAGGTGATTCTATTATCATTCTTGCAAACGAAAATACGACGACTGCTTTGGAAGCGTTAGGAAAAATCAGATTATCCTTTAGAGACCAATTCTTAGAAAAAGAATGGGGCCTTTTGTGGGTTACAGATTTTCCATTATTTGAAAGAGATAAAGAAGGCGTTATACAAGCGATGCATCATCCATTTACAAAGCCAAATGATGATGATTTAGATTTTTTAAAAACGGATCCAACGAAATGTAGATCCTGTGGTTATGATGTTGTTCTAAACGGTCATGAAATCGGTGGAGGTAGTTTAAGAATATATGATCCTGAAGTTCAAAATACTATTTTTGAACTTTTGAGGATGAGTGAGTCTGATATTCAGGCAAAATTTGGCTTTTTCATAGAAGCCTTAAAATATGGAACTCCTCCTCATGGAGGATTGGCTCTAGGCTTAGACAGACTTGTAATGCTATTGACGAAGTCTCCTTCGATTCGAGACGTAATTGCGTTTCCAAAGACACAAAATATGGCGTGCCCCTTAACAGATGCTCCCTCTGGAGTAGACAATGAGCAACTTGATGAGTTGAATCTACAATGGAAGGTAGCAAAATAATGAATAAATTCGAAGTTATTCCAGCAATTGATATCATAGATGGACAAGTTGTTCGTTTGGTTCAAGGTAAATATGACCAAGTAACCAAGTATAAATCAAGTGCGGTAGACGTTGCAAAATCGTTTGAGGATGCAGGAGCAACTCGAATTCATATTGTAGATTTAGATGGGGCAAAAGAGGGGAAAGTATCTAATGGAGAGACTATCTCTGATATTCGAAAAGCTGTTTCGTGTACCTTAGAACTAGGTGGCGGAATACGGTCAGTTGATACTGCAAAAAAATGGTTAGATTTGGGCGTTGATAATTTGATTTTAGGTTCGTTGTTAATTAAAAATAGAGATGAAGCAATAAGAATAATCGAACAGTTTCAAGAACGAGTAATTATTGGACTTGATATGATTAATGGCGAAATAGCTACAGAAGGTTGGTTAGAAACATCAGACGAACCATTGCCAGCCGTCTTGAAAGAGTTAGAGCGACTAAATGTTGCTGGAATTATTTTTACAAACATTAAGCACGATGGAATGATGATAGGTCCTGACTTGAAAGGCTTGGAAAACATTGGCTCAATGACGACCATTCCAATAACAGCTTCTGGGGGAGTTAGAAACTCAGATGATATTTTAGATATTCATAAAGTGAAAAATATATCCGGGTGTATTATAGGTAAGGCTTTTTTGTCGGGAGTGTTAAGCTTAGACATTATTTCTAAACTATCTCGGTAGAGTAATCTCGCTTAGAAACTCTCGACATATTAAAAAAAACCGTCGTTTAACCGTCTTTTATGGAGCTGTTACACAAAGACGGTTTGAAGCATACTTCTTAAAAAGTTCTTTCATTTCAGTGGAGTGATTTCGCTGGGAATAAAGTGAGAATTTAAGTTGCTGAGTTTGCTCTTCAGTATAGTCCTCGATACAGACATCATCAGTAAAGTTATAATTTGTTTCTCCTAAAAACCGAACATTTTCTACAGAACTTTTCTGAATAAATTCAAATAATACGGAATAAGTTCCTTTTTTCTCTCCATACTCGTCAAAATATTCAATATGTTTGTTTGATTCTAGTTTGTAATTAAAAGGTAGCACGGCTTGCAGAGCTTCTTTTGATTTATTTTCTACACATGTATATAAGAATGGATACTTTACACTTATTTCTCCAGAATCATATTTTTCTTCTCCGAAATCAGTATTGAAATCATATCCGTATTTTAAAAAGATTGTTACTATTTCACTGGCATTTTTTTGAATCGCGCAATAAAAACTGGACATTCGTTCTGATAAATTTAATGAGTCGTCATAGTTTTCATGTCCTATGTCATCATTAAAACGACAGCCAAGTTCTCCTAATTTAGTAAGTGAATTCAATGAATTTTTTACGACAGCAATATAAAAACTTGACTGTCTTGAGGTCATTTCCTCGTATTCGTTTAATTCTTCCATACCTAAATCAATATGTAGGTTAAATTGATTTTCTTCCAAAAGACTGATTGCATTTGGAGAGTCGAAAAAACATGCCCAATATAAAAGAGAGGCATTCTCAATTTTCACATTTTGTAAATCATGTCCTTGAGACAAAAAGTGATTGACTAGATCGCAGAGCGCATCCTGAATTTGGTGTTTTTTTATTTCACATAGATAATCGATAATACTGCTTTCTGTGGCAGGATAATTTAAGATTTCGATTAATTCTGAACAAGAATAATTTTTTATTAAACAGTCTTCTATGACCGATGAAGGGAACTCTTTTCTGTTGTGAGGCACTGAAAAGTTGAATTGATGTCGATTTTTATAAATTTCTTTTATGGTCGATTGAAAATACCATTGCTCGTCTATAAGGTATGCATACTCAAGATTCTATTTTTCCGATGGTAAGTTTTGATCCGAATTATTTTGAGTTTGTGTTGTCTCATTAGACGTTGTTTCTGAGCTTAAATCTAATGTGACATACACTTTTAAAATAGTATCAAGAAGGACCTTTTTCTGAATGGGTATTTTAAAATCAGAATATGTCACAGATTCTTCGTAGGTTTCGTTTGAAATAAATAAATCGGAGGATATTACAGAATGTGACGGAGCTAAATCTTGTTTATTTTTTTTTTTTTTCGGTTAAATCGTTGATGGGAGTTGAAAGTACAGAATCCATTTTCCTTTTTTTTTGAGGGTTAGAATTTGTATCCCTAATGGTGTTGTCGTTTCCGACTGATAGTATTTTTTTATTCATTTAAAGATAAAACCAATTTTAGTTTTCTTTTTCAAGTAGGTAAAAAAATAGATGGCGATGAGGTGTTTAAGGGTTTATATATGCTGTTTGTAATTACGATAGACGAGATTGATACTTGATTTGTTCAGGAGATCTATTGATAAGCAGGTAACGGATAGGAAGAAGAGTACCTAAAGTTTAATCTATGCTTCCACCACGGTTAAATAGGTAAGTAACGATAGATGGATGGCCATAAAATGCTGCAATTAATAATGCCGTTTGTTCGTATTTATCTTTAATATTAATTTTCGCTCCACGCTCAACTAGAAGAGATACAACATCCAAATCTCCTTTTTGGGCTGCCCAATGTAAGGGTGACCGTCCAAATACGTCAATTTGATTAATGCCTTCATTTGTTTTTTCAAGAACTTGTTTAAGAATTGTTCGTGAATTGGACACTACTGACCAATGGATAATAGTTTGGTCAAATTTATCTTTATCTACGACAGATGCTCCATTTTCTAGTAAATAGGAGGCTAACATATAACCTCCATGATTGATTGCAAGATGAAGGGCTGTAATATTTCCGTTGTTTTTAGAATTAATATTGACTCCTAACGAGATGAGTTTTTTTGAAATTTCTAGGTTTCCAAGAAAGGCAGCAATATGAAGAGTAGAATTTTTTTCGCTATCTAAAATCTTCGGATCTCCACCTTCTTCGATAACTTTATCAAAGATAGAAAGGACTTGGCTTTTTACGGCATAATGGATAGCAGCCCATCCTTTTTTACTTTTATTAGTAACGCTCGCCCCAGATTCCAAAAGGACTTTAAATATTAATTGATATTTTTTAGCGATTGCAACTTGCAAAATATAATCCCCATTTTTGTTTTGGATGTTAACATCTGCTTTTTCATTTTCGACATAGTATTGGACTAGCTTCTCATGGCCTTTTTCAACTGCCCAACAAAGTTTATCTGTAATTGACTCTAATTCATTTAATTCTTTTTCATTAATTAAATAAAACTCTTTCCAACTTAGTGTATTTGGTTTAGATGGACCAAATTTACCATGGGATTGTTTTTTCCATTCAATTTCAATTAAATTGTCTATAAAAATATTCCTAAGTTTTTTTGACAAGACATTAGTAGAAAGGCCTTTGTGATGTCCATTTTTACCATTTAAGCTTGAATGTGTTTTTGGAGAAAGAGGATGTAGTGTACTTAGGCACTCCCATGCTTCCATTAGACCTTCCCTTGAAATTTTGCTTTGAGGTTTATCGTTTAGAGCTTTTTTAAAGTAGTCGACAGAACCAAGAAGTTTTTCTTTGGTAAAAATATAATCATGGGCTTTTAAGAACGATTTTCCTTTTTCGAGAAGTTCTACGCCTTTATTTTCAAAATCAATTTCTAATGATTTTATTTTTTTTGTATTCAATTGCTTAGATTCTGGTTTCGTATCTTTTTGATTTTTCAATTTTTTTGCCTAAACATTAATTTGGTAAATACATTCCCTTTTTTATTCAATTTGAATCATTTTCTTTTCAGAAGTAATACCCTTTTTCTTATCTTCCATTTTATTATTGTTCGAAAATAGAATGTCTTATAAGATTACACAAAAAAAAACTAATTTTGTGAAGGAATATTTTTTGAGACTCATTCAACTTGAATCAATTGACTCTACCAATGACTATGCCAAGCGTATTGTAAAAAGTAATTTAAAACAAAATCCATCGGACTGCGTCATTATTTCCTCTCGTCAATACAAAGGACGTGGCCAATTTGGAAGAATTTGGCATTCCCAATCTAATGGAGGACTATACTATACTTATCTTCATTTTCCAAATAAGGATTGGATAATACCGTCAACTATAACGATGGATATAGGAAATATTTGTATTAAATGTCTAAAAAATATAATTTTAGGCAAGCACGATATTAACCCAGAAATATTGATAGAATGGCCGAATGACATAATATTAAACAAAAAGAAAATAGGAGGCGTTTTAATAGAAACAAATACTAAAAATAGTGTTTCTAAGCTTCCATATCTTATTATTGGAATTGGAATAAATGTATCTCAAAAAATATTCCCCGATGAATTAAAACCGATAGCAACTTCGATATACCGGGAACTCAAGATGACTATATCCAAAAAAGAAGTTCAGGAAGCGATTACGGATTCTATAAGGGAGTACTTGAAAAAATAGTCATAAACCTAACAATGAGTTGAATAGTTCAGTTAATTTTGAATAAAAGTTTTTTGTATAGTCATTTGAAATTGTATGGTCAGAGTTACGAAGAAGCGTTTTTTCCGATTGTTGAAATTGGCGTCTGTTATATTTTTTTTCTCCAATATGTTTAATTATAGTATCTGATTTCCCTGTTATACATACGACTTTTGAACAATAGTCTAAAATTCCAATTTCTTGCAAAAGGGATCCTACGATAATAGTTGGTTTATCACGTTTTGAAAGAAGAATTAGTGTTTTTTCTAAAATTAAGGGATGAACGATTTTGTTTAAAAGAACTAATTTGTGCTTGTCTGAGAAAACAATTTTTCCAAGATGTGTTCTTGAAATTTTGTTTGTTTCATCAAGAATAGTTGCTCCAAAAGTTGAAACTAGGTTTTTAATTGTAGGAGTTTCTTCCAATATAGAGTGTCCTATCAAATCCAGATCAATAATTTCAATAGCGAATGTTTTAGATAGGAATGTTGTTGCTTCAGTTTTACCCGTTCCTACTTGTCCAGTAAGTCCGATAATGGGGGCTGTATTAAGAAGAATCTTTGCTTCTTTAATTAATGTTTCAGGAAACCATTTTTGAAAAGTTTCCTTTGTAAACGGCCTGTTTTTGCTTTTTATTTCTGTAGAAGAAATATCTATTTTTGTCATAGGTAGTAGAACAGATTGAGGGGGGTAAGTTAGTTTTTCGAGAACTCTAGAAGATTGGGAACTTGTTCTTGGAACTATTAATAAGGTCGTAAGACCGAGTATGGATTTAAAATTTTTCCACTTTGTAAATGATTGTGCTGCATCTTCACCCATACAAAAATACAAATCGAAAGAGGGGAACTTATTTTTTATATACGCAATGGTGTCGATTGAATAAGAAACTTTTTCTTTGTTTATTTCATAGGGGTCGATTATCAAATTTGGGATGATTATAGATAACTTTGTTAAAAGAAGTAGCCGTTGTCTTGCAGAAAGCATCGATTCTTTTTTAAAAGGAGATTGATAAGTAGGTATTAATAATATTTTTGAATTAGGGAAATACTCTTTTATTGCTTTAATGATAGAAAAGTGACCATTATGAAAAGGGTCAAATGTACCGCCTAATATTATGAGTTTATGTGATGAATGGTTAACAAGTGTAAGTGTTTTATATTGATTGGATTTAGACATAAGATTAATTGTTTTTAGAGATAAACTAGTACTTTCAGGAGTTGATTTAGTATGCTTCTTCCCGTTTAAAAACAACAAAAAATGTTTTGATCAGTATTTTAAGATCGAATAAAAATGACCAATGATAAATATAGTATAAATCGTATTTGAGTTTATGTTCTGGACGGCGTGTTAAAACAGAACGACCATTGATTTGAGCCCATCCTGTGATTCCTCCCTTCATGTCTGTGCGTTGCTCAAAACCAGGGATTTCTTTACAAAATTTTTCTACAAAATGAGGTCGTTCTGGACGAGGACCTACAATACTCATCTCGCCTCTAAATACATTTAAAAGCTGAGGAAGTTCATCAATTGATGATTTTCTAAGAAATTGACCATATTTAATGAATCGGTTTTCATCAGTTTCAGATACCATTACTGGACCAGATCCTCTTTCTGCATCCGGAATCATAGTTCTAAATTTAATCATTTCGAATGATTTACCGCCCTTTGTTAAACGGGTTTGATGGTAAAAAACAGGTCCTGGAGATACAACTTTTATTATTAGATAGACCCCAATAAAAATGGGGCTTGAAAGTATCAACATAACTGCTGAGAACAAAATGTCAAACACTCGTTTACCTATTAGGTTGAAGCCGGAATTTGTATGTAAAAGGATCTGAATAAAGGAAAGTCCATCAAAATCTAAGGTAGATATAGGCGAGTTTGTAAATTCGTATACGCTAGGTATGACATAACACATAATCATATTTTTTTTACAAAATTTTACGACTTCGCTAATATCCGGGCCTGTTTTTTGTTCAATTGGAGTGTTCGTTTCTTTTTCTTTCGTATAGTTAGTAACAAAAAGTACTTTGATGTTGTTCTCTATAAGAATCGATTTGTAGTCGCTGGGAAGGCCAATATTGTTATATCTTTTTTTTAGGTGGAAATGGAGTTGATCAGGAGGTGTATCATTAATGTGGCCAATATAAAAAAAACGAAGCGTCGGAAAAAGAAAGAATTTTTCTGCTATATCTTGAGATAACAGGTCATTTCCCATAATTGCCGAGCGTTTTGTTCCTTTTCCTCTTTTAAAAACATTATGTTCAAACTTTAAAATAGCTAGCCGCGAAAAGGAGAGGAGTATTATACCAAGAGCCCACGTATAAACTAAAACACCTCTCGACTCGGGTAAATCTTTGTAAATTAAAGTTATTGCCATTATTTGTATGGTACTTATTGTAGATGCTTTTATAATAGATAAGCACTCATCAGCTTCCGGCATAAGACCCGCTCTTGAACGGTATAAACCGAAGAAAACAAAGGTAAGAATCCAAATGCCAATTAAAAGGCCGGAACTTTTTAAATAAGGTTCAATCTGAGCATGCGAATAGATTTCTCCCCAATCAAGTCGAAAGTAATTCGAAAGTATCCATCCAACTTTAAATTTTAAACTATAAGCAAGAACGATACTAAATAGAATAACTGATATATCAGAAAATAATCGGGTTAAAAATATTAAAAGTGATGTTTTAGATCTACTCACTTTTTAGAGGTCTGCTCATTAGAGACATTAACGCATCAATTGGTCGCTTATCGTGATACAAAATTTTGTATAATTCAGAAACAATAGGCATTTCAATAGATTTAGTTTCAGCAATTTTATGAATAAGTTTAGTCGTTTTATAACCTTCTGCAACTTGAGGAGACAAGAGATCGATAGCTTCAGAAATAGTTTTTCCTTCCGCAATTGCAAAACCTAATCGATAGTTTCTACTAGAACTAGACGAACACGTTGTGATTAAATCACCCATTCCAGATAGCCCATAAAAGGTTTCTTCTTCTCCACCAAATAATGTTCCAAATCTAATAATTTCTTGAAGTCCACGTGTGATTAATGATGAACGACAGTTATTTCCTAAATTTAAGCCTTCAGAAATTCCACAGGCAACTGCAATACTATTTTTTAGCACGCCTCCTATTTCGACTCCTTTTTGGTCTAAGGATGTATATACACGAAACCGTGGGCAGGAAAGTAAGCTTTGAAAGTCTTCAGCAACTTTTAAATATGGAGATGAGATAACTGTAGTCGCAGGTTTTTTATCTTGAATTTCCGTGGCCAAATTTGGACCAGATAATGTAGCAAATGGAATGTCGCCCAAATAATGCTTAACGTTTTCGGATACGAAAATAGAGGGACCATTTTCAACGACACCTTTTGTAAGAATGAGTATCGGTTGGTTCGTATAGTTTTTTTTTATTTGTTCTAAAATAGAAAGAAAAGGTGAAGCAACTCCTAATATGATATGACTTGATTCTGCGATTAGTTCGTCAAGATCATGCGTCGCTTCGATATCGGAGTCAAAGCTAATATGGTCAAATTGAGGGTGTTTATGAAATTGATCAATATGGTCAGATAAAGTCTTATCATGGCACCAAATTTTAATTGTTGTATTGTTTAATGAAGGACTATTTTTTTCGGCAAGGAGACAAGTAACTGT
The DNA here is from genome assembly GCA_018698675.1 of bacterium. Lineage (GTDB taxonomy): Bacteria > Margulisbacteria > Marinamargulisbacteria > JABIPA01 > JABIPA01 > JABIPA01. The sequence continues at coordinate 1,645 of JABIPA010000004.1, read as the reverse complement.
TGAGGCCCAAGCCCCGCATCCAATAACGGCTACTGTTTTCATCTTATTTTATTTTCCTGTCCTTTTAACAATCGCTCGATATTTGCCTTATGTCTCCATATAATAAATAAGCAAATAATTCCTATAAAAAACACGTAAACTTCCGGGTAATCTAAGATAAGCAATAATATGGGTGCCAAGACACTACATGAAATTGTTGCTACTGACACATATTTTGTACCAAATATAAGGAGAATTGCAAGAACAAAAAGAATCATAAATACGTCTGGGGCCAGCGCGAGTAAAACACCTAATCCAGTAGCTGCTCCTTTTCCACCTTTAAATCCTGCAAAAATAGTTAAACTATGACCAATAATAGATATGAATCCGATAGAAATATGTACATAGGGTTGATCGGAAAGAAAAAACGATAAATAAACGGGAAGGTACCCTTTGAAAGAATCTAAACAAAATACGAGAAATGCATATTTAAAACCAAGTCCTCTATAGACGTTTGTTGCACCGATATTCCCAGAACCTGTTTTTCTAAGATCATGTCCTTTAAGTTTGCAAACGAGTAGTCCAAAAGGGATGGCGCCTAAGAGATAGGCGATTAAGCCTAACCCAATGATTTCTTTAAGCAAGATTTCAAGTCCTTCGATTCTATATCCTCAAAAACACTGTCTGCTAAGTAAGAACTTCTAACTAAAGGTCCAGAAAAAACATATGGAATATTTTCAGTTTCTGCAAGAGATTTTAGTGTATCGAACTCTTCGGGAGAGTAGTATCGAACAACTTCTAAACTTTCTTTGTCAGGTTTTAAATATTGACCCATCGTAAGAATATCTACATCTAATTTATTGATATCTTTAAAAATCTCAATAAGTTCTTCACGTTCTTCTCCTAATCCCATCATTATTCCTGTTTTTGTAAGAATATCAGGCGCTAGTTTTTTTGAATTTTGAAGCACGTCCAACGATCGTTGATATAAAGATCCCCTACGAACGGTGGTATATAAAGACGGAACAGTTTCCAAGTTATGGTTAAGAACATCAGGTTTCGCATCTAAAACTGTTTTTAAATCTTCAACTCTTCCCTGAAAGTCAGGAATTAATACCTCAACTTTAACTTTAGGGAATTTGTCATGAATAGATTGAATAATGTAAGCGTAATGAGCAGCTCCTCCGTCAGGAAGATCATCTCTATTAGGGGAAGTCAGTACTACGAATTTTAAATTAAGAGCTTCGATAGATGCAACGATTTTGGATGCTTCATTTTTATCTGGGGGCATCGGTGTTCCGTGAGCAACGCTGCAAAAACCACAGTTTCTAGTACATGTAGTACCTAAAATCATAAAGGTTAGCACACCTTTAGCAAAACATTCTGAACGGTTTGGACATTTTGCTTCTTCACAAATACTCGCAGGAATATCCTGTAATTTTCGGGTTTCTTTTAACTGATTGTTAAGAGATGATGTTGCTTTTCGTTTACTTCCTAAGTCTCTAAACCAAGAAGGAAGTCGTTTCGATCGCTTAGTTTCAATTTTACTGTTTTCCATTTTTAATACCTATTTTCTATCTTTAGTACCTACTGATTCAAGTATTGTATGTGGAACTGGAGATATCTTCAATATAGGTAGCTGTTCTTTCTTTGATTGTTTATCGGT
>JABIPA010000030.1 GCA_018698675.1 bacterium | reverse complement strand
TGAGATCGATCTAACAACCCTTCTTCTTCTAAAAGAATGGCCATAGAGTAAACTTCTTCACCTGTTGCACATCCAGCATGCCAAATTTTAATAAATGGAAACGTTTTTAAGTATGGGACCATAGTTTTCCTAAAATGTTTGAAAAAAGAGGGATCTCTAAACATTTCTGTGACTGGAATAGACATTTTGTTTAATATTTTATTGATAAATGTTTCGTCATGAATAATTTTTGGTATTAGTTCGCTATAATGAGTTAATCCAGATTGCTCTAAAACTATATTGAATCGTCGTCTTAGAGACGACTTAGCATAGTTTTTAAAATCATAACCATATGCTTTGTTTACAACTTCTAAAACTAGATCCAGTTCATTTTCTTTAGTTATGGGCACTAGATATATCCTTTGATTTTGAAAGCCAGAATAAGATAATTGCTTTTAATTTTTCATCGTCTACCGGTTTTGGCAAATAGTCATTTGCACCGACTTCTAGACATTTGGACCTATCATCCGACATAGCTTTTGCCGTTAGGGCAATAATGGGTATCGAATGAAAATTTGGCATGAGTCGAATTCGAGTTATTGTTTCATAGCCGTCCATTACAGGCATCATAATATCCATTAAGATTATATCTACATGGTTGTCTGGATTATTAATATGGTCGAGTGCTAGTTGCCCATTTTCGGCAAGATCAATTTCCAATCCTGTTTCCCGTAATAGCGCTGAAAGCGCAAATGTATTTCTTAAATCGTCGTCTACAACTAATATTTTTTTTCCTTTTAATACTTTTTTCTTATCAAAAGCAAGATATTCTGGATTTTTTTCTAAAATCTCTGTTTTATTTAAGATAGAACGGGTGAAAAGTGAAACTTCTTCCAATAGTCTTGTTTCTGCAGCTTCTCCTTTAACTATAATCGAACCTGAAAAGGACCTGAGAAAGCTATATTCCTGTTTGTTCAAGGTTCTCCCAGAGTTGATAATTATTTTTGGAAGAGAATTTCCAAACGCATGTGATGCTTTCTCTAAAAATTCAAATCCACTCATATCCACTAAAGTTAAGTCTAAAATAATGAGATCCGTCGGTTTTTCATTGAGAAATTTAAGTCCATCACTACCTGTATCCACGTTTTTTATATTTACATGCTGTTTGGAAATAAGCTTAGTTATCGCTTTTTGAGTATTTTTGTCATCTTCAATAACTAGTATTGAAATTTCTTTTTCCGTCGAATTGATAGTTGTTATTGATTGTATTGTTTTTAATACATCGTCCGCATCAAGAGGTTTTTGTAAATAACTGATGACACCTGAGTTTAAAATATCGTCCGTTTTTTCTCGTCCCGACATTACATGTATTGGAACTTTTGATATTAATTCAGTTGATTTTAGTTCGGTTAAAACCTCTAGACCATCTATGTCTGGCAATGTCATATCTAATATTATTGCCTGAGGGCAGATATGGTTTGCAAAAATAATACCTGCTTTTCCAGAACCCATTACGACTACCTTTTGGAGTTGTCCTCTGATCATATCTGTAAGTATTTTTGCGAATATAGGATCATCTTCTATTACAAGGATATAATCGCTATTTTTTTCAATAGAGTCTCTATCATCTGGAATTAGAATGGGTAAGCGCATGATATCAACATTAGTCGGCAATGTAGTTTTGTGAAGAGATACTTGATGATTCTCAGGAACCTTTAATTCTTTAACGATAGGTATAGATTGTGGTGGAGTTTTTTGTTTAAGTGGTAAATAAAGCGTGAAGGTACTTCCTTTTCCTTCTTCGCTCGTTACAGAAATTTGGGCGTGCAATATGCTAGCAAGTTCTTGCGAAATAGAGAGTCCAAGCCCCGTTCCACCAAATTCTCGACTTGTAGAACCGTCTGCCTGTTGGAAGGCTTCGAAGATGATTTTTAACTTAGAATTTGGAATGCCTATTCCTGTATCTGTTACGGAAAGAGCAAGTAGCTGCTCATCTTTTAAGCTACCTAACTCGATATTTTGCGGGTTAGTTGTTATAGAAAGATTAAGTTTAACACTTCCTTTTTTCGTAAATTTTATTGCATTGGAAATTAGGTTCTTTAATATTTGTTCTAGTCGTTGAGGGTCCGACTGAATGTATTCAGGAAGGTTGGATCCAAAAATAGTATCAAATTCTATGTTTTTATCATCTGCCAATGGTTTGTATTTTCTCTTGATGTCAGTTATTAGTTTTTTTATAGGGATCGTCTCAATGTTACATCTTAAAAAACCAGCTTCAATTTTAGATAAATCTAATATATCGTTTATAAGTTGAAGTAATTCTTTTCCCCCGCTATATATGATTTCCGCTGATTCAATTTGATCTGGCAATAAATTGTTTTCGTGATTTTCTGATAGAATTTTAGATAAAATTAGTAGACTATTTAAGGGCGTTCTCAGTTCGTGAGACATGTTCGCTAAAAACTCAGATTTATAACGGCTAGCTTGTTCAATTTCTTTGTTTTTTATTTCGAGACTATTTTGTGTCGCTTGTAGACGATCGTTTGTTCCTTCTATAAAAATATTTTGTTTCCTAAGTTCTTCTGATTTTTTTTCCATTTCTTCATTAGTTGCTAATAGTCTTTCAGTTTGAATTCTTAATTCTTCTGACGTTTCTTCCATTTCTTCATTTGTTTGCTGTAGTTCATATGATTGAGTTTTGAGTTTTTCGGACATTTCAATGGAATTTTTTAACATTTCTTCTGTTAGAATCGTATCCATAAATTTTTCCAAAGATATACCAAGGGATTCAGTTATCTCCGACAAGAAAACTAATTTACTTTTTGATAAAGGCTTAAATGAGGCAACCTCGATTACACCTAGAACGTTGTTTTTAAAAAGAATGGGATAAATATATAGTTCTGAAGCAACAGAGCTTCCTAGTCCAGATTCGATGGTAATATAATTTTTTGGGATTCCAGTTAGAGAGATAGCTTTTTTTTCTTTAATGACTTGGCCTAGCAGACCGTCTTCTTGGGTAATTGATTGTTTTTGATTAGATTTTGATGAGTTTGCGTAGTTACCGTGTCGCTCATATACTACATCTTCCTCTTTTAAGATGTCTGATTGTCCTCCTTTTTTAATAAAAAATGAACCTTGAACGGCCGATATTTCTTGTACAATTTCAGTAATAATATAGTTGGCTACGATTTCAATTTTTTTCTCTGTATTAAAATAATCAGAGAAAATCGTTTGATAGGATTTAATAGAAGCCTGTTCTTCTAATAGTTTTGTTTTTTTGTTGATTTCGAATTCGATTTCTTTTTTTTCGGTTATCAATGAACGCATTCCTATAATTTCTTCAACGTTTCCTTTTTCGTCCAATAAAGGAGTGATAGTTGCGTCAACCCAGTAAAAAGATCCATCTTTCGATTTATTTTTCACTTCATTTCTCCAGGATTTTTTTTCTTTTAATACTGTTTTCCATAAATCTGCGAAAAATTCTTTAGAATGATAGCCTGAATTTACTAGACTATGATCATTTCCCATAAGCTCTTCTCTGGAGTATCCAGAAATTTGACAGAATGTATCATTCACATAAATAATTTTTCCTTTGGCGTTTGTTATTCCAACTAAGCTGGAAGGGTCTACAGCTTTTGTAAAACGTCTATTTTTATTTGTTATTTCTTTTAAATTCGTACTTATTTGATTAAGTGCTGTTTGAATTACTCCTAATTCATCGTTGCGAATACTTTCAAATGTTTTTCCAGAGGAGTCTTCTGATATTGTTTGAGATATTTTTCCAATTTCTATTATTGGGGACATTATTTTTTTTGATATTAGTGAAGATATATATCCAATAAAACCCATAAATAAAATAAGTCCTATCGAACATGTTTTGATTGAAATATATGAATTAAAAAATTAATTAGATTCCAGGCTTGAATGTATTCCGTAATATAATAAGAGGCTGACTAATATTAGCGGTGAAAGTGAGGTCAATATAAAATATAAAGCAAGTTTTTTTGTTAATGTCATTTAATAGTCCCATTCACGTGTTCTTCAAACCGTTGTTGTTAGCTAGTAATTATGTTGAACTTTTCCCTCTATTTAATGTTCTTAAACTAGATTATTTCTGGTAATGGTGTAATAACTGTAAAAAAGTAAAAAATAGCATTAAAAATCCAGATAAAATTTAAACACATAGGAAAAATGGACCCTGTAATATCAAAGAGAGTGTGTATAAAATTCCGTTTGTGGCTTAAGTAAAAATCAATGGTTTTACCTTATCTATCAACAGCTCTATATAGATAAGTCGATTTTTTTAACTTTAATGTATGTTTCATCGAGTCTCCAGAATGTCAGGTTTTTTCTTAAATGAAGACGAACTTTATTTTTTATTGCATCAGAATAGCGAAAATTCCATCGGATAATAGTTGTATGAGTAATTTTTAAACCACGTTCATCCATGATCTTTGGTTCAACGTGTCGCCACTATTTATAGATATTTCAGGATATTATTTTAAACCGACAGGTTTTCCATCATGTCCAATTAAAAAAAAATTCTAAATTAATATTTTCTATATTAATGGATAAATTTTCTAATAAGGCATGGCTTTTTTCACTTTCTATCATTGCGTTATCGTAATCTTTTTTACAGGAGTTTAAGTATGTTTGGAATTTTTCTTTTTGTGTGGAATCTTCTAGAGAATCGACAAATAGACAACATCTCTCATACATTCTAAATAAATTTTGATCATTGGCAGGATTTTCGGTTGTGCTATCTTCCCTCAATTCGTCGGGGTTTTCATTAAATGAATGGCGTGATATCGAGCGAGACATTGCTGTTAACATCACTCTCGATAAGTAGTCATAGTTTAGGTCTCCTTCTCCCTTGATATGTAATTGATCAATATCGACCATTTTTATTTTTGACTTACCTTGGTCTTCATTTCTTAAATATAAGAAGTTGGCGACTTTTGAACCGTCTAAACCAGAAATTCTATTTCTTTCTAAAAATTTCAGGGTTTCTATTAGTTCCTCATAAAATGTATCTAGTTCGTCATAATCTAAAATAACTTGGTCTAAGGGTTCCCCTGCATATTCAAAAAGTTCTATATGATTATATTTTTCTTTTTGTTTTACCGACAAACTTGATTCTTCTACCCAACCAATTGGCATTACAAATCTATTTTTACCATCTGAATTACAACGGTCTATAACAGAAAAGGGGTAAATATCTATTGACTCTGAACTAATGTCTTTTCGACATAAGATAACTTTTACGGCCCGTCTGTCTTCTGTCGTAATTAAACAAGGACGTACGACCGCATTTCCTCCATGTTTTTTAGATTCCTCTTTAAATTTATTTGATATATCTGTTTTTCCTGAAATTTCTTCATACATATTTATAAAAGTCGCTTTAAAATTGGGGTCTGTGCATTTTTTTTCGCTATTGAAAAAGTACAATCTAGACGGACTGTCCTTATAAAGGATTGAGTAATAATTGAGTCCAGTTTTTGTATCAAGACGTAACTCGTTGTCTAATTGCTTAATATCTAGATTTACATCCGTTCGTTGTTTAGGCTTAGATTTTATAGGGTTGGTATTTCTTGTTTCAGATGGATTGAAAACATGTTTGTTAGAAGAACTTCCAAAACAATTAAAAAAATTCATAATCCCCTCCTAGGTTATGTCAGAGTAATTCTCCAATTGTTTTATTCCCAATAATATAAAAAGACAAACGCTACTTTATCTTGTTTGGCGACTCCTAATTTTTTTGGGCCTGTCTTTTTTTGAAGATTGTTGGATTTCTTAATCTCAGGATCTGTCTACCCGATACATCGTAAATTAATGTTTAACAACAATGTTATCTTGAGTTTCTATGTTAGATATATGATTAACTAATAGTAGTTTGGTCATGATTATCTTGAAATCAATTTGTGTTCCTGGGATACTAAATCGAAACAAAGTTAGTTTAGTTTTTTTGGAATGAACTACCTATATATTAGTAAACGATTGATTTTAAAATGAATAAGGATATATTTACATGTCAGACAACAATACAACCATCGATGAAACGCCAAAAAAGAACTTCAAACATACGTTAAACTTACCTAAAACAGATTTTCCAATTCGTGCAGGATTAGCAAAAATAGAACCTGCTATTTTGGAAGAATGGAAAGAAACGGACCTTAGTAATAAAATTTCAGAAAAGAATACAAGTTTAGATGAGAAAAAGTCATTTTTACTTCATGATGGACCGCCTTATCCCAATGGAAATATTCATATGGGACATGCCTTAAATAAGGTTTTAAAAGACGTTGTTGTCAGATACAGAAACAAAAAAGGTTTTCATGGTCGTTATATCCCTGGGTGGGATTGCCATGGTTTACCTATCGAAACACAGGTTATTAAAGCACTTAAAAAAAGTGGCGATGAAGAAAAGAAAAAAGATGTTAAATGGTTTCGCGATGAGTGCAAACGATTTGCATTGGATTATGTAGACACTCAAAAAGATGAATTTAAGAGATTGGGAGTGTTTGCAGAATGGGATCAACCTTATTTAACTCTTCAAAAAGAATACGAGGCTGGAGTTGTTCGTTCGTTTGGATTGATGGCAAACGAAGGCATTATATATAAAGGCAGAAAGCCAATTCACTGGTGTACAAGTTGTGAAACGGCCCTTGCTGAGGCAGAAATCGAATATGCAGATCATCGTTCTCCTTCAATATTTGTTAAGTTTCCTATTCGGTCATTTTCGGAAAAATTACAGGGTTTGTTTCAAAAGTATTCTGATAAACAAGCACAATTAATAGTATGGACGACGACTCCGTGGACATTGCCTTCTAATGTTGCAGTTGCAGCACATCCTTCGATTAATTATGTTGCATTCGAAAGCGAAGGCAAACTTTATATCGTTGCTGAGAAATTAAAGTCAAAAATTATAGAAAATTTAGAGATGGCGGGTGGAGAAACTCTTGTTGAATTCAAAGGAGAAGATATTGCAGGTTCTGTTGCATCACATCCTTTTATAGATAGAGAAGCGCCTGTTGTGGCGGCAAGATATGTTACGGAAGAAGATGGAACGGGATTTGTTCATCTCGCACCTGGTCATGGTCAGGACGATTATATTACTGGGTTAGAGCACAAGCTTCCGATGATTATGCCCGTCGATGATAAGGGGAGGTTTACGGAAGATGTCCAATGGAAAGGTATTCATGTTTTTGAAGCAAACCGAGCGATTTGCGAGTACATGGAAGAACAAGGATCGTTGCTAAAACTTAAAATGATTAAACATTCATATCCTCATTGTTGGAGATGTAAGTCTCCAGTTATTTTTAGAGCAACGGAACAGTGGTTTGTCGCTATGGATAAGCCATTGAAATCGAGCAATAAAACGTTACGGAATATGGCTTTAGAGGCAATTGATGATGTTGAATGGTTTCCGAAATGGGGTAAAAAGAGGATCACATCTATGATCGAGGGTCGTCCAGATTGGTGTATTTCTCGTCAACGAAACTGGGGTATCCCTATTCCTGTTTTTAATTGTGAATGTGGTTCCTCTGATATGAGTCTAAATGTAATTCAGCATGTAGAATCAATTATAAAAGAAGAAGGAACAATGGCATGGGTATCTAAGCCCGAGAAAGAATTGTTGCCAGACGGATACGTTTGTACATCGTGTGGTGGAGAATTGAAAAAAGAAACCGACATTCTGGATGTTTGGTTTGAATCAGGATCTAGTTTTGCAAACGTTGTGGAAGATCGACTTGATCATTTTCCGGCTGATTTGTATTTAGAAGGGTCTGACCAACATAGAGGATGGTTTCAAAGTTCGTTATTAATTGGATTAGCATCTAAAGGAAAAGCTCCTTTTAAACAGGTATTAACTCATGGGTTTTTGGTTGATGAAAAAGGCCGAAAAATGAGTAAATCGATAGGGAATGTTATCGCTCCAAAAGACATTATTCGAGATTATGGAGTAGATATTTTAAGATGGTGGGCAGCAAGTACAGAAATTAAAAATGATGTTGGAATATCTCGAAATGTGTTTAATCAGGCACGAGACTCTTTTTCAAAAGTTCGAAATACAATCCGCTTTTGTTTATCTAATTTATATGACTTTTCTGATGAAACGGACTGTTTAAAACCGAACGAATTAAATGAGATAGATAGATGGATATTAAGTGAATGTTCTAAATTGAAACAAGATGTTCATAATTTTTATGAATCATATGAATTTCATCGTTTAACACAATCAATTCATCATTTTTGTACGGTCACTTTGAGTAACCAATATTTAGATATTGTGAAAGACAGATTATATTGTTCTGAAAAAACTGGCCAAGATCGTCGGAGTACACAAACGGCATTGTTTTACCTTGTTGAAACATTAATTAAGTTAGTTGCACCTATTCTTGTATTTACATCCGAAGACGCTTATCGTTTTTTTAACGTTTCTAAAAAAGAAGAAAGTATTCATTTATCAAATTTTGATGATACAAATTGCGTGGATTTTGATGAGAGCCTTTCTCAAAAATGGAAGGACATGTTTGATATTAAAACCTTGGTATATAAACAGTTAGAAGAACTTAGAAAGCAAAAAGAGATAGGGAGCTTTTTGGAAACAAAGGTTTCTATTACTCTTGAAAAAATGGTTGATTATTCCGATTGGGAATCATTTTTGATTGTCAGTGGCGTTGATGTTTTAAAAGGTGACTCCTTTTCGCTTTCTGTAGTAAAAGCATCGGGTGAAAAATGTCTTCGATGTTGGAGATATGAAGATTTAAACGATGATTTATGTTCTAGATGTTCAACCGCAGTGTTGGCAATTGGTGATGAAGGAGAAAATGGATGAGCGTAGCCATAATTGGAACAGTAGCATTTGATACGATTGAAACCCCTGTAGGGAAGAGGGAACGAATATTGGGAGGGTCTGCGACTTTTTCTGGTATTGCGGCAAGTTTATATGACGATGTTTCGTTAATTAGTATTGTAGGGGAAGACTTTGAAGATGAGAATTTTAAAATATTCCATGATCACGGAATAGATATTTCTGGAATTTCTCGAGTTCCTGGAAAAACGTTTCATTGGAAAGGTTATTATACGGGAGACATGAACCAAGCTCATACCGTTCAGACCGATTTAAATGTATTAATGGAGTTTGATCCAATTGTTCCAGAACGTGTTAGAGAAAGTGAAATTGTTTTCTTGGCAAATATTCATCCAGTTTTACAAAAAAAAGCCTTGGACCAATTTACAAAACCTAAATGCGTAATTTTAGATACAATGAATTTTTGGATTGAAAGCGAACGTGAGTCATTGCTTACACTTTTACCCCAAATTGATGTATTAATTGTTAATGATCAAGAAATTCGATTGTTAACTGGAGAATCCAATATAATTAAAGGGCTTTCGTTGGTTATGGATTTAGGCGTCAAACGTGTCATTGTTAAAAAAGGTGAACATGGATCCATTATGTATAATGGTGAAACGATGTTTATGTGCCCTGCTTTTCCTCTTGTTAATATAACGGATCCTACTGGAGCTGGAGATAGCTTTGCAGGTGGAGCGGCAGGATTTATTGGTAAACATAATGAAATTACCGAAGAAATTTTTAAAAAAGCTATGATAAAAGGAACTCTCGTTTCGTCCAATACTGTTCAAGATTTTAGTTTGGATAAACTTAAGCTTTTGACACCTGAACAACTTGAACTTAAATATAATGAATTGAAGGGAATGACTGATTTTCCCGTTTTTTCGATTTAACTATTTATATGAGAATAGATTGTCCTCAAGCCTTTAAAGATTAGAGCTGGATCGTACTCGTCGATATCCAGTTGGTCTAAAAGGATTGATAGTCCATTTCCCGTTCCAATAATTTGTATGTTGGGGTGTATGTTTTTATAGGATTTAATAAATCCGTTAATTAAATGAATATAACCCCAATATAGTCCATTTTCTACAGCTTCCTTTGTTGTTTTTCCAATAATTGTTTTCGTTTTATTGACATGGATTAGCGGAATTTTCGCAGTGTAAAGATTCAAAGCTTTCGACGATATTTTCATTCCTGGGAATATTGTCCCTCCTTGATAAATTCCTTTTTCATCAATTAAACAAAATGTTAGAGCGGTTCCAGAATCAACGATTAGACATGGTTTTTTATATTGATGATAAGCAGCTAATGAGGCAACGATTCTGTCAGCGCCTACTTGAGATGGCATTTTTAAATTAAGGGTTATTAGTGGGATATTTTCATGAGAGATTAAAAGACAATTTGAATGAGGTTTAAATTTTTCTGATAGAAAAGGGACTACAGACGTTATCACAATTTGTTTATACGTTTTTGCCCATATATCAATTTGAGAGATAGTTAGCGAATCAGTCGGAATAGATTTAATATTATTTGGTGAAATTAAACTGTCATTATTAGTCATTTTCGAATTGATTTCGATAAAGTCTGTATTTGAGTTTCCTATGTCGATTAAGAGAATATCCATGATATTTAGATGATAAGGGGCATGCTTAATAGAATCAAGATGTTTTATTCTTAATTTATTACATAGAATTACGGATGTTTTTTAAAATTACTTTAAGTTTTATAAGGGTAACCAATATGTTTTAGATCTGGTACTATTTCATCGTATAGATAAGACAAAAAATTTAAACATTAGAGGCTGATTATGGATGTTATTCAAGAAACGTTAAACGCTCTCCCCAAAGGTAATTTACTTCATCAATTTTCTGTAAGTTATTTAAACTCAATGCCTCCACGTACATTAGGGACTCAAAGTCCAAAAGTATTGGCAGGATTTTTGGAAAAACGGTATCAGTTTTTTGAAGAAAGTTGTCAAACCACTGACAAATATAAAATTTATTCTACGGATAGTTCTGATTCTAGAACGTACAAAAAGCAGTTGTTCGAATTTGTCTGTAATGATGCTGGTTTTTTAATAATGACATTTCAGTCTTTGTTTCGTGAGTTTGGACTTAAAATTACTAAATTACTTCATCCAGTGATAAATGCTGAAGTTAATTCGAAAGGAAAGATTGTTTCTATTGGAACAAACTCTAAATCAAGTAAAAATTATTCTGTAACTTACATTGAATTTGAAGACGTAGATGAAGACAATGCGTTAACTATTTTAAAAACTAAGATAGAACGGCATTTGCATGCGGTTCAAGAATCATATAGTGATTCACAAAAAATGGTTGATAAAGTAGAAGATTGTTTAGTCGCTATGAAAGATTCTCCTTATAAGTCACCAGAACCGGTGGAAGAATGGCAAAATCTAATTCAATGGCTGAATAAGGAAAATTTCTCATATTTTGGATATGTTGTTTTTGATGTTACTCCGCAGAAAAAAGGCAGTGAGCCTTCTTTTATTAAAAAAGAAGGATTAGGAATTTTAAAGGATTCATATATAGATAATTTTGATAGACCTTTATTAGATGTACTTCAGGCACATGTTTGGAAAATGAGAGGGATATCTACTCCTTATATTTTTGATACCTTAAAATTTAAATCTCCTATTCAACGGTTTGAGAACTTGATGCGATTGAGTATTAAAATAAAAACAAAAGATGGACGAATTGAGGACCATAATTTTGTAGGCCTTTTAAGAAGAAGTTCTTTGTTAACTCGAAATATGGATACTCCCTTGATCCATTTGAAAATGAAGCATATTTTTGATCAGAGAAATATTAGGCATAATAGTTTTGATGAGCATGAAGTAATACGTATTTTTAATACTATCCCTAAATTTGAATTGTTTAGAACTCCTTCTACTCGTTTATTGCATATGGTAGATGACTTGTTTTCGATTACAAATCCAAATGAAATTTATGTTTTTTCTCAACCGCGTACAGAAAAGAAACGTTTGCCCTTTTTGATATTTATTCCTCCACATTTATTTAATTCTGAGAATATTTCTACAATAAAAAATTATATGGTTGAACAGATCCCTCATTCTGATTTTGAAACGATTCGAATTCGAGGTGAAGAGAGTTGTCGTTTACATATTTATTTTGAACAGGTTGGAAATGAAGATTGGGTTCCTGATGTTGAAAAACTTTCGTTAGAGATTCGAGATATGGTGAAACCATGGGAAGAGAGGCTCAAGGATATAATTTGTGCTGATTATCCTGGTGTATTAGGTAAACAGTTGTATGTTCAATATGGTCCTTTTTTTCCTACCCATTATAAAGTTAGACGGTCCCCTAAAGAAGCTGTTCGGGATATTGGATATTTGGAAAAAGTTGTACACGAAGAATCGATGCAGTTTTCTCTAGTTCCATTTAATTTTAAAGGCTCTATATTATCAGGAGCCGTGTCTCTTTTAACGATTTATAATCGAGAAAAAATTGACTTGATACGTATTATGCCCATTTTACAGTTGTTAGGTTTACATGTTTATGACGAAGTTACGACACGAATTGGAACAGCTGACGCTCAATTTGGATATATTCATAGTTTTCGAGTTACTGATAGAAATGGTAATCGAGTCGATGATAAAAAAAGAGGTCAAGAAATCGTTATCCTTTTAAAGGAAGTTTTTCTTGGAAACACGGAAAATGATTCATTAAACGGCTTGGTTTTAAAGACGGACTTGGATTGGCGTTTAATAAATGTTGTTATGACATATCGTAATTTATTTTTGCAAATGGATCTTCCATACTCTAAAGAACGGATAAATAAAATTTTATTGAAGTTCCCAGAATCGACGGTTCTATTGTGTGAATATTTTGAGACAAAGTTTTCAACCTCTCCAACATATGGAAAACGAGATTATAGACTAAATGTATTGCTTCCTAAAATAAAACAGGCTTTTATGGAAAAGTTAAGTGCTGTAAAAGATGTTGCTGATGACGCAGTTTTAAAGGGTTTATTTGAATTAATTGAGTTTACAGTAAGAACAAATTTTTACGTTCCTAGACACAGTAATCAAACATTTATTTCTGTGAAAATTACACCTGAGGATATTTCAATTATGCCGAACCCTCGGCCCAAATTTGAAATTTATGTTCATGACGTTGGTTTGGAAGGAACTCATTTAAGATTTGGTTCAGTCGCACGTGGCGGATTGAGATGGTCCGAACGTCCAGATGACTTTAGAAGAGAAGTACTCGGATTAGTAAAAACGCAGCAAGTGAAAAATGCTGTGATTGTTCCTGTAGGAGCTAAAGGTGGATTTGTTGTAAAGAAATCTCAATTATCTCGACAAGAGATGGGCAAAGAAGTTAAAAAACAATATACAAAATTTATTGAAGGATTATTGGACGTAACCGATACAATTGATGAGTCTGCCCAAGTAAGGCGTCCTAACTATGTTATTGCATACGATCAACCAGATCCTTATATGGTTGTAGCTGCAGATAAAGGTACTGCGGCGATGTCAGATACGGCTAACGGAATTTCAAAAGAGTATAAGTTTTGGTTAGGAGATGCATTTGCATCTGGTGGTAGTGATGGATATAACCATAAAACCGAAGGAATTACGGCTCGAGGTGCTTGGGAGTGTGTGAAACTTCATTTTAAAGAAATGGGAACAGATATTCAAAAAGAAGCATTTGGAGTCGTTGGTGTAGGGGATATGTCTGGAGATGTATTCGGGAATGGGATGCTTTTATCCAAAATGATTAAATTGAATGCCGCGTTTAATCATCTCCATATCTTTTTGGATCCAGATCCAGATCCAGCTTCATCATGGAAAGAACGAAAGAGACTATTTGATTTACCAGTATCCTCTTGGACTGATTATTCTGAAAAGAAAATTAGTAAGGGCGGAGGTATTTTTGATCGGTCGTCTAAATCAATTGTATTGAGCCCTGAAGTTAAAAAAATGCTAAATGTAAAAACAGACTCTTTGTCTGGTGAAGGTGTTATTTTGGCTGTTTTGAAAATGCAAACTGATTTGATTTGGTTTGGAGGAATCGGGACGTATATTAAAAGCCCTGAGGAATCTAATTTAGAGGTTGGTGATCATGCGAATGATGATATTCGAATTTCAACAAAACTATGTAAGGCCAAAGTAATTGGTGAGGGTGCAAATTTAGGTATTACTCAATTAGGCCGTATTAAATTGGATGAGCAAGGCGTTCGATTAAATACGGATGCTATCGATAATTCTGCGGGCGTAAATATGTCTGACATGGAAGTTAATATTAAAATTCTCTTTCAAAAAATGTTGAGTTTAAAGTTGTTGAAAAATGATGATGAACGGAACGAATTATTGCAGAAAATTACCGACGAAGTTTCTGAATTGTGTTTGAGAAACAACCGAGCACAACATCGATTATTATCGCTAGATGCAATGCGATCTGAGAAACATTTTAGATTATTTATAAAATATATCGAACATTTGGTTCAGAAAAAATTAATTGATAGGCAGCAAGAATGTATTCCAACACGATCTTTGTTAAATGAATATGCTGGCCTTGGAAAACCAATGCCTCGACCAGTTTTGGCTGTCTTACAGGCGTACACAAAAATGCATATTTATAACACGTTAATGGAATCAGATTTAGTAAAAGATAAGTTGGTTGACCATTTATTTGATAGTTATTTTCCTGTTGATATTCAAAAAGCCTTAAATGAGAGTGATCAAGAAGTTGTTCATGATCTTAAATACGAAATTATTGGCACAGTATTAACAAATAAAATTATTAACCAATCTGGAATAACGTTTACTTATTGGGCGGTTCATTTAACAGGTAAAGATACTATGGATGTATTTAAGGCCTATTTCTTATTTGATGAAGCGTTAGGTGGGGATGATTTTAGGAGATTGATACAACACTCCGACATTGAAGAGCGTTCAAAACATTTAGCTATTTTGGAATTTGAATACCTTCTTCAAAAATTGGTTGTCGATTTATTGATGACAACAAGTATTGTTTTTGATCAGAAAAATAGGGACCTTGTTAAAAAGGTTTATCCAGTATTAAGAAGAAAAATAGCGGGTGATGATACAATTTCAAAATCTTCTAAATGGGAGGCATTGGGGTTTCCTGAAAAAATTTCTAAGACCATAGATTCTTTTAAGAAGTTAGAAGTGTTGGTAGATATCGTTTATCTTAATCAGCAATATAAAATTGTACCCGAACGTTCATTTGAACTTTTATCGAAACTTGAGCATATTTTTTCTTTTGAGTGGTTAAAAGAACGTATAAAAGAACTGGAATTAGAAACAAATGCTGAGTTCGAACAACGTGAAATATTAATTCAAACGATTCGGTTTCAGAAATTAAATTTTATTAAAATATTAATGAATTTAACGTCTAAAAAAGAGGTCTTAGACATGCCTTCTTCAGAGATGGCAATATTGTTTATGGAAAACCATAGTGGGTTATTGGGTCAATACTTCTTGTCATTGAAACATTTAAGATCTGGGTCGCCTATAAATTTGACATCGTTAAGCGTTGCCGTCGATAGGTTAAATTTTCTTAATTTTTGAATTAAATAAAGAGTTCCAAAATTCTCGGTTTGGTTTTCTAAGACTATTTATGTCACACATATGTGAACTTAGTCTGAAAACCAAACCGAGAACTCGGCTAATTGATTATTTTAAATTTAATTGTCGGAAATATATTTATAAAGATTTGAAAACGTTTTTTTGACTACTTTATTATTATTTTTAATTGCATGATTCTTAATAAAGAAAAAACCCTCTATAAAAAATATATCTTCGTTCTTGTTTGAATTATGAGAATCGTCATTTTTGGACGAAAACTGACTTTGCATATTGGCCCCCCCGAGTTAGTGTCTATTTAAATTATCGTAATTATTAGTTTTATTATTGTACCTAAAAAACTAAATTTGTAGGTATTGTCTGTTTTTTTTCCTTTATTTATTTGTATACGATGATTTACCCGAAGAAAATCTATTTTAAACATTCAATTTTGATAAACTTGAAAGAATCGAAAGCTAATCGTATTCTTTTGGAAATATGAATAAAAATATTAAGTTATATTTGTCTGTTTGGTTAATTTTTATTGTGATTTTTACTTCTGTAATGGTTTTGGTTGGAGGTATTACTCGTTTGACCGAATCTGGGTTGTCTATGGTTACATGGCGTCCAATTACTGGGATTTTACCGCCTTTGGGTTCAGAACAATGGCAACAGACGTTTATGGACTATCAAAAAACACCCGAATTTATTAAAAAAAATAGTCATATGACATTGCATGATTTTAAATCTATCTTTTTTTGGGAGTATATACATCGAGTTTTAGGGCGATTGACAGGGCTTGTTGCTTTGATGCCTTTTTTTGGACTTTTATTTTTTTCTAGATTGCCAGGAAGAGATAAGCTGAAATATTTTTCTTTACCCGTATTGGTGGGAGGGCAAGGATGTTTGGGCTGGTATATGGTGGTTAGTGGTTTAGTCGATAATCCTAATGTTAGTCATTTTCGATTGGCAGCTCATTTATTGATGGCCTTTTTGATAGTTGGGGTAGGACTTTATTTTTTATTTGATTTACATATTAAGAAACGAAAAATTGATTCTTTAAAGATTCGAACATTGGTGAAAGGTATGTTTGTATGTCTTGTACTTCAAATTATGTATGGTGCGTTTACGGCAGGGTTAAAAGGAGGTCATGGGTTTAATACGTTCCCGAAAATGGGAGATGCTTTTTTTCCTCTTGAATTTTTAAATTCGGGTTCATTTATGATGGTGATAGTTAACCATCCCTTTGTTGTTCAGTTTATGCATAGATGGCTGGGAATACTTGTTTGGGTTTTTGCGGGATGTTTATTTGTTTATAATTTTAAACGGCATCGGAAATCTTCGGCACCAATTTTAGGGTCTTTATTTCTAGCACTAACAATTCAGGTTGGACTTGGAATCGCTACACTATTATCATTTGTTGCTATACCACTTGCGGTAGCACATCAACTGTTTGCATTGGCAGTATTTAGTTTATTTATTTATGCGCTTCGCTGAGGTATTAAATAATAGAATGTTTACGTATTACCAAGATTGACCGCTTCTTTTTTTCTTAGCATCTCGTTCTAGCTCATAATATGCCGTGTATTCTGAATCTATGACTGATCTTTCCAGGTTAATGAACGTGTGTTTTTTTGTAATGCATCCTGCAGATCCGTCGTCGTTCCACTTTCCAAATACTATTTTTTCTTTTGTTTCACTATGAAATAATTCCATACCTTTTTTATAGACTCTTTTTTTTGCCATTTTTATGTTCTCCAATTTAGTTAGTCTTAACTCAGAAGCAATCGAATGTTTTTTTCTTTTGTTAAAATTTTCAAATCTAATATAAGCGATTTTGATACCTGTTGAATATCTCGTAAATCCAGTGTTTTTAATGTTTTATTTTTTTTGATGAATTGGAGAATAGACTTTATTCCTTTATCTCCAATTGGGTTTCCTTTTAAAAAGAGAGATTGAATTGTTGGATGATCTTCAAGCGCGTCTACAATTGCAGAAATACCTTCGTTACCTATTTCGTTGTCTGATAAGATAAGGTGAATAATACCCTTATTTTTTTTAAGTGCCTCAGCTAGTTTCTCAGCACCTCTATTAGTGATTCCCGTTTTGTTCAATACAACCCATCCTATATAGTGATTCACTTTTAATAAATCGGCTAAAGCAGCGGCGGCAAAATCGGTGATTTGATTTCCAGTAAGAATTAAATGTTTAACAATTTGGTTTTTAGCGAGCATTTGATAAAGGAGGTTCATACTGGCTACACCCAATTGATTGTTTGCTAAGAAGAGGGCAGAAAGGGGGGACTTATTATTCCATTGATTGGAAATGATGGCCATTTCTTTGTCACCGATATTTTTATTGGAGAGCATAAGACCTTTTGCATTTTCTGGCGTTTTTGGAAAATTTGGATCGGTTAATGTTTCATTTTTTTTAAATGGTTTTATGTAATTATTTAATTCATCTTTGAATGAGTTGTCGGGTAGTATTTGTGACGGAGAAATTGTAGTTACAGTGCTCCCCAATGTCGGTGATGTTTGACTCAGGTTAGGTTGTGTCAGTTCCATATACTATTAGTATACAAAATAAGGCATTATTTCTACCATATTAAAATATAGGTACTACCCAGGTTCGGCTTGATTTGTAGGTTATAGAAATATTGGCTGTGTTACTCGATGACCACTATATGCCTCAAAAATAGCTGTAAAATCGTTTGTAGAATTATTCATACTATAAGGGTCTTTAACTCCTTCAGAAATGAGAATGTGGTTTTGAAAATTAGTTTGTACAGTTTGAAGATTTATTTCTTCGTTAATATCTTTCAAAGCGGCGTGTAGAATTGAGAATAGGGCGGGGTTGTCCTGATCATATACTGTTGATTTCCTAATTATATCTATACAGAAAAGAGCGAGGCTAAGCCGATTAAAATCTTCTCGGATTTTTGGAAAGAAATCAATAACATCACATTGATTTATATATAGAAAACTTTTTCCTTTGAAACTGCAAATTGAGACATGGTTTAATGGCTCGAGTCGTCCGACAAATGATCCTTTTTTGTGAACACGCTTGGCTATAAATCGGCATTTTCCATGAGTTTCACTGTATAGCTCTATTTGTTTGTCGTGTTCGAATATGGGTGTTGATTTTAAGATAATTCCCGAAATTTTGTTTTCTTTCATTTTATAAAGAAATTGTGAAATAGATGAGAAAAAAGAAATATATTAGTTGGCTGATAATATCTAAGGTAGTTGATATAAAGGGGGCAGATGCGACAGCGGGGTCTATACCGATTTTTTTGAATATCAAGGGTAGCGATGCTCCAATAATTGCAGCACTTGTTATGTTTGCAATGAGTGAAAAGGATACTATTAAGGTTAGTTCAATAGGGAAGCTAAATGCTTGATTGAATAGAAAAACGGCAACGGACATGATAGCACTTAATGTAAACCCAACTATCGTTTCTCTTACAATCGTTTTTATATAGTATTTTGTTTTAACGTGACCAGTAGAAAGACCTCTTACAATAATTGTAGCTGACTGGTTACCTACGTTTCCACCAAGGCCCATGAGTAATGGAATAAAACTTAATATAAGGGCCATTGAGAACAACCCCTCATAGTGATGGGAGAATTTTGTAATAATTAATGAAGCAGTCATTCCTCCAAAAATTGTGATAAATAACCATGGAAGTCTAGACGCTATTGGATAAATTAATTTACCCTCCAATAGTTTGTTTTCGGATATATCGGATGTTCCAGATAATTTATAGATATCTTCAGTGGCTTCTTCGACAACAATATCAACTACATCATCAACAGTAATTATTCCGACTAATTTATTATCAGGATCAACTACTGGTAATGCGATTAGGTTGTATTTTTGAATCATTGCAGCGACATCTTCTTGATCCATGTCTGTGCTAGCTTTTATTGGATAGTCGTTTCGTATGTTTTTAACTTTAGTTGATTGTTCTTTTATTAATAAATCTCTAAGAGTGGTGTATCCAATGAGTCTCTTTTGTTCATCTACTATAAAAATGTAATAAGAAACTTCTGAGTCTGGAGGTGATTGTTTTTTAATAGCATGGATAGCTTCTTGGACGTTTAGCTCTTCAGGAATAGAAAGAAATTCGGATGTCATTAAGGAGCCTGCTGTATCTTCATCATAAGCGAGTAACTCTTTTATTTCTTTTGCTTCCTTAGGCGGAAGTGCATCAAAAATAGTTTGAGCTTTTTCGTTATCACTTTCGAATAGTTCTTCTATTAAATCGACTGCATCATCAGGTTCCATTCTCTCGATGTATTTGGCGGCAAGTTCTGTTTTGAACTGGGAAATCAATGGGATTTGGTCTTCCATTTCCATTTCTTCTAATACGTCGACCGCTAAATCGGGGTGTGCAATTTGGAAGAATGATTGTTTTGAATTGTGTGGAAGTTCTTCAAGGGCGTCTGCAATATCTGCTTCGTGATATTTAAGAAAAAATAAATGGAATTGTTTTTTCGTTCCTTGTTTAATCAGACGTTCAATTAAATTTGTAAGATGATGATTATTATTTTTATTTTTTTCAATCATATAGAGTTTATTTTATAGCGGAGACAACTATATTTCTAGGCTTATACTTTGACCAATAATTCAATATGTAAAATCAATTTTTTGGTTTGAATTTTTTGAAACAAATCAATGAGGCTGTTGAATAGATAGATTAATTGAATCGAAATAGTTGATAAGATATGAATTTTAGTGCTAGACTCTCGGCTAATATCTAAAAAGAATAGTAAATTTTATGAGTAAAAATGTTGAATATCATTTTGATTTAATTTAAAATGGATTTTATATTTTGAACGACTAAAATATAGTTTTGTTCTTTTTATATTTTGAACTAACACAACCTTATGAAAGGAGGCTTTAGCCGAGAACTCAGTTTAGCTGAGAATTCGGATGATAGTATTAGTTTTTACGGTTACGATTTAAATTTAATTATAAGCAAATATCAAGGAGCATTTAGATGAAAAAAGTATTTTTAGCAGCAGTATTAGCAACATTATTAGCAGGAAGCACATTCGCAACTACAGTAGTTACACGTTTTAACGGTGAAAGTTCTTCTTATAGCGCATATTGCGAAATTAACGAACAATTCGAACTAGTTACTGGATTTGGCCTTTCTCATCAACAAGAACTTGAGACAAATGGTGTAGTAACAACTAAAGCTAGCACTAACTTTTCAGGAAAAGTTGGAGTAGCAACAGAATTTCCACTATTAGGAAAAGCTGACGTAACTGTAGCCGTTTCTAAAATGGGAGACAATGATTTGGAAATTGGAGACATTTCTTTAACTAAAAATGCTCTTTATAACTTAACTGACGACGTTGCTGTAGGTATTTCATGTGACATTTTAACATACAATGTTGAAAACAAATTCTTAACGTTCCACAAAACTGTTCAACCAGCAATTTCTGCAACTATTAACTTCAAATAAATTCGTTTTTTAAACGAACTTTTAAAAACCCGGGTGCTTGATAAAAGCATCCGGGTTTTTTTTTGCCTATAGTTTGCCCAAATAAAAATGTCCGTCTCCATATTTGTATTTGTGTATAGGAATACACGGCATACTAATCTGAAAACGGGCATTTCTATTTGGACAAGCTCTAGGCAATTTTATTGTTTTTGGAATTTTTTTGGATAAGTCGTAGCGTGTTTTATTGATGGTATATTTTTTTGAGCCAACTATATGTTAGATTGTTGATGTTTTTATTGCACATGTACGTTTTTTTTGTGAGGTTTAATTTTTGTTTTAATTTGAGTGAAAATTAAAGTTTATATGGTAACTAATTTGTTACTTGCTTCGAATGGATAAGTCTATTACATTGTGAAATTAGGAGATTATATATGAAACCCAGTGAACAACTAAAGATACTTTCAGAGATTGATATTCCATTGTTTAAAGATAAGATTGAAGAGTTAGGGAACGGACCGTTGATGGCGGAGTCTTTGGATGTTTTTCAAATCAACTTAGGAAAGCTTTGCAATATGACGTGTTCTCATTGTCATGTGGAAGCTGGCCCTGATAGAACAGAAATTATGACTAAAGAAACGCTAGAGATTTGTTTAGATGCTATTAAGAAAAGTGGAGCCTCTACTGTCGATTTGACTGGGGGCGCACCTGAAATGAATCCTGATTTGGAATGGTTTTTGGTTGAATTGAATAAGCTAGGTAAGCGGGTTATTGTTCGGTCAAACCTTACTGTTTTATTAGTGCCTAAATATAGTAAGTATATTAGTGTTTTTACTGAGAATAATGTGGAAGTTGTGGCATCTTTACCTTGTTATGAAGAAGCAAATACCGATGCTCAACGTGGTAACTTGGTATTTCAACGGAGTCTTAAGGTATTGAAACTATTGAATGATAAAGGGTATGGAAAAGAAGGGACCGGGTTGGTTTTGAATTTGGTTCATAACCCTGTAGGTACTCATTTACCTCCGGCTCAAGCCAAGTTAGAAGCTGACTATAAACGACGGTTATTTGATGATTTCGGTGTTTCTTTTAATTCATTGTTTTGCATAACTAACATGCCTATTAGTCGTTATCTTGAATATTTGAAAGACAATGGCGAATTGAATGACTATTTACATTTATTAGTAAACTCATTTTCCTCATCTTCAGTTGCTAATGTCATGTGTAGGAATACAATTTCAATTAGTTGGGATGGATTTGTTTATGATTGTGATTTTAACCAGATGTTAGGCTTACCTGTTTCAAATGGAGCTCCTGCTAATATTAAAGATTTTGACTTAAAAAAGTATTCAGGGCGAAAGATTGTTGTTCATAATCATTGTTATGGGTGTACTGCGGGAGAAGGATCATCGTGTCAGGGGAGCTTGAACTAAATTAGGGGCTTTAAAAAGATCCTCATACTTAACAAATCTACGGGGGATATCTGGATTGTTTCTTTGGGGGACAACTTCTGTGTTAGGTTGGGAACATTCCTCCAAATCTTCTTTTGGAAAAAGAGGGTTTGGATTACTTGAGTCTGGGTTCTCAAGTGTTTCGTATAATGAGTTGAACGAGTCCAATGGATTTTTATTGTTCTTCATATATTGAATTATATTTTTTAAACGATGTAACTTTTTGGAGTCGAGGTATTTAATTACTTTTTGGTTTAATTTTTTGACGGCGATTATATCTTTTATTCTTTTGAAAATAATATCATGTTTAGACGCTGCCATTTTATCGAGTTTTTCAAAATTAATTAATTCTAAATTTGAGTTAAGTACTTTTATAAAATCTTTATAACTAGATACGTAGATAATATAATTTGATAGACTTATTGGGGTCAATTTAAGAGCGGTTGAATCCCAATTGAGCAGTTTTATATTAGCGTCTATTAAACCAATTTTAAATAGTTTGTTAGCTATCTCAATATTAAAATTGGTAGGATTATTACTAGATGTCTTGTTACTAAAAGGGTTGTCACTTGGCGAGTTATAAATAATTCCGTTAAACGATGTATCATCTTCAATATAATTTGGATACTTTTCCGTCAGTTTTGAAAATGAGGCGAATTTTTTAAGTTTATTTGAGATGTTTTTATCATCTAATATTTTATTGAGGGATTGGTTATATTTAATAATTGATTGTCTTAAAACTATATGAATGAATAGTTTCTTTTTTTCTAAATCACAGTAGGTATTTTTAAATGTGGTCATAATCTTCTTGATGATTTTGGCATTATTGCAAGAGATTAAGTAATCAAAAAGTTGATTTGTAATTTCTGTTTCTAAATGTATGGATTCTTTAGCTGTTAAACTTTCTGCCTCTAGTTGAATAGATGATTCGGTGTCGTCTAAAGTTAAGTCGATGACTGGAATCATTTTTGTTGATATATCTTCAAGAACCGGTGTTGGACTAGGGGCGTCATCATTTTCGGACCCTGAGGCGCTTTCGTTAATTTCTTCTAAATGATCAACGATCTCTCTTATCGTGTTTGATATGGGGCCTTTAAATTGAGGGCTTTTAAATAAATGTTGATCTGGGTTTAAAGAAGTTCCTAATTTCTGTAAAAGGGTATTTAGAAATTCTAATTTAAGATTGTTGTAGTCTTGATCCCTTTTTGGGTCACATAATTCGAAAGCCTTATAGGCATTTACTTCAGCGAGTCTTTTTATAAAACCTGAGTTTTCGTTCCAAGTTGGAGTTGGAAGTGCATAATCTAGATTACCGTATAATTTTAAAGCTTTTAAATAAAGCTCTTCCCATGTTTTTAGGGAAGACGTAATCGTTACTGTAAAATTATATTTTTCAGCATTTTCTTTGATCAAAGAATTGATATGGTAAATATGACTTGTTGATAGAATGTCCGGGTCGTTTTTGATTATTTGTTCGAAATTCTCGACTGACAAACTTTCCCGTATTAAATCGTCGTATAACCATGACTTGATTGTACGGTTTTCTGTATATTTAGCCCGAACTAAATCATTTAATGTAAGTATATTATGTTTTAGTAACCGTTTGAAATTTATGTATTTGCTTGGTAAATAATTTGAAAACAAATCTTTTTGGATAGTGAATGTGTATGGAATTTCTTTTGATCTATTATTTATTTTGTTTTTAAATATTTCGATAGAAAGTAGATCATTAAGCAGAAGGTTAAATACACGTTGATATGAGTTTGTACAAGCAATGTTGACTAAGATTTCAAGAGCTTTTTTTAACTCGGGTTCTTCTTTGAATCGGCTTGATATTTCTTTAATTTCCTTAAACTTGGAGTATTTTTGAAGAGTGCTTTCTATTGTAGGTTTTGGAATGGGGATTAGCGACTTTTGATATTCTTTTTGAATCGTATTTTTGTTTAATTCGAAATGTTTTGAGATGCTTTCATCATTTTGTATCTCTAAATTGCTTATGGGAATATATACAGCGAGTTTGTTTTTCACATTTTGTTTTTCAGTTGATATGCACTCTCTTTTTCTCTTTTTCTCTATTATTGTGGAGATATCATCAGTGTCGATAATGGTATCGATAGGCTTTTCAGTTACTTCTGTATCATCATAATTCCTAAAAAAGAGTTTAAATTTTTTAGTATCTTTAGAATGTGTGGATTGTTGAACATTTTTTCGTTTGGATTTGTTGTTTTGGGAAGGTGAGAATGGATTTTTCATAGCTTTTTGTTGATCTATAGGAATAGACATCCATTGGTAGAATAGAGATGGTTGATCCGAATCAGGAGTTTTTTTGAGTCTATTGAGTCTGTTGATGGCGTCAACATCTGGAATTTTTAGTTCATGTCTTTTGATGTTGTCTGGTTCCACGATCGTTTGAAATTCCCATTTATGAGTATTTAGCATTATGGATAAAAAATCGTATAAGGGAAGATAATTTCCTGTTAGAAAGTGGTGTAGAGCATTGTTTTCATCCGTAACTGTTTCAATTGATATATTGATATCCTTTCCGTTTAAAGTAAAGGAATCTAATTGAGTTGTTTCGGATTGATGTAGGATGACATTTTTTTTCTTTTCTGATTCTTCGTAAAGCCGTTCAATTTCTTCAATAATTTCTGTGGAATGATCATTATAGGTAACTTCGTTTCTTAGTAATTTTGGGAAATTTGGTGTGCTTGATTTTTTTAGACGGATGTCATTAAATAAATGACCGATAGTTGTTACAAGGGTATTAATCGTTTGTTGCTTTTGTAAAAATGTATAATACTCTGAATTACTTTCTTCTAAAAGAGACGTGTCTCCACGGGATGTTTCGAGACATCTTAATAATTTTTCGATGTGATGGTTTTGGGATAAGATAGAGTCATTCGTTCTTCTTGAAACATGGAGCAATTTGGGTTTGACCTTGATCCCGAGTCTTAACATTCGACCGCTAAATTGAATCCAACGTTTAGATGTATGACTTTCTCCTATTATTGCTTGATTACTTTGAATTCTATTTTTACAGGGCGCGTGAAAATCATGTCCAGAATCAAAAGCGGGAGTTGTTATCAAAATATCGACACTTTTTTCAGATAGAGTAGGGATCCCCCAGTTTTCTAATACTTGATCTATTTTTTTTTCTTTTTGTGTTTGTTTTTCTGATGTTATTTGGTTTTGGGATAACATGTACACATGATTAAATAGTGTATCGAAAGCTTGTATGTTTTGTTTGTTTTGCATTAAGTCTCTATATTTGTTATATATTTCGTGCCGAATACGTGCATAAAAAGAATCGTCTTGATTTATATTTAAGAGCCGTTGGATAGACAGTGTTTTGAATGGGTTATTGTTTAAAATAACTTTAATATTTTCTAACTTTTTGTTTAGATTATCTATTTGTTCGGTGTTTTGATTGAAATTGTTCTTTAAACTCTCTATAGTTTTTTCGATTATTTCTAATGCGTTTTCAAGTCTTTTTTCTGACGCGTTATATTCTTCTACTCTTATTAGTGTTTTTTCCCCGTTTGATAATTGTATAAATGCGTGAACTAAATAGTCGATTAAGGTTTTATCCTCTGATTGCTTTTTTATATATCCTAATAATCCGTTGAATACCAAATGTGCATTGGAGAGTACAGTTTCTGTGTTTGTGTTTAAAGATAGGCCATGAATTTCTCTAGCTAATGAATATAGATTTTTTAAAGCAGTCGTTTTTTCATTAAACTCATTTGTTAATACGAGGTCTTCGATTGCTTGTTTTTCTAATTTTACGTTGTAGTCTAAGTAATAGCTAAATAGTTGAAATGAATTTCTCATTTCGTAAGTACATTTTTCGTTTATTTCTTTGTGTTTTGGGTTTTTTAGAATGGGAAGTAAATTTATGTGAAATTTTTCGAATTCGAAATAGTTGTCTGCAGGAGTAGCCGTACCATAAATAATTGATTTTTGTTTTAGTATAAAATTTTTGAATTGTTGTTCTAATTCGGATTGTTTTTTTTCTTTAGAAGTTATTATGTTTTTTGGAAACATTTCTTCGGCTTCATCGAAAATTATCGTGTCATATTTTATAGTAAAAAGTTCTTTTTGTTCGTCAGTTCCCGAATCATACGTATTTTTTAAATCCGAATACGACATGATTTGGATTCCAGTGATTTGTGGTGTTGGCTTATTTTTATCATAAATCTGAATGTCCAATAAATGTCCAAAGTTTTTTATTAATTCCTTGTGTATTTTTTTTTGAATTAGTTTATTGTGGGTCACATATAGGAAAAAGTCGCCAAATCCGTCTTCTTTACATAATACGCAAAATGCTGCATATGTTCTTGTTTTTCCCGAACCCGGACTACTTGCAATAATGCTCGGTGTTTTTTCTAATGCATTTTGGTATAAACGCAGTGAACTGAGCATTTGGTATGTTAATAATGTGTCTAATTTTTCAAAAACGTCTGTATAGGTTTTAATACGATGAACTAATTCTTGTGAAACGTTTATTTCATAAGGTTCTTGGAGAATTTTGTTTGATAGTAGTTCATTTTCTAAATCTATACTCGATGTTTTAAAGATTGTTGAAAACTCTTTTAGGTTAACCGTTGTATGCGTTGTAGATAGAGTTTCTAGAAAATTTTGAGTTAAATATGAAATTAGTTTTTTTAAAATTGTTTATCCTTTTATTTATATTATCGTGTAATTTTATAAAATAATTTATTTTTTATTATTAAACTCTCATATTTATTTCGTTTTACGTTTATTGGCCTTGTATTTTATTGTATTTATTGGTGATTTTCAAACGAAGAAGACCACCTTTACGGTGGTCCTATTTTGAATGTGTATGAAGATTTTGAAGGGTTTGAATTTATCTTTTATATGAATTCTAGTTTATTTTAAGAGTCTTCGCTTTTTTCTCTTCTGATTTAGGAAGCTGTATACTTAAAACTCCATTTGATATATCTGCAATTGATTTTTCAAAAGCTATATCTCCGACTTGAATACTTCGACTAAATTTACCGAAAGTTATTTCTTTGTGGATATAATTATCATTTTCGTTTGAAAATGAATCTTCTTTGTTTCCACTTATTTTTAAAACTCCGTCGTGGTATTCAATTTCTATTTTGTCTTTCTCAATTCCTGGAATTTCGGCCGTGACCGTTATAGAATCTTTAGTTTCTTTTAGATTTAAAGGAGCTATCCATGTTTTTTTCTCAGGGGACTCTGTATTAAAAAATGTTTGAAACAAGTCGTTATATAAATCTTTCGGTTCTTTTGAATTAAAAAATGTGTTTGATGGTTCGTTGCACGCTGTGTTTCTCCTTTGAGTAGAATTGTTATTGATTAAGGAGTTCATAATTTTCTCCTTTAATTTGTTTTACACTCTTCGTAATGCAATAAACGTACCAATCTTAATATTGTTTTTGGTTTTATATAAATTCATAGTGTTTTGAGTTATTTGGAATCTAGGTGAATTGGTTTTTATAAAGGGGATTTTACTTGATTTAGTTTTAGATTGCTTGTTTAAGGAGTAAGCCGTTCTTTTTTAAAGCAATTTCAAATTTCTACCCTATAGGTAAAAGCTAATTTAGGTTTGTTAATAATTTGTACATTTTGGCTGTTTAAAAACGACACAAGTGTATAAATTCTATTTTTTTATTTAAGAATACTAAATATTTTTGATAGTGTTTCATAAATAGTCTAAATATTTATGCTTCCTTTTTTGAATTTAATTTTGGCGGGTATATATGCTGTGGAGTAAGGAAAGACTTAGTTTTGTGGAGTCGGTTTATTTTACGACTATATTTAGAAGCTTGTTTTTAATGAGAATAGACTTAATTATAGTTTTTCCCTCAATATAACTTTTTATTTTTTCACTATTTTTGGCCAATTCTTCAATTTCAGATTGTTGTATAGTTGATGGGACTACAATTTTATCTCTAACTTTTCCGTTTACTTGTAATACAAGTGTAAATTCTTTGTCTACAAGTTTAGATTCATCTACAAGAGGCCATTCTTCTGTATGTATACTTGTTGTATGACCCTCAAGTTTCCACATTTCTTCTGCTATAAATGGAGCAAATGGCGCTAATAAAAGGATAAGTGTTTTAATTGCTTCTTTAGATGTTGTATTCGAATACATGAAATTTACAAGTTCCATGAGTTTACTAATGGCCGTGTTATAAGAGAATCTTTCGATATCTTGGGTCACTTTTTTGATGCATTTATGTACTTCTTTTTCGAGGTCTTCAGTATTTTTAAACGTAAAGGTAGTAGGTTCATCAACAAGTCTAAAAACACGACATAGAAATCTAAAACTTCCTTCTACTGCTTTATCGGACCAATCTAAATCTCGCTCAACAGGTGCTCCAAACAAAATAAATAATCGAGCGGTATCGGCCCCATATTTTTTAATTATATCTCCAGGGTCTACGGTGTTTCCTAATGACTTTGACATTTTGACGCCATCTTTTAAAACCATTCCTTGAGTTAGAAGTCTTTTAAATGGTTCGTCTACATTTACTAACCCAAGGTCACGTAATGCTTTTGTGAAGAACCTTGAATAAAGAAGATGTAAAACGGCATGTTCGACACCACCAATATATTGATCAACAGGTGCCCATTTTTCAACTTCTTTTCCGTCAAAAGGAGCATCTGAGTTTGTAGGAGAACAATATCTCATGAAATACCACGATGAATCGACGAATGTATCCATCGTATCAGTTTCTCTTTTTGCATTGTTACCACAAGTCGGACAAGTTGTATTCACAAAATCGTCTAATTTATCGAGAGGGTTTCCTGTTCCTTCAAAGGATACATTTTTTGGAAGTTCGATTGGCAGATTATCTTCCTTTTCTGTGACTATTCCACATGTATCGCAATATATAATTGGAATAGGAGTGCCCCAATACCGTTGTCTAGAAAGTAACCAATCTCTAAGTTTGTAATTTACTGTTTTTCGTCCAATATTTTTTTCTTCTAAGACAGTCTTTATTTTTTCTTTAAAGTCTTTACTTTTTAATCCCGAGAATTCATTAGAATTCACCATAATACCGGCTTCTGTATATGCTTGTTTCAAGGGTTCTGATAATGAACTTTTATCTAAGAGTGTAGCTTCATCTTTGTTCGGTTTTTTGGGAAATGGCTGAATGACTTCCTTTATTGGAAGGTTGTTGTTCGTTGCAAACTGGAAGTCTCGTTCATCGTGTGCAGGAACAGCCATAACTGCGCCAGTACCATAATCCATTAGAACATAGTCAGAAATCCAAATTGGAAGGTTATCGCCAGAAAATGGACATTTAAAATATTCTCCAATGAAAACTCCCTCTTTTTTCTTCGTTTCATCGGTTCGTTCTATTTTAGATTTTGATTTTGCTTTTTCAATAAAAGCTAAGGTTTGTGTTTCATAGTTAGTACCCTTAGTCCATTCGACAACTTTAGGATGTTCGGGTGCCATAACTAGATATGTAATTCCATATACTGTATCAGGACGAGTGGTGTACACGGTTAGTTTTTCATCTTTATCTATGATGTTAAAATCAATTTCAGCACCTTCAGAACGACCAATCCAATTTTTTTGCATTGTTTTAACTTTTTCAGGCCATCCGTCTAATAGACTAATATCATTTAAAAGATCTTCTGCATAATCTGTGATTTTAAAAAACCACTGTTCTAGGTTCTTTTGAAGTACTTCTGATTTGCATCGCCAGCATTTTCCGTTTTCAACTTGTTCGTTTGCAAGAACAGTTGCACAAGGTGTGCACCAATTTACGGGCGCTTTCTTTTTATAAGCAAGCCCTTTGTCGTATAATTTTAAGAATATCCATTGATTCCATCTGTAATATGTCTCTAAACAAGTAACAACTTCTCGGTCCCAGTCATAGCTAAAACCAAGTTCAACTTGTTGTTCTTTCATTTCTTCAATTTTATCTAAGGTCCATTTTTCTGGGTGAATATTGTGTTTTTTTGCAGCATTTTCTGCGGGAAGTCCTAATGAGTCATATCCCATCGGATAAAGGACATTAAACCCTTGCATGCGTTTGAAACGAGCTAAAGCATCGCCAATGGAATAGTTACGGACATGACCCATGTGTAGTTTTCCAGAAGGGTATGGAAACATTTCCAGGACATAGTAGTTTTTTTTGTCCGGATCTGTTCCTGTTTTATGGATGTTAGAATTTTTCCATTCTGTAATCCATTTTGGTTCAATTTCTGAAGGATTATATGACATTATTCGAGATTATATCTTATTTTTTTTCGTTTGATGAGAGCTAAGTTTTATATTGTTTAAATTCACTTAGTTTAACTTTCAAAATTCTTTAAATTAATGTGTTGTGTTTGAGTGTTTCTTGAATTAAAAATGCATCAGCTATTGTTAGTGCAGTCATTGCTTCTACTACGGGAACAACTCGTGGGCAGATACAGGGATCATGTCTTCCTTTTACACTAAGGGACGTTTCTTCGGATTCTTTCGTAACTGTCTTTTGAGTTTTTGTAATTGACGAAGGGGGTTTTACGGCCACTCGAAAATTTATTGGTTCTCCGGAAGTTATTCCTCCAAGAATTCCGCCAGCATGATTTGTATCTGTAGATATCGATTTGTTTTTAAGAATAAATTCATCGTTATTTTCAGAACCTTTCATTGATGCAACCTCGAAACCTTTTCCAAATTCAATTCCCTTAATAGTTCCAATAGACATCATGGCATGCGATAATGTCGCGTCAATTTTGTCGAACACCGGGTCTCCTAGGCCGACAGGGCATCCTTCTATGAGTGTTTCAACAACACCGCCTAGAGAGTCTCCTTCTTTTTTTGCATCTTCAATTAATTCAATCATTTTAATTGCTTGGTTTTTATCTGGGCAGCGAATGATATTTTTTTCGATTTCTGAGAGGTCAATTTCTTTCGCTTTCACTCCATATACTTCTTGTGTATAAGAAATGATTTTAATTCCTTTAGTAAGAAGCCATTTTTTAGCAATTGCTCCTGCAGCGACTCTAGCGGCAGTTTCTCTTCCAGACGATCGCCCGCCGCCTCGGTAGTCTCTAAATCCGTATTTTTTTTCAAATGTATAGTCCGCATGGCCAGGTCGGTATAAATCTTTAATATGGGAGTAGTCTTTTGATTTTTGGTTTGCATTTCTTATAAGGAGACAAATAGGAGCACCTGTTGTTTTCTCTTCAAAAATTCCTGACAATATTTCTACTTTATCTGCTTCATTTCGGGGAGTAGTGACTTTAGATTGTCCCGGACGGCGACGGTCTAACTCAAGTTGTATATCTTTTTCATTTATTGGAAGACCGGATGGTACTCCGTCTAACGTGACACCTAATGCAGGTCCATGGCTTTCTCCAAAGGTTGTAATTGTAAGTAATTTTCCAAAAGTGTTTCCAGCCATGTTATTTCCTTTATTAGTTAGTTTCGTTTTCAGAAATATTCTATCTCGGATTTGTAAGTGATGGAAGCGTTCAAATTATTGTATTCCATATTTAATAAGACTTAGCTTAAGATTGGTGTGTGAAAAATTATGAAGTATTTGTTTATTCATTAAAAAAATGGGGAGGGAATTGTTTAGCTTATGCTTGTCTTCAACCAGGATTATCTAGTTTTGGAACACTAAATAGAGGGGTTCTCTTTTTCAAACGGCCCTTTAATCGAAATAGAGACCATAAAATTTTTAATCTTAAATATAGAAAATATATAGGAACAATCCTTTTTCAGTGGGCAAAGAGAATTTATTCTCCCTTGGTTGTATTTGGAGATGGGTTATTGAATTTAGATTTAGCTGAAGATACTATCGATAAAATTCTTCAAACGAAGTGTAGAATTAGCTTTTGTCATGTTGGAGATAACATATCTAGGATTTTGTCTAAACGGGGGTTTTATATTACCCCGATGGGGTATGAGACAGTTATTGATTTGGAGAGTTTTAATCCCACATGGCGTACTCACAGGTGGTTTATGATGGCGTTGAAGAAAGCTTCGAAAGAGTTAGTTGTAACCGAAAAAGAATCTATTGAGTTACTAAAAGAAGATATTCAACGTGTAGATAAAAAATGGAGTGTAAGCAGAAAACGGTCATTTAAAAATCAGGCATTTTTAACAAGGCCTATTACATTTAAAGAAGAAATGGACGTTCGTTGTTTTTTTGCGTATCAAAATGACATTATGGTTGGGTTTCGTTTTTTCGATCCTATGTATAAAGACGGGGAG
>JABIPA010000029.1 GCA_018698675.1 bacterium | reverse complement strand
TTTTTAGCGCAAAAAAGGTCAATGGGAAACGACTATACTCGTTGGCCAGAAAAACAAAAACAGAGGACGAGATTAAGGAAATTGAAGCTACCATAAAATCGTCTACTATTACGGTTCACCAATTGACGGTTGAATCAGTAGGCACCTACTCCTTTCCACAAATCAATTTCTCGGTCACTTGCTCAAAAGGAACTTATATTCGTAGCTTATGTAGAGATATTGCTGAGGCATTCAATACCGTCGGTTATGCTAAGAACTTAATACGGTCCCAAATTGGGGCTTTTTGTGTTGAGGATGCCGTACCTTTGGCAAGATTAGATAGTCAAATTGCAACTACGTCTTTGGTATCGGATCCGCTATTCTTTGAAAAGTTAAGTGAGGAATAGTGAGAGCTTCATAATTATATGAAAAATTTAAAAGTTTATGGTTCCCTTAGTAAGGGAGATGAAATTTTAGGATTGGGCGTTTTTGATGGCTTGCACTTGGGTCATCAAGAGATTTTAAAAATTTCTACGAGTTTATTAACCTTTTTCCCCCATCCTTTGAAGGCCTTGAAGAAAAAAAATGTACCTAACCTTACGAGCTTGGACGAATTAAGAACCTACGTGAATTCATTGTTAGTTGTCAGGTTTTCTAAAGTATTGGCTAGCCTTTCTGCTCTTGAATTTTTGGAATCAATTATATGGGACCAAATTAGACCAAAACATATTGTCGTTGGGTATGATTTTAAGTTTGGGAATCTTCAAAAGGGAGATATACACCTTTTAAAAACGTGGACACAAGAAAAAAAAATAGGGCTGACCGTAGTGGAAGCTGTATCTTATCAACACACCTTAGTAAAAAGCTCGAAGATAAGGTCCTTGTTTCAAGAAGGTGATTTTGATCGTGCCGTTCGTTTGCTTGGACACCCTTACCAGATAAAAGGGCTGGTTATCAAAGGCGATGGTAGGGGAAGAAAAATTGGCTTTCCTACCGCAAATATCAGGGTTTCTCCTATTAAATTACTTCCCAACCCTGGCGTATATTCTGGATACGTTTTTATAAAAAAGAAAAAGCTTTCGGCTATGATATATATTGGTAAGAAACCCACATTTAATGGCATCTGTATGTCGGTCGAGGTTCATATTGTTGGAGGGGACTTTTCTTTATACAATCGTAAATTGGCTGTACATGTGGTCCATAGGATCCGAGGGGAGATAAAATTTCCTTCTCCTGTGGAACTTATTACGCAAATTAAAGCCGATATTAAAAAAGCATCAAATTGCTGTTAAAGAAATGAGTATATGGTTTCAAAAGAAAATAGTTTAAACAGAAATAGTAAGCAAAAATTATTAATTGATTCTGTTTCAGTACACAATGATAATATTTTTACATCGTGGTTATCAGATGTTGAGTCAGAGCCGCAGCTTTCAAAGATTGTGAATGATTCGTCTCTTAATTTTGTAAGTGATTCAAAGTCCCTTTTAAAAGAATTGGTATCATCTGCATCGTCTAATGCATTTCCAAATTTGGACCCTAAAGATATTCAACCTTTTTTTAAATTATGGCACAAAATTTTAAGAGATCAGACGTCAAAAGGGATTACATTGAAAGCCTTAGGGCTGTCCGTTTTTTCTTTAAAAAAGACTCTATCGACGTACATGGAAAAAGAGGTTTTGGATGATAAAAGTCAACTTGTTTTAAAGCAACTGAGTCGGTTATTAGACTTCGTGGGGCTGTTTACTTTTGAAATATATTCAGCAGAACAAGAGAACGAACTTGACCAACAAAAAAATCAGATAGAGTATCTTCAGTCTAATTTCGTATCCTCTAAAAGCTTAGTTGGAAATAGCGATATTATGAAACATGTTTATAAGATGGTGGGCTTAATTTTAGACAATGATATTACTGTTATTTTAGATGGGGAAACAGGAACAGGAAAAGATGTTATTGCTCGGCTAATTCATGAAAATTCTAGTAGAAAAAAAGAGCCTTTTGTTGTTGTGAATTGTGGAGCAATTCCTAAGGATTTAGTGGAATCGGAATTGTTTGGATACAGTAAAGGAAGTTTTACGGGAGCAGATTCGGATAAGCCTGGTAAATTTTTTCTCGCTAATAACGGGACTTTATTTTTGGACGAAATAGGTGAATTGCCGTTGGATGTTCAGGTTAAGTTACTACGTGTTTTACAAAATAAAGAGGTTGAATCTATAGGTTCGACAAATAAGCAGAGTATTAATATACGAGTACTTGCTGCTACGCATAGGAATTTGAAACAAATGGTTCAAGACGGTACTTTTAGAGAAGACTTATATTACCGATTGTTTGTTTTTCCGATTCAAATTCCTGCGCTTCGAGAACGAAAAGATGATATTTTACCTCTTACTCATTATTTTATTGAAAAATATAAACGACAATTTAACTTAAATGTTACGGGCCTATCAGAAGATGCGTCTAGTTTTTTAGTAAACTATCAATGGCCGGGTAACATTCGGGAACTTGAGAACGTTATTCAGAAGGCGATTGTTTTGTCTCGGGGAGGGTGGATAACGAAAGATATTTTATCCAATTCTAGGGTGGCTGGAGATTCAGAGCCTATTTTATTGAAAAAAACATGCTCCAGTAATCTTAGTAAAGATGAAACACTTCGGTCTTTAAATGATATAGAAAAGGACGCGTTGAAGAGGACCCTTTTTGCTATGAATGGAAATATTAAAAAAGCATCTGATATTCTTGGGATTTCTCGAACTACCTTTTACAATAAATCCAAAAAGTACAATATTTCTTTATAGTTAGTCCAGTATTAGATATCGATGGAAACTACTGTTGTAGTATAGGTCGTTTTGCTTTGTGGATGTCTTTAATTTACTTTTTTTAAGTAGAGCAAAATTTAATGTATTTTTATTTTTTATATTAGATTGTATTAATGGTTGAACTTTATGTTTGAAATTTAATATTAAGGGGTAAAAAAAATATGTGAATTTCTTTTTTAAACGATTATTAGTCATTTTTTTATTGTGTTCTCTTGGAATGGTATCTTTTACCGTTTCTTCAGAATTGGATCGCAATAAAACATACAAAATTGCAGTAAAACCTCTTGTCCCTTTCATCATTAAGGAAGGCGATATTTATTCAGGGTTTACAATATTGTTGTGGGATAAAATTGCTGAGAAATTGAATATCGATTACGAGTATTATGATGTTAGTGCGACAAGCCAACTTATGGATGAAGTTGAATCGGGACGTGCTGATTTGGCATTTGGTGGATTGGTTATAAGCTCTGAACGCGTTGAGAAAGCTTCTTTTTCTCAACCTTATTTTTCTTCGGGACAACGTATTATGGTTTTGCGGAATGAAAATGAGGGGCTTCAATCTGTTACTAGTAATTTGGCGTCCATTATTTTTTCTCCACAGATAATAGAGGCTTTGTTTTTTTTAATTGCTTTGATGTTTATTTCTGCTAACCTAGTGTGGTTTTTTGAACGTAAAAAGAATCCTGATATGTTTCCTAGTCATTATGTTCGTGGCGTTTTTGAGGCGTTTTGGTGGTCTGCTGTGACGGTTACTACTGTTGGTTATGGCGATAAAACTCCGAAAAGTAAAATTGGACGAGGCTTTGCTTTGATTTGGATGTTTACAGGAATTTTTTTAATATCTTTT
Source organism: bacterium (assembly GCA_018698675.1). Taxonomy (GTDB): domain Bacteria; phylum Margulisbacteria; class Marinamargulisbacteria; order JABIPA01; family JABIPA01; genus JABIPA01. Next base: position 18,141 of record JABIPA010000029.1, on the reverse strand, counting down.
TTTACAGCGACTGTTAGTAGTACGTTGACTCTTTCAAAAATAAAAGGAGAAATTAATTCGGTTGAAGACTTAGCAGGAAAACAAGTTGGTACGACAAGAGGGAGTTTGATAGCACCCTATCTTAAACGGAAAGGGATTCGAGTATTTGAGTATCCAAATATAGAAAAGGCATATTTGGGTGTTAAAAAAGGACTTCTTACTGCAGTTGTGTACGAATCATCTGTCCTTAAATATTTTGTTACTAATATTGATAATGGTCGTTTTGAAATTGTTGGAAATGAATTTAAAAATAAATATTACGGAATGGCAATTGGAGAAGATTCTGGATTGGAACACCATGTGAATGTGGAGCTTTTAAAGTTTCAGGAAAATGGCGTATATGACCGATTGTATCGATTATGGTTTGGAGACGATTCGAAATAGTAATGTTGTTTAGTTAGTAAAAAGACAGACTCGTGGAAGATTTTGAAGGTCGTTATTTACCGAAAGTTTTAATTTGTATTTTTCACTTAATTTTTCCATTTCTCTTTGTTGGTCGTATCCAATTTCAAAAAGCACAAATCCCTTTGAGGGAGGTCTGTTGGCTAATTTAGTGGAATACCATGCGAGAAATTTTTCGTAAAAATCGATTCCTGATTCTCCTCCATCTAAAGCTTCTTTTGGTTCCCATAACGAAACTTGAGGTTCAAGTGTTTTTATAACATCTGTTTTGATATAGGGCGGGTTACTTATAAATAAGGTATTTGAAAAGTCGAACGCGTAACTATCGTATATTTCAAAAAAGTCATTTTGGTAGAATATTGGGATATTGTTTTGACGTGAATACGGTTGCATTTTCGATATGCTAGTTGATGGAGCCGGGATTAATGTGTGAAGATTTTTATTTGCTAGGTTATAGGCATCTTTACTAATGTCCCATCCGACTATAGAGCAGTCAGGATATTCCTTAGCAAGCTCGATTGATATTATTCCTGAACCATATCCAATCTCATAAATAGTTGAAATATTGTTTTCTTGAATTAATTTTATTGCTTTTTCGACTAGATACTCTGTGTCAGAACGTGGAATAAGGACTCCAGGACTTGTGGAATATGTGTTTTTTCGAAATGGCCATTTTTTAAATAGATATGCTAATGGTATGTTTTCTTCCATTCTTTTTTTTACGGATGATTTAATTTCTTTTGATATTTCTTTTGGAATGTCGTCGCTTAGATGGTTAACAAATGTGTTTGGCTCCCACTTTAGAAAATGGCAAATAAAAAGCTTTGATTCGATTTCGAATTCCTCAGTATATTGAGAAAGGGTGTTTTTTAGTTCGAGAAATAGCTGATGAGTTTGCACTAGTAGTAATTTTTTTTCGTTTAGATTGAGTTAGATTGATTCATTTGTGAGTTTCATTTTTTCTAATCGCTCGACTGTTTGAAGTTTTTCTATTAGTTCGCTGATCTTTCCGTTTAGAAATTCTTCGAGATAGAAAATAGATACATTAATTCTATGATCTGTAATTCTTTTTTGAGGAAAATTATAAGTTCTAATTTTTTGAGATCTGTCTCCCGATCCTACTTGAGATTTGCGTAAATCTGCTTCTGTTTTTCGTTGTCGTTCAACTTCAGTTTCGTATAGTTTTGTTCTTAGCATTCTCATACAGCGCTCTTTATTTTGGAATTGAGACCTTTCGTCTTGGCATGAAACGACGACGTTTGTTGGTAAATGTGTAATTCGAACAGCAGAACTTGTTTTATTTACGTGTTGTCCGCCAGAACCACTTGCCCTGTAAGTATCAACTCTAAGGTCTTTTGTATCAATTGTAATGTCTACTTCTTCTGCCTCAGGTAAAATTGCAACTGTTGCAGCAGATGTATGAACACGACCTTGGGTTTCTGTATCAGGAACTCGTTGAACCCGGTGAGTTCCCATTTCGAATTTAAGTTGAGCATAAACATTTGTTCCAGAGATGACGAATATAATTTCTTTAACACCACCCATTTCAGTAATGTTTTCTGATAAAACTTCGGTTTTCCACCCTTTTGCATCAGCGAATTTTGTGTACATTCGATATAAATCTGCAGCAAATAAAGCGGCTTCATCGCCACCCGTTCCTGATCTGATCTCAATAAGTGCATTTTTCTTGTCATTTTTGTCTTTTGGAATTAGGAATGTTTGTATATCGTGTTCAAGTTGAGATTTTTTTTGTTGTATCGTTTCTAATTCTTCTTTTGCAAATTCCTTGTACTCTGGGTCTTTGACCATTTCTTGAAGATCATCGATTTCTTGGTTCGCTTTTTTTAGTTCTCTTATTATTTCAACAACGTCTCTTAGTTCGGCGTGTTTTATAACATGTTCTTGGTAGACGGGAATGTTAGATATGATTTCCGGGTCACTTATTTTTTTTTCTAGTGCTACAAATTGGTTTTCAATTTCTTCAAGTTTGTCTAACATATTTTGGGCCTTATCAAATGGGTTGAATTAAATTAGTAATAAAATAAAAAAGGGAGCAAGCGTATATTTTTTGAGATAATAACGCACTCCCTTTTTTCGATTTAACTTTATTTAAGATATATTTCGAAATTTGATTCGTAATATTCTATTTTTTTGCGAGACTGTATTTTTTTCTAAACTTGTCTACGCGTCCTTCAGAATCGAGAATTCTATTTTCGCCAGTGAAGAAAGGGTGACAGTTTGAACAGATATCTACACGGATTGAATCTAATGTTGATCCTGATTCAAATTTCGCGCCACATGCACATGACACAGAAACGGTTTTATAACCAATCTCGTTAGTTGATAAATTATTTGCTTGTTCTTTTTTTTTGCTTACTTTTACTCTAGCCATTGAATTGTCTCCTTCTTATATAAAGCCATTAAATCTATAGTTTTAAATGTAGTGATAGAAAAAATACTGTTGAACTTTATTATACTTGATAAGTTCGACCTATAACAAATACCTAAATAGTTCAAAAATGTCAATGAAATTGGCTAAATTAGTTGACCTAATTTCGTTGTAATTTGTTTGCTTAATGGTTTTGTAGTTAGTATAATATTATGTCATTATATATTGAACTATTAATATAGGTGTTTTAATTTTTACGACACTTAGCGTAAAATTAATAACATAGCTTTAGTAAGCTACCCGTAGTAAATAATATTTGAAAGGACATTTTATATGGTTTTAAACTTTAATATTGAAATTGAAGAAAAACAGGATATTCCTATTGTAAGAGTAAAGGGGGATATTGATATTTATACTTGTCCTAAATTGAACAAAGGAATGACAGAAGCTATTGAAGGTGGTCATTCATCTATTGTATTAGACTTAGAAGGTATTCATTATTTAGACAGTACCGGGTTAGGAATTATTGCGCACACCGCACGGACTCTTAGTAACAAAAAAGGTTATGTATATATCGTTTGTCAGCAACCTCAAATTCGTAAAATATTTTCGGTTTCAGGATTAGATAAAAAGAATATTCGTCTTTTCGATACCGATTCTGATGTTCTGTCAGAGATTAAAGGTTAATGTTGGAGTATTGATGAAGGATAAAATATATTTAAAAATACCAGCTAAATCAGAATATGTCGGCGTTGTTCGTTTGGCAGTTTCTGGTATCGCCGCACGATTGGATTTTTCGGTTGAGGAAATTGAAGATTTGAAAGTTGCTATTTCAGAGGCGTGCACGAACAGTGTTCAGCATGCGTATGAAGACGGAAATGGCGAAATTGAAATTACTTGTTTTCTTTCTGATAAAAAATTGGAAATTACTGTAAAAGACGAAGGTACTGGGTTTGATGTGGGTGTCTTAGGAACCCAATCTCAAATTGAGAAGTCCGAGGAAAGACTTGGTCTTGGTCTTGGAATTACCTTTATTAAAAATTTAATGGATGAAGCTACTGTGCATTCGGTTCCAGGAAAATCTACTGAAATTCACATGGTAAAGTCCAAGAAATAGTGAATGGGCGTTTACTTAGGGTATATATTCGGAATTCTTAGCGCTTATTTTATATTTAGCGACGCTAAGAAATTTGGATTAAAGTCCCCCTTTCCTTTTTTAATATTTATTTTTTCGATACTTCTTCCTCAAATAGTGGTTCCTTCTTATATTGTGTATCGCATGATTGCGAAACCAAAGAAAACGACATTTAGTCAAATTGATGAGCCTACTCACCTTTGTCCAAAATGTGGGCGTGAAGTAGATGTTAGTTTAACTGAATGCCCAGACTGTCATAATCATTTAACCCTCAGTTCATAATTTTGGAATATCGCTTTGAGTTTTAATATCCCCGATGGTGTTTATCCGTCTTTATATGTACATGTTCCTTTTTGCCTAAAACGATGTCCTTATTGTGCGTTTTATAAACGTTTGTGGGATCCTACTCTTGAAAAATCATATTTAGATGCTCTAGAGAAGGAAGTTTTGTCGATTCAAGAAAATAGCTCAAGTTTTAATATTAAATCTCTGTTTATTGGAGGCGGAACTCCCAATAGTTTGACGTTACCGTCGTTTTCGAGAATGTTAAAAATATTGTCCGTATTTAAGGGGCGTTTTGAGGTGTTGGAGAAAACCGTTGAAATGAATCCGGAGGCGGTTACGCCTGCTTATTTGAGATGCTTAGAAACCTATGGATATACGCGAGTCAGTTTGGGTATTCAATCCTTTGATAAAAACGAATTGAAGTTGTTAGGCCGAATTCATAACGTAAAGACAATTTATAAAGCTGTCGAAATTGTTAAAGATTCAAAACTTTTGTCTTGGAATATGGACTTTATGTTTGGATTTCCTGATTCTGATTGGAACGGTGTGAGAAAATCTTTGGATAAAGCAATGGAGGTAGACCCTCCTCATATATCGCTTTATGCTCTAACTATCGAAAAAGGCACGTTGTTTGAGAAACATGGGATTCAACCTGTTGTACAGGAAAATGATTATAGGCAATATCAAAATATTTGTCGGTATTTGAAAGCGAAGGGTTATCTTCATTATGAAGTGTCTGCTTTTGCCAAACCAGGGCATGAGTGTTCCCACAATAAAAATTATTGGACGTACGGTGACTTTATCGGCGTTGGTCCGAGCGCAGATTCGTATTTAAATGGGTGTCATTCGAAAAATACGTCTAATTTTAGTCAATATGTTAAACAACCAACTCCGTCTATATTTAAGGGAAAACTTATTTCAGATTCTCAGAAAAAATCGGAGTTTATTTTATCGAATTTAAGATTAATATCGGGGTTTTTGTTGTCTACCTATAGACAACGGTTTGGTTCAGATGTATTAAAAGATTTTGAAAAAGAAATTGAAGAACTGATTGGGAATCGTTGGTTGCGTCTATATAAAGGACGCTTGCAGACGACTAAAAAGGGATTAGTTATGCTTAATGAGGTGTTGATTCGTTTTGTTTAAAATTATAAAAAGAAGTAAGAAATCTAATGCGAGAGTCGGTCTTTTAAAAACGGCTCATGGTGATATTCAGACGCCTGTTTTTATGCCAGTTGGGACACTGGCTACAGTAAAGGGAATGACCGTTGATAATTTGAATGAGATAGGTGCTCAAATTATTTTGGCAAATACTTATCATTTGAGTTTACGGCCTACTACGGAAAGACTTGAACAATATGGTGGAATTCATTCGTTCATGAATTGGAAGAAGCCTATTTTGACAGATTCTGGAGGATATCAAGTTTTTTCTTTGTCAAAGACGCGGAAGATATTTTCTGATCGGGTTGAATTTAAGTCTCATTTAGATGGAAGCTTAAAAGTGTTTACTCCCCAAAATGTAATTGATCATCAACGACGAATTGGGTCAGATATTTGGATGCCATTAGACATTTGCACACCTTATCCGGCATCTAAAGATGATGTAAGAAAAGATATGGCTGTAACAAATAAATGGATCAAAGATGCCCATGGTTATTGGGATCAACTTGATACGAAGTCGTTATTTTTTTCTATTATTCAAGGAGGCATGTATCCGGATTTAAGGAAAGAATGCGTTTCTGAATTTAAGGATATGGGTTTTTCCGGGTTTGCTTTGGGCGGAGTAAGTGTGGGGGAGCCTAGGGAAGAAATGGAGGAAATAGTAGCTTCCGTTACTCCCGAATTACCAGAGGATAAACCTCGATACTTGATGGGAGTAGGCCTCCCTGAAAATATGGATTTTTGTATTCAACAAGGGATCGATATGTTTGATTGTGTGGCTCCGGCACGATTGGCTCGGCATGGGCATGTGTTTACTAAAAATGGGAAAATAAATTTAAAGAATAAACAATTTCAAGACGATTTAACACCTATAGATGATTGCGACTGTATGACATGTCAGTCATACTCAAAAGCATATTTGAGACACTTATTAGTATGTAAGGAGATGTTAGGGCCTATTTTGTTGAGTTATCACAATATTCATTTTTTAGTGAAAATGGTAGATAAGATACGGAACGACATTTTAGCTGAAGACTAGGGTTTATTGGATAGATAGTTTGATTTGGTGGCGTTCGTCAATTTAGGCAATATTCGGTAAACTAGGGTATTAGTTTATTATATTAAGTATCGAGATTTGAATTTAAAATAAATATTAAAATAGAGGTAATTATGACAACGATGATAACAACAGATTATAAAGTAAAAGATATTAATTTGGCTGATTTTGGGCGACGTGAAATTGAAATTTCAGAGCATGAAATGCCAGGGTTAATGTCGTTAAGAAAACGTTATGGACAGTCTAAGCCCTTAAAGGGGGCTCGGATTATGGGGTCTCTTCATATGACGATTCAAACTGCAATATTAATAGAAACTCTTGTTGATTTGGGCGCAGATGTTCGATGGGCATCGTGTAATATATTTTCGACACAAGATCACGCTGCTGCTGCAATTGCTAAGGCAGGGGTTCCAGTTTTTGCTTGGAAAGGCGAAACACTAGAAGAATATTGGTGGTGTACGCAACAGGCCCTTTCTTTTAAAGAAGGTGGACCAACATTGATTGTGGACGATGGCGGTGATGCGACGATGATGGTTCACGAAGGAGTTGCTGCCGAGAAAACCCCCGATATTTTGGACGAAGTTGTTGAAAATCATGAATTGAAAATTGTTCGACGATTAATCAAAGAAGGTATGCAAACGTCTTCAACTAAATGGACTGCGATGGCGAAAGAGTTAAAAGGTGTTTCGGAAGAAACGACGACTGGAGTTCATCGCCTATACCAAATGTTAGAGCAAAAAGCTCTTTTATTTCCTGCAATTAATGTAAACGATTCTGTTACGAAATCTAAATTCGATAATTTATACGGATGCAGAGAATCATTGGCCGATGGTATAAAGAGAGCAACGGATATTATGATAGCCGGTAAGGTTGTCGTTGTTTGTGGATTTGGAGATGTTGGAAAAGGTTGTGCTCAATCCATGAGAGGGTTTGGTGCTCGAGTAATTGTCACTGAAATCGACCCTATTTGTGCATTGCAAGCGGCTATGGAAGGGTTTGAGGTTAAGCCAACCGAAGAAGCTTTGGCAGAAGCAAATATATTTGTGACAACAACTGGAAACAAAGATGTTATTACAATTGAGCACATGCGTGGAATGAAGGACCAGGCTCTTGTTTGCAATATTGGACACTTTGACAATGAAATTCAAATGGCAGAATTGGATTCTGAACCAGGAATTGTGAAAACTGAAGTTAAGCCTCAAGTTGATAAATATGAGTTTTCGGATGGACATGTTATTTATGTTCTTGCTGAAGGGCGATTGGTTAATTTAGGTTGTGCAACAGGACATCCATCGTTTGTTATGAGTAATTCATTTACGAACCAAGTGTTGGCTCAAATTGAACTTTGGGAAAAAGAATATGAAATTGGGGTTTATTGTTTGCCTAAACATTTAGACGAAGAGGTAGCTCGGCTTCATTTAAACAGACTTGGCGTTAAATTGACGACTCTTTCTGATGGTCAAGCTGAGTATTTGGGAATTCCAAAAGATGGTCCGTATAAGCCTGAACATTACCGCTATTAATTTTTAAATAGGGCAAAAAATTTTCCATACTGGGTCCTACGGTTAGTTTGTATATTGTTGATATGCTGCACTAAGCTTGGAACCCAGTATGAAGGGTTTTTATCCTGCCAGAAGTAGTTTTCTTTAACCCTCTTTTGCAACACTATTTTTTTTTCTTTTTACTCCCTAATTCCATTTTTTGTTAAGTAAAGATTTCTCTAGGTATTCGAGGATAAATTTCGTATAAGGTATTAATTAGTGGCCAATAAGTTATGGGTTGAATGAAAGTTTTAAGCAGTGATGTGAGCCCTTCGACAACGCAATAAACAGAACCCTATTTAATTGTATGATTGAAATGGCTATGTTTTTGCAATAACTATAATACAGAATGGAGTGAATGATATGAAAAAGATAGTGGCGGTTAAGGAATTGGATGTTGAGAATGATGAATTTAACGGCGACGAATTAATTCAAGATATTTTATTTCTAATGGTTACAGGATCGATAATTGGTTTGAATATAGTTGCAACGTATTTGGAATATCTAAAACGATGTGAAATTGAAATGTGCCTTGAATCATGTCGAGACGTTAACCATCCTGGGAATTTTGAGTAATAACCTTGACGCTTATTTGTGCTCACGATAGTATTCGTTACTAGAGTCTAAAATTATTAATAGACTCGTTGCCTTTTTTTGAAGGAATGACAGAATGTTTATATGCTTTTGCTATGATGTTCTCCTGACAAGTTGTTTTGGATTGAAAGTGCAATTATTTTTAGCCTAATTAGGCTGTATATTAAGGAGAATTTATGAAAGAAGTAGTAACTATGCGCCAGCTGTTGGAAGCTGGAGTTCATTTTGGTCATCAAACGAAGAGATGGAACCCAAAAATGAAACCTTATATTTTTACGTCAAGAAATGGTATTCACGTAATCGACCTTCAACAAACCATTAAACTCATTAAAAAAGTATATTCTTATGTAAGAGAAACAGTGAAACATAATGGAACTGTTTTATTTGTAGGAACTAAAAAACAAGCGCAAGATGCGATTGTGGCAGAGGCGGATAGATGTAAAATGCCTTATATTAACCATAGATGGTTAGGTGGTACGCTTACAAATAATATTACGCTTCGACAAAGTATCAATAAATTAAAGAAATTTACTCGTGAAAAAGAAGACGGAACGTTTGATAGTCTTTCAAATAAAGAATCTTCAAAAAAGCAAAAAACATTGACTCGATTGAGCTATTATCTTGATGGAATTAAGAATATGGTTGCTCTTCCTTCTATAATTTTTATAGTTGATACAAAAAAAGAACAACTTGCAGTTAAAGAAGCAGAACGAATGGGAATTCCAATAGTTGGGATTGTTGATACAAATGCTGATCCTACAGAAGTTCAGTTTCCTATTCCTGCAAATGATGACGCGATTAGAGCTATTAAATTGATTTGTTCAGTTATTGCTCAAGCATCTATCGACGGACAACAAGATGCCGTGGATATGGCAAATGCTCATAAAGCGTCTCAAGAAAAAATTAAAAAAGAACAAGAAGATGCAGCTGCAGCTAAAAAAGCTGGAGAAGTTGCTCCTAAAGTTGAAGCTGAAAAGGTAGCAACACCTGTTAAGGCTAAAGAAGTGAAAGCGGCTACTCCTGTTAAAGAAGTTAAAAAAGAAGATGAGAAGCCTTCTAAATCAGCTACTGAAAAAGAAAAGCCAGCAAAAAAAGTTGTTAAAGCAAAAGTAGAAAAAGAAGCAACAGACGTAAAAAAAGAAACGCCAAAAAAGGCTCCTGTAAAAAAAGCTCCTAAAGCTAAAAAAACAGAAGATAAAACTGAAGCGAAGGCGTCTTCAAAAGCAGCTAAGGAGTAAACTTATGAGTATTACTGCAGCAGCTGTAAAAGAACTAAGAGAAAAAACTGGCGTAGGAATGATGGCTTGTAAAAAAGCTCTCGTTGAAGCAAATGGAGATATGGACGCAGCTGTTAAACATCTTCGTGAAAAAGGATTGGCAGCGGCATCTAAAAAGTCTGAAAGAACAACTGCTGAAGGGCAAGTTTTTATCGAATTATCATCTGATAATAAAAAAGGCGTAATTCTTGAGTTGAATTGTGAAACTGACTTTGTAGCAACTAATGATTCGTTTAAATCATTTGGCGCTCAAATTGCTCAATCAGTTTTGGAAAGCAATGCCTCTACAAAAGAAGACGTTGAAGGCTTAAACATTAATGGTAAATCTTTCAAAGAATCTGTTTCAGAAACAATTTTAAAAGTTGGTGAGAATATCAATTTGACTAAAATTGCTAGAATAGATTCTGAAGGCGAAGTTTTTTCTTATCTTCATTCAAATGGAAAGTTGGGCGTGTTGGTTGAAACTACAGTTTCTTTAGACGATAAGGAAATTGGAAAAGATATTGCTATGCAAGTTGCAGCTGCAAACCCTTCATGTGTAAGACCTGAAGAAGTTAACGCGGATGAATTAGAGAAAGAAAAAGAAATTATTCGAGCGCAAGCATTGAATGAAGGAAAACCTGAACAAGTTGTTGAAAAAATTGTGATGGGACGTATTTCTAAATATTACAAAGAAAACTGTTTGATAGAACAAGAGTTTGTAAAAGACTCTGATAAAAAAGTTAAGCAAATTTTACCTAAGGGCGCTGACGTTAGTCAGTTCGTTCGGTTCTCTTTTACTTAATTTTATGAGGGATTATTTTGAGCGCCTTGAAGATCAACTTTCGCCTTTAGCAGCGAAAAGTAAATTATCTAAAGGGCGCCAATTCCCTGAACCTTCTTGCCCCCACCGTACTTGTTTCCAACGTGATCGTGACCGCATTATTCATTCAAAGGCTTTTCGTAGGCTAAAACATAAAACACAGGTTTTTGTCGAAGGTGAGTCGGATCATTATCGTTCTCGATTAACTCATTCCTTAGAAGTTGCTCAAATTTCTCGTCATATTTCTCGTCTATTAATGTTGAACGAAGATTTGGGAGAAAGTATAGCGTTGGCCCATGATCTCGGGCATACACCCTTTGGACATTCTGGTGAGAAAATATTAAACAAGCTCATGAAAGATGTAGGCGGGTTTGAACACAATCTTCAAAGTCGTAGAGTTGTTGATGTTATTGAGAAAAAATATCCAGGGTTTAAGGGTCTAAATTTAACCTTAGAGGTAAGAGACGGGTTATTGAAGCATTCTACGCCTTGGGACCATCCTGAATCCACGGATGGCTTATTGGTAACATTAGAAGCTCAAGTCGCTAATGTGGCGGACGAAATCGCGTACAATAATCATGATATTGATGATGGAACTACTTCAGGGTTATTGGATATTGATGATATTGAAAAAGAAGTAACTCTTTGGGCTGAAGCGAAAAAGGTGATTTTATCTCGGTATTCACAATTGACTCCATTAGAATTCAAGACATTAATTAATAGTTATTTGATTAGTAGTCAGGTTAAAAATGTAATTCATACCTCGAGGATGTTGATAGATGATTCTGGAATTATGTCACTGGACGACTTACAAAAAACAAGCAAAAAATTGGTTTCTTTTGATAAAGAAATGTCGGAAAAGAATATGGAGCTAAGAAAATATTTGTTTAAAAATTTTTATTCTCACTCTTCTGTACACCGAATGAATAAAAAGGGACAGATTATTATAGAGCAATTGTTTTATGCTTTTGTTAAAGATAGAGGGTTACTACCTGAAAAGGTAAGGGAATTAATTTGTGCAGATACCTCTAAAGAAAGAGTGATTGCGGATTATATTGCAGGAATGACAGATAATTATGCTCAAAAAGAATATTTCGAACTATTTCCAGGACATCCACAGGCTTCTTCATAAAACCTCTTGTTTCATTAAGTTTTTTTTAATTGAATTTTTTATACTATTATTTGTTTTTTAAAGGATAAAAGAGTTCTTTTTAAATGTGGGCAAGAATAATTTGGGGACTCCACTAAATATTTAATTTTGGGTATAATTGTTGGTTAAAAATAAAGGAGTTTACCATGGGAACATCACCAGTAACGGATCAATCATTTCAAGAAGAAGTGGTTAATTATAGCGAAAAATTAGTTTTAGTCGATTTTTGGGCAGAATGGTGTGGACCATGTAGAGCGTTGGCTCCAGTCATTGAATCAATTTCGGTTAAGCTAGAAGATAAAGTTAAAGTTTTAAAGTTGGATACAGACCAAAATCCTGAAACAGCTCAGAATTTTGAAATTACGGGTATACCTTGTTGTATTCTGTTTAAAGATGGAAAAGAAGTGAAGCGTATTACTGGATTTAAACCAGCAGCTGCATTTGAATCTGAAATTGAAGCTTTTCTATAAGAGCTTTTTTTTTCTTTTTGTTTTACAGTCTTTAGTATTTGCTACTTCGTTCAAAAAGTTGGGGGTTATGAACGAAGAGCGAATACAGTTTTTGTTTCGCGATAGTCCTTCTTTAAGTTTGTCCCGTATTAATTCAGTTAAACTTGATAAATCAATACGTCCTTCGGGATGGACTGATCGTATTCCTTTTGCAACTTTTATTAATGACTCGGACGGCTCCCGTGCTGGGATCGTAGAATATCCTTCGTTTTTCAAGAAACGAATTCGGTATATAGAAAATGATGATATACAGAACCCAGTAGATATTTTTTCCAATTCAAAAGGATTTATCTCTATTTCATGTGATGAATCAGATCGTCTATTTTTTTATAACTATTATCCAAAGCAATCTAAATTAATGAAGTCTGGTATGGTTTCTGTTAAAAATCCTTCGGTCGTGTATTTAAATAAACGAAATGAAACCTTGGTGGTTTCGGATTCCCTTTATATTATTATTTTTGATTCGGATGGAACTTTGGTTAAAAAAAAGGTTTCTTCTAAAATTAATAAATTATTAGATGGGCAAAAAATCATAGATATATGTATTAATCGCTATAACGAATTATTTGTGCTAACTGATAAAAACGTGTTTCGGATTTCTTCTCGGGGCAATAAGTTAGGTATTTTGAAATTGCAACAAGGATACATTTCTATTGCAACATCAATATATGGAGATATTTTTTTATTGGATTCTAAAAATAAGAAAATTGATAAATACTCTAGACGGTTATATTTTTTGGACGCTTTGGATTTAACTCATTGGAATGAGCCTGTTTTGGATATTTGTGTTTTACCAGAATTTGGCTATCTTGCTGTAGCTGGTTCAAAATACGGTGAATATTATGGGTTGGGCTTAAGTTTTAAGGATGAATCATTTAAGTCGGTTGGCAAAAACCTGTATCATGTTACGTTTGTTTCGACGTTTCCTTCTACCGTAAAAATTACCGTGTCCGGAAATAAAAAGTTTTCCGTAGACACTATTTTGGAAAAACAGTTTTTTTTGGCAGGCGAACATACCGTGTTGTGGGATGGGAAAAGTAATGAAGGGAATTCTTTAAGGGGAATGCATTCGATTAATATAGAAGGAAAAGGAAAGTATTCATTGGGGAATTTTGAAAAGGTTCAATTGACTCAAATTGAATTGAAAAACTGACCTAATGGTGTTAAATTTATTTTGCTGAATATTTTTTATGACTTAGTAAGTTATTAAATTTAATATTTTATTTTTTGATGACCATTATCTGGGGAGTTTAAGCATAACTAGTGGACTTATCATGATTGTAAATAGGGTAAGGTGGGTTTTATGAAAACAGAACGTAAATTATATAAAATTGGGCATTTAACTAAATTGTTGGGTGTGACGTCTAGGACAATTCGATATTATGATCAATTTGGTCTACTTCCTCATGTTAAGCGAAGTGACGGAAATGTTCGTTTATTTGATGACGAAGATTTGGAAGTTATTAAAAAAATCAGGCATTATCAAAAAGTTGATTTTTTACCTTTAGAAATTATTAAGAAGCGTTTGTTTGGTACAGAAAAATCATTGTCAATGAACACGCAAGTTGCTGTGGTTACTGACTCAGCAGCTACAATTTCACGCGAGATGAGTGATTTGTCGTTCGTGAAGGTGGTTCCTCTTAATATTAATAGTAAAGGAAGTATTATTTCTGATTCTGGGGAATCCCCAAAGGATATTTGGGAGAATCGAGAATCGAATGGTCTGTTTAATGAATCGGAACTCGATTATTCTGCTTCGGAAGATGGTATTTTTGGAGTTTATAAAGACCTCGTTAAGCAAGGATTTAAAAAAATCTATTCAATTCATTTATCGTCGTCGCTATCTTTAACCTATGAAAATGCTGTAAACGCTAGTCATAAATTTGACGGACAGATTGAAATTGAAGTCGTCGACTCAAAATCTATAGGGTCTGCACAGAGTTTGTTTGTTGAAGAAGTTGTTAATGCTATATCTAATAATGAGAGTACGAATCAAATTGATATATTGGTTTCCAAACAGATTCGACTATTGTATTCGACAATGGTTGTGGATTCTCTACGGTATTTTTCTAGTGGGCAATCCGTGTTTTCTGGACAAAATAAATTGGATTTATCGTCTAAATTGAACGAGTTTAAACCTGTCTTGACCCTTAAAGGTGGACGCGGAGAATTTGATGTTGAACAAATTTGTAAAACCAGAGAAGAAGCCTTGAACGTTATGTTGGAAGGTTTGAAAGAAGAGGTTGTTACTAGAGGTGGATATGTTCAGAATATAAAAATTTCGTACACTTACTTTTATGCCGAAGCTAAAGAACTAACCAATGAATTGAAAATCGCTTTTCCAAAAACGTCTGTGTCATTGGAAGAAGGAAACATACCGTTGTCAGGGTTTATTGGACCTGAAATGATTGTTGTGTCTATTAATTGAATAGAATATAGTATTTTATTGTATCTTTGTTGGTATCGTTCACTCATTAAGTGAGTTAAAATAACGGAGTAATTATGAAATTAGAAAAACAAATTTTGGACCTTTTAAAAAAAGATTCTAGACTTAGTCACAAAGAAATTTCTGTTAGATTAGGTTCTAACGAGACTAAAATCTCAGCATTGATAAAAAAACTTGAAGATGACGGAGTTATTGCTCGATACTCTATCATTGTTAATGAAGATAATCATGAAGATGGAAGAGAAAAAGTTAGAGCGTTAATAGAAGTTCAAGTTAAACCGGAAGGTGGTCTTGGATTTGAGAACGTTGCTAAACGAGTGAGTCAATTTCCTAATGTAGTTGATCATTATTTATTGTCCGGGACTTATGATTTTCTAATCGTTGTTGAAGGCGACCATATTCAAGAAGTATCTTCATTTGTTTCTGGTAAATTATCGTCTATAGAGAATATTAAAGGTACGGTTACTCATTTCATATTGAAGAAGTATAAAGTTAATGGAGCAATTTTGGATCAAAATGATTCGTCTTCTCGATTACTGGTTTCTCCTTAAGGGAGATAGGATTTTTTATGCATAAACGTAGTTATTCGAAATTATTAGATAAAGTACCTCCCTCAGGCATTCGCAAGTTTTTTGATTTGGTAATGGGACAAAAAGGGATTATTTCGCTCGGAGTCGGTGAGCCAGATTTCATGACTCCATGGGTGATACGCGAACGCGCTATTCAAGTTCTTGAAAAAGGAACGACTTCTTACTCTTCAAATCAAGGTATTCCAGAGCTATGCGTATCTATTCAGAAATATATGGAAAAACGATTTAACTGTAGTTATGACCCTAAAACAGAAATGATTATTACTAATGGTGTATCCGAAGGAATGGATATTGTTCTTAGAGCATTACTAAACCCTGGAGATGATGTTTTAATCCCTGAACCATCTTATGTTTGTTACTCTCCGTTGACGGTTTTGACAGGGGCTAACGTGGTTTCTGTTCCGACACATGATTCAGATTTTGTTTTGGATGCGAATGTTTTGGAATCATCTATAACTAAAAATTCAAAAGTATTGATTTTGTCTTCGCCAAGTAATCCGACGGGACGAATAATACCGAAAGAACAATTAATAGAGATTGCTAAAGTTGTGGTTAAGCATGATTTGTGGGTTGTTTCTGATGAAATTTATGCAGAGTTATCTTTTGACGACGAATACGTTTCGTTTGCGTCCCTTCCTGGGATGAAAGAGCGCACGCTTTTGTTGAATGGATTCTCAAAGGCTTGGGCGATGACCGGGTGGCGACTGGGGTATGTATGTGGTCCTCAAGATGTGATATTAAGAGCTCTTAAAATTCATCAATATTCTGCTTTATGTGCTCCTACGATTTCTCAGTTTGCAGGAGTTGTAGCATTGGATGAAACGGCTACAGAGGTAGAGCAAATGGTTCAGTCTTATAAAGAAAGACGGAATTTTATGGTGAAACGATTCTCTGATATAGACTTGTTTTTACCTCATCCGGATGGAGCTTTCTATTGTTTTCCTTCAATAAAATCGACAGGGTTAACTGCTGAAGACTTTGCCTTAGGGTTGTTGCAGGAACATAATGTAGCTGTTGTTCCAGGGACTGCTTTTGGGCAGGGTGGAGACGGGCACATTCGGTGTTGCTATGCTACTAGCATGAAACAGTTAGAAGAAGCGTTGGATAAAATATCTAAATTTGTAAAAAAGGTGAGAAAATGAAATTAAAAGTTGCAATTATTATGGGTTCAAAATCAGATATGCCAATTATGCAAAAGGCTGCTGATTTTTTAGGAGAGCATGGAATCGGTTCGGAAATTTTTGTTGCTTCGGCACATAGGACTCCAGACAAAGTTCATGGTATAGCAAATAGAGTAGAAAAAGAATTTGATGTCGTGATCGCTGGCGCGGGGCTTGCTGCACATTTACCAGGTGTAATGGCAAGTTTAGTTTACAAACCAGTTATTGGAGTACCTATAGAATCGGGAGCCTTGAAAGGAATGGATGCTTTGTTGGCAATTGTTCAAATGCCTCCAGGAATTCCGGTGGCGACAGTTGCTATTAATGGTGCAAAAAATGCAGCGATTTTGGCGATGCAAATAATGGCTTTAAAAGATGAAGAAATTGCAGTATCTTATTCTCGGTTTCGTGAAGAAATGAAAAAAGGATAAAGAAAGTAGGTTTTAAAAATCTATATACTGGGAAATCTTCTATTGAATAGGGGGGGAGACCTATAACGTCATAAGCATTACAAACGTAATGGCTTTGTTTTAGGTCTATTGAAACATGAATTTTATTGATATTGGCATATTGATTGTCATTACATATAACGCTGTCACGGGAATCCGTCGTGGATTTGCACGTATTATTTTCAATTTATTAGCACTTTTTTCAGGGGTTACCTTGGGAATGACAAACTATAAACTTGCTTCCGATTATATCCATGTATTTACGGGAATCGAGGCCCCTTGGGTTCATTATCTAGGGTTTGCTGTAGTTTGGGGAATTGTGTTCATAGCCGTTACGTTTTTAGGCAAGTTTGTTGAAAAGGTTTTGAAAATTTCTTTTTTAGGGCCGCTGAATACCTTAGGCGGATTTGCGTTTGGTATTGTTAAAGGTGTTTTAATATTGCTTCCTTTTTTGATTCCAATGATTTATTTCAAAACTCAGCCGGCGGAACAGTCGTTGCTAATACAGCCCTTTAAACCGTTGCTTGCATATTTGTTGAATAATGTAATTAGCCCTGAGTTTTTTAATCCAGAAAAATTGTTATCGTCTCGATTCATAGAGATGATGTCTGTCGATATTTTAAGCGTTTCTCCGGAAGCCCTAGGTACATTAAAAAAAGACTTTTTAAGTGCTTCCGTTTCTTTTTTTAAATCTAAAATTAGGCCATTCTAAAAGATTCCATTTTGGTCTTCGCGCTGCGTTCACATATAGTAATATGCTTCACTTGACTCGAAAACCAAACTGAAACCTTTTAGAACGGCCTTTTTTTGTTTAACTGTTTTTTTGTATAAAGGTATGTGGATGGGGAATTTTTTTAGGTAAAAAACTAAACTGAAACCATTTTAGAATGGCCTTTTTTTGTTTAACCGTTTTGTTGTATAAAGTTATTTAGATGGGGGTATTTTTTTTTCGGTAAAAACCCAACTAAAACCTTTTAGAACGTCCTTTTTTTGATCTACTGTTTCGTTGCATGAAACTAGGTGCTTGAGATATGTCTTGGTGAATGTCGTTACCGTTTTTTTATTTGTTATTTTTTTTGTTTAATATTGTTCTTAAATCCTGCGTGGCGAATTGACTTTTTAGACCCCTCCGAATAGTATTTTAAAATCGATTGA
>JABIPA010000028.1 GCA_018698675.1 bacterium | reverse complement strand
TTTTAGCAATATATCTTGCATTTGCATACTGATCGATTAAGCTCAAAAAAAGTATAATGATGGCAGGACCAGCAGTAAACGCAGATGCTAAAAATCGAGGTCCTAAAATACTAGAATTCCAAAACGGTTTAGCCTTAATACCTGCATATAGAAAAGCCGTTACGGTATGAATACCAATAGCCCATAAAATAGATAAAAATACTAAAGGAACGTATATTTTTTTATTCGGTTTAACACCATTATATTTGTTATATAGTAGGTAAAATAGAATAAAACTATTCAAGATCAGGTACCCATTTAAAACAAGTACGTCCCAAGCAAGTAACGACTGTGGCCAATTAAAATAACCAAGTTTAGGAATCATATGCCACAAACGGTCTGGTCGTCCCATATCAACAACAACAAACAATATGCACATGATTAATGAACTTATAGCCAATCCTTCTCCAATAAGAACAGCATGACTAAAATTCTTATCTCCAAATACATATAATGGTATAACTAACATAACGGCTGCTGCTGCAATACCCACAAAAAAGGTAAAATTAGAAATATACAGACCCCAACTCACCTGATCCGTCATTCCGGTGACGATTAACCCTTCAGACAATTGAATCGAATAACAATATATTCCGACTAATGCTAAAAAAGTTAATCCACTCATCCACATATAAAACCGTTTCGATCCATAAAAAAGGACCTTTAAAACATCTTTAAAAAAAGGGTGTACTTTTTGGCTCATAACTAACTCCTATTAATCAACATAGTAATAAAATTGAGGCTGCGTATTTAAATCTTCTTTTAAACGAAAAACAGTTTTGTTTTCAAGAATCCATCGAATATCGCTTTTTGGATCAAGTAAATTACCAAACACTCTTGCTCCAGTAGGGCACGCTTCCTGACAAGCAGGTTGACGACCTTCTCTCGTACGATGAACACAAAAATGACATTTTTCCATGACACCCTTCATCCGTTTTCTATTTCCTAGATAATGTTGATCTTGATTTATCTTTTCTTTAGGAACAGAAGGGGTTTTAAAATTAAAACGCCTTGCTTCGTATGGACATGCTGCTTCACAGTAACGACATCCTACACACCAGTTATAATCAACGACTACAATACCATCCTTTTCTTTCCAGGTAGCACCGACAGGGCAAACTGGAACGCACGGTGGGTTCGCGCAATGCATACACTGCATAGGTAAATAGTATTTTTCATCTTTAGGAACTTCTTCAACATATCCAATCGACTTATTTTTCATCGTGAACGTGCCTTTATCCATCTCTAAAACACGAATATAGTCCATGGATCCATCTTCAGGTAAATCATTTTCCTCACGGCATCCGACAACGCAATCACCATACCCTCGGCACTTACTTAAATTTAAGGCATAACCATATTGAGTATCCGGACGAGCTTCTGTCGATTTGATATTTAATGTTAAATCATCGGCCAATTTAGCTTTTCGTTCCAATCGTTCAATAATTACTTTTCGTTCGTCTTCACTCAAGATTCTATAATTTTTTTGAAAATATTCTTTCATCTTTAAAAGAACAAGTTCTTTGTCGTCCGACTTAATAGCCGGTCCTGCAGAAGCAACTGCACCAGCGCCTAAAGCAGTAGCTCCCATGAACCCTAAAAATGAACGTCGGCTCATCCCTTTCGACGTTAATTTTTCCTGATCAAAGTCGGTCGCACCAGAAGGAACGCCGTCAACACCAGTAAGCGTTTTCAAATTAAGTGGGGCATCTGATTTAGATATCTTTTCTTCTTTATTAAAAATTGATTGAATAACCGATTTCATACTCATTATTTAGTTACTCCTCTCATTTTAGGGACAGCCAGGGGCATACGTTTCTGAAACCCAGGATCATGAGGATTATGACATTGAGTACAATTATAAATGACCCGCTCTCCAACCCATTTCCCTATACGTTTACCATGCGCACCATTAGACCAATCTTTAAATTGAGAAGAATGACATTGATAACAAAGAGATGCCGATTGATTAAACGAAACATCTTTTGAAAAATTATTTTTTAATACATCACGTTTATTTTCATTATGGCAATCAAAGCAAGTAAATTGACCGGCATCACCGTGCTTTAATACGATATGATCATGAGGAGGCTTTTGACCTTTAATTTTTTTATTTTTACCATCAAGATGACAATTTGAACATTTGTATTGCTCAATTTGTGACTCTCGTTCAATAACATAAGTAACTTCTCTCATATATTTGTCATCAACAAAACGAACCTTTTTCTTCGTTTCCAGAGGATAAATAGTTGGGGTATTTGAACCAGTAGGAACTTGAAATTCATAATCTAATTCAGAATGAAGATAATTTTGATCGCCTGCGCTTGAAATAATAGAAATTGAAAAACACGAAATAAAAATCATAATCGCTACTAAATATTTAATCATTTTCTTTTACCCTCAATGTTCGTTCTTCTTTAAATCCTTTATATACATGACACTGAATACAGTTTGCTCGATTTGGATGGGTCGTAGGCCTAACGGCATTTTTACTTGTATGACAAGATGCGCAATTCTGACGTTCATATGCTACATGAGGAATAACCGGAGGAGCATAAGGTGTCGTTTTAACTGGCTTATCTTCAACATTTTGCCATTTCTCAAATTTAGTTTTCCTAAATAAAGAATCCGTACGTTTAGGGACATGACATTGAATACAGTTTATATAGGTTGGATGAGGTGTCTTCGGCGCGTCCTTTTTATATTTAGAGGAATACCCTCCATACTTGTGACACGATAAACAATTCATTTCCTTAGACGACTCACTTATCGTATGTGGAATAAAAGGAGGCGCACCTTGATACGATCGTCTTGAATGATGCGTATCGGCCACAACCAATCCACATAATAGTATAGAGACCAAAGTAACCATAAATATATGTGTTTTAATTTTCATTACGCTTTCTCAATTTTTACAGCACACTTTTTATAATCAGGTTGCTTAGACAATGGGCAATATGCATCTAAAGTTAATTCATTTATCAATAAATTTTCATCAAAAAATGGAACAAATACCTGACCCTCTATAGGACGGGCTCGTCTATCAATATATGCCTTTAACACAATTGTTCCTCGGCGAGTCGTCAATCGAACATTGTCGCTATCCAAAACCCCAAGACGTTTTGCATCTTTAGGGTTCATTTCACAATACGAATGAGGCACTGCGCGATGTAAATCAGGAATTCGACGAGTCATAGACCCAGAATGCCAATGCTCAATTACACGACCTGTACATAACCAAAAAGGGTATTCTGAATCAGGTATTTCTGGAGCTGCTTCATATGGACGAATCCACATATGCGCTCGATGCTCACTTTTTTTATTCCCATAAAAGTCAAAACCACTTCCAGGCTTACATGTAGGATCGTATTTTTCATTGTATCTCCAATTAACAGATTTTCCGTTAATATATAGCCAAATTACACCGGCTTCTTTTTGAAGAACCGAATAAGGGGCCATGTCATGACCATGTCCTTTATGAAATTGTCTATACTCCTCATATAAATCTTTGACCATTGTTTTATCTTCAAAATCAAATAAATGACCCATTCCCATTTTTCGAGCAACTCGAATTATCTGATCCATATCAGAAATAGCGTCCCCCGGAGGCGAAATAAGCTGTTCATGTTGTTGAGTACGTCGTTCGGAATTTCCAAACAAACCTTCTCTCTCTACCCACATAGCTGCAGGTAAAATCACATCAGCGATGTCAGTAGTAGGAGTAGGGTATATATCTGAAACGACAACAAATCGTCCTTCTTTTTTAGCGCCTGTTAAATATCGATTCAGTTTAGGCATTGTTACCATCGGATTCGTACATTGAATCCACATAAAGCGGATATCACCATTATCAAGAGCACGAAACATGTCTACCGTATGATAAGTTGGTTTAGGATCTATCTTTTCTACCGGAACATTCCAAATTTTGGCTGCCAATTCACGATGCTTAGGATTCATTACGACACCATGAGGCAGTTTATGAGTTAACGTACCAACTTCTCTAACCGTTCCACATGCACTAGGTTGTCCCGTTAATGAAAAGGAATGATTTCCAGGTTTCGATACCTTTCCAACAGCTAAATGAATGTTATGAATAAGATTGTTCATCCATGTGCCTCGTGTATGTTGGTTTACACCCATACACCACAACGAAACGATATCTTTTTTAGGATTACCATAAAGACCAGCTAAATAGATTAAATCTTTCTTAGAAACACCCGATAATTTTTCAACATACTCAGGGGTATACTCTTTAAGTTTTTCTATGAACTTTTCTCTGGAAACTGTCTTTGGTTTATCTTTAAATTTAAACCCTTCTTCAGTCCCATACCCCAAATTTGTTAATCCTTCTTTAAACATCACATGATTTTCAATAAACACATTATCTTGCCAGTTATTTTCAAAAATAATTTTTAAAATTCCATTTGCAATTGCCAAATCAGATTGTGGATTGAAGTAAATAACTTTATCTGCAAACTGACTCGTGCGTGTATAACGAGTCGTTAAATCAATTATTTTGACTTCAGGATTTTTTCGTTTATTTTCTAATATTCTTGAATACAAAACAGGATGCATCTCTGCCATGTTATTTCCCCAAAGAATAAATGTATTTCCTTGATCCAAATCATCATAACAACCGTTTGGTTCATCCAACCCAAACGTGGTCAAAAATCCAACAACTGCAGAAGCCATACACAACCGCGCATTCGCTTCTAAATTATTGGTTCCAATTCCACCCTTCATAAACTTAGAAGCGGCATACCCGTCAACAATAGCCCATTGACCAGATCCGTACATGGAAACAGAGTCCTTGCCGTATTCTTTGATAGTTTCCGTCATTTTAGAAGCAACTAAGTCTAAGGCTTCCTCAAGTTCCACTTCTACTAAAACACCATTTTTTCTAATCTGAGCTTTTGTTAAACGATCGGCCCCATACATACTTTCTATCGTATGATAGCCTTTAACACAAAGAAGCCCTTTATTAGCGCCTCCATTAGGGTCACCTTTTACAGCAACTGCTTTTCCATCGTTTAACGAAGAAACACTACAAACACAGGCTTCTACGGCAGAATTACTTTATGAGGACCTATCCAAAAAATACACATTTTCAATGCCCCTTACATCAATCAGAATCGCCATAAACAATGAGTTTTGTGATGCAAAGACAATTCTTAAAAATAACGATACGGTCGTATTCATACCGCCAGTATCAGGAGGGTAAAAATGAACTTTACACTAACAGCTAAACCTATAAATGAAACAAAATTCATACAAGAACTGACTTCAACATCGACCGGAGCGTTAGTCGAATTCAAAGGAATCATCCGTGATATCAATCTTGGAAAGCAAGTAGAAACCGTCACTTATGAAGCTTACGACGAAATGGTAAATCATCAAGCTCAGTCAATACTAGAAAACGCAAAAAAGACATTTGATATCCAAAAAATAAAAGCTATTCACAGAACGGGTACCTTAAAAATAGGAGAAATTGCGATTTGGGTTGGCGTCTCGGCAATGCATCGGAAAGAAGCGTTCCATGCATGTGAACACGTAATGAACCAATTCAAAAAAGACCTTCCTATCTGGAAAAAAGAAGCGTATACAGATTCCGAATCAGAATGGGTAAGATGCAGCTGTAGCTCTCAAAAGTGATCATCTTTTTCATCCTATTTTTCCTCATTGCAGCCCTATACTCATCTGTAGGGTTCGGAGGAGGGTCCCTTTACTTAGCGCTTCTTTCAATGTCTACTGTGCCATTCCAACTTATTCCGATTATAGGCTTATGCTGTAATTTAGTCGTAGTATTAGGAAACTGTTATTCTCAATTCAAAACAAAAACTATCAATTTTAAAGAGGCTTTTCCCTATATTGTTAGCTCTATCCCGGCTTCCTTTTTAGGAGGGACATTATCCATACAAAAGGAAACACTCTTAACCCTTTTAGGGACGGCTCTTTTAATCGCATCTATTGGACTCATTCTTCCTATGAAAGAAGACAAACAACTTTCAAACATCAATCCAAACGCGAAATGCCTAATAAAAATTTTATTGGGTGGGGGAATAGGGTTTCTTTCTGGAATACTAGGAATTGGAGGAGGAATATTTTTAGCTCCTTGTATATATTTCTTACGATTCACAAAAACAGAACATGTACCGTCCATCACAAGTCTATTTATTTTTATAAACTCGCTATCCGCTCTAGCAGGTCATTCACTAAAAATGACAGAACCTTGGACAAACCAGACAACATCAATCGTCATTATATTTTTACTCTGCGTAATTGCGGGAAGTTTTATTGGAAATAAATTGAGACTCAAATTAGTCGAACAAAAAACGTTAAAAAAAATTACGGGAGTGGTTATTCTCATTGCTTCTATTAAACTCCTACTCGTTTAATACTTAGCCAAATCCAAAAAAATCTGTGCCTTCATCATCCCAAACAAGAAAAGACGTTAATGGACGACCTGAAATATTCCAATCATTGAGCATTCCCACTCTTAACAAGAGAGAAATAGTAGGTCGGTCTGTTAATAATGACTCACTGAGAATTCTTACGTTACTAGTAACATCCCAAACCGGTATACGTATATCATCGACATTTTTCATAACGTCACAAACAGAATTAATTCGAGTTTGTCCGCTTCCAACAATATGAAAATATTTATTCTTATACCTAAACGCTTCTATAGGAGGAATTCCTAAAGATTCCCATGCTTCCATTGTGTTTAATTTGGCCGCTTTTTTAAAAATTTCCCTAGTATAAGTATGCTCCCTCCATGAAAGAGATATCTCAGAAAAAGGAACAAATTGAACATTAGGGTGATATTTAACGCCTTCCAAAAAAATTTCTTCTGGAGCCGCTGTTGGTTTGGATATTAGTTTAAATAACATACTCATATACACATATCAAAAAAAATATATAATGTCATTAGATCTCTTTTTCATTTACGTAATTTAACGAGACACAGTAATAAAGTCTAAACTATAAAATATCTCCTAGAAAATTAAAAAAAAAATTAATATACTCGAATTATGAACCTAAGAATACAATGCGCATCCTCTAGTAACTTTTTCAGACTCACCAACAAAAACGTTAAGTCTTTAACAAGACAAATATCTAGCACAAAACCATCACTCACTAGTACTCCTTACACTGACAAAGAAGAGAAAATAGTTTTCGACCCTAAGTTAACAAAAAAAGCTTTCGAAAATACATCCTCAATAAATCTCGCGAGAGAATGGGCAATATTACGAACAATGAGAATTAAACCACTCCATCCAATAGCAAAGTGGATGTTAAAAGAATCAAACGAACCCCATGGAAAACCCTTGCAATTTGTACTCAAACCTTGGTTAAACCAATTTTGTGTACATGGTGGAAGGAACGAAGCAATCCAGGCGGCAAAAGACCATGGCTATGACACCAAAATGGTCATTTTTGACCACTCAACAGAAAAAATTGAAAAGGCATTTGAAGCCAGAGAAACATTTGTAGCTTATAGAGCTTTTTTAAAAAGGGAAGAGACCAAATATATAGCAACAAAAGGTACAGGCGTCGCCAGAGAAGCAGTTTACACAAACCCTCATTTCAAAAGGCATCCTGAATATAAATATGCAAAAAAAGAATTTATTAAAACTGCACGATTGGCAAAAAAATTAGACAAAATTATGTTTATAGATGCAGAAGAATTAGCTGTAAATGGAGCAATAACCAAAATTGGTATAGAGCTAATGAGAAAGTATCAAGGACACATATACATTACTATTCAAGCAACCCAAAACGACGCCATAGAGCAAATTGAAAAATTCTTGGAAGATCTTGATAAAACGGGTTCTCAAAACACAAAATATATGAAACACCCGTTACCCCTTAACCTAAAATTAGTACGAGACGGATATTCAAAAGATAGGACAAACAATCCGGACAAAAAATTTCAAACTATCGATGAAACACACGCAAACTACAACAAAATCCAAAAGTTTTGTTCTGAGCATCCGAGAATCAACGCAATAACATGCACCCATAATCCAACATCACTAAAAAATGCAGAAACCCTAGGGGACGAACAAGTTGGTCAACTTCATGGAATGTCTATTGTACATGGGTTATCTTCTAAACTTGACTCAATTACGTACCTAATTTCCAATCCTAGTTGGAAAAAACAAAGTGAATATATAGACAGAAGAATAGATGAATTTGGAGAAACAGAACCTCGACGAGAAATCATGGTAGAAACGGAAATAATAAGAAGGTTAAGCTGTCTGTTTCACAATAAGAATCCACACCAACTCAATTATCCTAACGTATTTTTCTAACTAAAAATCACATAAAATATTACATAATTCTTCTAGATAATTAGGAAAAAGTTTCTTGATCAAAAAATCATGTCAAACAAAGACATATTAAATATTACGATTAAAAACGTATCCCCGAGCACAATAGAATTTTTCGGACTATCCAATTTTTCACCGTATATTAAAAAAATGTTTCCATTAATTCCCTAGCAAAATATAGTCAAAAGACAAATGCTCAGATTCTTTCCCATTAACAATTACTGACACCTTATGTTCTCCAGGATAGTACGTTCGAGTCGTAATAAAACGAAAACTATGTGTGCGAAGTACCCGTTCATTATATCCTTTACCAATATCCTTTTCACTAATCTTAAAAACCTTTTTAGATTGTTTTCCATTTTTCAACATAAAATAAATCGCGTATTCCAATCGAACCCGTTTTGTACCGTTAATTTTATTTTTCAAAATAAACGAAAAAGATACTCGTTCACCAATATTCACTAAAGGAGTATCTACTTTAAAATCACTAACCTCTAATCCTGAGGAATCGAGACCAAACAAAGCCAAAGTGGTAGAGTCTCCCTTTTTTAGTAACGTACGAGATGCGTGTTTAAGTAACCAATCTGTTTCTTTTGAAACGCCCTTCCATTTTTTGACGAAAGACATCAAAACATCTGGATGGTCTTTAGATATATCATTCAAATTATTGGCAACGCTTCGTCTAACATATTCCGACGAATCATACCTTAAGTTCTCTAAAATTTTAAAAAGGGGAGAAGGGTCTTTTTTAAATAAAGGCAATGCCATAGCCCAAGGCAATCGAGGACGAGATCCCTCTGACGAAAGACGACGAACATACTCAGATTCATGAGTAGACCAATCCACCATCTGTTTCATCATGACATCAGGGTACTTCAAAATAAAAGGCCTCACTGAGAATTCACAGGTCACAAACTGCGTCACAACTTCTATAGCTTTGATAGAAGATTCTAAATCATCAATTCCATACATCCAAATATAGTCAGACAAAAATAAATATTCGATACCGTCCCGTTTAACACCTAAAGAAGTAAGGTGATCAACAAATTCGATTAACAGCTCACTTGCTTCCGGAAAATTTTGAGGCATGAATTCGCTAAAAACCTTTGCTGTATGGCTGATACGTTCTTTTAATTCAAAAGATTCAAATTCATCAATAAAAATCTTATCTATAAAAAGTTGCGAATCAAACAAAGGAGATAGGGGAGAAAATGCCTTACAAAAGGATTTATAAAAGGGTAAGCAAAAAACATCTTTGAACAATGTACTCATGATAAGTTCACTTAGTTTATAGTACTAAATTAAAATATTGAAGAAAAACTAGTATGATACTCATATGAATAAAAAATACGCATCAAAAAATGTTCCTAGTATATCAATGCTAGAAAATATGAATTTAGGCCTGTGTATAAAAAACGAAACGTTAATCACTCACCAAAATGAAAAAAGCAAAGAGTTATGTGGCGATAGAACAAACGAAATATGTAAAAAATGCACTGACAAAATAACGCCTAAATCAAGTAAATTAGGATTAAAGGTAAGGTATCGAATCTTTGATAATGATGTCCGAATCATAATTAACCACAATGAAAAAAACGAAAACGTAACTTTCTTAACACCAGTTGATTCATTCCTTTCAAAAACAATACTAAATTTCCTAAAAACGCCTGGTCTAACAAAGCAAGAAACTGAAATTTTGAAGCTAATTTGTGAAGGCTATACAAATGAAGAAATTCTAACTCTAACTTTTATTTCAAAATCGACATTAAAAACACATATCAATCACTTAAATCATAAAGTAAAAGAACTTTCATCTTTTAGAAAAAAACATTTAAACTAAAAAAACGTAACTATAAAATTATAAGGAATCTACATATGACAAACATACCAAAATGCCCTAAATGCAATTCAGACTATGTATACGAAGACAGAGACCAATACGTATGCCCAGATTGCGCTCACGAGTGGATGATATCAGATGCTATGGAGACGGCATCAGGAAACAAAAAAATTATATCTGACAGTAATGGAACGCCTTTAACAGACGGCGATACTATTTCAGTAATTAAAGACCTTAAAATAAAAGGGACGTCCTCAGTTGTTAAAAAAGGGACTAAAGTTAAAAATATAAAACTTGTAGACGGCGACCACGATATTGACTGTAAAATTACAGGAATTGGTCCAATGAAGCTGAAATCAGAATTCGTTAAAAAAATTAATTAATAACAAATTTTTACTAGATTTTTCTAATAAGGTTGCCTGATCAACAAAGTAAACATCATCGTTAGAATTAACTAAATCTAAAATACATTGATTATGTACATCCATTCCTTTGACAACATTTCTGTATCTCCCCCAAATATTTGTGTAAAATCACGTCTCAAAATCGACAGGACCCTCTTTAGCAGCATCCAATATAGTTCTCATGCCTTCGGTCGTAATATTAAGAACGGACCCATCAACTAACGTGACTAAAAAGCCTCTTTCGTATTTAGATGAAATTACAGATTGTATTTCGATATCAAAATTATAATCCATTCCATGTATTTGTAACTCTGGAGCTGATTCTGACCAAACATAACAACGTTTTTTCCCAATTGTTGTAAGAAACGAGTCCTTTGACGAAAATAAACCTGAAGCGGCATTAATGCCTGGTAATATGACGGGATCTTTTCCGACCTCCCAAGAAAATACAGTGCGATTTTCCATTATAGCGGCAAAAGAATTATTACTACTCACGAGTTGAGTTGCTCGTACCTCATCTAAGAATATTGCGTCAACGTTATACATATTTCCCCAAAACCGAAGTCTAGAATCACTTTGAATAGTTGCGAAGGAGTCCTGTGTTGAATAAATTTCACCGTATGTTACGCCTTCCGTAATTGGAACGATTCCTGAACCTGCGTTCCCCCAATGATATAATCGTCCATCTCCCAGAATTGCAGTTCGTTGATAACAACAAGACAGAATCTTAGTCACTCCAGGTTCAATAGGAACATTGATCTTAAAGCCAGGAGTTAATCCATATCCCCATTCAAAAACCCGTCCATCTTCTAACACAACGGCGGTCGTTCTATCAGACGGATAAATATCTCTTATTTTTTCACCAACTAACTGATGGGGAAGAGATTCCGTAAGAGTATTAACACTTTTGGTTGAAATTGTATTATCAGCATATTCTTTGATTATAGATTGAGCGTCATATCTCAATTTGATTGGAAGAGGACCTTTGTCAGGGCTTGGTAAATATGACGTTAATTTAGTCATTCCGTTCTCAGAAAATGTGCCATTTTTCAAGATATTATTTTTAGTCGAAACATCTAGGTTATTTAGTTGAGGGAAAATTGCAAATTCTTGCCCGTCTTCAGTTATTCCAAAAAAATACCCTGGGGTAGCAACAAGAAATTTTGCTTTAGAGGGAAGACTTTTACTCCCCGGTAAAGACATCAAGTTTCTTTCGTTTATGGTAACAAACCGTCTATTAATTGGTTCCAAGGACTCAATTTTAAGGGTCCTCAAAGAGGACTCATATCTTTTCTGTTCCTTGTAATCAAAATGGTCGATGTCCACAAATGGTTTTATAGCAAATGTTCCGTCTCTAAATTGAACACAATAATGCTCTCTAGTATGAAAAACCTTTAAGACTGTTTTATTCGCTGGAAGTATTACTGTATTTATTACAATACCTGATACGGCCTTTAATTTTTTCTGTGAATCAAAAAATACAGAAACGCCTCCAGACACAGACTTACTTACTTTAGGTAACGCAATATCAGAAGTTCCATTATATTTTTGACACGCCTGAACTTGTTTTACATCAACACCTTTATGCCTAAACAATTTTTCAGAAGAAGAAATAAGGCTACCGTTTTCAGATTGAGTTGCTAAGTTATGAAAAGCTATTGGATTTTTATATAAATGAGAAAAATAAGATTTGTCATTATCAATACACAAAAATGGTAAACCCTGTGATTTCAATATAGGAGATATATTTTCAAATCTATTAAAATATTTACACGTGACAGATACACGTTGTAGGTCATCAAAGGAAATAAACGAAAGAATGTTTCCTAACTCATACTCAGCAAATTTTGTAAAAGCACCAGCCTTTTCAAGGAAAGGGGTTCTCATAAACTGATAACTTAGATTTCCTAAAAACCGAGAATACAAGTCTTTTTCAGACCTAGAAAACTCGATATGTCGTCCGTTATATAGCATAACCCTTTCTTCGGGCTCACCTTGTTTTACATAATCAAGGTTTTTTAAAGCGAAAGAAAATCCCTTTTTTAGACATTCTTTTTCATCTCTTGAAGCCATTCTATTATCTATACTTAAAAGATCATGCTTTTTTTGAAAACCGAAACAATCAACGTGACTATCTAGTTTTTCTATCTCTCTAATAATAAACTGTTTTAACGCATATCTTGTGCGTTTTGTATTGTTCGTATTTACCATTTCAATTACAAAAGAAGCAACCGAATAAACAAGAGACTTATCACTAGACTTATCTTTTCTATGCGACGAAATAATTAATTTAACACCCTCAATCAGTTTTTTCTTTAATGGATTTTTTTCTTTCAGAAGATCTTTGTCACAAATAAAAATATCAGAATTTTCAATATTAGAAATCGTTTTAAACATATTACTTCCCCTTACTCTTCAAACTATCTATAGATTTTTCATAGTCGATAAATTTCATGTGTT
Source organism: bacterium (assembly GCA_018698675.1). Lineage (GTDB taxonomy): Bacteria > Margulisbacteria > Marinamargulisbacteria > JABIPA01 > JABIPA01 > JABIPA01. The sequence goes on along the minus strand of JABIPA010000028.1, from coordinate 18,937 downwards.
TATTATAGTTATCGAAAGAATAACCTAGAAATTTCATAAAAATTGGTCATAAGAAAAAGAAGTAACACTATAAAAGGCTAAACAAATCATGTAAACGATTAATATAATCTATTTAGACTGATATAAATTTAATTATACTTTCATCGCTTTTTTAAGCTTTTTGAGCAAATAGTCATAGTCTTTGAATGGGCTTTTTTTATCATATTTCTCAAAATTCCGATTTAAAACGATTGATGCAAATAGTTCTGACTCAGACCCAAGTTTTTCAGAAAACATCGAGTTTCCATTTTTAGAATCAATCAATATGTCTAGCAATACCTTTGAATTAAGAAGATATCCCTTTTTAGCAGGATCCTGAAACGAAAGTCCGGATTGTTCATCTCTAAAAATTCCCAACATTGACTTCATTTCTACACCGATATCATTCGTGAGCTCTATAAGCGAGATATTTAATTCTATCTGCCTTTTCTTACTTAATGATTCAAATAATTTCATATGTCTTTCCAACTCATTTAACCTAAAAGTAAGTAAATTACGTTTACTAGCAAATGAATCTTGCGTAAATTCGAAAAAAGAAAGTATCGACTTATTTGATTTCTCAAGATAAGACAAATTTTTGAGAATTTCTTCTAATTTAATAGATATATTAGGAAATTTACTTTTTAAATCTGAAAATTCATTTTTGCTCTTACATGAATAAAATAAAGCAATTATTTTATTCAATTCATCTATATTTCTCACTTGTCGAACAAGAGACTTATTGTTTTTTCTTTCGTTCCAAGCAATTTTAGTTCGAATGCCTGCAGTAATAATAATTCCAGATAATGCAATAAGACCAATAATAACGCCTCCTGTAAAAAAACTCGAAACGCCAATTAAGACGCCTCCAATCGCCATCGAGGCATATAGTTTTGCCTTTTTTAATTCTTTTCTTTTCCTTTCATTCTTCGCCTCAACAATAAGCAACCCTAATTTTTTAAAATATGGTTCTTTAACTTGTTGAGACATAATTATTTTCGACATCTTAAGCGCACCATGTCTATTTTCTTTAGCCTTTTGAATACAAAAAATACTTTCAATAACATTTTTCACTATTCCAAGTCCTGAAACCGTTGCACCTGTAATAATAAAAATGTTTGTAGTTAATGAAGCTATCGTTTGAAATACATTTACCGCTGTAGATGCTTCTTGCGCAGCCGTCGTATCCCCTAATGATGAAGCGATAGATGCCGAAACACGAGAACAAAGTATTCCTGCATGAGCCAATCCAAAAAGGGCCGTGTCTGCAACCAAAATTGAATACCCGGCAGCACGTACACCATCGATTGCTCCTAGCACTTTGTCCCTGTAATCGGACGAAAGAAGTTTATTTCCCGAATAATTTTTCAAAAAATAGGCAGCCGCAATAAAACCTAAAACGCCTAGACCAGTAAATACGGACTCATTAATAGACGAAAAATCAGATACAGACTTATCTTCGTCATAAATGAGAGATGTCGATGACTTCCAGTCTTTATCTAAAGTAGCCGCAAAGGTTTTTTCAAATATCGAACGTGAAATCCTAAAAACCCCGTCTCCACGATAATACAGCTCGTCCTTTGAAATATTTGCATCCCTAATTAAAAAATCAAGAATAAAACGAACATCTTCATCGCTTTTGCCCTCTGGAATAGTCAAGCAAAGGTTCCCTTCTTCATCAACAAATTCAAATTCACCATACCCTGCGACCGATAAAAACTCTCCAATTCTGGAAAACCTTTCATTCTCATCATCACGTTTCGAAGTAGAAGAATATGGTTCACATAGAAGATTCTTAAAAATGGTCTCATGCCGTTTAAATCTATCCATATTTAGTAAACTTATTGGCGTATCCATTAAAAACTTATTCCTAATAGACTCATTAGATGCAGAACTAAATTTATTTTTAGAATAAGCAAATGAATTCCTAGCAGGGTTTAATTCGATTGTCTTATCCAAATCCTCTAAATGTTCTGATATTTCATGAAAAATATTGTGATTTCTTCCCGTCTTATTAGAAAAAGTCGAATGCCCCGCAAAAGATTCCCCTCCGATAAAATTATTCTGTTTCACTTTAAAAACTTTAACTGCACTTTTTAAACTAGACCGAACAATCCTATTAGATTTTAAATCGCGATAAACAACTGTGTCATATTGACTTACTCCTTTATTCGATTTCGTAAAATGACTAGATCCTTTTCCCCAACCATACATCCCCAAAATCTCTATTTCAGTTTTTACCGCTTTTTTTAAAAAAGAAAGATCTTCCATTCGTTTATTTAAACGTTGAATAAGGAGTATATTATTTTTTCTAGTTGCCCTAAATAATCTCGCCTCGGTTTCATTGATGGAAACATCCAGGTCAACGATGTGATACCCATTTTTTAAAGCCCTAAATGATTTTTCTGACGGAAATCTAGATTTGCCTATAGCAGAAGATGTTTCCGATAGGTTTTGATAACCTTGTACGTTAGAATGTATTGCCCCAATATTCATGAAAGCAAGTATATAAGCCAATTATTAACAACTGGTTACTATTTCCGTTAAATAAAAATTAGACTTTGAATAAAAAGATTAGAATATAAAATCGAACAAAAAGATAATCAAGAATTAAGTCTTAGCACCTGACAAAAACCCAGTAGTCCAAGCATTTTGAAAATTGAAACCGCCTGTAACACCATCAATATCCAACAATTCCCCTACGATAAAAAGCCCCTTACAGACCTTGCTTTCCATCGTTTTAAAATTCACTTCACTTAAAGAAACGCCACCACAAGTAACAAATTCTTCTTTAAATTGACCTTTGCCATCGATTGCAAATAGAGATTCAGTGAGCTCTTTAACGAGATCTAATTCACTAGATTTAGATAAATCATGCCATTGTTGATTTTGTGTAATTCCGGCACGTCTGCATAAATAAACCCACAATCTAGCAGGAATTTCTTTAAATGGAGATAAACTCAAAACTAATTTTTTTGGATGTTTTCGTCTAATTCCTGAAAAAGGATTTAGTCGATCGAAAGAAGCAATAGAATATGACCAATTAACAATGAGGTTGCAAGAATAATGATTTTCAAACAAAAATCGAGCCTGCCAAGCAGAAAGCTTTATAATAGCAGGAGCACTGAGCCCCCAATGAGTAATTAAAACCGGTCCTGTTTGATATTCCTTTGGTTTACTTTCTAGCCATACTTCAGCATTAGCAACCGAACATCCAGCCAAGTCTGTTAATCGTTCTCGTCCACTATTAATTTCCTTGGGTTTTAAACGCTCATTAATTTTAAATGTGAACAAAGAGGGGATTGGTTGTTGTATCGAGTGGCCAAACCGAGCAGCAAAGGCATAACCAATAGGACTACTTCCGGTTGCAAGAACTAACTTTTCACAAGTTAAAACCTGACTACTTTCCAAAACCAATCTAAATTTAAATAGATCACTTGAATCTTTAGAATCAGAATCAAGAGATGTCGTTTCATCTTTTTTAAATGAAAGTTTCGAAACATGAGTAACTCCACAACTAGAAATTACACGAATCCCTAGTTTTTCCACCTTCTTCTTTAAACAATCAATAATATCTTGTGATAAATCCGACTCAGGAAAAACACGCCCATCTTCTTCAACTTTCAGAGGAACGCCATTATCTTCAAACCAAGCCATAGTATCTGCTGGTTGAAAAGAATGAAAAGGCCCCAACAATTCTTTAGAACCTCTTGGATAAAAAGAAACCAATTCTTTGGGGTCAAAACAAGAATGAGTGACATTACATCTACCGCCACCTGATATCTTTACCTTACGCAAGGTCTTAGAAGATTTTTCCAAAATAACGACATCTGCATTTGGGTCATTTAATTTGTTATGAATTGCAGAGAAATAACCAGCAGCGCCTCCACCTACAATACATATACATCGTTTTTCAAGTTTATCTTCAGAAGGCATCAAAAAAGAATATCAACCTTAAATATCGATGGCAACGATACCGGACAAAAAAATAGAAAAATCTATCCATATTGAAGTTTTTAAAATGTATTCGTATAGTCTTCGAGACTTAACGAAAGGAAACATACGTAATGATCATACCTAGACTTCCGTCTCTATTTTCTATCTCACTTCTTGGAATGAGTTCAGCTGCTAAATCAATCTCCCCAAATCAAAATTCAAAACGACCTGATGAAATAACAAGTTGGACCACAGAAAGCGATCTATATGGTGATTTAACAAGATCAAATAAAGAAAGTCTAAGTACTGCACTTGGAATATCTATGCCAATTACTTTTATAGAAGAAATCCAAATTGAAGACGAATATTGCCGACCAATTCAAAGAGAGCAAATATCATCAATTGATGTCGGTGAAATAGGGGAAGGTTATGATACCGAAGTATCAGAAGCCGAACTAAAAAAATTAATCGAAGATCATAAATCATCAAAAATCCTTGTTATTAAGGATAAACTCCACTATTCAAAAGCCTCACAATCTGTAAAACATGGTTTTGTAAACTTAGCCCTTAAAAAAGAATGTATTGGACTATTTGATGGTCTAGATAGGCACAGGGAATCCGATGTCATTCCAAGAAAATCTGCTAGAGACATTCCAGGTCAAATATATGGTTTAGAAACAGATCCTCTTGTTCTATTAGGTCATTTTACATTTATGAAAGACTGGGCAGCCACCGACACAAACAAATACAAACCAGGAAATATCTTAGACGGATGGATCAGCGCAATGAAACGAAAAAAAGAAACCATGTACACTGCAACTATTAAACTTTGGGAGCTCTTAGATGGAAATAAAAAAATTAAACATCAAATGGCATTAATCGATACCCTAAATTTTGTAGCGGACAATATTCATCGAAAAAAAGGCGATTTTATTAGTGAGTTTATCCTATGGGCATCAAAAGAAAATAACTTCCGAAAATTTGGACACTATGTCGATACTATTTTAAAATTAATAATCCCATTATCTGACGACCCAATTGAAAGAAAAACCGAAAATAAACTCGCTTCCAGAATATTTAACCCAAAAACTACCCCCCAAGATCTAATATCATTTAATGAACACTTCGGATTAGTTCGACGTCATAGAGAATGGCTAAGCGTATTAGACGAAGCAGAAATTCAAAATCCAGACGATTTGCTAATAGTCGCCCTAATTGGAAACGCACACTACGACAAATTTATAAAAGATATTAAAAATAGAGAGTGAAAAAAAATGAAAAAAAAAACAGTAGCCATCTACAACGTTAATGAACGTTTCGAAACAAATACGCAACTAATAGTTCCTACAGAAAGAAAGTATTCATCCGCCGTAAAATCACAAATTGACGTTTTTTCAGAAATTCAAAAAGACTATTTAAACTATGTATGTAATCATTCTCTAAAACATGAAGAAATAAATGCCTTAGAAATATCTAAAAAAGAAAAGATTTTGGCCTTAATCTTATGCTTAGATATACTTCATTCATCGCGCAAAACATTAAATGAAATGAATACAATTTCAAAGAGAAGAATTGTAAACGAACTTTACAAGCTCACCGCCTCAAAGAAAAAAAATGTAAGTTGTGATGACGATAACATTCCAACATACATAGAACGCAGCACAAATAAACTGGGTTTTATCCTCGGTATGCATTTTAGCCAAAAAATAAATAACCCGTCCGCTGTATATGACTTAATGTGTCATTACCCCGACGGCGATAATATAGTCGCATTCTATTTTGAACAAATTGACGTCAATACTTACATTAGCAACCTAAACGACAAAAACGTTGATTCATCAATACACTTAACAGGGTCCTTCGAAAGCCTTTGTAAACTAGGAAAACCAGAATACGCAAAACTCTATTTTAATAAATTTAAAGATCATATTGACCTAAATCACTCAACATTTAAATTTCGCCCCGCACATTGGACTTCCTTAGTCACAAATTTTTACGACATCACCGCAGGCACAAGCAGCACAATTTTAGAAAACTACGCTAAGGTCAACCAATGGCTGGAAAAAGAATTATTAATTCCAGAAACCTTTCGACTGGAAGTTAAATCCGACTACACCGAAACAACAGAACTAAGTAAAGCGGACTACCTATGGTTATATTGCCCAAATATTCCCAAAATGAAAGCGATATTCAAGCACCTTGAAATCGATGAACCCACCGTTGAACGAAAAGAAACCTTATGTGTAAGACATTTATTATGGAAATATCCCAAATATAAAGATTTTCCGCGCTCAAATTTAATCGTTCCTATAATAAAAAAATTATGCAACCTCTATGAGAATAGTTCATCTTAACAACATGAAATAAAATATTCTAAGGTTTTAGTTTCTGTTTAACTGGGCACATGGACAGAATATGAAATTTTCAAGTAATTTGTCCGATAAACCTTGTAATAAAGAGGAACCTAAGGTAAAACCTTCTTTTCTCAATAACAGAACTACAAAAATTACAGGTAGAGGTACAAAAATGCTTGATTTAATCATAAAAAAGAAACAAAACTTAAAAAATGAACTCCTATCCGGACTAACAGTCGCCTTAGCCCTAATCCCAGAAGCAATCGCTTTTTCATTCGTCGCTCATGTTGATCCTGTAATCGGATTATATGCGGCATTTATAATGGGTTTAATCACAGCTATTTTTGGCGGGAGACCTGGAATGATTTCAGGTGCAACAGGTGCAGTAGCCGTTATTTTCGCACCGCTTGTTATTTCGCAAGCTAAACTCGTAGGAATCGGTGGAGCAGTCGGTTACTTATTTCTAGCAGTCATACTCATGGGAATCATCCAAATTGCATTTGGTGTTCTTAAATTGGGAAAATTTATTCGACTCATTCCACATCCAGTTATGCTGGGTTTTGTTAATGGTCTTGCAATAATTATATTCAAGGCCCAACTTTCTCAGTTCTATATAGGAACAGGAGCAGATGCAAAACTTTTACCATTCGTTCCCTTTGTGGTGATGATTGCGTTAACGGGTTTAACCATGGCAATCGCACAATTCTTACCAAAAATAACAAAAGCAATTCCAGCATCTTTAGCGGCAATAGTTTCAGTATCATTAATATCTATATACTTAAAAAACCACGGATTCGAAATATATACAGTTATCGACTTTGTAAAAAACATGGACCCAACTAAAACGACTATTTCTGCATCGTTCCCTAAATTCGCACTACCAAATGCGCCTTTTAGTTTGGAAACATTAAAAATAATCCTTCCGTTTTCTGTGCTAGCTGCTGCAGTTGGTCTTATCGAATCATTAATGACATTAACATTAATTGATGAACTGACAGACACACGGGGTAGGGGAAACAAAGAATGTATCGGACAAGGATTAGCTAATATCGTTAATGGTTTCTTCGGTGGAATGGGTGGATGCGCGATGATCGGTCAAAGCATGATTAACATACGGGCTGGTGGACGAACTAGAATCTCCGGAATAACTGCGGCAGTAAGTCTATTACTCTTCATTATGTTTGGTTCTTTTTTAATCGAACAAATTCCTTTGGCAGCATTAGTCGGTATTATGTTTATGGTTGTAATCGGTACATTTGAATGGTCTAGCTTCCGAATCATGAAAAAGATTCCAAAATCAGATGCGTTTATAATAGTCGCAGTATCTTCAATTACAGTAATTGTTGATCTCGCAATAGCAGTAATAGCAGGTGTAATAATCTCTGCATTAGTTTTCGCATGGGAACAGGGTAAAGAAATTAAAGTTGAAACTAAAGTAGATGAGTCAGGACAAAAAATATACAAATTAAGAGGCGCTCTTTTCTTTGGTTCCGTCACTTCGTTTAAAGATATTCTCGATGTAAAGAATGACCCAAGTCACGTCATCATCGATTTTAAATATTCTCGTGTTTACGACCACTCTGGATTAGAAGCAATACAAAACATTGCAATGCGATATAAAGATGTAGACAAAAAGCTACATTTATTAAATCTAAGCAAAGAATGTTCTATGTTACTAGAAAAAGCAGAAAACATCGTAGAAGCGACTATAATTAAAGATCTTGACTGGCATTTAGCAGAAGATAGCCTAGCTTAATCAATTCATAATTATGAAAAACTACATGAGTGAATGTTTTGGAACTTTCTTCCTAGTCTTTGCAGGAACAGGCGCGATAATAGCCAACGATATCTTTGGATCTCTTGGACATGTTGGAATTTCCATGGCATTTGGACTCGTCGTTATGGCAATGATTTATGCTTTTGGAGACTCGTCCGGAGCTCATCTTAATCCAGCCGTATCTCTTAGTTTTTTTGCTTTAAAACGTCTATCTGCAAAAAACACATTTTTCTACATCGTTTTTCAATGCATTGGTGCAATTACAGCAAGTTTAACTCTAAAAGTCGTATTTCCATCCAGTGAGTTACTTGGAACAACACTTCCTGGAGTTTCTCTTGCAGGAACATTTTTATACGAATTTATAATGACCTATTTCTTAATGATGGTAATTTTAAGTGTAGCCACTGGAGCCAAAGAAAAAGGAATGATGGCTGGGGTTGCAATTGGAGGAACAGTCGCGTTAGAGGCTTTATTTGGAGGTCCTGTAACCGGAGCATCTATGAACCCAGCTAGAAGTTTGGCTCCTGCTCTCGTTTCCGGAACTTTTTCTCATTTATGGATATATATTGTAGCGACAACACTTGGCGCCCTTGCTGCTGTTCCCTCATGTAAAATACTTCATGTTAAGGGATGTTGTGACTCAATTTCAAAATAGCTAAAACAAAAAGTTTCATTTCGAACGTAGTTATAGTCTTTACCTCTTTAATTATTCATTTTAGACGTTCTTTAAGTACAAAGAACCTAAATCCTTTTATACTTAAAGAACAAAACTAAAAAAGTCTTATTTATAACCTCTCAACCAATTCATTTTTTCCCACACACCCTCAACAAACTTATTCTTTGCCTCTGGACTAAATTCTTTGGCATCTAAAAACTTAAAATGGGCCATATAATTACCAGCAAGAACAACTTCATCTGGAAGTCTATAATTTCCGTTGTAACGATTTGCTACACATAATTGAACAAGATCTTCTTTTGCTCTCTCAGGATCATGCTCACACTTAACGGATACATGTCCCATATCATTGTTCTCCAAAAATTTTATAATAGATGGCATTTCCATATTATGTTTACTATGAATCAAAATTTCAGATGTGTTGTGCCTCATATTAGTTTGAGTCAAGACTAAAAGAAACGTCGCAATGTCTGATTTATTAATATCTTCACCTGTAGATAAACACACGTCAGGAATAAATCGAGAAACAGGCTCCGCCGAAGTGATAATGCCTTCAACAGACGGTCCTCTATTTTTTCTATCAAACGCATGTGGCCCCAATGCCGTTTTTGTATATTCTTGAACATCCATTAAATACCCATCCTCAATTCGATTCAGGTGAAATAAAAGAGAAAGTGACCTCACGACAGGGCCAGCCTTATCAGACAAATTTGCCAAAAATGGTTTAGATGGCCCCCAAAGAGCGGTTCCTCTAGGAACAGGAGCTATTCTAGGAAGGGGCACCTCAACTTTTCCGACCATATATGTTGCTCGCTCTGTAAATATTTCCCCTTGGTTTTGAGGCGCCGAAAACACACAAGGCCCATTAAATGTACCGACTGACGCTTTAGAAGCTGTTAATAATCGACAAAAATTACTTACGTCTTCTTTAAGCTGCTTCTCATCAACATCGGGATAGTATCCAATAGATAGCCATCTATGATTTTTTAGCTGAGACTCTACAATAGAAACGGCCCCTTTATTGTCACTGACGCCTAAGTTAAGTTTTCTCCATGTATACTCTTCTCCTAATATTTGTTTATCAGAATCATAGACACTAAATCCTTTATCTCTATTTATAATTGATATCCCTTCGGGCAAATAAGAAAACGATCGGTTAAATGCACCATGCCACGCATTATCGTCAAACTGTTGATTCACAGCATCTTCTACGGTGATATGGGCAGTCACTTGATTTAAAATATTATTGGCAAAATTAACCCGATGTAGAGAACTGTCACTAAAATTTCCGGAAACATTTTGTGAGGCCGTACATTGAAATCCATTCGTACCAACGGTCGCATCTTTAACTACATCTCGAATAAAACGTCTCATAAGAGTCACTCTACTGGACAAAGTAATATCAGTACTAAACCCAGACCCACTTCCAGCCATATCCTTTACATTTTTATGAATGGCCTCCATTGTATCTCCGCGACCAGTAACCAAAGTCGTAATTCCAGTTTCAGACATAAATTGATTCCGTTGTTCCTCATTCAAAACGACGATAGATAACATATCTTCTAGACCTTCGTTTTGAAGTACTTCTCTCAAGCGCATTGCCTCTCTAGTACCTTGTTGAGATGCATAGCCTTGCCTAACAAGCCAGGTAACGGGAACGCCATTTCTTATCGCATGTTCAGCTTTCTGTTGGTTATCTAATAAGTAACCAAAATTCACAACCGGAGCAATAACGATACCTGCTTTCGAAACATTATAGTCCAACACACCATTTCTAAAATAATTTCTAATTTCAGTCGAAAAAGCTTGATTTCGTTGCATTGTCTGATCGGCTTCTTCTGCCTCTGCATATTTATTAGTTTCAATATCAACGGCTGCTGTAGCCAAATATTTTGCCAATTCTTTTGGGCGCAATTTAGAAATTTGAAAGTCTCGTATTACCCGATCACATTTATCCATTTTTTCGATATGTGCATCTGTCACAAGTAACGTTTCTTCAGAAAGAATAGACATATCCTTTAACCAAGACTCAAACTCATTGCTAGTCATAACAACTTTGTGGCCAACAGGAACCACCATAAGGTCAGAATGAGTAGGAATTTTTTCACCGTTATCTAATTTTCTTGCCCCTACTAAAGATGAGATTGGCGCCTCACTCCACGCTTCATTCTTAATATGTTCAATTTCGTTTTCAATTAGATGTCTAACGCTATCCAATTCAGGAACTCTTTTCCTTTCAAGCGGCTTATTCATGACTACTTTGTAATCCCGACCAAATGTACTAATACTTCTAGTACTCGCCGCTTTAACTGAAGAAAGGAATAAGTTATTACCCAAACCAACTACTAATTTAGTTACCGATGACACAGCATTATTCATATATATCTCCCTAAAAAAAATAAGTCCTTAAAAAAAATAATAGATGGAGTTAAGCCCCTAAAAATAGAGACTTAGCCAAGTTAAAAAATTTAGAAGAACATTTTCAGTAAATCTATTTTTAAACATACCGTCAAGAAGAATTTTTTAACAAAAAAGAGGATATTTAACGAATAAATTGAATAATATAAAAACATAGAATAAAAACATTACTAATATTAAAAACCGAAAACTACACATTGGAAGAAAAGTAAAAATGTCGTTACTCCTCGTCAGAATCCAAAAATCCATCGCGACAACTTTCTTGTATATCTTTAATTAATTGATTCCAATATTTAACTTGTCCCCATTCAGGAAAGTGATGTTTAAAATGATCTTCTTTAAATTGCAATGCACACCATGCCGAAAAGTGAATTTGCCTCATAATTTGTAAATAGGGAATAAGTTTTAAACTTGATCGAGAAAACGGTTTAAATGTCTCGTAACCTTCTAAAAACCATTTCAATTCAAGTTTGCAATTTTTAATTTTATCGGGAAGAAGCATCCATAAGTCTTGTACTGGATGCCCAATCACGCAATCATCAAAATCAACCAAATATAAGCTTTCTCCAGGCCTATAAATAATGTTTCCAAAATGACAATCGCCGTGAATAAGCTGAACGGGCTCCATCTCAAAAGTATTATTAATTTTATCAATAAAATCCATAACAGTTTTTTCAAACACTAAAGAATAATCTTCTGGAAGCGCAGCAGAACTCAAAATGGTTTTTAAATGAACAGATGTCGCGTTACTTGGCGTCCATTTCATTCTATCTAAAGAAACTGTTTGAGCTACATTATGAACTCGTCCCAACAATCTCCCAGTTTCTTTCCAAAGGTCTTCATTTAATTCATCAACAACTCGTCCGCCTTTTTTAGGAAAGATCGTAAAATAGGTGTTTCCTAACATAAATAAAGTTTCACCTTTATAGAAATTAGGGGGAATAACCGGAATCCCTAAGTCCGAGCATGCTTTTAAAAATACATGTTCTCCCTGAATCATATCTCTAGTCCATCTATTAGGCCGATAAAATTTAGCAATAACTCGTTCAGAAGAGGGGAGTTCCATTTCAAAAACCCGATTGATATAGCTATTTCTAGGAATACAAATATTTGCCATTTTAAAAAATGATTTATCTAGATTGGGTGGACAGCAAACCTGTTCAACAATATCTAATGCTGCATCTGGATTAACATCTTTCCATACATCCGTTGGCTCATCGTTTTCACTTGGAATAACAGACGTAAGTTCTAAACAATTTCCATTAACAAACGAATTTGAGTCCTGCTCTAGATACCTATCATTTCCAAACATATGATTTCCACTGTAACTTGTGCTCGAGTCATTCCCTAAGTGACGATTACCATCCACGTCGTCAAAACATTCAGAATCTGTACCGTTACCGATTAATTCTTCGTTACTCATCACAAAAAATCCCTTACAAAACAAAAAATTATCCCGTTAAATTCATAAAAGTTATTTATCATATGGATAGACTATTCTATAATGCCCAAAATGAGAAATAGATGGTTCCAAATTCCCTTATTCCACACACCAAACACAAGGTACGAAAAAAAAGTAACTTGGTTAGAACTTTTTTACGATCTAATTTTTGTAGCCGCATTTATACAACTAGGAAACGGGTTATCAGAACGCGTATCATTATCAGGTTTTGCCAGTTTTGCAGGTATTTTTTTAACACTCTGGGTAGTTTGGACCGGATTCACTACATTCTCAAATCGTTTTACCGTCGACGATTTTTTACATCGTATATTAGTTATATGCCAAATGTTCACGGTAGGTGGAATGGCAATAACAGCACCTCTCGTACTTAAAGGAGAAATAACTTACTTTGCAGTAACCTATGCTATTGCTCAAGGACTTGTCTCATCTTTTTATTTCCGTGCTTATTTTCAACAAAAAATTGGAAAAAAATTCAGCTTTTATTGGGGTAGCGTATTCGCTATAGGATCTATTCTTTGGCTATCGTCTATTCTTTTTCAACCACCGATTACATTCTTTGTTTGGGGAATAGCGACAATTACAATTTTACTAGCCCCTTTTAATTTTCGTTCACGACATTTAGAGTCGCATTACCCAGCTGATCAAGAACACCTATCTGAACGATTTGGATTATTAACTATTATCGTATTAGGAGAATCGTTTGTGAAAGTGTTATAGCTTATCTGGACAAGCATCTGTTTTCACAACATTTTTCCAAGCAAGCATGACATTACTTTTAACATGCTGCATCTGGTGGATATATTTTGATGATGTTGCTGGGTCTGAATTAAAAGAAGGAAAAATTCAGCCAATGATTTGGCTATTTGCTCACCTTCCATTTCAATTATCCCTAATTGCGATTGGAGTAGCCATTAAAAAAACCCTTTATTTTGATCTAGACGCCGTAGTTCCTTCAAAATATGGATGGCTACTATGTGGAGCACTATCTATTGCATTTTTTAGCGTAGCTATAATCGATTCGGTAACTAAGAGAAAACAATCCGAATTAAGCGACAATATCCGTGTCGTAGTAAGATCAATATCCGGGACATTATTTCTCCTTTTAGCAGCTACTGGAAATACGCTTCAATCAAAGTGGTTTCTTGGAGTTATCCTACTGATTTGTGCTGTTCAAGTCATATTTGATATGGCAATGGCTCCATTTGAATCTAGTGATATGCCTGATGAGTCCGTAAGCTTAACCGAAATTGCAAAGGCACGAAAAGATGGAAATCATATCGTCAAAAAAATGCAACCGACAAAAATTATTCGAAAAGGAACACCAAACGAGTTTAGAAAAGACTTTTATTTCTTTTTAATGGAAGGGTCTTGGTTACGCGTCATGGCAACGTTCGGATTCATCTTCTTAGTATTAAACTTATTCTTTGCCGGTCTTTTTGTTCTTCAACCTGACTCTATTTCTACATCAAGACCAAACTCTTTTATAGATGCATTCTTCTTTAGTATTCAGACCATGTCTACAATCGGATACGGAACAATGAGTCCCGTTTCTACCTACGGCCACATTATGGTTTCATTTGAAGTTATCATCGGACTAGTATCAGTTGCTTTACTTACAGGGTTAATTTTTGCAAAAGCATCTCGTGCAAAAGCAAGTATTATGTTTAGTAAAAATATCATATTAACAAAACGGCACGGGAAAAATATCCTTATGTTTAGAACGGGCAACGCAAGAGGAAATGATGTTGTGGATGCCGGAATAAGTCTTCACTTATTAGTAGACGATTTTTCTCCAGAAGGGGACCATATCAGACGAATTAAAGATCTAAAGTTAAGCAGAAGTCGGTCACCTCTTTTTACGATGAGCTGGACAATCATGCACGAAATCGACGAAGATAGTCCGCTTTTCAACAAGGATATAATAGGAGACCCAAGCATAATTACATTTATTGTTACATTAACCGGACATGACGGGACATATGGTCAAACCATTTATGCGCGACACATGTATAACTCTAGCGATATTGAAAAAGATGTTCAGTTTGTTGATGTGATTAGTCAAATGCCGGACGGCAGATTTATGGTGGATTACTCAAAATTCAATAGTCTTCAATCATTAACGCCAGAGAAATAAAATAGATTTCGATTTATTCAATTAAAAAATTAAGCAGATAATCCAGAAACAAAAAATGTACTTCCGTTTCCTAATTCGGATTCTACCCAAATTTTTCCATCATGAAGATTCACAATCTTTCTACATATAGCTAATCCGGCTCCAGTACCACTATCGTATTTAGAGATAGGGTGCAAATGAGACAACATATCAAAAACCTTTTCATGGTTTTTGGACTATATCCCAATTCCGTTATCCTTCACCGAAAAACAATCGTTTTTGTAATCAATTTTAATATTTGCATGAGTTCTATCAGTATAAAGTATTGCGTTTTTTATTATATTTTTAAAAAGCATTTGGAAATGACGTTTATCAACAGAAAGTGTCGGGAAATCTTTTCCTAAAGTTATAGATGCCTTTGTTTTTGAAATTAAAGGATCAAGTTCTTCTAATACAGCATCAAAAATTAGTTTTGTGTTTGAAGACTCAATTAAAAAATGTTGTTTTTCTAAACGAGAATAAATAGAGACATCATTAATTAAAGCCGTCATTTTCTTCAACTGATTTTCCATTTTACTGGCAACTTCTTCCGCCATTGCGGGATTTCGTTTCATCTCATTACGGACAATCCCCAAAAAAAATCGGCAGGAATTTAACGGCGATTTTAAATCATGGGTAATGACAGATATATTTTTCTGAAACTCAAGTCGTTCATTTTGATCCATTATTAATTCCTCTTGAAGCATATTAATACTATGCCACAATTATAATGGAGTTAAACTTACAATATTTACACGATATATTTTAATTAAAAATATTACAGATAAATTGATAAGCGATCTTGATATTTATTATGAAATTTTTTTTTTTATGCTTCGATAATTTATTAATACAAAACAAGCAAAATTAATTAGGAAATTAAAATGATGATACCTCCAATAAATGCATATAACCACTATCAACAATCGACCGGCCAGAGTAGGACAACTCACCACTCACAAAATAATAGGAGAGTTAATCGTTCAGGTGTTAATGAACAATCAACAACCGCCCATAACCAAAGACCCGTACGTCCATCTGTTATTACATTTATAGTCGAATTGTTCAGACCTACAAGAAATACAAATGGAACTCAGCAACAAAGAGAGAGGCAAACAAATACCTCGTTTATGACACTATACACAGAACAAGAAAGATTCAGAGAAGAAAACCCTACCTTCGAATATAGAATTCCTGACTACAATCCAAGACCAGTAACATACAAAAAATATGACGACGTAACAATTAGTGCTGAGACCAAAATACTGAACTCAAAAATTGAGTCTAATATTTGGATTGAAAATGATTTATCTGACGAACCAATCAATAAAGAAGAGGCTTACATGCTTGTAGTTACAAACGGAGATACAAACACATTTCAAATCTATAACAAAGAGTCCATTACTAGCATGGAAAAAAGTGGAGTTAAACGACATCCAATAAACGGAGAACAAATAATTGGAAAAGCAAAAGTTAACATCGTCAAAAGTTAGAGTAAGACCAATTATATAATTAAATCCTTCATACGGTGACTATATAAGGTTTTAAATTAGAAAAATATGGGAAATCCAGTAAATAAGTCAGTACTACTCTGACAACATTGAATTAAGGGGAAATTCAAAAATGCTGGAATTAGATATGAAAGGCCTTCAAGAAGGTATCAAATCAATACACCAAACACCTAATGGGGTATTTGAAAAAAAAACAAAGTTTACGGAAAAATTTTACACAAACCTAGAAGAAAACTTTCAACAATTGTTCAAAAGGAAACACCATCCAAAAAGTTTCGTCATTACCAACTGCAGAAAATCAAAAAAAGAACATCACTATTTTTTTAAGATATCTAAAGAAAAACTTGTTTATAAAGAACCAAACAATGGTAGCGGAAAAACAACGGAATTCACGTTTAAAACACGAGAATTTTTATTCAACAATCAAACAAGATCGATCTCATTTTTAGAAAATTTTATAAAGCAAATAAAAAAAATAGGTCGTGATGTTGTATCAGGCGACGCTAGTGTTATGGAAGAGGAGTAAATAAATGACATCAATAATAAATTCGGGAAGCGGAACTACTGCGGTTACATCAAACACACAGGAACCAAAAAATACAGCAGTTACTACAGCAACAACAGCCATGGGTATACAATTAAAACCATCTTCACCATCTGTTACAAATGACGTCCGAGGAGCACTTAGTTCCGCACCCCTTCCAGAAATAGAAAACGCTGCCGACTTCACACCAGTTACATCGGGAAATGGCTCACAATCAACCAATGTGGCTAATCAAGAACCCACTAACAAAGCGATAAAGGTTAAAGCAAACAGAACAGTTGGTGGAGACACAAATAAACTGTTAGCCGATAACTTAAAAGTACTTCAAGACGCTCTGGAAAACTTAAAAGATTCTCCTGGTGTGAAGGGAAATAAAGAAAAAACAGATAAATTAGATACAAAAATAAAACAAGTAAAACGAGAAATAATTGACCTCAGGGATGAAGATTCTGAAGGACCTAGTGAACCTACAGGAAAAATAAAACATTTTTTCGAGGAAAACGGTTTAAGTAAAAAAAATGTTGGCAATATAGTTGGGCAACTAGATGATATTCGTACAGAATTGGGACTTAAAAGCGCCAAAGAATTAAAACCATCCAGATTTTCAAGATTAAAATCAACTTTTACAGGAAAAAAATATATAAATAAAGATGTATCGAAAAAACTAATTCATAACAGTACACTAACTGTCTTAAACAAAGGTCCTTGGAAACAAAAGGTCTCCAATTTTCAACGAAAACATTTTGAAAATGTAACGTCTACAATTACACCGGCCAATACTAATGGAAATACGGAAACTGGCATATCAAATTCAATTTTTGCTGACAGAGCAGAAACAGGGTTAACATGCCAAGGAAACCTAGCTGAAACAGGTAAATCTGGAAATTGCCAAATGACAAACCTTTCTAAAATTAAAAATGACATCAAAAAAACGCTATATTCAGGTATTCGACACGCTATTGTAGCAACAAAAGACGCATCACCATCCAACGTAAAATTAGATGCAGGACTAGCTATCGCAATAGGATCCCAATCTGGAACCTCCATCGAGAATTTAACAATAGACCAACTAAATAAACTTGCCAAAACACTCCTAAGTGGAGATAGTCCTTCCATGAAACTACGATTAGACTCATTTAAAGAAGCGATAAAGACATCAGATGGCTTAGAAACTGCAAAAAAAGGTCTAGCAAAACTAGTTTCAAACCGTAATAAAGCAAAAGACTTAGTCCGGTCTGCAATAATGCAAAAATTAAATAATATGAGCGATGATGCGCTAGATAACTTAAAGAAAGAAAGATCTTTAGACTTAAATTTAACATCCGTTTCATTAGTAACCCCTAGTAAAATAGACGAACTAAGAAACGGTGGGTATCACGAAAAGGCCATGTTAGCCGAACAAACAGAAGCTCTCAAATTCTTAGAAACATTAAGCCCAGCAGAAAAAACAGAATTACTAAGCGAATTCAAATCAGGAGGAAAACATATCTTTGGAGAGGGAGCTAAATTATCCGTAAAAGCTAATACCTTCAATTTCGGTGTAAACGAATTAGAACGAATGGGAAGAAGTGAGCAGGCAACCCAGAATAAAGAAGCAAAAGACTCACTATTAGCCTCCACTGAGACAAAGCTAACCGAGCTAAACGACCAAATCGGAAACGCAAAAGATGGAAGCACAACTAAATCAGATTTAGAAATCCAAAAGTTAAAATTAGAAATGGTAAGAGATAAGTTTATTAAAGGTTTTGAAGAACTCTCAAATAGTGGTGAGAGCTATTTTATGGGAAGTTCTCAAGTTGACCCATATAACATGCCAAAATTAGCAATTGCCCTAAGCCAACTTACTGATGGCATCCCATTATCCAACTGTAAAAGTGGAAAAGATAGAACGTCACAAGCTGATGTCGGCGTCAAAATACTCTTAAACGATTTAGACGATGCCACGACAAAAGAAGAAATTACGGCGGCCTTAGACAAATCTAAAAATATGATAGATTCCCAAACGATATTAGATGCTAACGCATTTTTAGAGAAACCTAGGCCCTCAATAAAAATGCGTTAGCATCTAATATCGTTTGGGAATCTATCA
>JABIPA010000003.1 GCA_018698675.1 bacterium | reverse complement strand
TCCAATGCTCTCTGGGAGGGTGCTTAGTTGGTTATTCTTTAGATCTAAATAAGTCAATGTCGCTAAATTTCCAATGCTCTCTGGGAGGGTGGTGAATTGGTTTTGTTCTAGCTCCAAAGAAGTCAATGCCGTTAAGTTCCCGATACTCGCTGGGAGGGTGGTTAGTTTGTTGAATCTTAGCTTCAAAGAAGTCAATGCCGTTAAGTTCCCGATACTCGCTGGGAGGGTGGTTAGGTTGTTGAATCTTAGCTTCAAAGAAGTCAATGCCGTTAACTTTCCAATGCTCTCTGGGAGGGTGGTGAATTGGTTTTGTTCTAGCTCCAAAGTCGTCAATGCCGTTAAGTTCCCGATACTCGCTGGGAGGGTGGTGAATTGGTTTTGTTCTAGCTCCAAAGTCGTCAATGCCGTTAAGTTCCCGATGCTCGCTGGGAGGGTGGTTAGTTTGTTTCTATTATTATTCGAAAAACTATTATTCGAAAAACACCAGCTTTCTTTATATTTTCCTAGATTCAACGAAGTAATGTCTTTTACATATAAAAATAGGTTGTCCGGTAATCTTGATAGACAAAGATTCGAAAGATCTAAGGTTCGATTGGAATCATTTTCTATTACCAAGATTATTCTTTGGACAGCGGTAGCTCGTCCACCTTGTTCTTTACTTGATAAATTTTGTTCACTCTCCCAATGCGATAGTTCAATCCTTACAAAGCTGTCTGGGAGGGTAGTGATTTGGTTATTTTCTAGCTTTAAAGAAGTCAAAAACTTTAAGTTCCAAATGCTCTCTGGTAGGTTAGTTAGTTGGTTGTTTTCTAGATTCACAGACATCAATTTTGTTAAACATAAAAATAGGTTATCCGGTAGTCTTGATAAATGAAGACCTGAGAGGTCTAAAATTCGCTTAGAATCGTATCTCGGCAAGTCTTCTATCGCCACGATGATTTTTTGAAAAGCCGTAGCTCGTCCAGCTTGTTCCTCAACCGATAAGTCCGGGGCACTCGCCCATTGCCATAACATAGTCTCTGTTTCACTCAACGATTCAGAGGGTGCGCATTCAATAGCTCTAACTAATAAATCGGACTTGGATGTATCGCACTCCCATAATCTATACAGAGCCAATCCCTTTAAGGGATGGGTCTCTGGTACATTTTCAAGAACATTATAAAACAAGTCCGAATTGGATTTGTCCTTTTCCCAAAACTTATACAGCACAAATCCCTTGAAGGGATGGCTATTTGGTATATATTTAAGCGCTTTATGTAATAACTCGTCTTTAGTAAACCGCCTATGTATCCCTCCGGCCGTCAATGTGCTTGTGTCAGGTTGACCGTCGAGAAGCCCCGCTAATTCATAATAGGTTTCGGCTCGTTTTAGCCCCTGAATATTTAAATACAAGGCTTTAAACAGCAAGTTTTCTTTACTCAACGTGACAACCTCTGTTCGAAATAGTCCTCTCTGTCGAAGTTGGATATCACGTGTCGTCGTTGGCTTAAGTTGAGCCAATCGTAAATAAGATTCTTTTTCCATATCGCCCTTTATTCCAGACTCTATGGCCATCGCATACAAACTCATCCGACTTAACCCACCCCTAGTCGTATCGTCGGTACAATTAGCTAAACGTACATACGCCTCTGGATTACCGGTGTACCTCCCTTGTGAATCGATATACGTAGCCAATACATTTTTATAAGCATCAGCCGCATGACTAATCTCTCTCGAATTTATCTTTTCTTGGATAAAATGAAGGGCTTCTGTTGACGACCGATTCATCCAGTCATACTGACAGTCTTCAGACATTTGATTATCTTTTCGTAACGCATCTTTAACTGCATGGTCACTTTGACTTTGATTTAGTTCGTCATGGGTTACAGGTAAATCGCTTTTTTCGATAGATGGCGCAGATGCACTTTTCATTTCTACAGGAACCGCATTTATAATGGAAAGATGTCTAGATTCAAAGCGGGAAGTAGGTGCATCAGGCAACGTGGGATAGCTTGCATAGGATTGGTAGGCTTGATTACTAGAAGAAGAAGAAGAAGAAGATGATGATGATGATGGGTAAACGTTCGACGCCTCGACACAATTCGCCATAGGTATATGTCTAGATTCATGCTGAAAAGTAGGTGCTTCAGGCAATACAGGGTACCCTATAGCGGGCACCGATAGGTAGGGTTGGGACCTGCTAGACAAAGGGATGTCAACGGAAGAAACAGACGTAAGGATTGCTCCTGCACCACTAGTCGCGGCAAGTTTACCTGTCTGATGTCGTCGCGGAGCTACTGTGTTTTGGGGTGAGGTGATGGGTAAATTAGATTTAACGGCTTCCATAAAGGGACCTCTTTTCTATGTAAATTAAAATTAAACGAAAACATGAGGATACAAGCACTAAAACTCGTTGACAAGCATTTGCTTGGATTAAATTCCATAGTGTCTGACCATGTGTAACCAATGGATCAAACGGAATCATTTAAATAGCGGCACTTTGAGCCAAACTTTAATAAATATTCTTCTAATGTGACAGTTTTTGCACCACTATCGGAATGATACCTCCAAAGGAATCACCGCTGTTGATAGTTCGGATAATCCCAACCAGATATGGAAGTTATGGAGTATGGGCGGTAATAACTCTGATTTCTTTGCAATCCAAAATAGTAGCCATCAATATGCGTATATCGATTTAAATAGAGATGCAAATGATGGATTGGCTGTTGATCCATGGAAAGGCCAATATACTCAAGTTTGGAAACTAGACTTTTATACTTAGATTAAGTTCCTAAATAAATTCTAAATTTTCCTATTTCTTTTGACATGAATAATATGCATCAAAACGGGGTAGTTACTTTAAGACAGGTATAACTATGAAAATTATCGATTTACAACAAAAATTGTAGTTTCCACTTTTATTAAAATAAGGATTTTTATATGCCAGATACATTTTTTGTTGATATTGTTGGTTTGCAAAAGAAACTAGAAGAGCCTCTATTAAAAAAAGCTAATATGAGCGTTGATTCGGAAAAGGTCGTTTTAGATTCGAATACAATGGTAGATACGTTTCGGTCTATACTTGGAACTGATGCACATGCTGCTTATGTTTTGCCTGTAAGTAAAAAAGAAAGTTCACATTTATATTGTTTAATTATAAAAAAAGACGGGTTTGAGCATCGGGTTAAAAAAGATGGTGTATTAAAAAAAATCAGTTATTCTTTTTCGACCAAAAAAATTATAGGACTACCAAAGTCGTCTCAACTGTCTGTAAATGAATACATAAAAAAACTGTTAAAGTCTTATAGAGACCGTTTATCTTCAGGGGAAGCTAAGATGGTTTATGATAAAAAAGAAGACATATGCTAAGTAGTCCTCATTTAAGGGCTAGAGGCCAGATACCCGTTCATCGCAGTACTCTTGCATCCGAGTTTAGTGAAATTAAATCCATTTTGGACGATCTTGATATTCCAGAACCTATTTCTGGACGGGTCTCTGACGCGAAAGAGCATATGGATCAATTATTATCAAAATTTGATAAATTGATTGGATCAACTGTAGAAAAACGCTCAGAAATGGATGTATTGGAAACAGTAGACACATTAGGAATATGCCAGGAAATGTCTATAAGTGAACGTGAGGAAATAAGGGGATTGTTTGAGGAACTAGGCGTTTCTCCGGAGAAAGCAGACTTGCGATTGGGTCGTTTAGATCAGGCCATTGGAATTATGGATATTACGATTAAAACGGCAAGTTCTGACCCTTGGTCTTATATGGATTCTATTGATATAGACAAAATTAGTTTAAAGGAAATGGTTGTGAAGTTTCCACCCACAAACGCAAGCAATTTCACTTCTTTTTTAGAACGGGCAAGTCTTCCTTTAGACCAACGGTTAAGTTTGTTAGTGGATAAAGGTGAGAGGCTTGAATTAATGTCAAAATTTCCAACATTTCCTGAAAAATTAATTGTGTCTAGTGCATTGTTAAAAGACGCCTTTATTTGGCAAAGTCCTGTGGTGAGTACTTTTTCCATGACAAAAATGGAAGATCTTTCATCTGTTGAATCTTTATTTAGTAATCCAACATACAGCTCATTAAATTTCTGGGAAGGGACGTTATTTGTTGGACTTATGACAGGCGTGGTTGACGAAGAATATATTGACTCTTTAACTATGTACAGTGGAGGACTTCACGAAAGTGGTTTGCCGATACTTGAAGTTTGCGCAATGAAAACTCCTGCCCGTATATGGGAAGAGATGGGGTTTTATTCTGCGCCTGAAGTCGAGTCATTGGAGTCAATTCCAGCAGGTAATTTGGTATTTTATGTTCCAACAGACCCAGACACGGGGGCTTTGAAATTTTCGCCTCCTCCTGGGAATCTAGGTATACTTGGCATGTATCCGAGGGATGCTGCCGTTTCACAAGCGCTATTTGAGAACCTTAGTGTTGTAGACGTTATTCAAGTTTCGAGTTCTGGCAATAAGGCTGTTATTAATACAGAGGCTTTTCGTTTATTTTTAGCTGATGGGGGAGGTCTTGAAGGACTTGTGTCTACATTGCCAAACGAGCTTGTTGCAAGCCGGGATCTGAAATCCGTTTGCGATGTTTTAACAAAAGGTGCAAAACATCCTTTTCGAGATTTTAGTTTATCTATGCTACCAAAAAATTCGGATGGCTCAAATAAAGCTGTTGTTGATTGTCTTGTTGGGGAAGGTATTATTGAGTTAGTTGGAACAAAAAAAGCGAAAGTGATAGGTGCCCAAGCACCTCGTGCAATGGACTCTATTGCAATTCGTACCTTACTTTCTGATATTGTTTATGAAAGTAGTCGTAGTAAAGTTGTTGCCACGGCAGCACACACATTGAACAATGCATGTGAAGAAATGGAGTACCATACAGCATTGGATAAACCTTACCCTGCTCATGTTAGTATGAGTTTAGGGGATGGAAAATGTTTGTCTGTATGGGATCAGTATCAGAACACTGGCGTTGATATTGTGTCTATTGAAGCCCCAACGGGGAACCGTTCGTGTAAGCTTTATTTTTGTCCCCCTGGTTATATTTAGTGTATGTTAGTTAAGGAAGTTTAATATGAAGTCTACTTTGCATAAATTTATGAGTAATTCCTTTAAGGAAGAGATCGTTTTTGAGAACCTTAGTTCTACATTGAGTGATTTAATGCAATCTGTTTTAGAACTCAAAGAGTCTAGTGGGCAGCTTTTTTTTGGAAGATTAACAATAACTTCTCAATTTACCCTTAGTGATTTTAAAGAACAAATGAACACTATTGAGACTCGATCTGAATCTTATGTTTCAGATTTTTCTGGTTCGATTCCTTTAAGTGAGGATCAAAAACTAAAAATTGTAGATGATGTTTTAGTTGAATTTGATAATTGCGATGACCTGCTTTTAGTGTATTTTGCTACTGAAGTTATTAATAGAGTAGAAAAACGATTATTTGGACAGGAAAAAGGTATTTCTAGATAAAAGAATACTCTCTAAGAGGCGTTTAATAGGTGATCAAAAGAGGTATTGGTGCAAAGGCGGCCTCTTTAGACTAATGTCCTGAAATATTCATAATTAAGGGAAATAATTCTAAAAAAAGTGTTAAAAATGAATTTACTATTTACCTTTTAGGTAGGCTTTTAGTCCTTATTTTTACAGTTTTTGCACCACTACCAAAAGAAGACATATGCGATGGAGTAGAAAAAGCTTACCCCATACATGTTCCCTCTGGTTTTCGAATAATGGGTGGAGCAAATAAGCAGGATGTTCTTAAAAAAGATCAATGGGGATATGGGGCATTAAAAAATGTAGCTGCTGGGAAGCTATATAAATTATATGATCAGATGAAAGTTTCGTTTCAGGATGATTGTAGACGTTTATCTGAAGAGTTAGGGCAATCTGAATTTGATTCAGCTTCAAAAGAAAGAATAGATCAATCATTGGCTTTTACTAGTGTGTTTAGTTTTAGATATTAATTAATAGAAGGTGTAATTATGACTTTTCGAGTTCCTCCTGGTGATTCTTCAGACTTATTTGTAAATGGGTTTAATAAACCTACTAAAAATCACGACTCTTCACTTCCACGGTATTCAGTGATTTTAGATCAAACAACCAAAAATAAAATTATTTTGCCGGAAGTTTTGTTTTGTTTTGCTGATCCTGATGGGTTTCTTGGTACGGATGAAAAGTTTGATAGGTTTTTTGAAATTATTGTATCTGGCACTCAAAATATAGAAGAAAGAAAAGAAATTTTGTATGAAAAAATAAAGGAACAAGGATCTGTTATTGCTACCTATAAGTTTAATTTAGTTGGAGAAGCTGAAGATGATTTCTCGTCTGAATATTTGGATTTATTTTTAATTTCTGAGTCCGGTAAAATTCTTTTAGAGGAGCTTGAAACAGCGTGATTATTTTTTTTAATTTTAAAAGTTAGTCGAGGCGTTCCATTACTGTTCTTTCGCTAATAGCTAAGTCGTTTAGAAGAACTTCGGTTAGTTTAATAATAGGTGTTGTATCGAGAATTTTTCGATTTTCAACTGTTACCCTAGCTGACCTTCCTGCAAAATGACCTCTACTGTCTCCTTCATCTCTTATTGGCTTGGGGTGTAATTTGTCTTTTATGGTCTCTAACTGTCGAAGCATTTCTTGTTTTGCTTTGCTGGTAAATGGCAAAACCTTTATTTGTTTTATTGTGTTTTCAACATCTTTCTTTTTTGAAATCGTCCAAAAATGGAGGTGTTTTTACCGTTACTCGTGTAGGGAATTTAATTTAGACTTTATTTTGATGTCTAATTAATAATTTTTGGTTCAGAATCCGGAAGAATTTCTTCTTCCATGAAGATCTTAGCAACCGGTGTAGAAACTAGCCTTTCTCGTGTTTGTATTCCCTTGTATTTGGTTTTTTTTATAAAATTTTCAAGGTTAGCCATAGTTGGATGATAACAGACTTAAGCTAGCTATAATCTATTTTTAAAGCTTTTTTAAAATACTGAATTTGTTCTTTGGTAAGGTTTGGAGCATCATTTATTATTTTGATATATTTTTTAGGTAATGGCTGTGGTTCCGGAAGTTTTACATTCACTGGTTTAATATTTAAATGGGCACTTGTTTCAGTTTGAGCTAGTCTATTTGATGCTGTTTTTATTTTTTCAGGGTCAAAACATGCTCCGGATGCTTGAGTAGCTCTATCACTAGACGGAAGATGACTTATTTTTGGGAACCGGGCATTTGAAATCATTCGAGTGCCTAAATTTGAAACCATATTTGGTATTTTGTTCATATAATATCCTTATAATTAATTTTAGTTTTTTTTAGCTAATATATAGATTCTCTCATGATCATCGTTAGTTTTTTTTCCATTTCGAATACAACTAGAATCTAGTGAGAAATTCAATTCTCGTAAAGTTGAAGTAATGCCAGGTTCTGTCGCATACCTCTTGCCGTAGAAAGGTCTGTAGTGAATCAATTTTGGTCGAATTTGAAGTAGATCTCTAACATTCTTTTTTCGCACCACTACCATCTATATGCTCAAAAACTGGCTTTAAAACATTGTCCCAATTTAATAAATTCTGAGCTATTTTCTTAAGTTTAGATTTATCGTGCTCCTCAGAAAGAGCTTTCTCGATTATTTTTTCATTTGTTCTACGGTCATAAATGTATGGTTTAAGTTCGTCGAAGTCACTTGCGCAGTCCTGATAATTTACAATGATTGGTAATCCATAGGATAAATACTCCCTACTTTTTAATGGGCTGCCAATAGTAATTCCGATAAGGTCCCATCTATATGGACCAAATCCGAAATCACAATAATTAAAAATAGAATAAAGTGTATTTATGTCGCAATAATTTATCGCATGACAGTTTTGTGGCAAATTTTGAGGTAATTTTTTTAGAGGTCCAATGATTAATAATTGTATTGAATTTAAACCTTTAATTTCTTCAAGAATTTGATTGAGGCCATGCCAAGGGTAATGGTTCCCAACAAAGACAAGTAGTTTGTTGTGATTCTTTTTCAGGGCTTTAACTTTGTTTACTGTTTCATGATCAACTTTAGATTGGTCGATTTCTTCCATGAGGTATCCGTTTTGGACATAACATGTGTTTTTTGGCTTGTAGCCTTTATCAATTATAGAATTCAAAATATCTTGGTTTACACATACATGCAGGCAGTTTGACTTTATTAAGATTTTTTCGGTCCATTTATGGACTAGGTTTTCTAAATGTCTATTTAAAAATTTAAGTTCAAGATCGAACTTAACGTTGTGTTCAAATATTACGGTTTTTTTGAATGCTAGTAGACTTGCAGCTATATTTAAAACCGGTACTTTTGGGTTATATCTGATATAGAAACAGTCAGATGTCATGAACGCTACACAGGCTTGTAGATGAAAAGAAAAATAATGAAATGGTGTTTTTAAATAAATGAGTCGAGTCGTATACCTTTTTGAAAATGCATGGATTTGGCCACGAACTTTTTTTGTTATTCCTTGATGGGATAAGTTACTGGGGAAGATATAGACAAGCTTCATGTAGTATGAAACCCGTCTATTGATAGCAAACTTATTTTTATTTTATTTTTCATGAACATTACTTGAAAAAGTATAAAGTAAGGCTATGTGTTTGTGAACGTAGGTTTTATCGTTTAATTAATTCCATACACTTTATACATATTTAATGATTGAGACATTTCATGACATCTTTTTGATTGTGACGTTCCAAAGCGTTGATAAATAAGAAAGAGTGCATAAACTGAAGAAAGACAAAATAACGCAAGTTATCAAACTGCATTCAGATAATGTGCTATCTCTTATTTACCAATGCTATGGTGGAGGTGACCGGAATCGAACCGGTGTCCACGGAAGCTACAACTTAAACCACTACGAGCGTAGTCTCTAATTTAATTTAGCATTTACAGCGACTAAAGACAGTCTATATAAATGCGAGATATATAAAGTTTCGCGTCCAGTCTATATCACTCTGGTTGCTAGTTAGCTAAAGTTTTTCGTTATAGAAACCGCGCTAACGACGGAAAATACAACGTGCTAAAGCTTAATTAAGCTGCAGCGCGGGCTTGGCCCGGGAACATAACTGTGTTTTCAGTTAGTTTAGTTCTGCCTTTTTACGAGGCCTGGCAGCTCCTCGGCTCGCGCCTTAAATCAAAGATCTTCCCTGTCGAAGCCAGTTCACCCCCGATAGGATTGGAAAATAGACAGAATGTTGCGCGTATTCTATCTATCTTGAATACCATATTAGTATAAGATAATTTTTTTTACTATAATTATACGTTTGGTTTTTCACGTTTCATTGAATTTTATCAACAGTTTCACGACTGAATATAATCTTCCTCTTTCGTCTTCTTTAAGCTTAGACTACACTATATAAATGGACGAAAAAATACCACCAAGTGATCTCGAGGCTGAACAATCAGTTTTAGGGTCAATGATGATTTCTAAAGATGCAATTTCTATATCTGTACATAAAGTTAAATCTCTTTATTTTTATAAAGACGCACACGCTAAAATTTTTGATGTAATTGTTGGTCTGTATAAGCGTAGCGAACCTGCTGATTTAGTTACTGTTTCTTCTGAATTAAAAAAATTAGATCAACTTGATTTGGTAGGCGGACGTCGATACCTTATGGAAATTATTGATACGGTTCCTACGGCTGCGAATGTTGAAAAATATATTAATATAATTATCGAAAAATCGATGTTGCGCCAGCTTATTGATATTGGGTCACACATTGTAAGTTGGGGGTTTGAGCCCGCTCAGGATGTTGACCAGGCACTAGAACAGTCTCAACGAGCGATAATGGATATGTCTAAAGATCGTGTGTCTGACGAATTTGTGAAATTGGATGCTGTTTTAAAAACGGTGTTTGATGATATTCAAAATGTTTACGATAACGACGATAAAATTATTGGGACTTCGACTGGGTATCCAGACTTAGATGCGATGACATCGGGATTTCAACCTTCAGATTTATTGATATTGGCCGCACGACCAGCGATGGGGAAAACGACTCTCGCTATGAACTTTGCGACCAATTTGGCTGTTAAGCAAAAAGAGGCCGTCGCAATATTTAGTTTGGAAATGCCTAAAGAACAGTTAGCAATGAGGCTGTTGTCGTCCGAATCTAAACTAGATTCGAAGCGATTAAGAACGGCCAATTTATTAGAGCATGAATATAAAGATTTGGTTCAGGCATTGGGAATGCTTTCAGAGGCTCCTTTGTATATTGATGATACACCATCTATTTCTCCTTTGGATTTGCGCGCAAAAACTCGGCGTCTTCAATTGGAAGCTGACATAAAATTAATTGTTATCGATTATTTACAGTTAATGAAATCAGGTCGGAAGCGGCCAGAAGGTCGGTTTCAAGAAGTATCTGAAATTGTTCGGGAAATTAAAGCCTACGCTAAGGAATCTGGAATTCCTATTATCGCACTGTCTCAATTAAGTCGGGATGTAGAGAAACGTACAGGGGACGATAGACGCCCTAGACTAAGTGATTTGAGAGAGTCTGGAGAGATTGAACAAACGGCAGATCTTGTCTTGTTTATTCATCGAGATGACTATTATCAACAAGGTGCTGATAATGATGATTTGGCCTTAAGTCCTACAGAGCTCGTTATCGCAAAGCATAGAAATGGTCCAACGGGGATTGTTAACTTGATGTTTCGAAAAGATAATTCTCAATTTTTGTCTGCGGATATGTCTTAAGGGTTTTATCTAAATAAGATGAAATTTAGATTAATGGTTTTTATAAGGGGATTGATTCTAAGTTCTCTTTTTCTTCAATTTGGATTTTTTACGGGGTTAAATGCTACTGATATTTTATTTTCATCGGATGAAATAGAGTACTCATGGGGAGACCAGTCTGTTCGAGCGTCTGGAAATGTTGAGGCCAGTCTTAAAGGATATGAGTTTAATACAGACCAACTTGAAATTGACCTTGAAAAAGGGCGTGTTACGTTCCCTAAAAATATAACAGTAAGTAAAAATAATTCAGTAATATCTGCGGACAATATTTCATATAACTATAGAAAGTACGATGGAAACGCAGCTGCTATTAATGTTCTCATGGATAAACGTCGTATTAGTGGTAATGATATTTCTATTAATCCACTTGGCGTCGAAATTAAAGATGCTATTATCACGTCTTGTGATTTAGAACACCCTCATTTACAGATAAAATCAGAATCAGTTTATGTTTATCCCCAGTTTGGCTATATCGTCGTTTGGAATAGTTTTTTATATTTAAATGATATCCCAATTTTTCCTATTCCAACTTATGTTTTTGGAGCACGAAAATATAGCGTTTTTGGAAACAAATCTCCTATTCCGGAAATAGGGACGTCTACACTTGAAGGCTTATACGCACGGGAGAATTTAGGATATGTGATTAACGATGGATTGTCTGGAATTTTTAGTATTGGAACTAGTGAGAAATTGGGACTATTGGTAGGAATTGATCAATCCATTGTATTTAATTCTTCAAACTCAATACATTTAAATACATCGTATATTCACGAGTTGGGAATTGTTGGGGGAGGCGTATATTTTTTAGATCTGGCAAAGAAAGATGTTGAAGAAGAAGATAACTTTTTTTCTAATTCGTTAGAATCATTTTCTAGTTCAGTTAATTTGCCGTTGACACGAGTTTCGGTGGCTTTTCAATATAAACAAGCCATAAACGAGTATTGGGTGGATAAAAAGCCGCTTGTTAATGTCGAAATTAATGATTTTGTTTTTGAAAATTATGATATTTCTGTTTCGTCAAAAGCGAATTTTGGGTTGATTGGTCAAGAAAGTGAATCGAAAGTGTATACGGAATCTTGGCGGTCTAACATGGATTTTTTCTTATCTAAACAATTGTTTA
Source organism: bacterium (assembly GCA_018698675.1). GTDB lineage: Bacteria > Margulisbacteria > Marinamargulisbacteria > JABIPA01 > JABIPA01 > JABIPA01. Next base: position 4,562 of record JABIPA010000003.1, on the reverse strand, counting down.
AATGTGATGTCTATTCTTTAGGTATGGAAGGAAAATTCTATGGTAATTGGTATGATACCGGGACAACATGGCAGCGCGCGTTTATAGACCTTAACCTTGAATGGAAAACTGAAAAAACAGGGGCAAGATTATCAGTTTCTAAATTGTTAGGAGATGTCGGAGAAAGTGTTTTTGACTACGACAAATTTGATGCCCAACTTTATGATGAGATTGGACTATTATTATTTAGAAAATTTTCAGGGCATGAATTAGGTATTGAATTTTATTATGTGTTGAGCCCGGAAGCGATGGAGTCGTCCGATTGGCAAGATAAAATGAGAACGCTAGACCTTTACTATAAGATGGCGTTTCATTGTTGGAAGATGGTGTTTAGACTCAATGCTATTCGAGAAACGTCGGTTAAACTAGGCTTCGAAGTCTTCTAACCCTATAGCTAGCCCAAATAAAAATGTCTGCTTCCATGTTTGGATTTGTGTATAGATATACACGGCATACAAAACCTGAAAACAGGCATTTTCATTTGAACTGGCTATAGGTGTTTATGTATTTTTGTTGTGTTTTAGGAATTAGGTTTGTTGGTATATAAATCTACGTATTTAAACATATTGTCTATTGAGTGTTTTGCTTTTTTTGATAGGTCTTCATCCAATTTTATTTTGTGGGCTTCTGGTTTGTTTTTAAGAACATCTAATATGTTTTTTAGGTTGTTTGCTTTCATGTATTTGCAAATGGTACAGGATCCGACAAATGTTTTTGTTGGGTTTTCTAGTTTTAAGCGTGTTGTTAGTCCGCATTCTGTAAGCATGAAATAAGAAGGGGCATCCGTTTCTTTTACATGATTAATCATTTGAGCCGTACTACCTACATAGTCAGAAAGGGCCAAGATATTAGGGTGACATTCTGGATGACTTACTACTGACACATCTTTATATTCATTTTTGATAAATTTAATCATGTCAGGATCATACTCTTCGTGTACGTAACACGTTCCATTCCATAAAATAATATTTTTTTTGATGTTATGTTTTTTGCAGTGGTCGATTAAGTTTTTTCCCATCAAATTATCTGGTAAAAAAACGATATTTTCGTTTTCAATTGTTTCAACTATTTTGTATACGTTTGATGATGTTACGCATACGTCACATTCTGCTTTTACATCTGCGGTTGTATTTATGTAGCAAACAAAGGAATAGTCAGGATATTTTTTTCTAAGTTCTCTTACGTCGTTTCCAGTAATCGAATCAGCTAGAGAACATCCGTTTGTCGTGCTCGGAAAATATACGTGTTTTTCTGGATTTAAGATTTTGGCGGTTTCGGCCATAAATTTCACGGCAGCAAAGATAATCGTTGTGGCTTCTGTTTCAATTGCTTTTTTACTAAGCTCATAAGAATCCCCTACAAAATCAGCAACGCTATGGATAATTTCAGGAGTCACATAGGAATGGGCAAGAATAATTGCGTTATTCTTTTTTTTCAATTCGTTGATTTCTGTTACGTAAGGGAAGAGTTCGTTGCATTTCTCTTGTGAATAGACGCAGGTGGATCCGCCAATTTTAATGTGTTTAAGTCCTTCATATAAATCTTTTGCAGATTGAATCATTTTAAAATCCCTATCGTTTAGTTTTTATGAATCGCATCTACCGGGCATGCGTCTAATGCTTCGTCACACGTTTGTTTTTCTTTGGCTGAATCGGGCTGCTTACATACATAAGCGTGGTCCCAATCTTCTGTGAGTTTAAAATGAAGGGCGGCTATTCCGCAACACGTGTCACAGGCTATACATTCCGAATCTACAAAATATTGGCCAGATACATTTTCCTGATGTTTTTGTATTTCCATTGTTTTTGAGCAAAAGATAGCTTAATCGCTCTTTAATTACAACTTATTACACATAAAAAAAACAAATTGTATTCGTTTGTTCTTGCTGCCTAATGCAGTATAATAACCAGTCATGGTAACGATAATAGATTATGGTGCAAGTAATATTAAAAGTGTGATTAAAGCATTTGAGCATTTAGGTGTTGATGTTTTAGTCACAAATGAACTTGATTTGCTTAAGAAAGCAGAGATTTTAGTTTGTCCTGGGCAAGGAGCTTTTAATCAAGCGATTGTCGCATTAAAGGAAAAAGGTATAGATGGTCTTATCAAAAATCATATTAAAGAAGGACGACCTTTTATTGGGATTTGTTTAGGTTTTCAGATTTTATTTGAATCTTCCGATGAGAATGGACATCATGAAGGCTTGGGCGTATTTCCTGGGCATATTCGACGATTCAAGTTAGATGATCCAAAACTAAAAGTACCTCATATGGGTTGGAATTTAATTGAACCTACAAATGCTGATGATTGTTATTTTAAAAATTTACCCAACAATTATGTTTATTTTGTTCATTCATATGCATTGTTTGATTTGGATAAGTCCTTAAATGGAACGAAGACGATGTACGGGCGAGAATTTATTTCTTCGATTTCTAGAGATAATGTCTTGGCTACTCAGTTTCACCCCGAAAAAAGTGGAGAATCTGGATTAATGATATTAAAAAACTTTTTGGACAAGAATGGAGAATCATATGCAAACACATATTAAGGTTAAAGGGGCTGCCGTTCATAATTTGAAGAATGTTGATATCGAATTGCCTCGTGATAAATTAATTGTGTTTACGGGTCTTTCTGGTTCGGGAAAATCGTCATTAGCATTTGATACGATATATGCAGAAGGCCAACGTCGTTATTTGGAGTCCCTTTCATCATATGCTCGTCAGTTTTTGGGAAAGTTAGATAAACCAAACGTAGAAAAAATTGAAGGCTTATCTCCGTCCATTTCAATTGATCAAAAACAAGCATCTCATAATCCACGATCCACGGTAGGAACAACTACTGAAATTTATGATTACTTACGATTATTGTTTTCAAGTATAGGAATTCCAGAATGTTTTTCTTGCGGGAAACCGATTCAGAGAATGAGTGTTCAAGAAATGGTTTCTGCCGTTTTAAGTCAAAAACCTAATTTGGATAAATCTTTAACAATTTTATCTCCATTATTAAAAGATAAAAAAGGTGAACATGAGCAAGTAATCGCGATGATTCAAAAAGAAGGTTTTTCTAGAATCCGATTAAATGGTGAGATTTGCCGAATTGATGAGGCGCCTAAATTAGAAAAAAATAAAAAGCATACGTTAGAAATCGTCGTTGATAGAGTGAAATGTAATGATGATAACAAAAGTCGTCTATTTGAATCGATAGAAACGGCGACTCGTTTTTCTAAAGGTTTAGTCTTGGTTAAAAATGAAGATACGGATAAGGAACTTCTACTTTCAGAGGGAATGACATGTCCGACATGTTTTGTTGCTTTTGAAGAATTGAGTCATCGATTATTTTCTTTTAATTCCCCTATGGGTGCTTGCCAATCGTGTAATGGACTTGGTGAGAATTTGGATTTTGATCCGGATTTAGTTATTGAGCATAAATCTGCAGCTATTGATTTGTGTACGGCCAAGATAATGAATTTAGATCAAACTATCTTTGGCAGACAAGTAAAAGCGCTTGGCGTTATAGAGGGCTTTGATTTAAATACACCGTACGATGAACTGACAGATAGGCAACGGAATTTTTTACTTTACGGTAAAAAAGATGCTGTTACTCAAAATCCTTTTATTAGAGGCGGGAGTGCTTCTATTAGAAAGACACGTCCCTGGGAAGGGATTATTACTAACTTAAGGCGACGATACTTTCAAACTCAGTCTGAAGGAATGCGGTTTTATTTTAGACATTATATGAGCTCATTTTCTTGCCCCGCCTGCAATGGAGGACGATTGAATCCATTTGGATTGGCAGTGAAAGTGAAGTCTCTTTCGATATCTCAAGTAACCTCGATGAGTATTGAGAATCTACTTAAATTTTTTGAAACGATTGATCTAACTAAAACCGAATTAGTTGTTGCGGACCAAATTTTGAAAGAGATTTGTTCTAGACTATCCTTTCTGAATTATGTTGGTTTAAATTATTTATCGTTAAGTAGAAAAGCCTCCACTTTATCTGGTGGAGAGTTTCAACGTATTCGTTTAGCTACTCAAATAGGAGCTGGATTAACGGGGGTTCTCTACGTACTGGATGAGCCTAGTATCGGACTTCATCAACGTGACAATGAACGCTTAATTCACATGCTTAAAAAATTACGAGATTTAGGTAATACAATTATTGTTGTTGAACATGACGAAGATATGATGCGAACTAGCGATTATATTGTAGATATTGGACCTGCTGCTGGGAAAGCAGGAGGAAATATTGTTTTTTCTGGTGATGTGGATGAATTTTTTACTAAAGCTGATACATTGACGGCTAAATATTTAAGTAACGAAGAAGTTATTCAACGCGTTCGGCAAAAAAATATATCCGCACCATTTGAGAAATGTTTGACGGTAATTGGCGCTGCAGAAAATAACTTGAAGAGAGTAGATGCATCGTTTCCTTTAGGTAAGTTTGTATGTGTAACTGGTGTGTCTGGTTCTGGGAAAAGTACCTTGGTGAACCAAGTTTTATTGAAGCATATGAAACGGCATTTT
>JABIPA010000027.1 GCA_018698675.1 bacterium | reverse complement strand
ACCGAATCTTTGATATTACTGGGTCCATTTTTCCTATGTATTCTAACCGAAAAATGGCTTTTTAATTTAACGTTTAGTTCGTTTTTTAGTGTTGTTTTTGATTTTTACAGTTTTTGCACCAGAACCTAAGCGGTTACGAGATTAAGTGACTTTATCGCTTCGTTAAATGTAGAACTTGGTCTCAGTGCAATGACTGCTTTTTCGTTATTTGGTCTAAAATAACCGCCAACATTCTGAGCACTTCCTTGTACTTTATTTAGTTCGGTAACTATCTTTTCTTCATTTTCTTTTAGTTTAGATGCAAGTTGCTTGAATTTTTTGGATAATTCAACTATTTCGGTTTGAGATGCCAATGCTTCTGCCCAGTACAGAGAAAGGTAAAAATGACTTCCTCTATTATCAAGTTCGTTTACTTTTCTTGACGGTGATTTATTCTCGTCTAAAAATTTACTTGTTGCGGTATCTAATGTCGTTGCAAGAATCTGAGCCGACGCATTTCCTTCTGTTTGTGACAAATGTTCTAGAGATGCGGCTAATGCCAAGAATTCTCCTAGAGAATCCCAACGTAAATGATCTTCTTCTTCAAATTGTTGAACATGTTTTGGAGCAGAACCACCGGCTCCTGTTTCAAATAAGCCACCACCATTCATAAGAGGAACGATAGAAAGCATTTTTGCGCTTGTTCCAAGTTCAAGAATAGGAAAAAGGTCTGTGTTGTAATCTCTTAAAACGTTTCCAGTTACTGAAATGGTATCTTTACCTTTTCGAATTCTATCGATGGAAAGTTGTGTTGCTTCAACAGGCGATAAAATTTGGATATCAAGACCATTTGTATCATGATTTTTTAAATAAGTTGTTACTTTTTTTATCAATTCTTGGTCATGGCTTCGTTCGCTGTTTAACCAGAAAATAGCAGGTGTTTGACTTAGACGAGCTCTAGATACGGCTAATTTAACCCAGTCTTGAATTACGTCGTCTTTTACTTGGCACATTCTCCATATGTCGTCTTTTTCAACTGTGTGTTGAATTAAGGTCTTTTCAGTAGAATTATCGATTACATTGATGGTTCCGTTTCCTGGAGATTGGAATGTTTTGTCGTGTGACCCATATTCTTCAGCCTTTTTTGCCATTAGTCCTACATTTGATACGCTTCCCATGGTGGAAGGGTCGTATGCTCCATTTATTATGCAGTCTTCGATAACGGTTTGATAAACTCCTGCATAACTACTATCAGGAACCAATGCTGTTGTATCGTTGAGTTTTCCGTCTGGACCCCACATTTTACCTGATTCTCTGATCATTGCTGGAAGAGACGCATCGATGATTATGTCGCTTGGTATGTGGAGGTTTGTAATTCCTTTGTCAGAATTTACCATTGCCAGTTCTGGACGAGTTTTATAACAGGCGTCGATATCAGAAAGAATTGTTTCTTTTTCATTGGTTGGTAGGGATTCTATCTTGTTTATAACGTCTTGAAACCCGTTATTTGGATTAATTCCTAATTTGGAAAACGTATCTGAATGTTTTTTGAATACGTCTTTATAGAAGACTCGCACTGCTTGGCCAAAAATGATTGGATCTGAAATTTTCATCATTGTTGCTTTCATATGAAGAGAAAAGAGAGTGTTTGACTCTTTTGATTTTTGAATTTGTTTTTCAAGAAACGATTGAAGTGCTTTTATGCTCATAAACGTTCCGTCAATTACTTCGTTTTTGAGAAGGGGAATAGATTCTTTCAAAATGGTTGATTCTCCATTTTTGTTTTGAAATTCGATTCTAACCGTTGAGTCTTTTTCTATAGTTAATGATTTCTCATTTGAACAAAAGTCATTTTCTCCCATTGTAGCGATTTCTGTTTTCGATGTAGATTCCCATTTTCCCATTCTGTGAGGATTCTTTTTTGCGTAGTTTTTTACTGCTTTAGGAGCACGCCTGTCTGAATTACCTTCTCTTAACACAGGGTTAACGGCGCTTCCTAAGATTTTGGAATATCTTGCTTTGATTTCTTTTTCGGAGTCCGTGCTTGGTGATTCAGGAAAGTTAGGTAGGTCATAACCTTTTTCTTGCAATTCTTTTATAGCAGCTTTTAATTGAGGGATTGAAGCACTAATATTTGGAAGTTTGATTATATTTGCGCCTGGCTCTTTTACAAGAAGCCCTAACTCAGCGAGTTCGTCATTTTGTTTTTGAGATCCGTCTAAATTATCAGGGAATGCAGCAATAATTCTACCAGATAGTGAGATGTCTTTTGATTCGATTTCTATTCCGGTTCCTTGTGTGAACGCTTGTATAATTGGTAAAAAAGAATACGTTGCTAAAGCAGGCGCTTCGTCTACTTTCGTATAGATAATTTTTGTTGTTTTATTATTGCTCATAGTTTTGTTCCACCTATTTTGTAATTTTTTAACGTTATTATTATTTTTCTTATACAGGAATTTTAAAAGACTATTCTAAAAGCTCGCCTTTTTTTGCCCAATTATCTCTGGGAACTTCGTCTATCGTAATATATGTTGCTTCTCTAGGTTTTTTTGCAACTGTTTCCATTGTTGTTGTTATTTGGTCTACAATTTGTTCTTTTTGTTCGCGGTTCAGTTTTCCAGCTACTCTTACGTTTATATATGGCATTGTTTTTCTCCGTTTATATAGATAATTTAAGTCTCATAACAGGGTTACGAGAATCTTAAATTTTTTTTAATTGAATGAATTCAACCCAGATTGTATGTCTAAAGAAAATTTAAATAAAGGGCTAAACCCAGAAATGTTAAATATTTCCTTTATAGAATCTTTCATACTTGCGAGAATCAATTGGCCTTTTAAAGGCTTTAATCGTTTTAATGTCATTAGGAAAACACGAAGGCCTGAGCTACTTATATAATTAAGCTGGGCACAGTGAATGATTAACTTAAGTTCACCTTCTCCGATAATCTTTTCAATTTTTTCTTGTAATAAATGGGATGTAACAGTATCCAAGTTTCCATTTAAATTTATTATTAATATGTCTTTTTGCTTACTATATGATATTTCCATTTTTTTCCTTTAGCTCTAGCTGATTCCTATATGCTTTTAGATATATAAATTATATTTTTGTCATCCTTGAATGAGTATTCGTAATGGTCCATTATCGTTTTTACTAGATGGATGCCTAGTCCACCAATATTTTTTTCATCTAACGGAAGATCAATGTCCTCGACTTCGAAATCCTTAAAAGGATTAAATGGATGGCTGTTATCCGTAATCCAAGTTTCTATTTTTTTATTTTTGAAGGTAAGTTTTATGGAAATTTTAGGCACGTTTTGTATTTCGGTGAATCCATAAAGAATGATATTACTAACTATTTCTTCTAAGACAATAATGTATTTCATGGATTGATTGTTCGAAATTTCGTTTTTTTCAAAGAATAGCTCACATTTTTGCTGTAATTTTGTTATTTCTCTTTTATTGTTGGATAAGTCAAACTTCATGGTTCTAAATTTACTTAATGGGTCCATTTTTTTTAGTGATATCATTGTAATATCGTCAAATTGGGTACGTCCTTTAGCAAATTTTTCTACGCTATTATAGACGGTATCTATAATCGTTTTTGGTTGTTTTATTGAGAGCTCTTTTAAATGAGATTCTAATTTCTCGTCGCCATAAAGTTTTCCATTTTTATTATGTGCTTCTGTGATTCCGTCTGTGAATATAAATATCTGACTATCATCATTTAGTTGAATCGTTTTTTCTTTGTATTTAAATGTCTCGTCTATACCGAGTGCCATTCCTTCTGTTAGGTCTAAAGGAATGACTTCCTTTTTTGTGATGTGGTAAGGTGGATTATGGCCAGCAAGGACATACGTTAGTTTGTTTGTTTTAATGTCTAGGACGCCATAATAAACCGTCACGAATAAAGTGGCTTCATTATCTTCACACACTAAATTGTTTACGAAATTTAGAATTTCACTTGGAGATGATTCTGTTTTATTCGCTGTTCGGATTAGTGTAAGAGTAATAGCCATAAATAGTGCGGCAGGCACCCCTTTTCCAGATACGTCGCCTAGTATGAAATGGAATTTTTGATTGTCTTGATCAAAGTAATAATCATAAAAGTCTCCGCCAACTTCTTTTGCTGGTTTGATAAAGGAAGCGAATGAATAGTTGTTTTTTTTGAGTCCCGGTAAAGAGGCTATTGGTAACATGCTCATTTGGATATCACTTGCTATGTTGAGTTCACTTTGAATTTTTTGATTTGTTTTTGTTTTTTCTTTTAAGTTTTCAATGTAGTCAATTAATGTCATTTCGAGTTTTACGAAGGCGCTTGCTAATGTTCCTATTTCGTCTTTTTGATTTTTGATTGTCGATGCCAGTTTGTCTTGAAAATCTAATGGTTTTTGGAAGTCATGATTGGCTAGTAATTTTGAATAGTTGGTAAGGTCTATCAAAGGCTTTGAAATGTTTTTTATAAGTAGAAAAGCTATGTAAACGCTAAATAAGAATATTATAAAAATAATTCCGACGAGCCTTAGAATTTCCTTTTTAATTTGTTCAATAATGATAGATAAATTCATTCCGACATGAACGATTCCTAATTTTCCCAAAAGAATGGGATGCTCAATATCTATCGAGTTATCTATACGGCGAATAGTTATTTGAGAATCTACTGGTTTTTTTATTATTGTTGATTCTATTTTTGTTTTGTTGATGAGCCGGTTAGGAACATAAGGAGTAAATGTATGGGATATAATCTCATTATTTGTATCTAATACATATAGATAGGATACACCGTCAATTTCTAAGAATTGGTCGATAGTTGATTGTATTGTTGAGTGATCATGATTTAGAATGATTTCAACACTAGTCTCAGCGATTGTTTTTGCGATCGTTGTACCTTTACTTATATATTCATCAGTTAAATATTTATAAAGAATTGTACCTGAAAAGAAACAGGTAACAACTGAGATTAATGCAAATAAACCAATGATTATGACTAGTGTTTTTTTGAAAAGTTTAGATTTCTTTACTTTTTCCATTTTTTCCAATTAGTTAAAGGAACTATTTCTGTAATTGCAGTTCCTTTAGAATTTACTGTCGTTTTTGTAGTCGTATAATAAATTTTGGATGCGACGTCATTATCCGTAGCATTTGTTTTTGGGTCTACAAATTGAATGTTTTGGTCTATGCCTATGTTTAAAGGAATGTTTTTTTCAATAACGGCCAATATACTTTCTCTATTTGCATGGTTTGCTTTTTTAATGAGTTGGCAAGTGAGTGCAGCGTCTAAAAATCCCTCGAAGGCAACAAAATTAAGTTCAGGTTTTACGTTTTTATCGCCTGAATAGGATTCTGGGTAAGATGCATAGTCGTTATATACCTTTTTAAATTTTTTAACTGCGTGAAGTCTGCTGTTGGTAAAATGTGGAACGACTTGAGAATTTATTAAATTAGATGTGTATGAAATATTTGACGGGGACGTTATTTTTGACAACTGATTTATGAGACTCGATGTACCAACAAATGAAACATTAGCTACTGGAATATGAGATTTTTCGTTTCTTAACTCTCTTATGAATCCAGCACATGCCGAATAGGAACCTATAGAGATAATAACATCTACGTTATCATTTAAAAGTTTAGTCACTTGTTCTTTATAACTATCTGAAATGGTTTGTCCTCTTCTATATGTTGATTCACTTGTTATTTTTAAATCATGTTTTGATAATTCTTTTTTTACGCCTTCTAGTCCACTTCTTCCGTAAGAATCATTTTGGTAAAATACGCCGACTTTTTTTCTACCTATTTTTAGAAAATTTTGTACGAGCCCGCCTGTTTCTTGTGCATAAGATGCTCTTAGATTTAAGACAAACTTATCGTAAGGATGATTACGCTGTGGTTCTGCACCGGTAAAAGGGAATAATAGAAGGATGTCTTTTTCATCGTAAATTTTTAATAGAGGAAGGACTCGAGTTGTTGTAGGTGTTCCAACATAACCGAACAAAAGATCGACATCGTCTTTTTCTATTAATTTCACAGTATTTAGTATAGCTGGTTCGGGGTTGTATCCATCATCGTAAGAAATGAGCTGGATTTTTTGGCCATTAATTCCGCCTTTGTCGTTAATGTAGTTAAAGTAAGAACTTGCTCCAAGATGTAGGTTTAATCCTAAATCTTTAGACGGGCCGGTAAATGCAGCGGACATGCCTATTTTTATGTCCGGTTTGTTTGTTGAATATAATAAAGAATGGAAAAAACAAAATGTGATTAGAGTTAGAATAGAGGTTTTAATAATTTTTTGGGATGAGAATGTGTGACCTTGTGAACATAATTTTGATATATTTTTCATAATTTATTGGACCTCGATTTGTTGGATTTGATTAAATTTTAGCAGATTGTTAAGGTAGGTTCAAAAGTGTTTTATTCTAAAGGTTCTCAAATAATTTAAATTAAAATGAGTTAATTTCAACTTCTGTCGGTGATTGGATGATCAATGAGATAATCTTGATTATAGACTTACCGTTTATGACGAGAATTAAAATAAATAATGACTTTTTGTATCAGCATTATTTTGTGTAAGTATTTCTTTTAATTTGTCGCAATTATCAATATTTATAATTGGACCATTCTCTATTTCCATAGATATATTATATAGAGTTAGATTGTCTGATATTTGCTTAAATAGAATATTCTTGGTTTCAACGGTTAAGTTATCATAATGTTTCTCTAACATGTTTATCCCATTTGTATCAAATATGTGGTGGTTAAAGAAAATGGGTCCATTTTTTTCAAATAGAAGTCCACTTTGAATCAATTTATTAGCTATCTTCTTAAGAAGAGGTGATGGTGATGAGAGTAAATTATCAAAGAAATCTGCTTTAGATAAATTATTTAATCCGTTAAATAAGTTTTTATATTTTTCCAGATTTTCACATGTTATCGTTGAGCTTTGATGTTTTTGAGTCATTTTTCTATTTTCGGTGCTATGGCAAATTGATGTTTCAAAATTCCCGACTTCATTACTTTCCTTGATGGGGTCTAATGCGTAATCTAAACGTTCAGATAAAGGATGAAGTATTTCATTTTCAGCGTTATATAATACGTAGGTTCTTAATCCTTGTTGGTGTTGTTTTCCTTCGAGTTCTGATGTATTTGAAATAAATTCTTCAAGTATTACAAATTCAGAGCCTATATTGTCTACGATTGATTGAAAGTCTGATTGCGTTTCTGGGTTAATAATGTTTACACCTTCTCCTCTGGTTCCGACAGGGTGTTTTATTATAAAGGATTGGCCTAATTCGGATCTAATGACTTCTAGACTCGGAATGTGATTTTTATCAATAATTACGTATTTTGGGTTTAGATCAGGAGCAATAAGAGATACTACAAGTCTCATAATTAATTTATTACGTTGTGCCAATGCGATTAAAGAATCATTTTGATGTAAAGAATAAGGAGTTCTTGGGTTTTCTTTTTTAAAAATATTAACTGGTATTGTATTTTTCGGAATAATTACAAAATCCCTATCTGAATAGCTTTCCATAGGTAAGTTATTTAGTACATTTTTAGGGAACTGCTTCTGAGATCCCCCTCCATCTGAAATAAAGTGAACAGATTGAAACCTATTCGACGCGTTTATAAGTTTTGTTATTATTTCTTCATTTCCGACAGATGTTATTCCGTCTTGGATTTCACAAATATAGTCGCCAATCGTATCGATGACAGAATACGTGTATTGGTTTTTTGTTATATCAGGTTGGTTACGAACCTGAATCAAATTTAAATCACAATTTCTTATCGTTGGAGCAGCTAATGGCGTTTCTTTTTTTATATGATTTTGTAGAAGTGTTTTATCCTGTAAATTATAGTCAAAGTCCAAAAGGTCTTTGTCGTTGAATGTACAGTCGAAGTTTTTAGTATCGTCGTGGGGATGTTTTTTGATTTTCTCGAAACTTCCTATACTTTCATTTATTTGATTTTTATTTCTAAAACTTATGATTTTAGTTTGATAATGAGCTCTTTTGAAAATACTATTATTTTTATTTGTATTTTTAAGTTCCTTCATTTTAATGAAATACCCTTTATGTCAAAATATCAAACTAAATGTGAATGAGGAAAATAGATTTTTCGTTTATATTTTGGATAGATAAATGACTGGTAATTTGAAAATTCCATCTAAAAAGATGTTAGTTAGCCATTAATTCCTCATCCATCAAAAAAATTATTAAAACATACAAACTATCGAGAACGAAGTCTGCAATTAAATTATTTAATTGGGTGGGGAATTAATGGCGGAGAGTAAGGGATTCGAACCCCTGGAGCCTTGCGACTCAACGGTTTTCAAGACCGCCGCGTTCGACCACTCTGCCAACTCTCCGTGGAGGATTTTATCATAAATTGGAAAATTCAAGCAAGTTAAATTTATAATAAATTTCTCGAATTAGTGATGGATGTTTTGTAACCTTCATTTTAACGGCACAAGACTTTGTCTTTCACTGAGGCGATAAATTGACTCATGATACTTATCGGTTTTCCGACCATTACTTTTTGTTGATAAACGGAGCCAAAGGTCTTTGCTTCTGTTACCATTTCGGTTGTCATTCCATTTTTTTCTCTGGTACTTAGTATCGTCGGATTATGTCTATATTTATCTAGTTTTTTGAAAAAATAAAAAATTTTTCGTTTACTTTCTTTGTCACAATAGTCTAAGACGTTTGTTAAATTACAAAGTGTAAGTTTTGCATTGGCTTTTTCAAGTGGTTCAATTAACTCATCCAAATTTGTTATATCTATATTTAGAGTACAGAACTTTAATTGTTCTAGAGCATTTTTACATTCTTGGAACCTGGCTTCTGATGCTAGAAAATGTTTTTCTTTAGTAGATTCTTTAGGTAATTTGAATTGAAGATTAATTATTTCTTCGTTTGTTGGATTATTTATAATGGCCTTTCTTTTTTCAGGAGGGATATTTCTTTTTTGGATGGTTTGTATGTTTTTTTTATGAATCGCAAATAGCGGGTTTTTATCATCTTGGAATTTTATTAAAAAATCGTCTCGGTCAACTGAACTTTGAAGGGTAGTGGTGCAAAAACTGCCACATTGGAATAATATCTCCAGATGCTCATAAATACGGGATCGACTTTTATAAGATTTGTGCGGAAAATGGATTTATAAATTAACTTTTATTTGGGGTCGTTAGGTCTGTTTTTTATTTTTACATTTTTTGCACCACTACCGATGAATCACGCTATGGGTTATCACACGATGT
>JABIPA010000026.1 GCA_018698675.1 bacterium | reverse complement strand
GAATTTTGTATCGAAATATTTATTAAATAGGAGTTTATTATGTGGAAAGGTTTAGTACATGAATACAGAGAGTTTCTTCCTGTTACAGATGAAACACCGATTGTTTCTCTTAATGAAGGAAATACACCGTTAATTCCTTTATTACATTTGCCAAAACGATTTGGAATTGAGGCTAAATGGTACGTAAAGTATGAAGGCTTAAATCCGACCGGTTCATTTAAAGATCGTGGTATGGCTATGGCTATCACTAAAGCTAAAGAAAAAGGCGCTAAAATTGTTATGTGTGCGTCTACTGGAAATACGTCTGCAGCGGCAGCCGCCTACGCAACTCGTGCAGGAATGGCGTGTTGCGTTATTATTCCTGAAGGAAAAATTGCTTTAGGTAAATTGGCTCAGGCGATGATGCACGGAGCTACAGTTTTACAAATCAAAGGTAATTTTGATGATGCCTTAAATACTGTTGTTGAAATTACAAAAAAGTATCCTGTTGAATTAGTTAATTCTATTAACCCTTATCGTATAGAAGGTCAAAAAACGGGCGCTTTTGAAATTATTGATGCGTTGGGAGATGCTCCTGACTTTCATTCTATTCCTGTTGGAAATGCGGGTAATATCACGGCTTATTGGAAAGGGTATAATGAGTTTTTTGACTTAAAGAGAGCAACTAAACGACCTCAGATGCTAGGATTTCAGGCAGCAGGTTCAGCCCCTATCGTTTTAGGACACCCTGTTAAAGAGCCGGAAACGATTGCTACTGCGATTCGTATTGGAAACCCTGCAAGTTGGAAGCAGGCTGAAGCAGCTAGAGATGAGTCTGGCGGAATTATAGAGGCTGTTACGGATGAAGAAATTACTGAAGCACAGCAATTGTTGGCCGGGCTAGAAGGTGTTTTTTGTGAACCAGCTTCTGCTGCTTCTATTGCCGGGATTATTAAGAAATCTTCAACAATGTCTTTTGGAAAAGATAAAACGATAGTATCTGTTTTGACGGGGAATGGATTGAAAGATCCTAATCGGGCAATTGAAATTTCGCCAAAACCAATTGGTGTGGATAATAACTTAACGTCTATTCTTAAACATTTAGAATCTCATTTTTAAAGATGTCAAAATATATAATTTGTTTAGGTGATGGGATGGCCGATGAGCCATTAGAGGTTCTTGGAAATAAGACCCCGCTTCAAGCCGCTCGCACTCCAGCAATGGATTTATTAGCTAGAAGTGGGAAGAGCGGATTAGTGCACACGGTTCCTGATGGGCTTCACCCTGGTTCCGATGTCTGTAATATGGGAATTCTTGGATATAATCCTCATGAATTTTATACAGGAAGAGGCCCTATCGAGGCGGCCGCAATGAATATAAATCCACCAGAAGGATTGGTTGTATTTAGATGTAATCTCGTTTGTATAACAAATGGAATGATGAAAGATTTTACAGCAGGACATATAACTACAGAAGAGGCTCATGAGTTAATGACGTCTCTAAATGAGTCATTACCGTCGTTTTTTCCAGAAGAGCAATTAGAGTTTTTCCCAGGTGTTAGTTATCGACATATTCTTCTATTACCTCAAAAATACGTCGACTTAAAAACGACGGCACCCCATGATATTACAGATCAACAGGTTTCTGAATTTACTCCTAAGGGAGAAACTGGTTCAGAGTTAATGAAGGTTTTTGATAAAGCCGCTGAAATTTTAGAGGGGCACCCAGTCAATAAACGACGGATTGAAAATGGTTTGGATCCTGCAACTCATATTTGGCCTTGGAGCCAAGGAATTATGCCATCACTTCCATCTTTTGAATCAAAGTTTGGAATGACTGGCGGAATAGTAACTGCAGTTGATTTGTTAAAAGGTCTTGGTACGTTGTCTGGATTGATTACACCTTCGGTAGACGGCGCGACTGGATTTTTAGATACGAATTATAAAAATAAATTGGATGCTTCATTTAAAATTTTGGAAAAACATGACTTCGTGTATATTCATATAGAGGCCCCTGATGAAGCTGGTCATATGGGACGTCATGATTTGAAAATTCAGGCGATTGAAGATTTCGATAAAAATATTGTAATGCCTTGTTTGGAGTACGCTAAATCTCATGATGACGTTCATATTATGGTTTTACCGGATCATCCGACTCCTTGTCATTTAAAAACGCATACCTCAGATCCTGTTCCTGTTTCCTATATGGGATCTACAAAGGGGATGGATGATTCTGAATGTTACGATGAGGAATCTGTTAAAAAAGGTGACTTATTGTTTAAAACGCCATGGGAACTTTTAGCTTCCTTTTTGACAACCTAGGATTATGTTTTGTTAAGTTGGGTGGTAATTTGGATTTTAATTAAAGGATAATCTATGGGAAGGGCGTTAAAAATTCTGTTGGGGACGCTTGGCTCTATTATAGGTATCGTTGGCGTTTTATTTGCCTCTTTATATTTTAGCGAACTGCCCCAAGAAGTTGTTAAAATCGTTGTTGAACGCGAAATGACAAAGATTTTTAAAAAAGAAGTGCGAATTGGGTCAATTACTGGAAACCTTCTTTCGAGTGCCTCCTTAAATAATATTCGTATAGCTGAAAAAGATACCATTAAGAATGGTGAAATGATTCATATTCATAAACTTATTGCTTTTTATGATCTTAAAAAAGGGTTTAAGGTTCGTTGGGATATGTCTGCGGCTTCAAGTAAAGTTCATATCGAAGGAATGGATATTTATTTAACTAGGGATTTAAAGGAACGGTGGAATTTGTTGCATATTTTTCCACCTCCTGAACCTGGTGTGACGCCAAATCCTCCAACTTTTAAAGGAGTTATGACTATAGATGGCTTAACTATTCACTATAAAGATTTAAAGGGTTGGGGAAAAGATGTCTTGGAACAGCCCTTTGAAGATAGCTTTGAAAAAATGAAAGTAACCATTGATTTTGCTGATCTAATTAAGTCGCCTCTCATATTTGATGGGATTACAAAAAGTAGTGGGAACCCTGTATCGTTTGAAGGTCTTTTTAATACATTGAATGGGCAATTTGATATTTTACTTAAGGCTCAACCAGATATATTGTTATGGGGCCCTTATGTGTTTCCGCACGATGGATATTTGATTTCTGGGAAGGACCCATTTATTTCGGGACATATATTTAGTAAACAACCGTTTCCTTCTGACAAAATTGGGTTTTATTATGATTTGTCTGTAAAATTTGATGACGGCGAATTTGAAATGCCTTTTTTCCCTACGAGTCTTCAAAATATTGAAGCGGATTTAAAGTTTTTACATGGCTATGTGTCTAAATCTTCATTTAAAGATCTTATTCCTGACGATCAACTTTTAGAGAAGCTTTGGATATTTTTACTTGATACGGAATTGGTATCTTCTTCCGGTATGTTGGTGAAATGGAGAGATAGATTATTTGATTATAATTCCGTTCCGTTTCCGTCTTATTTACAAGACTATCGATCAGACTTAATCAAAAAGCTGGAAGACGCTCCGGCGCAAATATATATTCCTAAATTGAAGGGCTCTATTTCGGATATTCCTTTAACGGGAGAAGGTGTGTTGTATTTGTCAGAGGGCAAGATGGCAATTAATGTTGAAACCAAGAATGCGAGTAAGAAGTCTTTTAAAATTGAGAACTTAAAGGGAATGTTTCCCGCGATGAAAAATTGGAAATTCTCAGGAACGGGGCAATCTAGTTTTTCAATAGTCGGGGATTTGTCGAATCCTAAAGTTGTTGGAGACTTTGAGATAGGAAATGCAAAGGTTTATGGGTTTTACCCCTCTGGATTGGAGATGGCGTTTAATTTCTTTGAGAAAAACCTTCATATGAATTTAAATAAGGGGCAGCTATATTCTGGACCAATTTTTGGGGATGTTGATATACAGTTTAATGATACGGCTCCTAAATTGAAGGCTAGATTAAAAGGGCGTAGACAAAATTTTGATAAGATTTTTAAGAAACCATATCCTCATTCGACCGGACACTTTAATTTTCAACTAAATTTAGATGGAATCACGACAAGATACCTTGGACATTTGAAGGTTAATAGTTACCAAAAGCAATTTAAAATTTTGAATCAACATGTTAACAAGGTAGATATTCCGTTTAGTGTTGATGATTATGTTCAGATAGGGA
This sequence comes from bacterium, assembly GCA_018698675.1. Lineage (GTDB taxonomy): Bacteria > Margulisbacteria > Marinamargulisbacteria > JABIPA01 > JABIPA01 > JABIPA01. The sequence goes on along the minus strand of JABIPA010000026.1, from coordinate 23,445 downwards.
TAATGGACTCATCCATATTTGTTAATGCAGATAACGTTTCGACAATTGAAAACCCAATTATCGATTTAAATGCGCCTACGCCTTCAAAGGGATCATTTTTTTCAGCTTTTGATAGGAATGAATCGGTGTTTAGATTTAATGGGGATATAAAAAACATGAAGCATGTTTCTTTAGATTTTAGTGGAGACATGGGAATTGTTGATCCTGATTATCATTTACCAATGTCTTCAGTCGGGTATGTTTCAACGAAAGGTACCTTATCGACTGAATTAGTGGATGATTTTTGGTCCCACCCTCTCGATCATATTAAAACGAATGTGGCAGGGCGTATATATGATATGCAAGTTTCGGCAATTGATAGTCTAAAGGGGAATTATGTTTTTTCTTATGATAAAGGACTTTTGGATGTTTCTTCACTTTCTCTAAATAATGATGTTTTTTCTATGAACTTGGCAGGGGCATGGACGAAAAACGATGTTCATAAAATTCGGGTCGGACTATCAGGATTAGAGCTTTCTGAATTGGCGTTTTTTCAGCGGAAGATTCCTGAAAAATGGAAACCGTTTAATGGAGAGTTACAACTGGATTTGTCGGTTGATAAAAATAGTTTGTTTGGAGACTTGTTTAAGGATTTAGGTGATTCTTTTGAGGACGATTTATTTAAGAGGCTTCAAGGATTTAAGTCTTTTGCGAAATTAAACTTAACTGATGGCGCTATCCAGGGAGAGCCCATTAAGTCGGTAGACATTGTTTCTAACTGGGATGACCAGGGAATTCGAATAAACTTTGGGGAAATTGTGAAAGAATCCTCTTTGATATTGTTAGATGGCGACATTCGTTTCGATAAATCATTTGAAATAAATTTAAAAGAGGGTACTCGTGTAGAACTGGATGATTTTGCTGTTGTTTTATCATCATATGGAGATTTTCAAGGGAATTTAAATTTAGACGGAGTTGTTAAAGGGAAAAAGGGTGGATACAATTTTGATTTGGATCTTAATGGGGCAGATTTAAAAAGTCATTTTTTTGAGTTGGAGAAGTTGGGTGGAAAATTGTCTTATATTGACGGGAAAATTAAGGCAGATTCATTAGTTGGAGATTATAAGGGAAATTCCTATTTATTTGACGGGTTTGTCGACTTAGCTCCTTTTATGTCTGAAATAGACCCCGTATTTTCGGATTTAAATTATGATTTTAAAATTTCTGTTGAAAATGGAAAAGTGTCTAGCGTATCTTCCTTGGGGGAATCAATTTATAAAGAAATAAAGATTCGGCAAGGAAGTCCTATTAGAGACGACAATTCTCTGTTTAAGAGTTCTTGGATAAATAGAAAATCGGCTCAAAGTAGTGGCCAAAAGAAACCGAAAAAAAGTGGATCTAAATTTAATTTATCGTTTCCAGATTCAGATGACAAACGAGTGACTTTGTATAGAGAAGGCGCATCGTTTTCACGACTATCTTTTTATGAAACGATTTACGAAAAGCATAAAGAGATTGAAGGTCAAAAAGAATTGTTGTTAAAAGATTTATTCGGAGGTGTTCTCTCTGGATTCGTTGAGGCAAAATCGTTTAAAGATTCGTATCCAGATATAAATGCTGAATTTGGGTTTGAAGACGCTAACGTATCATTTATATTTGGTAAATCAATAGATTTGAATTTAAATGCGAATCATCAATCTAGGCCTTGGAAAATAGATGCTGGATTAGTTCTAAACGATGGCTCTGTTAATGGTGTTCCATTTCAAAGATTGGAGTTCAATGGAGATGTTAATGATAGCGGGATATTAAATTTATCGTCGTCTTTGATTAAATCAAAAATTGGGGAGAACAAAGACTTTATATTGGGCGCAATTCCTTTATCATTTTATTGGACATCTGAAGATGAAAATCTAGATATAGATCTGCATTTAGAGTCTCCTGGTAGTGAATTTATTGCGGCGATGAGTCCTTCGATAAAACGATTTAATAATCAGGGTGTTATTGATTTTTCGATTAAGGGGACACTTTCAACTCCAAATATGACTTCTAGCCAATTAAATATGAAAAATGCGTCAGTATGGATGTCTGATGAAACGATATTTAGAACGCCATTTATTTTTTCGTCAAATGAGGTGCGTCTTATTGATAATAAAGTAATCGTTCCATCATCGTCTATTAAGTGGAAAGGCGAAGATACTAAGGTTCGATTGGGAGAAACAGAGAATGAGCTCGTTGTATCTGGATCCGTGAATATTAAAGGCTTATCGTTCGTAGGTCTTGAAAATATTCAATTTGATTTAGATGTCGATAGCGAAGATAGTACTCTTTTTATGTCTTACCCTACGTTATACGTAGGTCAGATGGATATTGAAGGGCTAAAGTTAAAGGGGGTTTATGATGTTCCATTTAGTCCGTTATTGAGAAAAACCTATAAGGAAAACTTGAGAACTGTTAATGAAAAAGGGCCTAAAATATCTGCTAATATTGGCTTGTTGAACGGCGAAATAATATTGCCAACATTGGGAAAGAGAACGATGAAACCTTCATTTATTCTTGATGTTCATGCAGATTTAAAAGAGAACTTAACATTAGAGGGGGGATTGTTTGGTGATGGTTTTTTACAAGGTGTAGCAAATACATTTTCTTTAGATATTCAAAAGACAATTGAGCCTCTTTTAATATCAGGTGCAATTAATGCTCCCTTTATTAAAGGAGATGTAGGAATTATAGAGGGGCAAGTGAACTTCATAAATCGAATTTTTGATGTTCTTCCTTATGAAGACCAAAAACAATTTTTTAAAGAAGAGAAGGAAAAAATTGCTCCGAATACAGTTTCGTTTCTCACAAAAAAACTGGATAATTCTGAAAAACTGAAATTACTGCCTCAATTTGATTTTAATGGAGTTACCGTTATTGAGCCTTCAACTGCAAATATCACTGAAACGACCGCCGTGTTAATTAAAATAGATGGGTCTGTTTTAGATTTAGGTAATTTTTTATTCGAGGAGTATGTTTTGACATCTCCAGATACATCGAGATGGGACGCTGTTTATAAAAAGTCTTATTCGTTATTGGGCGATGATTCTCAAGGACAAGATGCAGAGTTTATCGCCATTTTGAAGTTATTAATGCCTGAAATATTTGATAACCCGGAAGTTAATGAACAAGGGATCAACTCGCCTGAGTCTCAACGATTGATCAAGGAAATTGGTGCGAATCGTATAAATGCAATTATTAAGCGGGAGTTTCTTAGAAAATTTGAAAAGGACTTGGCCAAGTCTATAGGATTAGAGGATATTAGTTTTGAATATAATGTTGGGGAAGCCATTTTTGATAGCATTTCTGGAGACGAAACGTCGACCGGATCTGGGTTTGGAATAAATTTTGTTGCTCAATATTTTGATAGATTGAAATTAAGAGTTAAAACAGATTTGGATGTGTCCGAAGAGGATAGAAGTTTGTTTACGGAACAAAGTTTATCTGAGGTAGAATTGACGTTTTTAATTTTAAGAAACTTGGCCTTAATATATTCGAATACTCAGGACGAAAATGAACGTAAGTCGAAGACATCCTTGGAGTTTAGTCATGAGTTTTAATTTAATTATGAGGAATTTGATACGTGTTTTGTAGATGGAAACGTTATTTTTTATTTGTGGTAATGGCTGTTGCTTGTTGTTTTATTTCAGGAACTATTTTTGCTGCAGATATTGATTTTTCTAGGATTGTTCAAACAGTAACTTTTGAGGGCGTAGAGTCTAAAAATAATTACTTAAATGGATTGCGTAGGAAATTAAATGCTAAGCCTGGCTTTAGAATAACTGAGAATGAGTTAGTTTTTGATGTTCAACAATTGTTTGTGTCGGGATACTTTTCGTCCGTAGATGTAGATGTAAAAGAGGTTGGGAGCAATCAGTTATCTGTGTCTTTTTTACTTAAAGAAAATCCAATTATTAAAAAACTATTATTTCGAGGAAATGAGGTGTTTAGCGATATCGTATTAGAACGTATTATTTTGTCTAAATCAGGGGACGTTTTAAATTTAAAAACGGTTCAGGAAGATAGAGAACTCATTAATAAGCGGTATGTTTCAGAAGGGTATGTATTGTCAAAACTTTTGAGCGTCGATTTTGAGGCTCAAGGAACACTTGTTTATTCATTTTCTGATCCAAAAATTAATGAACTTAAATTTCAGGGACTTAATAGGATTTCCCCATTTGTTATTCAGCGTGAATTGGAATTAAATGAGGGTGACGTTTTTAATACACGTTTATTGAGGCAGGATAGAGAACGATTGATTCAACTAGGTTACTTTTCAGATGTATCGGCACCTTATTTTGAAGAGTCTTTGGATAAAGAAAAAGTTAAGGTAAATTATAATTTTTTGGAAAGAAATGCCAATATGATTAATCTAGGATTAGAGCAAGATGACGAAGCTTTTGTTGGTTTTATTCGTGGAGATTTGAATCATTTGCTAATCCCTACAGATATTCTTTCTGGAAAAATGCAAGTTGGTTATGAAGATCCAAAGGCAGATATACGTAGCTACTCCATAAGGTACTATCAACCATGGTTATTTAATTACGCACCTATCGGATTTGCATGGGATATTTGGACAGAGTTTAAGAATCAGATTTTGACCAAGGATAAACAATTAGGAACAAATGAGGTTATTCGAAATAAGCGTACAGGCACGGATGTTATTTTAAATTTTCCGCTAATTAAAAATAGGTTATCGATGTCAACGAAGGCGCTTTACGAAGATATAAGCCCATACGACGATTCTTTGGTAGATGGAGATGACGGGTTTTTTAATGAGTATCAGATCCGATCTTTATCTTTAGGCTTTTCTTATTCGTCTATATTAAAAATGCATAATCCTTCTTCGGGTTCATATTGGAATATTCAGTACGAGCAAGGAGGCGATGTTTTAGGGGTTGATGTAGGCGGTTTAAATTTTTATCGGGTTAAGCTTGAAGCCGCTACGTTCTTTTCGGTAATGAAAGATACTATATTTGGAATTCATGCTGTAGGGGGGCTATTTAATCCGTTCAACGTTTCGGGGTCTGATCCTATATATACCTTTGAGCAAGAGGCTTTTAGTATTGGAGGCGCGTCTTCTCTTCGTGGATATAAGGATTACTTTCAAATAAATGATAAATTATTTCAGCTAAATTTGGAATTTCGACGGACGCTTAATGACGTTTTACAGACTGTTATTTTTTGGGATATGGGTATGGTCTATGCAGATTCTGGAGCACCAGATTTTTCTAGTTTGTATCATGGTTTTGGTATCGGGCTTCGCTTTTTTACGCCATTGGGGCCGATTCGGGTGGATGTTGCTAAAGGAGATGCCTTGTTGATTCAGTTTGGTGTGGGGCAAATGTTTTAGTCTTTTTTTATTACGTTTTTGTGTTTAAACCACTGATTAAAATCAGAATCGATAATGCAATTGAGAACCAAATGAAAATCCAAAAAAACTCAGGGATATAAGTTAATTTACTTAGCGTGTGCCCGTCTCCTAAATTTTTACCGTCCATTAAGAAAAATGGTGATTTAACTGCATCAATGAGGATGTATATCCCTATGAATTCTAAGATTTGAGATTGTATTTCTGGGAACTGCAGCTTAGATAAAGCAATTAATAGACTTAATATGACTAATAAAATGAAAATAGTTTGAAGGTCTCTGACCCAGAAGATTAAACAACAAACGACTAATGCGACTAATAGACTAATTGTCCAAAAGCCTTGGAATTTTGCCATCCGAAAAACAAATAAACCCCATAGAGAGGCTCCTACATATCCAGAAAATGCAATAAGGAATCGAATCCCTCCTCTTGTAACGCATTCACCGCTTCCATTAAACGAAAGAGTTATTTTCGTTATTTTGCCTCCGGTTAAAACGGCCGCAATACCATGGCTTATTTCATGGAAAAAGGTTTGAAACCAGGTTACTGGCCAATGAAGAATAGGGATCCATGATAAGGCGAATGCTAAACAAATATACCCAAATATTTTTAATTGATGTTCCATATACGCGTTTTATTTTTACATAAAATTATTTTGTGAGTAAGAAAATTATTGAATTTTTTAATTGATTATTAGGATTTAAAATTGAGAAGGCATTACCTTGTCGATGAAATAGTCCATTTCATCTAGAAGATCATCTAATTGGGTCTCTAAAGGTATGGATAACATTGCGAGAATTCCAGAAGCATAAACTAATGAATTGTTATTCATTAAGTTACTTATCGAAGAACTAACTGCTGTTTTAAATTCCTTGTCTTCTGCAATCGTTTCCGCAGTTTTTTCTCGTTTACTTAACGCAGATAAGTTTTTGATACTTTCTTTTATTTGAGAAAGTGTTCGTTCTTTTTTTCCTTCAGACCCGTTGGATAAATTATTTCCGGTTTGTTGAGAATGTTGAACACGTTTTATGCTGATGTTTTGTTTTGATAATGCTTGATTTGCAATCGACGAATCATTTTCGTTTCTTTTTCTCTTTTTGTGAAGTTTCAAGGCTTGCATTTCAATGTGAGCCATTTTGTTATGAATTTCTTCTGAAGAGTCAGATGTGTCTGATGATTTTCCTAATTCTTGAACTTGAGTTTGGCCTGTTTCATTAAAATGATCTAGTTCTCCGTCTGCTTCAGCTGCCATGTCGACGGGCAGAATCATATCTGGATTGATGTATTGATAATCAAGTTTCGTTAAGTTAGGTACTTCGATATCCAAACCTCCTCCCATGTTTAAGTTGGATAAAACATGAGAAAGCATCATGAAACTCTTAAAGTCAGTAACACCGCTTTTGAGCTCTTCTACGAACATTGTTATAGATTCTTGGACTTGCATTTTTAAATCGGCAGGTATGAACCCGTCTAAAATACCCATTAAGGCTAATACGTTTGAAAGTTCTTCTGGAGATTCGATACCGTTTTGTAGGAGCTTAATAAGCATAAGGTACAGTTCTTTCATAGTCGCATCTGGCATTCCAATATCAGATTGCATGCTTTCACTAAAATTGACTCCAAATTTAGCAGTAACTAGCATATCGTCTAAAAGTGATGTAATTGTTTTTGATCCTGCCCCTGAACCAAAAATACTTTCTTTAGCTGTACCTAAAAATGTAGGATTTGCTTTATCCATTTGGGTTAGATTTGTAAATAACGACGATGTGTTTTTTAGTGTTAATGGACCAGCTTGACGTAAATTATCTACAATTTTTGAAATGTGATTTTTTGTCTTATTATCTATTTTGTAATTTTCTAGATTTTTATAGATAGACTGAGAGTCTCTCTTAATAAGAGAAGGGTCTGAGATGTATCGCGATTGAGCTTGAGAGAATGCCGAGCTCATTGCGGATGCTGAGTTAATACTAAATGCCATAATTTATGTTCCTAATTGAGTAGTCCTTACTTAGTTATCGTAAGGATTGAAAAAAAAATTCATCTTATTTTCTTAAAGATGACATTATTATGATTATTCCCTATTAAAACACAATTTAAACATATTTTGGCTAAGATGATAAATTAAAGTTGATTCGTAGAAAGTGAATGTTTATGTTCGGAGAGAATTTTTATTTATTTTTTCTTAAGTATACAACGAATTAAATCTCTATTATCCCCATATTTAAAATTTATATTTTCGTAAAAAGCATTTTTAACTTTTAATTTTGTTTTTGTTTCTCGGATAAATTCAAAAAAACCCAAGTATTTAAGTCTTTTTTTAATTATGTTAAATAAGTTTTTTTTGAATTTTTTTAAAGGGATATTTTTATTTCTCTTTATTTTTTGGGATTTAGAAAAATAATCATTAAGAAGGTTTCCTGCTGTGTTAATGAAACATAATTCAAAATTCGTTTTTTCAACTAGTTTTTTCAAACTTTCTAGAGAGAAAAAACTTAAATGCGGGGTATCATTTGTTCTATTCTTAAAATAGCTTAAATCCCTAAAATCTGCATGAGGGACTTCAATTATTAATAGACCGTCTTTTTCAAGAATTTCGTATATATTTTGAAGTAAATTATTTAGTTCGGTAGCATCGAAGTGTTCGAGAGAGTGAGACATTAATACGATATCCATTTTAACTTTTATTTCGGAAAAATTTTCGAATATTGTTATGTTGTCTAGTTCTTGTTTATAAAAGTTTTTGGCGTCGGTATTATTTTCCATCGTAAATAGTCGAACATTCTTTAATATTTGTTTTGCTGAAATAAAAGAAAGTCCTAGTCCAGCACCTAAATCAAGAAAATGATATTTTTTCTTTGGAGTTATATATTGAGTCCCGAGGAGTAATTGAGAAATAGAACGATAATCTTGATATGTTTTATTTAATTCAGAAGAATTGAAATCAATATGCATTTCATTTTCTTTGCACCTATAATAATTTTCATAATAATCATTTAGATGGGCGGTATTAATTTGGGGACGAATTTGACCGAAACCACACTTTTCGCATAGTGATATTTTTTTATTAGTAAAAAGGGTGTGGGTTGTTGTATTTAGAAATGGAATGGACGTTTGACCGGAATTGTCGCAAATTAGGCATTTATTTTTTTCTTTCATCAAAAATGTAGCTCCTATATAGATAAAATTATAAATGTGGACGTTCGATTTTTGTATAAATGATTAATTTTAAACATCACTTGGTCTTAGTTAAAATGATAAACTAAACTTATTTATAAAGGAATACTAGTTTAAATGGTTTGTATGTTTTTAATATTAGGTGAAGAATATGAGTAAAAAGGCGATTTTTTTTGATAGAGATGGAACGTTAATTGTAGAAAAAAATTATTTGAAGAACTCTTCTGACGTTATTTTAGAGAATCGAGTAATTGAATCTCTTCACTTGCTTAAAGACGACGGGTTTTTATTCGTAATTATTACGAACCAATCAGGGATTGGGCGTGGATATTTTACAGAAGAAGATTATTTGGACGTTCATTTGGAAGTTGTAGCGCAGTTTAGGGAGCACGGAATAGAATTTTTGGATGATTATTATTGTCCACATCATCCGACAAAAGGTATTGGGTCGTTTAAACAAGAATGCTTGTGCCGAAAGCCAGGTACTTTATTGATAGAACAAGCCGTGAAAGAATTTAATTTGAATATTTCAGAATCAGTTTTTGTAGGGGATAAGTCAAGCGATATTCAAGCGGGACTGTCGGCAGGTATGTTATCTGTTCATGTTCAGACGGGGCATGATTCTTTTGATAAGATTTGTAAAGAATTTAATGGGACTGTTTCTTCTTTTCCAGATCTCTATGAAGCGTCTAAGTTTATAGTAACATGACTGTTTTATTTGTTTCGAATGGGTATGGTGAAGACGTAATAGCCTGTCAGTTGGCTAAAGCTATTCGAGAGATTGATTTAGATGTAGATATGATGGCCTGTCCACTCGTTGGAGATGGCGTTGTTTATCGAAATCATGGATTAGATATTTTAGGTAAAAATAGGTCGATGCCTAGTGGTGGATTTGCTCGTACCGCTTGGGACTTTTTTGGTGATATTACGGCTGGGCTTTTTAAGCAATTTGCAGGCCAATTACGATTGCTAAAAAAAACGAAGGTTTCTTATGTATTTGCTGTAGGTGATGTTTATTGTCTATGGATGGCCAAAAACGTTTCACGTGAAACATTGGTGTTTTTACCTACGGCTAAAAGTCATTTATTTATGAATCATTCGTTTATAGAACGATTAATCATCAAAAAATATTCAGATATTGTTTTTCCTAGAGATGATTTAACAACGAATGATTTGGCTAAAAAAGGTATTAATGCATACTTTTTTGGGAATCCGATGATGGATAACTTAAAACCTTCCGGATTAGTTCTTCCTGTTACAAATGATTTTCCTGTTATTACAATTTTACCTGGGTCTCGGGATGAAGCTTATGCGAACTTTAAATTGATTTGTGATGTTTTAGAGGGATTGGAGGACGTTCAGTTGTTAGCTGCGTTGCCACCTCAGTTATCATTAGAAAAATTGGCTGTGAACTTACAGTTTTTAGGATGGACATTAGTAGACTCAAGGCATTTTAGAAAGAGAGGGACGTCTCTTTTGTTGATTTCTAATTTCATTGATGTTGTGAATAGGGCGGATGTTGTGGTTGGACTGGCCGGAACGGCAAACGAGCAGTCTATATTTTTAGGGAAGTCCGTAATTTCATTTGTAGGGACGGGCCCTCAATCAACAAGGCAACGGTTTTTGGAACAGAAAAAGTTGTTAGGAGAATCCTATTATTTTATTGATGAAAAAGATTCGTCGAAGTTGCGACAAAAAGTTAAAACGCGAATAGCGACAATATTGGAAGGGAGCTCAGGACGTTCTCCTGAAACAGCTTCTTTATCTGTTCAATATGCAAGTAGAGATATTGTGAAAAAGGTTTTTAAAACAACGTGAGCCAGGTTCATATTGTTTCGACAGACTCTCCGTCAGATATTCTTCAGGACTTATTGGTTGATTATGGACGAGATCAAATTTTATTTATTTGTCCGGATCACATTTCTAAGTCTTCATTCATTCGTTCCGTCCAGAGATACCAGCCGACAGGCATTTTGCCCTCTGTCGAAACATTAAAGGATGTTGTGTCTCGGTTTCTTGGGAAAACAGATAATTTTCCGATCCAAGCAAAATTGATATTGATTAAAACGTGTTTGAATGAGATTAAGTTAGTTGGTAATTTTTGGAATACAAGTGGATTCTATTCGCAATTTATACATGTTTTACAGTTATTGGAATCTAATCTTATTGAGTTAATTTCTTATAAAGAATGGTTAGATGGCCAATCAGGTATTTCTGGGGATATATATCCTTTAATGGACTTATTTTTGAAAAAGAAAAAAGCCCTTGGATATGTGACGTCGGTAGATTTATTTACAGGTGCCGTTCATGATGAGGGGCTAATTGGTGGACGTGTTTCTTTAGTTGTTTTGTATGGCTTTTTTGATATTAAGCCGTATGAAGCACAAGTGTTTAAAAAACTTTTTTTTCATCCTCAACTATATTTTATTCAAGATTCTCATAGTTTTATTTCGACATATATTTATGAACAGGCTAAACGAACGCCTGTTCAGATTGAACCGCTGCAGTTAACCGACGATGATGAAATTAAGGATCGAGAGTGTCTTCGATTTCATTCGGTTTATGAAGAAACGGGGTATATGGTTAAAGAAATTTGTAGGATGGTTGCTGAAGATAACGTTGTTTTAGACGATGTTGCGATAGTAGTTGGACATCAACATGGATATAGAGAGTTATTTGAAACTTGGTTTAATCATTTGGGATTATCGTCTTCTGTTCAGGCAGCGGATATGGATCAAACGCCAATTTTTATGTTTGTTTCAAGTTTTTTATCAATTGTTTTGTCAGATTTTAGTTTAGATAGCGTCAGTAAATTTTTATATTCGCCGTTGGTTAAAAGTATTTCTATTGATGGTTCTCATAAAGTTGTAAGGCCAGATGTTTTGGAACAATTGGCCCCTATATTGAAATTGAATACTCAAAACGAGTTTTGGATCGATGTTTTGAATAAAATGAGCGAAGGTGATGATTTGTTTTCTGGGTTAACAGATGAAATAAAGTCCTTTATTGATAGTCAGCAATCAATGATTTTTGAACAAATATCGATCGTAAACGTTATTTTCGGATGGGTAAATGAGTTCAAAAAATGTGAAAAACCCTATGATTATTTGTCTCAATTGAAACAAGTTATTGATATGTTTGGTGTTTTAGACCTTCTTTCAAATAGATCTGATGAAATGGACGAACAAGGGATTAATAGCTTTGTGGACTTAATGGAATGTATTGAGGAATTTATTTCTAATTATTTGCGTATTAATCGAGCACAAGAAAGGAATCATTTTTCTGGAGAGTCTAATTTTCTTCCCGAGCTGCTTCTTTTTTTAAATGAGATTTCCTTGTTAAGGGAGCCTGATCGTAAATTAGATACTGTTTTGGTGTCTCCCCAGCAAGCCTATTATTTAAACAAACCATTTGTTTTTATCCCAGGATGTATAGAAGGTGTGTGGCCTTGGGATGATGAAGATTTGCATTTTTTTCCGAAAGAGGCGCGATGTTTGTCGAAGCAAAAATCATCGTTTTTAAAGAGTAGGAATATGTTTTCTCATTTGTTGACGTCTAGCCATGTGATGATTTCATTTCCTCTTTTTATTAATAATGTAGAAACGATTCTATCTCAATTTATTCCCGATACGTTTGTTCAACGAGACATTGAAACCGGTGTGATGACAAAGAAAGGGCGATTCCTATCTAACTTTGAAACATTGTCTATACATGGCTTTCAAAAAGATAGAGTTAATTTGGACAGTAGAATGGTAAACGAGAACTCTCACTTAGCGGAATTATCTAAAAAGGAACCCAATCAGTCGTTGGTTTATTCTGTGTCGCAATTGGAGACTTATCAAAAATGTCCTCATCTATATTATTATCGATATATTTTAAAAGAGATTCCATTTGAGGAAGGATTTGAAGAAATATCGGCGTCCCAATGGGGTATCGTCATCCATCACATTTGTTATGAGATTTTTAAAAAAATGAAAGAGTCTCGCAAAACATTCTCTTACCGCTCAGAAGAACACGCCAAAGAAATAAAAGAGTTCGTGATTAAAATTGCCACGGAAGTGTTTGAATCGTATGAAAAACCATCGTTTTATTGGGCGATTAAAAAAGTGATTTTATTTGGAGATGAGAGACACCCTGGATTAATTGACGAATTTATTAGAACAGAACATAACTGGACGGTAGACGTTGAGCCAATATTATTTGAATTCTCGTTCGGAAAACAGGCACCTCATTCTGTGCGACTTTCCGAAAATGAAACGTTAAATGTTACAGGTCAAATTGATTGTGTGTTGGAATCCAAAAATGGTGAACTGGTAATTTTAGATTATAAAACAGGGTCTGTTATCCCCACCGCTGCAGATATAAAGACGATGAGGAATCTTCAGCTGTCTCTTTATTATTTAGTTTTGAAGTCAGTGTACCCAGAAAAGTCATTGGTGGGTGGGATTTTTTATCAGTTAAAAGATGCTGAAAAAGTTGATAAGAAAATTGTTTTTTCTAAAAAAGAAGCAAAAAAGGAATTATTCGGCTTGGGTCGAGAACGACCATTTGAATGGAAAGATGATTTTGATCAGGCGGTAAAAGATCATTTGAGGCAAGTAAAACATCATATTCAGGATGGGTTTTTCTCTCCTAATTCTCATGATATTTTACCGGAAATGAAATCTAAACGACCTTTTGCTTGTAAGTTTTGTCCGTATACGATTGTTTGTCGATATAAAGGGCGGTTTAAATGAAATTTACAGATAACCAAGAATTAGCGATGTCGTTGGATAGGCATGTGGTTGTAAATGCGGGAGCTGGTTCTGGAAAAACATCTGTTTTGGTTCATCGGTATATGCGGATTTTGGATTCAGTTTCGGATATTGATATGACGAATATAGTTGCTATTACATTTACTAAAAAAGCTGCTGGAGAATTAAAAAATCGCTTGGCGAGTTTAATTGATGTTCAACTCGACCGACAGAAAAAGGATTTATGGTTAAGCCAGCTACCAAACGCATATATTTCTACAATTCATGGTTTTTGTCATCGATTAATAAAAAAATATGGAAGCGTACTAGATTTGGATCCTCAATTTGTTGTCATGGATGATGACCAGGCCATGATCGTTTGGAATCATATTATGGATACCTATTTGGTTAGCGCTCAATTAGCTAAAAATGAGTTTTTGAAGCAGTTTTTACTTCATTTTTCGTTTGCTCAATTGAAACAAGATCTAATACGACTTTTTGTGTCTAGGGATCAAATGGGGAGAGCAGAAGAGGCTGAGAACGAACTTCTTTCTGATTTTATGGAGTCTATTTTGGAGGATCCAAACTTAAAAACGACGACCCATGCGATTCATCTAACGTCGTGCTTGAAGAATCTTTTTTTTGATTGTTTTGAATTATATTCGGAATGGAAAACGGAAGAGAGTAAATATGATTATTCGGACTTAATGGAGAATATGCTTGTATTACTTGGACACGAGACGATTCGATTAGATTTACAGAAGAAGTTCCGGTTTATTATGGTTGATGAATGTCAGGATACGGACGATTTTCAGTGGGAAATTATTCGCTTGTTATGCCGAGATTTCGAATCGCTTTTAGAAAAAGATCTAGAATCTGATTCAGACGTTGAAGTCAAAAATAAGGACGTGGAACCAAAAAATAAATCGATTCTTTTAGTTGGTAACAAGGAAGTGGAAGAAGGAAAGAGTATAGACCAAAATTTATTTTTGGTTGGTGATATGAAACAGTCAATTTACTCATTTAGAGGTGCAAACCCAAAGGTTTATGCGTCTGTTTTAGATAAATTAAAGGGCGCAAATGTTTTGTATGTTAATTTAAATGAAAACTTTCGAACTCAGCCGAGGGTAATTGAGGGAATTAATCAATTATTTCAATCCGTGTTTACCAAAACATATCCCGAGTCTGAGCCGAGTTATGTTCGATATGATTCGTTGATAGCGTGTCGTCAGCAAAAAGAAGGAAATTTATTTTTTAACTCGACGTCTATCGAAAATGAGCCTCATGACATGGCGAAATGGATGTTGGCAAAATATAAAGAGGGACATTCTTGGCAGGATATGGCTCTTTTATTTAGACGAAAAACTCGATTAGATGTATTTCGCGATGTATTTGAATCTTATGGGATTCCTGTTCAAATTTCTTCTCAGCAGTGTTTTTATCAACGACAAGAAATTGTAGATATGATGGCGTTACTAACTGTTTTGGTAAATCCTCAGAATAATTTAGCATTATTAGCGGTTTTGAAATCGCCTTTATTTAATATTTCGGACAAGGAAATTGAGCAGTTATATAAAGAAAATCCAAAGTATTCTGTTCTTCAAAAATTGAAACGATCTGCTAGAAACGATGTACAACTTATTTATCAAGATATTATAGAATGGCAGGGACTGGTTTTTCGAAAGCCATTTCCTGATGCTGTTGAGCAGGTACTTCATCGGCAGAAAATATGGAATAGATACCATGAGTCTGATTACGACGAGACAGCGTTAAAAAATATTCAAATCTTTTTATACTTTATTCAGAAACATTGGAGTGAAAACCCAAGCTATGTGATCGATTTTATTCGCTATATAAAACATTTGCTGGAAATTGGGGCCGCGGATCCTCTGCATCCTTTCGAGGAGCCATTAAAAAATGCGGTCCAGTTTATGACTATTCATGCCGCAAAAGGATTAGAATTTCCTATAGTAGCGGTGCCCGAGTGTCATAAAACATTTAATTTTTCTAAAAGTGATAGGGTAGTTGTTAGTCGTCATGGAATTGGAATGGCATTTAAACGAGATAAAGGAAAAACGGAAAATATATGGAGATCTCGTCATTTAGATTTGATAAGAGATGAGGTAATTGAAGAAGAGAAACGTATTTTTTATGTTGCTTGTACGCGCGCTAGAGATTCTTTACTTTTGTCAGGTGATTTTTTAAAGACGTCCGAAAAGCAAGAGAAGGCGAAAGGTGGTTTATTATTATCGTCTTATTTTGGCTTGTTATTACCTGAGGTTTCTTCCGCTAGTGGTTATATGAAATATGAGTCATTACAGTTTCCGATTATTGGACGTGATGATAGTTGCGTTGTTTCTTTAAGCGATGAAGAATCAGAGAACGTAGAGTCTATAAACACGTATAGTTTTTCAGGGTCTGTTTCTAACGTAAAGATGAGTGTCACAGATTGTTTGAAGTATTTGACGTGTTCAAAATTATATTTTTTAAAAGGGTCTGGGTTAGAGCGGGCTTATTATAAACACTTAAAAGTGGAAGAAGATGCGACTCCAGAAGAATGGCAATTGTTACCGTTGTTTGCAGACTTACAACCTGAAGTTACCAAGCAGAAAAAAAGGTCTAAGCGAGCAAGTTCTGGCCTCACTCCTCAAGATTATGGAAGTTTTATTCATCGATTGATCGAGTGGGTGAATATGGGTGAGGGATTGCTAGATATTCAAGAGAAGAGTTTAGAGTGGTTGAATCAATTAGCCTCTTTTGGTGGCGTGTCCCAATTTCGAGGAGGACAATCGGGTATCTTGGCATTTATTTCTTCGTTTTATTCTATGTATACATCCTCTGATTTGGCCGAAAAAATTCGGGTGGCTTCAAGTGTTTATCATGAACATCCATTTATATTGGGTCTTGATAATTTTTGCTTGGAAGGACGTATCGATTCGTTGATTTTTACAGGGAAGCAATGGCAGGTGATTGATTACAAAACGGATCAGGATCCTGATAAACGACAAAAGGCGTATTATCGTAAGCAAATAGGTCTTTATTTAGTGGCGGCTAAGTATTTGTTTCATTTGGATTATGATGAGTATCGGGGATACTTAATGTTTACGGAAACGGGGACTGTGGATACGGTTACTTATACGGCAAATGAGCTTAATCAGTTGGAAACTAAGTTAAAAGGTATTCCTAAGTTGGTGAGTGCACGTTCTTTTACGAAACCAGATGTATCTGTTTGTGAAGCGTGTGTGTTTAATCAGGTCGCTAAGAATTGCTCAGAGCGAGGTCTTTTTAAGACGCTTACGTTTGGATCTTCTATTAAAAATTGAAAATTTAGGGGCCATTTCTCTCTTCTTATATGAGTCGTTTTTTTAAGTGGTTTCGGTAAATTGAGGTCGATTGTTTTTTTAAGTCGAAATTCTGATCTTAATTGAATAGCAAATAAGCGAAAGTTTCAGTATATTTAATCATATAGACTAGTTAATTTAAGATGAAATATATCCTTTTAAAGAAAACTATTGTCTTTGATATTTGCTTGTTAAGGTAATAATAAAATATTTTTGAAATTTTATCTTAAGAAAAACGATAATAGATTAAAGAATGATTAATTTATTGAAAGGTCTTTTGAATAGCTGTAAGAGATGGTCGTGAATCTGACATTTTTATTTAGTTAAAAGATAAAAGTTGAGTCTCAATCAGTTAATTCAGTAAGTCGAGTTTTAAAATGAAAAAACAAAATACATATTTATTTAAAATCGTAAGTTTCGCTAATGAATCATTAGATTTGTGCAATGCGCCCTTGGTTAAACGTAGTGGTGATGACGAGGCTTATATTCACAAAAATAAAAAGCTTAAAACTTCAGATGATGTTCGCCCATTGGTAAATATTGAATTTCAGGGTGGTCGGATACCACTTAGTAGTATGGTTCAGACAGCGAATGGAACCTCTTTTTTAGAAGAGTCGCCTCTTTTTAAAGACTATAAAACAAATTTGGAAAGAGTGAGGCAAGCCCCTGAGCTGAATGCCTTATGCTCGAAAAGAAAAGATCAAATAGTGAAGTTGTTGGAATCAAACGTATTTAACTTAATAAAGGATCCAGAATTGCCTCTTTCTATAAAACAATTGTGCGTTTCTCGATTACCCATTATGTCCAACATCTTAAAAGATATGTACTCTAGACCTTCTTCTATGTTGTTGTTATCAAGCAAAGGCGAGCCTTTCTTTCCTTCTTACAAAAAGGAAGCTTTAAACTTGAAAAAGGCATTGATTAAAGATAAAGATCAGTCAGGCATTACATTTGAGGGGAGAACAGAGAAACTTTTTAAATGGTGCCGACAAGAATTAACTGAAACTAGAAACCCACTTGTTTCTGTTTTTTTGAAGAATGAGAGACTTAATACATTAGAAAAAGAGACTTTTTCTAATTATTTTGATAGATTAAACGATATTTCAAATTTGCTTATTTTACAAATAGGAGCCTGTGATGATCTTGCAGACACAATTCAAGATGAGTTTCTTACAAAATGTGTAGAGAAAATTCCATATGTTAACTCTGAGGAAGAAAAACAGATGTTACTTAAAGAAGTGGAAGACTACAGGGATGGGATTTTTAAAAATTATTTTTGCAAGGTAGTCGATATTTGGGATGATTCGATTATTCAACTTGAGGATTTATTTGAGGCTGAGCATTTTAATAAAGAAGTGAAGCCTGGCTTTTTGAAAATTTTTGAAACAATTGTTGAATCTTTGACGTATTCTGTATTTTTGAACACAAACCCTCATAATGAGGATATCACTCTTCGTAAAATTCATGATACATTGGCTCCAAATATTATGGTGTGTTGTTTTCGTTATTTAGAAAAATCGCTTGTTAGCAAATTAGCTGTAGATAAAGCGATAACATTGCCAAATTTATCAGATTTGGAAACATTGCAAGAAATTATTGATATGTCTCAGGTTAGTGCTGCATCGTCTAATGCTGCAGCGACTGTTTCTAGAGAACTTAGAGAAAATGATTTATCTAGCCCTTTTCCCTTTGCAATTAATGATAGTGTTATGATTCGGCTAAGGAGTCTAGACATATCATTTGTTGAAAAATTTGAAACGTATATTCGTGATCAACAAGGGTATACAAATGGATTTTTTGCAACTTATTACGAAGAAAAACCTACGTCAAGTTTTGATTATCTGAATCTGCTAGTATTACGACGTTCTATTCTTTCACATACGTTTTTGGAACTTGATAAATTTAAAAAAGCTGGGGTGATTCCACCAGATTCAGATTACACTATTGATACACTTGCGGATGAAACGTTAAGTATGGCTAAGTCTTCAGTAAATGAAAATTTGCTTGGGGGATCTTTTCTTGAAAAGTTTAAACGACATATTAAATTAATTGATTTGTTTAGCGATAGCCTCGCCATTGAAACGAATGTTTATGCTGATTTTTTTGAAGATTGGGAACGAGATATCTCTACAATGAGAGGGTTAGCATTTAAAATTCAAGATCCGTCTCTCCGAGATAGTACGTGTAAATATATTGATTCTTGGCAAGATTTTTTATGTATGTACTTGCTTTATAAGCGTACATTTGATGGTACAATATAGTTATTCGTTTCCGGAGATAACTAGGTGAAAATTCAAACAAAAATATATAAAAGTTTTTTAAAAAATTTGTATCGTTCGTCATTGTTGAGTAGAAAAAATGATTTAGCTTATCGTATTGCTATTATATTTTTTATTTTTGCACTTCCTTATGTTCCCGTATTTTGGGTTTTAGACTTATATTTTTCTACATGGATTGTTATTGCTACGATAGTTATGTTTTTTTTCTCTATTCTTTTAAATAAATTGAAATGGTTTAATCTGAGTAAATTATTTTTAATAGTTGGGCCAGCTGGGAGCTTTTTTTCTTGTGCCAATATTCTGACATCATCGTCTGGCGCTCAATTATTATTATTTACTTTAATTCCTTTGCCTCTGCTTTTGTTTGAAATAACACAGATCATTTGGATTGTTATATCTATGCTTATTCCTATTTGTCTATATGTATCGTTGGAACTTGGAAATTATAATTGGATTTTATTTCGAGAAATTATCCCTAATCATACCATGTTAACTATTCGCGTGAGTGCTATTGTGACAACGTTTATTTTGATTGCTTTATCTACTGTGACTTATTTTGTCTCCAATCGGAGATATGAGCTAAAAATTGAAGAAAAAAATGATAAATTAAAAGGACGGAACCTCGAGCTTTTGGGGAAAAACTCTCAGATTCAAGAACATTTAAATTCCCTCGAGAAAGCGTATTATGAACTAGAAAATAAAAAGAAATTGGAAAATGAATTTGAACTCGCGAAACTACAACAGCAGGAATTTCTTCCTGTACAAATGGCTAGTGTAGATGGGTATTTGTTTGATAGCTATTTTAAAGGTGCGCGTGGAGTCAGTGGTGACTTCTATGACTATAAATGCTTTGGTGATACAACAAAATGCATTGTTGCCGACGTACGTAGTAAGAGTATCTCTGCTGGCTTTATTACGGTGCATTTGTATTCTATGTTTCGTACCACTGTTACTAATATAAGTACTACGCCTCAATTATTAAGTACGATTAATAATGTTTTAGTCGACGGTAGAAATAGTTACGAAAAAGCAGCTGCATTTGCTTTTAATATTAATTCCCAAACGCATATGATGACTTATTCAAATGCTGGTATAGGGCTTGCCTTACATGTTCGTGAAAAGAGAATTGAGTCTCTAGATAATGGGGGGTTTATGGTTGGTGGGGATAAGAATGAAGTTTATGGTGAATATTCTCTTTCCATGGAGCCAGGAGATATCTTTTTAGTAGCTTCAGATGGATTGGAAGATGTAAGGAATAAAGATCAAGAGTTATTTGGACGAGATCGCGTTTATGCCGTTATTCGAGATTATTTGGTTGCCAGAGATTTGGATGCAGATGAATCGGATAGTTTGAAAATTCGGTTTGAGAGAGCGTTGCAGGATTTTCAAGACGAAGATAGTTTACCTGTAGATGACGTCGTTATTATTGTTCTTGAGAGGATTCCAAACAAGGTGGCAGTTTGATAGGTTAGTCCTATTTGAATTTAAAACATACCCACAATGATTTCTAATTTAGATCACTTGGTTTTAACTGTGAAAGATATACCCAGAACAGTTTCTTTTTATACGACAGTTTTAAAGATGAAAGAAATTACATTTGGTGACAATCGTAAAGCGTTGACGTTTGGGAGCCAAAAAATAAACTTACATCAGAAGGGGGATGAGTTTTCACCCCATGCAAAAGCGCCTACAGAAGGTTCCTCTGATTTATGTTTTATTGCTAAGGATTCTTTGGAAGAAGTGATTTTTGAACTACAGAAAAATAATGTAGAAATTATTGAAGGGCCAGTTGAACGAACAGGTGCTATGTTTAAGCTCCTGTCCGTTTATTTTAGGGATCCTGATGGGAATTTGATAGAGGTTTCTTCTAAGAAGTAGTTGTCGTTTATAATATCGTGGCCATTATTGGTCATAATCTCGATTTGATGACTAATATTTTTGTTAGTTGCTTTCCAGGTGCTGCTTTCTTTAATAGTTAAATGGAATATTATTTTTTTAATTTAGCTCTAAATTCGTCGCTTGAAGACGGATTATGCAGCAACGAACTATCGTGTAGATTCATATGTTTTTCTACATTTAAAGTTGATATTATTTTTTGAATCATCTTAAATTCTTTTAGGTAGATGAATAGTTTCTTGAGAAAGTAGTCCACCGAGGTCATCAAATTTTTGTAATCCAGTATCTTTTCTTATATCAATACTGAATGCTTCCATTTTTTTGAGGATTTTAGTGGAGTTAGAGCTATGTGCTTTATGTAAACTAGTTTCCCTAGTGATTACGATTCCTCTATTATTTTTTTCTTCTTTTCCAAAATCTTTTTCTAAATTAAATTTGTTAGTGTTCATTGCGTCTAGAATGTAATCGAAATCTGCTTCGCAAGCAGCATATATGCACGATTCTCTGTTAAAATTTCCTCTTTCGTCTGTTTTTTCAGAACCAAAGTCATCAGCTGGCTTCATTCCTTTTGCCAACAAAATAGCCACTCCTTCGCTCCAATTATTAAGAACCATAACGTATAAACTCGATGTTCGTCGAATTACGGTTTCATTGGGACCAAACCATTCTCTTCCAACGTCTTGTTTGTAGGTATGTTCATTGTCGACCATTAAACTTATCGTATCCTCAAATTTGGCATTTTTAGCTATTACGAATAGACTAGACTCACGCTCTACCTTATTTCCTAATTCGTCGAACTCTTCTAATCCTCTATCTCTACTTAAATTGAAACTATGTGCGACTAATAATTTTATTGATGAACGGGATCCTTTTGCAGCTGCGATATACAAACTTGATACCTTTAAAGATATTTTTTTGGACGCATGGTATTGCTCAAACCCTTGATCTTCTTTTAAGTCGATTCCTATGTTTACCATTGTTTCAATAGATTGAGATGAGTTACTTTCCGCAGCTATATATAAACTAGACATTTTGACGCGCAACTGACCGTTACCATAATCTTCTCGTCCAAAATCTGTGCGTAAAGCAAGCTTGTTTTTTCCTAATATTTTGATGGTTTCTGTAAATTGTTTTTGAACAGCGATAGATAGGCAAGATTGTCTTGACTCTATTCGTTCTTGATTATCAAATGTTTCGATTCCGATATCAGTTTGAACGGTAATCTTGTTGTTTTCTATTAGCTTTTCGACAATTAAATGAGCATTTTCTTTTGATGCTGCATATAGTGTTGATGTACGCATAACGTATCGACCAGCTTTGTTAATAACTTCTCTTCCTGTTTCATGGGCAATGTCTATTTTTGTGGATAATAGAGAGTCTAGAATCTCGGAGTGATTACGTTCTGCCGTAATATACAGACACGATATTTTAATAGTATTTTGTGATTTATCGACATATTCTTTACATGGGAAACCGTTGAACTTATTAAAATAATCGCGAATTTCATTTCCTTTTTTAACAATTATTTCTACTGCCTCTTTAGAATTATGCTCACAGGCGACATAAAGAGAATGCGTTTTTGCGATGACTTTATGGTTATCTTTTATCTCCAACCCTTGATCTGCTTCCAAATCTAATCCGCCGGTTAATAGGTTTCTGATTGATTTTGAATGATTATGTTTTGATGCAATATATAAACTTGAAATAATTAGAACATGGTTTTTATTGGAGGGGGCTTCTTGTCTTAAACCGTCGTCGTGGGAGAAATAATATCCGTTTTCTGATAATTGAGAGATGACTTCATAGAAACCTTTTTTTGCAGCTATGAAAAGACTCGATTCTGTTTCTATTACAATACGTTTGCTGTTTGATATTTGTTTTCCATAGTCGTCGTTTAAGTCGTAGTCTGCATCTTTTAATACTTTAACGTGATCGACTAAATTAGAAGAGGCCACTAAATACAATAATGATTGGGTTCCTATACGAACGTCATTTAAGGAAGAAATTTTATTTTTGTTTAAGAGGTCTATATAAAATTGAACTATTTGTGTCACCGATTGTTTTAGTTCAAGAGGTTCTAATCTATCGATATAGTTGAGAAGATCTGATGTGTTTTTGTTTTTTAAGAATGACTCGACGTTTTCACCAATAGTTTTCGGTTCTTCGTGATTTTGTCCTCTAGTTGTCTGTTGAGGGTTTTGAATTTCAGTCTGTTGTTCAAATAATCCAAACAAGCTTACAGGTACTTGGCTATATTCTTGTTCTTTAAAAGGGGTTGGTTTTATTTTTGCTTCCGGAGACAAAAGGTCCATTAGGGTATGTGTTTGGGTTTGCCTAGGAGTTTGGCTCGGTTTTAATTTCATGGGTTCGTTTATTGATTTTGATGATGCTCCAAGGTCAAATTCATTCTGAGTTGTTTTTATGGGTGTAGTAGGTGCTGTGCTGGCGGCTGACAAACAGTTAGATACGGATAAAATTTTCGTGTTCATGAATTGTCCTTTTAAATTAGTTAAAATTACTTTTCGAGCACTATGATTGGTAGTGTATGTCGAAAGCTCAGATCATGTTTTACGATATATCGATTCTTTTTTAAATGGGGTAAAAATTATTGATTTAGATGAGGTTTTTTTTTGGAT
>JABIPA010000025.1 GCA_018698675.1 bacterium | reverse complement strand
GCATATGCTTCGTAAAGGACAAGTACCATTTTATAACAAGAAAAATGCTCAATCATTACGGGATTTTATACACCGAATCTTTGATATTACTGGGTCCATTTTTCCTATGTATTCTAACCGAAAAATGGCTTTTTAATTTAATATTTACTCGAGTTTTTAGTCCTTATTCTTATTTTCGCAGTTTTTGCACCACTACCGTAAAGGTGGACGTCCTCAAACTATTAAAGATTCTAAGAAGGAATTAGCTGTTAAGTTGTATAACGAGCGCGATAAAACTGTTAAAGAAATTTGCGATGAACTTGGTATGAGCCCTATGACTTTTTATCGGTATTTGAATAATTTGAAAGTTAATTAATTTGACATTTTTATATTATTTTATTACGAATAATATAGAGAAGAAAGGAATATATAATGAAAATAAACGAAATCCAAAACTATATACCCCCAACAAAAACACAAATAAATTCAAATCCAAATTTTAAGGAAAATGGTTCTACAAACAGAAACTCTTCTATAAATAAAAACAACCCTGCACCTCCCGTTGTTTTTTCCGATCCATTACTCCGCTTAAATTGTTCTAATTTTGAACACTATATCGACGATGTTAAATTAGATTCTCGAATTTCTGCTAACGTTATAAATGGAACGTTAGGAAGTGCTGCTTCCATAGGATTTGGTCTTACAAAAAGAATTCCTTTTAGATATAAACCTTTTGCTATTGGAATATCTATTGCAACAGCTCTTGGATCCCTACCAGAAACCCAAAGATTTGTAATAGCCAATTTTCTTCCGAAGCTTTATTTGTTGACAAATAAATCGAGACATCACTTCGCTACAAGAATATTAAATGCGAGAATAGATAGTGGGGATAAGAATTTAGGTAGTGGTGCAAAAGCTGTCACATTAGAATAATATTTCCAAATTCTCATAAATAGGGGATCCTCTTTTATAAGGTTTGTGCTGAAAATGGATTTATAAATTAACTTTTATTTGGGTTTTTTAGGTCTGTTTTTTATATTTACAGTTTTTGCACCACTAACTTTGTCCCACTACCAATTGTGTGGCACAATGTTAAAAAAGGTCAAAATGATATGAAAAGTAAAAATTATATTAGTTATGCGATTGGAAGCAAGAGAGATCCTGATTTTGTTGTTAACTATGAACTAAATCTTTGCGATGAGATGACAAACATAAAACTATATCAAGGGATGAGAACAGACTTTTTATATGAGGATGAATCTTCTCAAAACAAATCTATATCTATGATTTGGCCAGAATTTTTGGACAAACAAGGAAATGTTATTGAATCTACAGGGTAGTGGTGCAAAAACTGTCACATTGAAATAATATCCCTAGATATTCATATATAAGGGAGCCGATTCTATGAGTCTTATACGCAAACATCATCCACTACCTACCAAACTACCCATCTTTTGCACCATCCGCCTATTTTCTAATCCTCCAAATTCTGTTTTTTATAGCAAAATTAATTCTTAGAAGATATTATTAAAAAAAGATGAAGGTAATATTAAACATTCTAAAAAACTTGGCTAATTCAGGTGTTCATTTTTCAGATAACGCTGAAAACTCTAGACGAATTATTTTGTCTAATAGTATGTCATTAGTTTTTATTTGCCTTGCTCTTCCTTATTCTTTTTGGTTTTTCTACTTAGGGAGTTTGTTTATGGGACTAATGGTTGTTCCTTTTATTTCGCTTTTCTCAATTTCTATTTTATTAAATCGATTTGGAAAACAAAATTATTCAGGTTTTGTTTTAATAATTGGTACAGCATTTTCTAGTTACTTTTATGCCTCTGTATATGGAGGTGAGTCTGGTATTCAATATTTTTTGCTTGTATTACTTCCCTTAGCCTCAATATTGTTTTCTAAAAAACAACATTTTCAGAGATATATTGCGATGGCAATTATTGTTTTTACTTATCTAAGTTTAGAAATCAGTAATTTTTCATTTTTTCACCATGAAATTTTAAGTACAGATCATTTGAAGTTTCTTAGAGTGATGACTGTTTTAAATTTTCTTTTTATGTTGATTTTTATGGTTGATTTCCAACTAAAAATGGCAAGTTACAAACAATTGAACTTAAATCAGTTTTTGAATAAATATGGCCTTACTGAACGTGAAGGTGAGATTGTTTTGAATTTATGTAAAGGTAAAAGCAACAAGATGATTTCTGCCGAACTATTCATAGAAGAAGGCACTGTAAAAGTTCATTTACAAAATATTTATAAAAAACTTAGTGTGAAAAACCGAACTGAGGTTGTTTCTTTTTTTTGTGTGATACCTTAACCTAATTCCACCTTTCTTTATCTCCTTTGGCATATATAAAACATGCCTTTTTAAGGCTAATTATTCCTTTTGACATATATACGTATATCCTTTTCTTTTATAGTTTTAATACTGTATTTATTAAAAAAAGGACGTGTATAAAATGACTAAAGTTAAAGGTGTTTTTTTGTTTTTCTTGATTCTATTTGCAGGAGGAATTTATGATGAATAAGTTTTGTAAGTCGGGAGTTTTTCTTATTTTTGTTTCATCACTATTTCTAGTTTTTTCTTGTGGGAAACTAAGAAATAATGGCTCTGTTTCTGGTTCTTATGAAAACAATTCTTCAGAACTATCATCAAGTGGGGAAGTGTCTTCTCTTATTGCTCAATCTATAATGACACCCGGGGTTATTAACACAGATTCATCTGGTAAAATTGAAATACTAATTATCGAAGGAGAGTCTTCATCCGATGCTCACCCCTCTCTTGTTTTAACAACTCCAAGCGATGAATGGATAATGATAGGTGCAGGGGGACATGTGAAGGCCTCTGAACCAGGAAGCCTTTTATATACAACCTACCCTCAAGACGAAGGTTTGCAATCTTGGGTTATTCAAGCAAAAGATCATATACGTTCTTCTCCTGGCATAATACACGGCTATGCAATACTAATGAAAGTTCAAGGAATATCTAAGAATGAACTATTGAAGCATATGATAGTAAAGCAGAAGACAAGCACAGTTACATCATTACCCGAAACAACTTTAGCATTGAATTCTGACTATATAGTAATTGGTGGTGGATATAGGGTTAACTGGGAGTGGGATGGAAGTAATGCAGGAAATCACATAGTAGATTCTTACCCAGTCGGAAATGGATGGAGAGTTCAGTCGAAAGACCATCTATGGCCTGACGCTGTCTCTATAACTGGATATGTTATAGGTATAGAGAAAGAAATTTCAGGATTAGGTACATTCATAAATGATATCAATAAGGCTACCTCAGGTATTGCTGGCTGGCCCAAAGAACAAGTTGGAACTGATTCAGGGTTTGTATTAGTTGGTGGTGGAGCTGATGCACATAGATACCTGCCTTCTGGATATGGAAGTTATAATGGATATGGAAGTATGCTAATTAGAAACTATCCAGATCCATCTGGGTATTGGGTTGCTCAAGCAAGGGACCATATAAACCCAGATCCCTCTTCTTTGATTGTTTATTCAGTAGGTTTAAAGCTACTGTCACAATAGTCCGCAAGTATTATATTACGGATACCGAATCGCAAAACTCGCAGAATCTATTACATGGATTCTGCGAGTTTCATACTTTTTTGGGTAGTGGTGCAAAAACTGTCACATTGAAATAATATCCCTAGATATTCATATATAAGGGAGATAATTCTATGAGTCTTAGACGAAAACCGTATCCACTACTATTTAAATGGCGGCACTTTGAGCCAGAAATAATTTTACTCTGTATCCGATGGTATTTAAGTTATCGACTTAGCTATAGAGATCTAGTCGAAATCATGGATGAACGTGGCCTAAAGATCTCTCATACAACCATTCTAAGATGGGTCTTTCGTTTTTCTAATGTACTAAAAAATAAAGTTCGGCCTCATTTAAGAAAGAACCTAACGTCCTGGCGATTAGATGAAACATACATCAAAGTTAAAGGTAAATGGACTTATCTATATAGAGCCGTTGATAGAGACGGCAAAACCATTGATTTTTACCTAAGTCGAAAACGTGATTCTAAAGCAGCACACTCCTTCTTTAAGAAAATTATTCGACTCAATTCACCTCAAACTCCATATGTAATAAACGTAGATAAAAACCCTGCATACACCCACGCAAAACAGAAATTGGAACGCGAAAATAAATGGCCGAAACAATGCAAATTAAGGCAAAACAAATACATGAACAATATAATTGAACAGGATCATAGAACCGTTAAATGGAAGATGAATCACGCCATGGGCTACCACACGATGTGGCATGCTACTACGACAATTACAGGTGTTGAAACGATGCATATGCTTCGAAAAGGACAAG
>JABIPA010000024.1 GCA_018698675.1 bacterium | reverse complement strand
TACAGAGATCTAGTCGAAATCATGGATGAACGTGGCCTAAAGATCTCTCATACAACCATTCTAAGATGGGTCTTTCGTTTTTCTAATGTACTAAAAAATAAAGTTCGGCCTCATTTAAGAAAGCCCCTGACGTCCTGGCGATTAGATGAAACATACATCAAAGTTAATAAAGGTAAATGGACCTATTTATATAGAGCCGTTGATAGATACGGCAAAACCATTGATTTTTACTTAAGTCGAAAACGTGATTCTAAAGCAGCACTCTCCTTCTTTAAGAAAATTTGCGATGAACTTGGTATGAGTCCTATGACGTTCTATCGGTATTTGAATAAATTGAAAGTTAAATAAACTCTTTTTGCACCACTACCCGGGTACCTGTTAACCCCTACTTGTCCGAACTAACGTGTTTATTTATGAAATTTTGTTAAGAATTTTTCGATAAGTAGTTACATCATTTATTATTATTATTTAAATCTCAGAATATTTCTTGTTTTTTTATCTATATGTTGTGCCTACTATGTGTTTCATTTCCTTTGAGATTGGGAATAAATTATAAGTTAAATTTTTAATAGGAGTTTCAATGGATAATATTTCGAATTCAAATTTAGGTATGGCAGATAATTCTAATTTTTCACGTCAATCTCAAACAGGTAAGTCTGTTCATCAGGAATTATTCGAAATACTCACGGATATTGAGCGAATTCAGCCCACTAGTAATGTACAACTTAATAAATCTTCAGTTAAACAATCTGAACATTTACGCAATTTCATAGAAAATTTTTGTCAAAATGAAATGAGTTGTGGAATAGATAATATTCAAGAGTGGGTGTCTATAGCGAATCGATTAGATCGTGTAGATTTTAATTCGTTTACAAATAGAAAAGGACTATTTGGAGAAAGTAATAGTCGTCAGGATTTGAGAGATTCATTGGGTATATTTAGAGAAAACCTTTCTACTTCGATTAATTCTTTTTTTGCCCAGGAGGCGGTAGAAAGTATCGAAAAGCGACTTCCAAATATTAAGGAATATGGTGTTGATTCTGCCTACTTATTAGAACGAATTAAAGAGGCTGGCATATTAGATAATGAAGATAAAAAAAATGCTATTCAAGAATCTATTTATTCGAAATTAAATGTTTTTAAAAAATGTCATGACCTGTTGGCGATAGATTCGACGAATTCTATGTTTGAACATTTTAAACTAAGGTCGTTTAAGCAGTTTCAAGAGGAATTGACTGAAGAAAAAATTGGTCAGATTATTTTGGATGTACCGACTCTTATTGGTCCACTGTCTTCTGAGCTCGAATTATCAAATATAGCAAAGCTATCTACAATTTGTGACCAACTAATTGGAGATGCGAAAGCTAAAATAGAAGGTAAAAAAGTAGTCGCTAATAATCAAGCACAGGCGTCTAAGCTTGAAAGAGCTAGGGGCGAAGATTCGAAATGGAAAAAAGAACATGTAACTGCACGACGTAAAGATGTTAGTGACTGTAAATTTCTAATGGAGGGACTTCAAAATGTTATTCATGTGTCGTTGAAACAGGAACGTCATACCCTTAGGGGAACTCTTGTTTTGGACGAGATTTTGAGTGCTATTTCTGAGTTTAATGTCGAGTTGGAATCCTTTGGAAATTTATCCAAAAATATAAAAAATAAATTTGAACTTATTATTTCTGATAATCGCTTAGAAACCTTGAATTCAGACCTTTTTTTAGACATGTATGTACACTTAACAACATATTCTTTAGAAGGGTTGGGGGATCCTGTTGTCGCATTAATTCGGGGATTATCTGATTTGGTTTTAGATTCAGTGAACGATAAATGTGAGCTTATGGAGGCTGTAGTTCTTAAAAAGAAGACAGAGTTTCCTTTTTTGGAGTGGGTAGGAGACTCTCCAGAAAAAGTGGCCTTAGA
This sequence comes from bacterium, assembly GCA_018698675.1. GTDB lineage: Bacteria > Margulisbacteria > Marinamargulisbacteria > JABIPA01 > JABIPA01 > JABIPA01. The sequence continues at coordinate 4,655 of JABIPA010000024.1, read as the reverse complement.
TAGACGGAATGAAGATACGTTTGATCGCGAACTTAAACGATTTGGTGACAGAAAAAAAATGTACATGGATGAGCTTCGAGAACGTAATCTTACCTCTTCAATTGTTTCGGGAACGGCAGACGAAGTTAAGGATCAGATCTATTTTGATGATATTAAACGTTTATATCGACTGTCCTTGGCATCTTTAATAGAGGGTAGTGTGCCATTAATGAATGGGGCGTTTGCTATTGAATTTACAACTATTGAAAATGATATTAAAAATATTGTAGAAGAATTGGAACGACGGGATGCATCTTCTGATTTAGATGATTACATTGAGTCGACAGTTGACCCCTACTTATTAAAACTGGACGAACGATTTCAAGCTGTTAAGGAATTAGAACGAAAGGTTCGACAGCCGTTTCGATTTTTAAAGCCTGAACATGTGTTTGTTGCGAACAGTTATTCTAAGGATGTGGATAGACTGATTATGCTGAAGAAAGAATCCTTGGATATGAAATCGTTTAAAGCGGGGGCTCAGGTTATTTTTAATCGCTTGCTTAATATGGATGGCGATGAAGAAATTATGGCTGATACAAAAGGAAAACTAAAAACTATTGGGGATTGGGCAGGTCGATTCGATGTTGTTTCGACCAAAACTTATACGGTTGCATTGGATTCGATAAGGTGTAGTTCATATGAGAAAGATTTGTACTTTGAACGTATAGTTCAAAATGACTTTGTCGATTTTCCAGTATTTGAAACTATACATGAATTAAATGACTTAGATAAACATGCACAAGGCATTCATTCCTTCCTAAAACAATACGCTGAAACGGTAGAGACTAAACGAGTAGCATCGAAAGACGTTTTACATATGGTGTCGGATGTTCTTGTTCCTTCAAAAAAATGGTCCGTTCCTCCATTTATTCAATCTATTCGAGAGGATGAATCCAGCGATGACTATAAGTCTTCGGATTTATCGTCTATTGTGACGCATTTTTTTGGCGATTCTTTTGCACGAGGTAGTTATTTAGAGGGATCGTCGTCTGAAGTTATGCTTCCTTTTTTGGCTACGGCACTTACACGTATAGGGTCATCTGTAGATGGGCAAATGAAAGACGTTTTGGATCCTATTAAGACGTCTGCAATAAAGAGTCAATCATTACGAGATTTGTATAAAAAGAAGAATGGAGAAGAAATTAAGACTTTTTTAACTGAAATGGACCCTGGTGAATCGGTGGTTATTCCTACCGGATGGCAAGGACATGCTACTTATTTGGAGCTCGTTAAAAGTGAGGATGGTGACGGGTTTTCGGTCAAACATTTTAACTTAGGTGGGGGATGTAATGAGCACCAAGATTCTATTTATGATGCTCAAAAAGGCCAGTATTGCTATTTTCCATATACCCTGCAAAAAGGGGTTTCTATTGATAAATTAATTAATCCTATTTTTATGACTGGGTTCAAAGAACTGAAGGACTCATCATCTGGGAAGCAGAAAAAAATGGACCACGAGGATAGTAACGCCTTATTGAGTATGTTGGGACCGATGTCAAAAATGTCCGAGACGAAGGCTTCAGACCATCAAGTTATACAATATGCTGGCTTATGTTCATGGCATTCGTTAAATGCGATGCTCAAAGATAAATGTTCGGAAGCGGATTATGCCAACTACTATATGAGAATTGGCTTGGATGTTATTTATGCGTTTCATCATCATTTACAAGAAAATTTACAATTAGAGTCATTATCTAATCTAGATGTTTTAAATAAATGTATAGAGCGGTTTTTGCAACAAACGGATGCTTACGCAGCCTATTATACTGAAGATGATAGGACGATGATTGATTCGGTACGCCAATTACTTATAGATAATCAGCAATTATATAACCAAATATGTGATCATTCGGTTGTATCGATCAATGTAACTTCAGATATGAGGGAATCAACGATGGGTATTTCCATGTCTAGTTTGACATGTGGTGTAAACCCAATTGAGGCACAAGAGGTCGTTGATATTAGTGTCCCTACATTTCCAACGCTTACGACCCCCGAAGCTGTTCGTATTTATATTAGTGATGTGCGAAACGAGTGTGCGTTACTTTTTTCTAATTGTAAGACAGCTGATGGGTATAAGCGTGTTATTGTTCGGGCAAGCCAAGCACTTCAGCAGATTCCGGTTCCTCAGGATACTTTTTGGGATGATTATGCCGATTATTCTGTATTGAATGACTGCAATCAACTTATCGATATGATTTCACGTAGTTTTACATTTTCTAAAGATTGTAAATTTGGACATAAATTACAGGTTGATGCCGTATTATCTAATTATTTAGTGTTTGGGTTGACCTTACGGATTGTAAATAGTCAGCCACGTGCTAGCGATGACGATGAAAAAGGTCAGTATGTACAGGGATGGTTTGATGATATAGAGATTAGAAATGGATTGAAAGATATTTTTTCAGATAAGTGCGCGCAAGGTGATTTCGGGTTTTATTCGTCGTCTCAAAATAAAATGTATCAGAATTTAGTTGTATTTTTTGATGATTTTCAAAAAGATAAAAATAAGATTCGTAATCATTCTAGTGATTTTTATAAGAAACTTTTATTTTCGGATGACGATTTGAATAAAAAAGAACATTCATTTCTAGAAATGTTAGACTCTTGGTTTGGGTCTATGCCCGGTCCTGCACTTTTAAATAAGGTTGTAGATTCTGACGGGAATTTGTCAAAAAAACTTCCACCGGAAGTTGGATTAGTTATATCTTCGATTTTGAATAGTCACTTTATAGAGTCTGGGAAATCTGTTGATGTGAACGATGGGTTTAGTAATGTAGATCGTCATTCATTGGAGCGTCCATTCATTCGGTTTAAGGTGGAAAAGAGTCGATGGAGTAATGAATTGGAACTGAAATGTAATTTGGATTCTTCTCGCTCATCTACCAAAGTTGATGGCTTCTTTAAAGGTAAAGAAATACATGGACAGGTGGTTCACCCATGGGGTGGGTTAACAGATCCTGAATTACAAAAAGTTATTGGATTGAAGCGTGTAAAACGGCCTAGAGATCTTGAAACGATGGTTTTTAAAAATCCTAATCTTATCGTTCGTGATAATCCAGACTTAAAGAAAAAAGATGAGCCAGATCCTGTGTATAAGCATTCGAGACGTGAAATCGTACAGCTTTCTAAATTAGTAACAGCTTATTCCTGTGGAACCGTTCTGGGTGAAGAGAGCAATGAAGAAGGTATTCAACTGATTAATCTTTTATCTTATTTTTCAAAAAACAGTCATTTATTAATAGAGAAAACGGACAGAAAAGAGTACCAGGAGTTTTTTAAATTATTATTAGTCTCAGATGTATTAAATAGTCAGACACTAAGTGATTTTAATCAGTTGGCCCAATTGATTTTTAATTTTCTTGAAAAAGGATATGAACAATCGGTTAAGCAAGGTTATTTGGATTCTGCTAGTTTTTTTGTAAAAGTCATGATTTTTTCTGAGCATCGTTTGAATCAATGCGGGCACTCGGTTTCTTTTAATATTTTTGAAAAACTTGATACGTTACGTCTTACTATTGAGTCCGTAAGGGAGTCTGCAGACGAGCCCTTAAAGAACAGCTTAAAAGAGTTGACGGTATTTTTACACCAATTGACCGTCGCTAATTTTGGTCAAAATCATTTGCTTTATCTTAAAGAGAATAAGTTAAGTAATCAGGATAGACGGTCTTATCTAAAATCAATTGTGTGCATAGCTAATTGTTTGCCATCGAATTCTTATTTTGATTCGGATGCGGCTTTTTTGTGTGACATTGCGACTGTTTATTTTGCATCGTTGGTTTCTTCTGAATGGGCACTAAAACCGGAGTTATTTCAACAAGATATGCGGTTAGTTTGTCCTGATAGTAAGGAACTTTGGGCTCGATCGACTTCTGGCACTTATCGGTCAGGAAACTATGAGTTTGATATTCAAAATGGAAGTTTAAAGAATGATAATTATCAAAAAGGTGTTCCTGAAGAATTATTAGCGGATGAATCATTCAATCTTCTTTTTTCTGGTCAAGATTTTTCTGAATTACCGGTACGTACGATTGGTGGCTCTTATGAAATTGAATGGGGGGCTCATGTACTTCGGTTTATTAAAAATAAGAAAAACATCTTTGATGTCGTTCTAAATTTTGAGTCATCTGGAAACAATGATTTATCGGATTGGTACAAGTTTATGATTAATGATGATGCTCGTCGTTTGATTAATACTAATAGTGATAATAAATTTGGGTCTCATAAACTAATTGATGAGAGTTTTGTTTTTTTAAAGAGCAATATTCATTCTAAACTCCAGGAATGTACGGATAAATTTAAACAAAACTCGACGAAGGAAGCCGTCGCTACTTTGATGACGAGAATTGAAGAGGATTTAAAAGCTGGTAAATTAATTGAATTTAGCAAAGACGATTGTAAAATTATGCGTCAATTGGATTGGTTTGATTGTCAGAAATTGTTAAATTTGTCCAAAAAATACGTCGAGTTTCTTCCAGCATTTATGGATGGAACTTGTTTTTCGGATGATAACGTCAGTGATTATATGTATTTAATTCAATATAAAATTGCATCGATATGCAATAGATATTTAGTTGAGGAGTTATCAGGGATTGATTTAGGCGATTCTAATATCT
>JABIPA010000023.1 GCA_018698675.1 bacterium | reverse complement strand
ATTTGCTCATTGCTTTTACATAATAATCAACCTTAAATCAAAGCAAAAAATATATACCTTGAAATGTTGCACAAGCTAACTGATAATATCTACCTAATTATGCAAGATGATGAAAAATTAATTACTGTAAAAGAAGCGGCCCAGCTACTAAAGGTTAACCACGTTACTCTTAAGCGATGGGAACGGGTTGGAAAAATATCCGTTACAAGAGACCCTATTACAAATTGCAGATATTATAGTTTCGACGACCTAATGAAAATTAAAGAAGAGCTAATAGACGAACCAACCTCTGCACCTATCGATTAGAAACAAATATATAATCCTCACATTAAACTTTATATATAACACCAAAATTTATCACGTTTACTTAAAAACATAGACACGAATAAAATCATTTTACTCCGTAAAACGACCCTAAATTGAGCTAACCGACGTCAGTATTTTAAGCCCAGTTTAAAAAACAGTTATATATACCGTGTCCTTAACTAAGCCATTTTTTATGTGACCTCTGATATCAATTTTATGATTACCTTTAGTCAATTGCCATTCAAAGACGTCTAGCTCAATATCATCAACAAATACACGAACGTCGTCTACTCCATATTTTGCGACGTAATCAATTTTTAATATTTGGCGTTCTCTACTTATATTTGGATCGATTGCAAAATAGGTATTATGGCTAGGAAAAACTATTTCTATAAAGTCATTAACGGGTTCTCTGTTTTGTTCGTACTTCTTAATGGCGGAATGTACATGCTCTTTAGGCGTACATACGCGCTGACTATTTAACATGTCTGAGGTGAATACTTCAGTCATTGTTGCCAAACAATGGGTTCCAAGCAACATGTGGGAGTCCGAGCATATAACTCGACTAAATACATCATCTGTAGGGGTGAATTCTGATTTTCTGCTTCCAACAACTTCTTTCATCACGCGATGCCATATAGGACCTGCACCACTTACTCCCGATACGTTTTGCATTGGTGATCCATCAAAATTCCCTACCCAAACAGCAACCAAATAGTCGGGTGTGTGACCTATCGTCCAATTATCTCTGTAATTTGTCGACGTACCTGTTTTAACAGCCGCTGGAAATGACTGAGATAGAGGTGAATTCAATCCAAAACTCAGGTCGCGAGCATTGTTATCAGACAATACATCGTTAATTAAATATACGATTCGTTCGTCCAATACGATTGTTGATTGCGTTTCTTGGTTTTTGGATTGAATCTTAAGAGGGATTTGAGTACCACCCCTAGCTAGTACAAGATAAGCATGTGCGAGTTCCCACATTGTCACTTCGCCATTTCCTAAAACGATGCCCAGTCCATAGTAGTTAGGGTCCTTAGATAATGAGTTCAGGCCTACCGCTCGTAGTCTTTCCAAAACCGGCTCGACTCCTAGCTTTTGAGAAATATATAAAGCAGGAATATTCAAGGAATTTGCCAAAGCAGTTCTAAGCGAAACCATTCCAGAAAATGATTCCGCATAATTTTGAGGAATAAAGTGACCACCCTCTCCGTGGAACTCCAAAGGCAAGTCAGGAACAAGTGTGTTTAGAGAAAATGATTCCTCCAAAGCCAGACCATATACAAATGGCTTTAAAGTAGACCCTGGTTGTCTTAAGGCCTGAACTCCATCAACTTGACCAGATGATTCAATATCATGAAACGCTTTCGACCCCAAGTAAACAAGAACGTCTCCTGTATGAACGTCAACAACCAAACACGATGCATTCGTAACGTTTAAATTAGAAAGTTTCGATATTTCGTCGTTTACAATTCGGGACACGTTTTTTTGAAGTTCTAAATCTAATGTGGAGCGAACTGTTCCATATCTCTTAGAGTTAGGAATGTCATTTAATAAGAACTGGGTGAAATGTTCCGCTTCACGATTCGCTTGTTTTTTGAAATAAGATACGTGTGTCCGTTTCGCATGATTTAACAATTCTAATGATATAACACCTTTTGATTTAGCCCTTTCAAGAAGGGTTGTTGATATCCGCTTGAGTCGCTCAGGATATTTAAAAGGATCCAAATAATGAGGTGATCTTAACAAACAAATGAGTCGAACCGATTCGGACAATGACGAGGCATGAAGAGGGGTATCAAAATAGAAATGACTTGCAGAGGAAAAACCTACCCTACTGTGCCCTAGATATACGGAGTTAATATACGCTTCTAATATTTGTGTTTTTGAGTACCTAATTTCGTATCCTATTGCTAGAAGGGTTTCTTTTATCTTTCGATACACGGTTCTCTTTGGGTCATTCGAGCCAACTCTAACAAGTTGTTGGGTAATCGTTGATGCACCAGAAACAACTCTTCCATTCTTTATATTTAGATAAAAAGATCTCAGAATTGCTTTTGGATCAAACCCGAAATGGTAATAAAACCCTTTATCTTCAGAAAATATTAAAATATTTTGAAATTCTATTGGAACATCTTTCAAAGGAATCCATGCTTGTATAACGCCCTCCGTAGACGTCGTTTGAAGCGGCCGGTTATGTCGGTCTAAAATAGTCATCGAAGAACGGAGTTTCAAAGATTCAATTCCGTTAATTTGGATAATTTTTATCGCAAAAAAAGCAATAAGAAAACTAATGAAACAAACTAAAAGAATTAATTTCTTTTTGCCCATTTGTTTCAAGTTTTACTTACCCTTTTCAAGGACGAATGCTAATAGTTTGAGACGTCCCATTTCCAAATACCTCTGGGCTATAAAGCTCTTCCGCCTTTGGGGCAAGTGCCGTAAACCTACCAGGATGAGCGGCTCTTACAAAGTAACTAAATGAGTAGGTGCCCTTCCTAAGGTTCGTTGAATAAGCAGATGCTCGTTCCGGTCTAAGTTCGAGGTGTTCTGTCCATGATGTCGATGTAGGATGTTTAAAATAAGTCGCAAATGTATTTCTAATCAGTGTATTTGCTCCGCCCAAAGCTGGATTTATAATCGAGAACCCTGCAGGAAGAAAATCTTCTAGCACAATAAAATCTTTTCGTTCGTTAATCTGCATCGTTACGAATACACGATACAACTCGCCTACCTTAAAAGAATCCACACCAACACGCTCGTTATCCGAGTTAAAATAGGATCTATTTACTTGAAAGCCATGATTCTTAGCAACTGAATCTTCTGCCGGAATAGCATATCGTACCTCAGTTCGATAATAGCCAGTCCCATTTCCTTTTGTGCGAAAGGTTAACGGAGTACTCTCTTTTGAAATTTGTTTTATAGGAGACACAAAGTCTTTTGAAGGACTTGTAATTTTAGTTACCGAATAATTTCCTTGAGACGTGTTATTTAGTGAGACCTCCGTTTCGAAAGACGTTTCAGAGGATTCTTTTAGGTTTCTAAATTTTAACATCGCGAGAATCATTTGCGCATTTTCTTGCGTATTCATCCAAAACCCTTTTTTCAGTTGAGTAGTCGATAAATAGTTTGCAAGTTGAAATACAAGAGGGTCTTCTGGAGTAAATGTTAACATCGTTTTTAAACCTAATATATTCGAATATAAACGAGGATGAATCATATAAGAAAATCTAGTTGATTCCTTCTCATCAAAAAAAGTTTCTCCAGATTCAAACGACAAATAATTTTTACACTCTTGAAATACCCTCTTTGCCACAGCTGATTGTCCCTTTACATAATATAAGCCCTCCGCAAAAAGAAGCTTTTCCGTTAAAGAGTAATTAGACATTTTAGCTAATAAACGTTCTACCGTTGCCGGGCGAACGTGCCCTCTCTTTGCCAAATAATTAAATGCAAAAAGCTGATTCGCTTGAGATAGATCTGAGTCCGTTAGTAACCCTTTAAAATAAGAATCAAGTTTTCTAAAAAAGTCCTTTGGCACGTCGAAGCCTAGATCTTTATAGTCGAGAAGAACCTGAGAGATATATGAGCTTAAGTATGGCGACGAATATCGACCCATTGGCCAAAACCGTAGTCCGTTATCTGAGCCAAAATACTTTCGTGTATTTCTAAAGACATGTTTTAAATACCGTGAATCAGAAAGTGATAACTCGTTCGCTTCTTTTCCCGATAACACGGTGAGCCCAATATTCCCGACAGTTTTGGAGAATTGTTGTTCAAGACAATAATGAGAATAATCCTTTAAATAGTTTGCAGCGCCTTCTACAGAAGCAAATTTTGAGCCTGAAAGACTTACCTTGATATGTCCGTAATTTGGAGCAGCTGCGTCAGGTACCTTTATGGAGGACGTAACAACACCTTTTCGCAGCTGGCCATAACTTGCAGCGGTTTCATATACAACTGGATCATGAACAAAAACAGTCTTCTTGATACTATCTTCGAGGTCTTGGAAAGAAGCGTTGAAGCCAAAACTACTTTCACCTCGTTTAGTTGCATTAAAAGAAAACATGGCAGGCGCGACAGACTTCTCAATAATGTCTACTTTTTGCACATTATCTTTAATAGACAAGGTATCGGAAACAGCAGTAACTTCCGCTACTCCTGTTTTAACACTTTGGTTATGAATGTTAACACCCGCCGTAAACGTATCGCCCTGAACTAAAAAATCCGGGAATACCGTAAACAGTGATAGTTCTTTCTTAACCTTAAACGTCGTCTCACTTACTCCAAATTTCGCCCCTTTTGTTTGAGCGAAAGCAATGACTCTAAACGTCGTTAAATTATCTGGAACGGGAAACGAAACACTAGCCTTACCATTTTTATCGGTCTTAACTGATGGGTTCCAATACACACTATTTAAAAATAAATCTCTGGCACCCTTTAATGATGTGTTTCCACCACCACCTCCCAAAGAAATACCTTTCTGCCCGTAAAGTCGTCTTCCTTTAAAGTGAATCCTGTTTTGGGATGTCCACACAAGTAATGGCAACGTTTTAAAAAATGAATGTTTAGGTGAAATTTTATTTGGTGCTAAGTTAAGAACAGATTCATCTACAACAGCGATTGCAATATCAGCAACTCCTGTCTTATCAGTAATTTCTGATATATCAATATCTAAAGTCACGTCTTCTCGTGGTTCATAAGATTCCTTGTCCGTCTTTAAATTAAGAGTCAGACCGTGTTTAGGGCTTTCAACGTTCAAATTTATATACCCTACTCTAAAGGTAGGTTTCCCCAAATCTATTCCTGATTTAGGAGGTTCCGATACTCGACCTTGAATAAGTGTCACTGAAACATAGGCGTTTGGAAAATAAACGTCTTTAATAGGAAATTCGATCACTGGAGACGCTGAGTTTATATCAAGTACAAATTGGTCTAGAATACCTTCTCTTTCTATCGTTACTAGCGCAGATCCTTTAGAGATAGGCGATTTAACCAAAATAGTAGCAATATCTCCTACATCATATTTTGGTTTATCTGGCTCTAAATCGATACGGTCATGGTCGTATAGTTGCCAATTAGGGTCACCGTGCCCATATGCGTTAAATACCCTCGATGATTTAACGATATTTCCTCTAACATCTTCGCTATTAAAAACGATTGAATATGCACCTGCATGCGGAGGTAAAAAGTTAAACGTTGAATGAGTATCCGAAAGGTCAAATTCTCGTTCTTCAATCAGTTGTCGTTTTGGAGTTTGTTTCGTTAAAAACGTATTTCCTAGACTTTTATATTTTAGAACATCAGACCCCATGAAATAGATCTTAGCACTCACTGTGACAGTAGGAACCTTCTCCCCATTTGGCTTAACAGCAATTAAATTCAGGCTCATTGATTGTCCGGCCTGAACCAAGGATTTTGAATGCGATATACCTAAATAATAATCGGCAGGATGAATGTCTGCCGATTGAGACTTTGTCTGTCGTTCTCCTTGAATATCTTGAACCGTAAAATTAGCGACGACTCTACTGGCTCGATTCCATTTTTTTGTAGGTACCTCTGTGTTAAAAAGGCCATCTTTATTTGTCTTTATCGTTTTGTTTAACAACGTTTCACTAGATTTATAAATAGACTGCTTTCCTTCATCATTTGGAGAATATGTGAAGGAATAGAATGGGTAGCCCTTGGGACGAAAGTTACTGGAGCTCTGCTTTATCCAAGTGGTTACGTCTACATTTTTCATTACCCCGCCTTGAAGATAGGTAGCAAGCCCAGAAAAATCTATGGTGTCGCCTGCTGTGGTTCCTGTTTTAGGTGACGATAAACTTACGTCGAAGTTTTGAGTTTTGAATTCCTGAACTTGAAACGATAGTTGTGCGTCAAGGCAGCTAATTCGATAGTTTCCTAAAGGTGCTGATTCAGGAATTGAGAAATTCCCGTTTACCGAAGAAAAAGAGTCTACTGCAAGGTCTTTTTTGAAAACCTTTTGACCTTTCGAGTTAAAAATTTGAACAGTAAGTTCTTTGTTTTGAATCGTTGATAGTTTCCTATTATCCACAGTTCGAGCCGTAATTTTAAAATTCATCGTTTCACCAGGACTATACAGTTTTCGTTCAAGGAATATCATGGAACGTGTTTTTTCTTGATATCGATTAAAACTCGATTCTTGTGCTCGAGAATAATAGTTTTCATCAAGACCAGATGACTTTCTTAATTCAGAATATAAGTTAAAGTCTTCTTTTGAGATGCCTCCATTCCAATTTCCCAACGAAAATGAAAAATCGGAGTCAGTTTCGGCCGTAATTAACAAATTATCAATTTCATGACGTTCCATTCCAGGTGTTGTAAGAACTCCATTTTCGTCGGAAACACCTGAAAATAAGTGCGAAACCTTTCCTCGTGATTGTTTATAAACGTTAATATTTACGTCGGGATATGAAACTCCTTCGGATAGTTTGTTTATCCATATCAAACCATCGTACCGGCCAATTTTTGATGTTATACCTATGTTAGAAAACTGGGAAAGAGAGAAAACTCGATCTCTTTCATTTTCTACTTTGAATTCTAAAGCAATCGGATATTTCGTAGCGGGAAGTAGATCCGAAATGGAAAACCGTTCAACTGCTAACACATTAGAACTCACGGAGAATTCAAATGCTTTTGAATAATCGTAATTAATGACGTCTTTATGGCTAATCCATCCCCACCCTTTTTTATATAAATACCTTGCAATATCTTGCGCAGAATTCAAATTTTTCCCTTTAACATCAACGTGTTTACTATTTCTATGTATCAGATCAACGGAAGGTTTATCTGTCTTCTCCTGTAAGCTAAATCCATAAGGAGCCTGAAAAAATGGAAGATAATTTGATACACCAACAGCATACGGAGGAGGAACGAACGAGATGCCGCCTTTTGCCCGTATGGGAGTGGTAAAGTAAAAAATGTAATCTTTATTTGTTTGCAAACCAACGACGTCCACATAAACTGAACTAGAAAACCATTTAGATGAAACTGTCTTAATTTCTATTCCATCAGACGGGTAAATTCGCAATGACTTACTTACATCATCCACTCTTACACCGGTTGAAAAAGAAAAATATAAGTTAGTATCAGGGCTCAAAAAACGCTCACTATAATGATTTTGAAGTCCAAGAAAAGCTGGTTCAGGAGCTGTTCTAAAACCTTGATTAATACCTCGCTCTACGGACAAGGTACCGTTTTTACTTTTTGCGCCTGCTAGCACAGTCATTACGATTTTGGAGTTTTTTGGAAGGTCGATACTTGATTTGATTGTATAAGAATTTTTTGGAATAAATCGTTTTAGATGCCAGCTCGTGTACTTTCGTTTCGGATCAAATGGAGTAATTGATACTGGGATTTTACGAGAATCGTTTTCAACAGTGAAATACGAATATTTTTCCAAAGACTCCATATTCATTGATTGGTTAAATTCAATAAAAAGTTCTCCATTATTTGGAACCGTAGAATAATCTTCAGATTTCAACTTCTTAATCTTTGGCCGTTCTGTATCAAATTGAAACGTTTCCGAATCAATTTTCACTGTGTATCTCGTGCCTAAAGACAAGGCATTATCTAATTGATAAATAAGTCGTTTTGGGCTAGCAAAATACAACTGCCCCTTTGCACTAGGTGTTAATTTAAACTTAACATTCTCGGCATCCGATATCCCAACAGGAACTTGATTCTTGTCATAATCAAATACGATTTGGGTGACAATGCCTGCTTGGCCGGTCGGAGAGACAAAATTAATTCTCTTTTTCCCAAATCCAAAGGGTAAAGAGACTGGCGAAACAGATGCAATGTAATCTGATTTAAATTTTGTATTAGGAATGGTATTTATTCTTTTTGGCTTTGGTGCTGTAAACTTAGCGGGCCAACCTCTAGTAAGCGTTGAGGAAGACGACTGAACCTTTTTATATAGTTCAATGACATTACTTGGAACCTGTCGTTCATCTTCATTTATAGTCGTAATCTTATCCTTAGCTTGATGCTTAACATTACGAAGAGAAATCACCCCGCTTCTATTGTTAGACTGAACATTTACAATTCTTCCGCTACCCAATTCGTGGTCTTCACTTCTATTTTCGGAATCTTTGTCAGACTGCTCGTTTATAACATCCAAAACAGATTTTTCTTGTAAAGGGATAAGTGTTTTTAGTTTATCAGTAATATCATTCCATGATGTTCCGCTTACTAACATAAAAAGTCCGGCAAATAATAACGTAATTAGGGTATTTTTTAATAATTTCATTTCGATATTATTTCACTTTTAAAAAAAAAATTATAGACATTATATTCTTAACCTACGATATATAACTGGCATTTCCTCGATTTTTCAAAAAATAATAAATTTTACTAATTTGAACTACTATCAATTTAAATGAAATTTTCTGCGACTTACTCGCGACAACTATGTACGTAGGTCATATTACTTAATTGTAGGTCTTGATTTACTGTTAAGAATTAAAGTTAAATCGGATGTCAAAATCGATAGCACTATATTACATGGAGAATTAAATGGAACGTCTTTTACCAGCATCTTATCAAACAAATACACAAAAAATCCAAATCGAATTACAAAAAGACGTCTCCTCTGACACATCCAAAAAACAAACCAATTCTATGAAAGTATCGTCCCCGCCTGGAGGAATCGATTTTTCGAATTCAGAGTCATATTTATCGTCAAAATCATTTGGTAGATATATTTGGGAACATTCTGCTTACCTTTCTATTAAAGATATTAACAAACCTAGCCAAGTTTCAAAAAAAGCGGCTCGCCCTAGAACATATTCTGAAATAGCAAACCACACTAATCCGGTAACAGGGGCTACCACTTTACGAGAAAAACGTATGCTCGAAATTAAGACTAGTTCGGGTATGACTTTAGGAGCAGAACTCCCGGTTGACTTAGCAAATCTAGACATCTCAAATATTATTCAATCGGCATTAAACGGAAACACCGAGGACTCTAAGCAACTCGCATTAATAATAAGGGGGCATGTTTCAGAATCAAAATTTGACATTCAAAACGGAGAAGACTATTCACAACAACGAATAGAAGGAAACATCGTCGTAACAGCAGGACAATACAGTATTTCAATCGGGTCGTCATACGTTGGACTAGATGGTTATTATAAGGATAGAAATGAAGACAGATTAGTACTTGGCGTAAATTCAACATCAGATATAATTGTTGCCATTGACGGTTTAGGAGGCCTATCTCGAGGAGATGTAGCCGCGTCAATACTTGCAAATGCATTCTTCAACTCTAATCCAAAAAACCTACCAGATTCAGAAATTGTCGCTTTAGCGAGAGATTACGATTGGGGAGATGCCAGCATGGACTCGGCCGCTGCAATGGCTTCATCTAGAATTTCTGGTGTAGAAGGATTCCCTAATCAACGTCACATTACATTCAACCAAGTCGGAGACTGCAACATGGTCCTTTTTAAACGAAACAAAATGACCAACGAAATAATTCAACTACTCGCTACAGAAGACCCAGGATTTACAATTATTGATCGTGCACTTAACCACACCACCGAAGTCTCACAGGAGACAGGGAAACCGCTACCAAAACAACCCCCTTCTCAAATAATGGCGTACTTTTTTCAATATCGAAATATGATGCATTCCACGTTCTGTAGAGATGAAAACGAACTCAGACCGTTAGAATGGATACCATCAATCACGATAGAAATGGATGATAATTTTGAGTATCTATTAATCGGAGGATCGGACGGACTCTTTGACAATATTTTGCCTGAAGAACTTGCCTATATGATCGAATATATAGGTTCCAAAAACTCGTCTATGCCTCTTCAAGACATCATAGAACTGGTAAAAGAATATCATGAGCTTCGATTTAAGGAAGATGCGATCATTTTCTTAAACCAGGCATTTTCTAACAGCAGTGATTCTAGCAATACTACGTTAATAAATTTATCTACCTTTTTAGCTCAATGCATAGAGGATTGCGTTCCACTTACAAAACTAGAAGGGTTTCCTAGTCGATACAAAGGCTATCCTATAGAATCTCTCCCACTGGATGATTGTTTTAAAAAGGAAATTGAAGATTGGTATGCGACAATTAATGAACAGGAAATATCTATCCGGGAAAAACAAAGTCCGTTTAATGCTCTTCTAAAACGAAAAAGCACCGAAATACCTAACTACTATGGACTAGCGATGGAACCAAAGTCAGATAATTTAACACTATCAGTTACAAGAATTATTTGATGTATTTATACAAAACTTCTCATTGAAACATAAACTATAGAAAGACTTTACGTTTTAATATTTTTTACCAAAAGGGTACTATATAGATATGAAATTATATACGACCCATCGTTCACCATATGCTAGGAAAGTTCTCATCACCGCGATTGAAAAAGGATTTATGAATGAAATTTCGTGTGTCGAAGTAGACCTTAGAAACAAACCTCCCGAACTTCAAAAAGCGAATCCACTTGGAAAAATTCCAGCGTTAGTGACAAATTCTGGGACTTGTTATTATGAAAGCTCTATAATATGTGATTACCTTGACTCACTTTCTGAACCAAGGTTAATGCCACTAGACCCTAACTCTCAAATTGAAGTTCGTAATTTATGCGCGTTGTCAGACGGAATTACCAATTTAGCTGTAGACCATTTTAAAGAAACACTTAGACCAGAAGAAAAACAATCCAGAGGTTTATTAAAAAAATTTCAAACCACTATAGGCTATTCACTAACTCATATTAACGACTTACTTCCTACGTTTGGAACAAATATAACGCCTGCAACCATCTCTCTTATTTCAGCCCTAGGGTACGTTTCGTTTAGACTACCAGAATTAAATTGGAGGGAAACACTTCCTAACCTATCTGAATGGGAAACTCTCTTTTCTAATCGAGAAAGCGTTAAGGAAACAGCACTTTTAATTTAATTAACTAAACTTCGGTAGGAACAAAGGCTTATTAAATTCGTCCATGAGATCATAATTTGCTTCTATTGGATCACGAAAGTTTAGAGCTCTCGTTTTTCATTCCCGTATTTTGACATTGCTGTAATTAGTCCTTTAATTTCCAGTCTTTTATTTTCTAAGTTTAAAAAGAGATATTCTCAATATACGAAGCCTAAACTATCATATCAAGTCAATTAAACGGGGTAATTGGATACAACATACCCATTAAAATTCAGACACTATTTCTGAATAGTTAACACATACCAGTAAACTTCAATAAAACGTTAACAATAGATACAAAAACCAATCTCTTATACCTAAAACACTAACGTTTCCAAGTATACATTTACCATACTTTACGCCTTGCGATTATCGCAATTCTTATATTCAAAAACCTTTTTTTATATAAAAACGATTCTATTATTTTAATTAATTTGAAATTTTCAAAACATTCTATCGATAACTAAAAAGATAGTGTGAAACACAACTACCAATAGTAAAAAATTTTAAAAAGAGGGTGTCTAATTTGTTTGGAAAAATTGATGGTGTTACAAATTTAAGAGGTTCTCATAAATTCGACCGAGTTTCAAATTCAGAAAACGCTAAAGAAACAAGGGTTTTATCGTCAAAAAAAATTCAATCAACATATGAAAAGGCGTATAAACTCGACAAAATAGCGGGGCAAGAAAGTCCTAATTTTAGACAACACAGAAATAAAGTTACTCAAGATTTAAATCTTAGTGGAAAACAAGCAGATGCATTAGACAGGCACTGTTCACTTGCAATCCAAAATGGAAAAGCAGACTCACGAAAACTTACAAGTAGCGGTTCGACAAATTGCGGATCCACAGGTGTTTGTGCCGATAACCTATACGTCCCTCTCTATAATTGGGATTCTGCGACAAGTACTCTTCCTGGATACGGAATGAGTGGAGCTACCGTTTTACCCTTTGCCCATAAAATTACTAATTCTTCAGAAGTTGGCTTATGTAGCCCGGAAGAAGAACTTAATGGGTGTAGCGAATCTACTCAAATTTTGTTATTGGATGACATGTTAACCAAGATTGCATCATCTGGAGCAGTTCCTGGTTTCTCTGTTGGTGGCGGTGGAAATTCAGCCCTTTTTTCATATTTGGCCCAAAACCCTAGCCTTCTCTTAACATTTGCTCAGAGTGTTGCGACCAACATCGTTTCTAGTGATTATAAATTTATTGACTTTGATATCGAAGATCTAGATATTACTCAAGCTGAAGCCGAATTGGTAACAAACGTGACAATGACAGAAGTTTGGAAAGTTGCCCCTGACGTTAAACATGGTGTAGGAATAATGCCAGCCTTTTACATTGATTTATATCCGATCGAAAAAGGAGCAAAAAATACAAAAGATAGCCAAAATGGCCTTCTTCATGGAATATATTTCGGCTACGACTGGAACTACGACGACTTAGGTGATAAAGACAGAACGCTTCCAGTTCGGCCTATGGAAAGATCTGGAACCTTCTACAGTTCTCAAACTGGAGAAGAGATTGGAAAGTCGGTTGTTGGGGCCCTGCAATGGGTAGGCGAACAATATTTAAATGCGGGTTATACAGTCGAAGAAATTGAAGAGGCACTAACCTTTTCTCATGCAGGCTTTGCTTCTGACATCGCTCAAACATCATTTAGCCTTTATGAAGATGTTTATGATCATTATTTATCTCAAGGAAACTTAACACTTCATCCGGACTATTTAGAATTTCAGGTTCCCGATGGAAGCCATCAAGGAACATGGTTATCAGGACCAGAAACTATTAAAGCAGCCGTCGACTATCTTTCTAACATCGGCATTGACGTAGAACACGACGGAACAACTCATAATATTAAAATTAAGAAACATACTATTTTCCCTCTAGATGCATTTACGGGAACCCGAAGCGAAAAAAGAGTTATGCAAGCATTAAAAGGAGAAACGCTCGATCCAGTTAATTTGACGGACGTGTCCTTAGGTTATGATTACGCAGGAAATACAGAATGTGACCCGGATTCAATTTCTCAGGCGATACTGTCTACAGTACCGGAGACTCAAGGAACGTGGACTGGATATAAATCTGTCGATATTACATACGCAGGAAATCCACTTCATCTAAAAGTTTCAGATTGGAATGTATTTCTACTTGGAGAAGACGGACAAAATGTCTACGAATCAGGTACTCAGTTTTCAGATTCAACAAAATACGTATCGTCAGACTTTAGCCGAATTGCTCTTTCCGAAAAGGTTTGTACATACGCTTTCGAACAACTAGAGCCAATTGGAACGTGTTATGACTCGTCTACAGTTTCTTATCTTTTAGGAATCACGGATGCTCATACGAATGGTGATTTATCGGGATATCGAGAACTAAATGTTACATCTAACGACATCGACTATAATCTGTATGTATCACCTTATAATGTAATCATCAAACAGGACGGGCAAAACTTAAATGGAGTTGGTAACGTCTTTTCTAATGACCCTACTGGTAACTATTGGACGACTAATGCCGACGATATGACAAGTAATGTCTGTGATTATTTAAACGCAATAGAACAACCGGAACCATTATGTGATAGCGACTCATTATCATCTGATATTCTAGCCGCTCCCGTAATTTCGGACGGTGGGGAATGGGACGGTTATCGTTTAGTTGAATTAAACTACGAAAACACAATTTTAAATCTTTATGTATCTGATTGGACATGCTACTTAGAAGACCCAGATGGAGAATATGTTCATCTATCAGGGACAGGTAATGTCTTCATAGACAGAGGAAATAGACAATTTATATCTTCAACAGAAGACAGACTATATTTGGCGGAACAAGTATGCGGATATGCTGTGGACACATACACACCTACCCCTACATGTAATAACCCCGAAGATATAGCAGCTGCTATCGAACGTGAAGATGCGTTAACGTCTGGATCTGAATCCGGATACAAATTTATTGATTTTTCGCATTGGTCTGGACTATATGAGTTACAGGTATCTGATCACTCAGCTTATGTCTTAAAAGATGGAGTGAACCTTTTAGGTTCAGGCGTAAAGTTTACAAACTCTTCTTCCGGGCAACTTATGTATAACTCAGATTCACGATTGGTTCTTTCCAATACTATTTGTGACGGAATGGATAGTTTATTTGCTCCAACAGGAAGCCCAACGTCTATGCCTACAGCTGAAAACACCCCAGTAGTTACGGTATCTGGCGGGTCATCATCAAGTTCTCGTTCCGGTATTTCTGAAATCGAAGTAATCGTTATTGCCGTTGTTTGCGGCGTTGTCGTTCTTGGACTCGCAGTTGCATATCTCGTAGACAAGTTTTTAAGTAATAATAACCCTGACGAAAGTAGAGGTAATTATATTGTTGCTCACGCCGTTCCAACTGGTGGAGATGCAGTTATTGCAACTGCCGTAAGTAGTAATGGTGGAAACGAAGGATTTGAATCAGGAGGTACTGGAGGCAACGAGCAAGTAGCAAAAACAGACACTTTTGACTTGGAAGCAAACAACCCAGCAAATGGGAATAGAAAAGAAGCATCTGCACCGCCTGCGCATCCATACATGCTTCCTTATACTAACCCAAATTCATGGCCATCTCCTCCTGAGGGACTTCTAAACAAAAAGTCAGACGAGCCTAATGATTTAAATGATACAGTCACGCTACCTGCATATAACCCAGACGTCGTAAGTGAAAAAGGCGATATTCTTAAACCTTCACCACTCACAACACCTGGCTTTTCTGAGTCGATTGGGCATAATTTGTATACACCGGGAACCGATCTAGACGTTCCTTCACACAATATTCCGTCAGCACCACCAGGGAATGGTTTTTTCTCGACAAATGGAGACTATGTTTACATTCAGGATGAAAATGAATACACAGCTGACTCAGAATTTGGAGAATCCATTCGATCTGAATCAGAAGACGGAACTCCTGATAGATTGAGTAATGTGTCGTGTGACACAAGTAGCGTCGTCCTAAATCAAGAACAAATTAAATTTGGAGAAATCCCACTATGGTTTCCTTTACACGACGTAGAAGTAGACCCTTCCGAATTAGATAGTGTTCATGCCGAGGAAACAATTCAAACGATGAATAGTCTTCTTTCAAGAGTTGAAGAATTAAACGTAATAGACACGGCCGTTAAGCAAAATATAGAGGGATCCGAACGAGATGGGCTAAGTCCAATTAATCTCGTGGTACCTACACTTACATCTAGGCATTCTTTTACTATTGGGGAACGTAGCGCCCCTATTGAAGGGCCAATTTCTATAAACAGAAGTAAATCATTGAGCTTGCTAAAAACAACATTATAAACGCTATATAGTATTTATATACAGAAATGATCTCTATGGATCATTTCTGTATAGCCCCATTTCATTGGCTTCAATTTATCACAAATTTCTTATACGCTTTTACATATGGAACTCAAAATAACCGATGACGGGTCTCACACACTTTCAATTCCTAACTCATCAGAATGTTATCACTCTACTCATGGTGCTATTCAAGAATCAAACCATGTATTTATCGATGCTGGACTAAAATTTGTAGCGCGTAAGTCGCCTGACACGCTAAAGATATTGGAGATTGGATTTGGAACGGGTTTAAATGCTTTATTAACTATTCACGAATCGATAGGTCAACCTATTCATTACACTACCATTGAACCATTCCCAATTTCTGAAGCACTATCAGCGCAATTAAATTATGAAAAACAATTAAATGTAGAGAACGGTTTATTTTCAAAACTACATACTTCCCAATGGGAAAAAGACTGCGCCATAACATCTTCATTTACTCTTCATAAAACAAAAATTAAATTAGAAGAGACTACGTTTAGTCATTCATTTGATCTCGTCTATTTCGACGCCTTTTCTCCAGATACGGAACCAAGTCTTTGGACGCCAGAGGTTTTTAAATTGTTAAACACGAAGCTTCATCCAGAAAGTATAATCGTTACTTATTGCTCTAAAGGGATTGTTAAACAGGCGTTGAAAGATGCGGGATTTAAGGTAAAACGACTTCCAGGACCCCCAGGAAAATGGCATATGCTTCGAGCGAGGTTGGCCTAATACTGAGAAAAGAAAAAAGAAAGAAAGAGTTCCTTTACACGATAAAATTGGACTCTTTTTTATACCCTATGTCTTTTTTCCCCTTTATCGCCTTAAGCAACGCGACTCTAGTAAATACAGATTCGTGAATATTCATCGCATTTAGAAATTTCTTTTTTTTGTCAAAATCTGGTGATGGCTCAAACATAACGTGATATAAACAATCGACTAAATTTAGTTTTCGAGGAGCCCCTCCAAGTTCTACATCAACGGGCATATTCGCTTTCACCATTTTTTTAAAACCATCAAACGAATAAAACCGTAATGCAAAATGGGATGGAAGTAGCCCCTTCGATGATCGTTCATCTTCGAATTTATACCCGAGCTCCAACAGTTTTAACACTGCCTCCGGGTGATCAGGATAAAGTTCCATATGTTGAGACATTATTCCGAAAATCTTAGGATATGTACGAATTATATCCCCAAAATTCAAATCTACTTCGTCGATATTCTTTAGTATTATAGAAATATCTGTGTCTTTTTTAAGATGTATGACTTTGTTTATTTCGCCTAATGCAACAATAGCATCATCCTTACTCGGAATAATTGGCGGCGTAGACGGAAAGATTAATGGCGAGGTCTTGTTTTCGATTAATTTTGTAAAAGATTTATCAGGATATTCTGAATACAAATATGAGTCACAAAGAAGAAGTAAACCCATAATCAAAATGCAATAGTACATATAATGCCTTCCTAATGTAGGATTTGATACGTCTTTGGTTCCAGATGGTTTCGAAACTGGATTCTTCCTTTTCAATTTTTTAGTTTGAGGTTCGGAAGACACCTTGTCTTTAAGTAAATTCGACTTAACCTTTTTGATCGATTCAGTAGAAAAAGATGACATTTCCATTTTTGATAGAAAATACATAGTAGCGGAAGCCAAAATATGCTCATCTGCATCTAAGTTTGCAATTAGATTCTCCATTTGATTTTTCATTCTTAATTGATTTTTAGATGAAGAAGCGTCATATGATTTACACCATTTATCAATATAAATCTCATATATATACGGATTTTTCATAAAATAGGATTCAGATACTTTTAAACTAACTTTATCGGCAACTATCATGCTCGATAGATATTCTTTCATGTCATCGTAATCTTTTTTTAATTGCTTAGCGTTTTCATTTTGAGCAACACAATTTAATTTTTCTTGTATCGGTAAAAAGTCCATTTCACAATTGATTTTAATGTTCTGTGTCATTTTTCTGTTTAACATAAAGATCGCTAAAGGTTTGCCGGTTTCAATATAATATAGGTTTGATAAACCGTTGATTAATATTCTTGGACTATTCTTAAGATGAGAGTCGATTTTATCCAACAAATGGCCCGTGAAATTTTTAATTCTATTAGAGTTTTCCTTTTTATTGGATGTTTTAAGTCCTTCGACCACTGCAACCATATCCCTAAAAAAGAATACCGAATTTAGATCCTGTATATTTCGGTCTACAAACGAGGTCATCCTTTCTTGTTCCATTGGGTTTGATACAACCCATCCGTCTGACTCGCATGCGATGACCCTAAGAAACTCGAGATTCGAGTATTTTTCAACCGTATAAATACATTTTACATCCCGATCATTTAGGCAATTCGTAGGTACTGAGCTATCTGCTGGAACCTCTGTTTTTATAATATGTCTAGTCAACTTAACAGAAACATCATCCTTGCCGAGTTTAGTCACTATTGGAGACGAAAAAGATAGCTCCGCAAGCTTAGATACTGTCTCTTCATTAAGTAAATTCAAATCAAAATCATTCAAGACTATCTGTATTTTTTCCGGATCATCATTCACTCTTTCCATTGCAAATTTTGAACAATACTCAGTCACAACATGAATAAATGGGCTGTTCTCAGAAATAATTATTCCTTTGAAATTTATTGTTGATTTTTTTAGGCCTTCTTTTACGCTTTCTAAAAGATGTCCCCTACCTTCTTCCGTCGAACAAGTGCTCCAAGCGACATCTAGTTCTTTAAAGTCCATATCTAATGTATATACATCTGTTGATAATAGTATTTCCGAGCATTCCTTAAAGAAAGCATCTCTATCATCCCATTTATAATTAATACGCATTTCTTCGCATAATATATTTTCGAATTCGATTTTATTAGAATTATTTTTTTCATATTGAGAAATTAACGTAATTGCTTCTTTTAACATTAGTTGAAAGGCTTTCTTATCATCTGTTGAAAAATGGTTTCGGAAGGAAAACATAAAGTCTTTAACAAATTTGCTCATGTTTTTTTTAGACTGAAGATAAAATATTTCGTCAAAAACTAAACCCGCCTGGGTTGGATTTAAGAATGTGTCGCCCTTTGCCAAACGCATTACCGTTCTCATAAAACTTTTGGATCCTATATTTTTTATGGCCTCATTCGGGGTAAATAGATAGTTATGTTCGTAAGAAAAATCTTGTAACCCCCTATCTATATAGTTTGACTCTAATATTGGGCCATCCGGGTCTAAAATGAGCTTATATGCATGTTTAATATCGTCATAAATTTGAACAGGATTGAGCATAATTGTAATCGAAAACTTTATTTTAAGCCCTTCAAAAAACCCATTTTGAACATAATACAAGGCATTACTTTCCATATGTCCAGATACAACATTAGAGTTTTGAATGACGTTATTTAATAGCTTTGTTGCATTGTTATAGTCTTTTTCATTAGATGAACAAACCATCAAATCAAGATCCGTAATAGCTACTGGCGAAAATATAGATTTAGGCTTAAAAATCCTTTTCGGGCTACTCCCATAAAGAACTAAGGATTGCCCTAGCTCATGAAATTCTTTAGCCCACTGTTTAACTACGTCCCCAATTTCTGAAGGAAAAGAATCATATTCAACAACGCTATTTAAGGCCATTAATTTAAAAAGACTGTTCATATATTAATTATCGAAATATTTTTTGGAAAATTCTATATAAATATGTGCCTTTGAGAACATAATTTCTAGCTATCCAAACGATAAACCAATATTCACACGAAAGCCCATCAATTAATGATTGATGGGCTTTTGAGTCGTCTGTCACTTTTCTATTAATTCTGGCCGTCCAGTTTAAGCCTTTTTATTTCGTTTTAAGATGTTTCCTCAAATTCCGTTTAATTTTTTTACTTGAATAAAACGTCGAGAGTTTACTTTGTTTCTCAACATTCCTGTTACTAAGAGTTCCTAGTCCCAAACTATTCGTTTCTACTACTTCTTCCTGGTCATATATAACAAAGGTTTGCGTAGAACTAAGATACTCATCTAGATATGTCTGATTCAAAGGATTTATAGATAAATCAACTTCGGCCAATCCCTCTAAAACAGATAGAGGTCTAGGATCCTCAATGTCATTATCGCTTAAATCAGTAGCTATCATTCCGACTAATAATTCCAAAGGAGTTAAATCAGAAATGTTGTTATCATGAAAATCTCCATAAAAAAGATTTTCAGGTAGTCCGGATAAATCACTAATCTGGTTACCTGCGATCAAGATATAATATAGAAACTCGTTATTTCCAAAAGCAGAAATATCGGATATTTTATTTTCCGAAAGAAAAATGCCTTCTAAATCGGTTAATGTACTTAAAACTGAAATATCCTCTATTTGATTCATTTCCAAATCTATATAATCTAATTTAGGCATATTTTCTAACACGCTGATATCCGAGATATCATTCTCACTTAACATTATTCCCTCTAGGTTTACTAACGTAGACAATTCGCTAATATCAGATAGTCCACAATTTGCAATCGCAAGAAACTCTAAACTAGTTAAGGTCGAAATTGCGGAAAAGTCAGAAACCACTGAATCAAATATATCCAGCTCTTCTAAAGATGTTAAATCTGTTAATGGGTCCAAACTATCTAAAGTTGAATCCGAAATATCTATATATTCCAAATTTAAACATGCTCCAATTCCAGTTAAATCTGAAACATTCTCCAAAATTAGATACGTAATTCCTAAAGCTTCTCTCCTCGTAACAGTTGTTCCATTTGAACTTACTTTGTCTAAGACGGCAGTAAATACAACTTGGTCCGCAAAACTAACGGGGTCATCCCAAGCATCGTAGGCTTCAACCGTCACGTCATTGTCAAAAAGAACTTCCGACGACGTTTCTTGGAGTAAGGAAATAAGGTTCGCGTCATTTAATGGGTTTTCTTTTATATCAATTAGCTCTAATCCATCTACATTAACCAAAGCAGATGGGTCTACAATTTCATTTGATGCAAGATACAGGTATTGAATAAAATCTATCGAAGAAAAAGACGAAATGTCTGAAATATTATTTCCTGACAGGTTAAGTGTCGTATACCAAGTATCCCCTGAATCCAAAACTAGCGAAGAAACATCCGTAATTTCGTTACCAGAAATATCAAGAGAATATAACTTTGGAATAGACACAAAAGGAGTAACATCTACAATATTGTTATCGGAAAGATTAATGACACCAAGTGACGGTTTGTCGGCCAAGGCACTGACATCAACAATTTCATTTTTACTCAAATTTATAGTAGATAAATCAATTAAACCCGAAAACGATGAAATATCGTCAACATCATTATTTTCTAGATACACATAACTTAATTTAACTGCTCCAGAAAGGCGCGAAACATCTTGGATAGAATTATTGTTGGCATTTAAAATAGTAAGCTTGGAAAGGTTAGATACAAATGATAAATCGGTAAGACCACATGATTCTATTTCTAGACTAGTTAAGTTAACCAGTGTTGAAATCCCACTCAGGTCAATTGATAAATTATGAGATAAATCTAAGTCATTTAGTCCTATCAATCCCGACACAGACGTCACACTATCTATGTTGTTATAACTCAAATTCAATTGAGATAAACCGTCTATTTCAGAAATAGCACTGATATCTATAATACTATTGACGCTAAAATCAATCGAAACTAAATGCTCAATAGCATCAATCCCAGTTAGATCGGAAACCTGAAATCCAGAAATTGTTAAAAAGTTTAATTCCGACAACCCAAATAATGGGGATAAATCTGATAAGGCTGGCCTCGTTTTTGTAGAATCGTTTGCCGCTTCACTTTTTATACTCAATGAATATAGTTCTGAAAGCTCAAACAAAGGTGTCAAATCAGTTACAGTGGAGTCTTTAAGTGTTAAATACTCAAGATTAGAAAACCCTTCCAAACCAGATAAATCAGCAACACCACTCGTGTTAATGTTGGTTATTGATTCTGCTTGCACGGTTGTAATAGTTGGACCAGTAACCCCAAGAGCGCTAAGGATAGAACTTCTTAAGTTATCGTCTAAAATCGTAATTGCACCATCTTGTACTTCTTCAGTATCTGTATCACCACTTTGTCCATCTATAAGTTCCTGTAACGCAGCACATCCTACGCATAAAAACACAAGTAATGCGCAGACAATTGTTTTTGAAAAAACATTAATTGCTTTACCTCGTTTTAGTTGTTTCATAAATATCTCCTTGTTTTAATTAAATCGCACGATAATTTTCTCTTGAATTTCTTTGTACATTCCCTAGAAACATTTGTCCTAAACCACAAAAATCATATGTCTCAATTAAGATAAATCGATGTAATTAGTTGAAGATATCACGCAGGTAACCTAGTCTACTTACTATAATCATGAATATAGAAAATAATGACGTCATTGCGTTGGCGAAAAAGTGGATAGAGTCTGCCTCAACATATCAAACGAGTAGCTCAAAATCTCAGGATTTGAAATATCAAAGACTGTTAAACGACCCAGCCGGAAAATTCTTTTTGGTTGCCCTGTTAGATCAGTCCTTTCGGTCTAAGTCGTGCAAACGCACCTTAAAACAAATTCAATACGTTGTAGATAATTACGGACTTCCTGTTTTTTTCTCGCCGATAGAGAGGTTCTTTTTTAGACTGTTTATAATGTTTGGACCATTAGCTCCATCTTTAGCCGTTCCAATATTTCAATACAAGTTAAAAATGGATACTAGCCACTTAATCGTACCTTTAGAAACAGCTAAATTAAGTAAACATATCCAATCTCGATACAAACAAGGATTTATGGTTAATATAAATATCATTGGGGAAGAGGTATTGGGAGAGACAGACGCTAAAAATAGGTTAAACGATTATTTAAATACACTTGATTTGCCAGTAGTGAATTATCTATCGGTTAAAGTATCCGCTATATTTTCGTCTTTACATCCCTTATCCGAAGATTCGTCCGTTGAAATTTTAGCAGAACGTTTATCTAAACTTTATAGAAAGTGTATGACGTTTAACCCTCCAAAATTTATTAATTTGGACATGGAGGCGTATAAAGATTTACACGTCACAATCAACACATTCAAACACACGTTAGATAAAGAAGAATTTAAAAACCACACAGCTGGTATCGTTCTTCAAACATATTTACCTGATACATTACCAATTCTTGAAGGTCTTCTTGAATGGGCAAAAAAACGTGTTAAAAATGGAGGCGCTCCTATTAAAGTTCGCCTTGTAAAAGGTGCGAACTTGCAAATGGAGAACGTCTATTCGGCTTTAGATAACCTTGATTCTCCGATCTACGAATCGAAAATCGAAGTAGACGCCAATTTTAAGAGAATTATAAAATATGCCATACATAAAGACAGGATGCCCTACATACATATTGGCTTAGGGTCTCATAACTTATTTGATATCGCCTATACATGGATACGTGTTGAAAAAGAAGGATTACAAAAATACTTTACATTCGAAATATTAGAAGGAATGTCAGACCACTTAGCTTTATTCTTACAAAAACATGTTCATCAAACGTTACTCTACACACCAGTGGTGCGCTCGGAACAATTTTTTTATGCCATTGCTTATCTCTTTAGACGCTTAGACGAAAACTCAGGTCCACAAAACTTTTTAAAACATGCATTTGGACTGACATCAAAATCCAAAAACTGGAACCATTTAGTGTCCATTTTTGAAGAATCATTAAAAATTATTCCGACACTTCTTACGGGCGAGAAGCGACGGCAAAATCGTCTTGAACATTCAAAACCGAACTTAAGTAATCGCACACGTTTTGAAAATCAAGATAATACTGATTTCTATTCACCTAAAAGTTATGGTTGGGCAAAATCAATTAGAAACAGATGGTCTAAAATAAAACCCCTTTCCGAAGTTCAGTTCTTAAACAAAAAAGAAGTAGAAGATATCGTTCATACCGCTGAAAATAATTCTAGTAAATGGAAAACGCTTTCAGTAAAGGAACGCCAAACTATCCTGTTTGAGGTGGCAAAAAGGCTTAAGGAAAAACGAGGCGACTTAATTGGTATCGCTGCTTTTGAAAACGGAAAGCTGTTCCAAGAATCAGATGTAGAGATCTCTGAAGCCATTGATTTCGCTAACTATTATGCTTACTCAATGACTCAACTAGAGGATTTTCCAAATATAACTTTTACAGCTAAAGGTGTCGTTCTAGTCATTGCTCCCTGGAATTTTCCTATTGCAATCCCTGCTGGAGGCGTACTTGCTGCCTTAGCAGCCGGTAATACAGTTATACTTAAACCAGCCGTTCAGTCTCGGCAAATAGCAACCATGATGGCAAATTGTTTCTGGGATGCAGGTGTTCCGAAAGACGCCTTCCAACTTATACATACCACAGATACTGATGCATTAACTGCGTTAACATCGTCTCCGGTTATAAAACATATTATTTTCACTGGTAGTACGGAAACTGCTCAAAAAATTAAAATTTCAAATCCTAACATTCCATTGTCTGCAGAAACGGGCGGAAAAAATGTAATCTACGTTTCCGATTTATGTGACGACGACATGGCTATTAAATCTATTGTCGGTTCAGCATTTGGTCATTCTGGCCAAAAATGTTCAGCATGTTCTGTTCTTCTTCTTAACAAAGCGTTTTATAACGATCCTACTTTTCTAGAAACACTAAAAGATACGGCAGAAAGTTTGATAGTAGGCACTGCGTTTCAGTTAGACACCCAATTTGGTCCCCTAACCTCTCCCGTAACCGATAAATTGAAAAAAGCCATGAAATTAGACGCTAATGAAACATGGCTCGTTGAACCAAAATTGGATTCAAGTAATCCGAACTTAATGACACCTGGAATTAAAATGGGTGTCACTCCGAATTCTTATAGCTTTAGCACCGAATTATTTGGGCCTCTTCTATCTGTATGTTGTGTTAACGATATAGAAGACGCCATACAAACGGCCAATACGCTTCCATATGGTCTTACATCAGGTATCTTTTCATTAGACCCTCGAGAAAAAGAAAAATGGAAAAATTCGGTAGAAGCGGGAAATATCTATATCAACAGAAACGTCACGGGCGCTGTTGTTCAACGACAACCGTTTGGCGGACTTAAAAAATCATCATTTGGTATTGGAAGTAAAGCCGGTGGTCCTAATTATGTGATTCAACTCCTAAATATTCTAGAGAAAAAAGGACAATCTCATAACTATAAAGATGCCTTTTCGAGACTATTTAGCACAGCTACCGACGTCACAAACTTATATGGTGAAGACAATCATCTAAGATACTTGCCTAACAATCGGATTATTATACGAATTGAAAAGAAAGACAACCTAAACGATCTCCGTATGATCCTTGATGCGCTACAAATCACAAATAATAAAGTTGATATTAGCTATGCGGCAGATATAACAAAAGACCAACAAAAACTTATTCATCACCTTCCGTCCAAAAGAGAATCTATCGATACAATGTTATCGAGAATAGATGGAATTGATAGGTTGAGATTCTGTTCATCGGTAACTGACCAATCAATCCGTATCAAGATATCCAAACATCATTCTACAATCATCGACCATCCGCCATATAGTGAAGGTCGTTTTGAACTTCTCTATTATTTGAATGGACAATCAATAACCCATGAGTTCCATCGTTATGGGAATCTCGGTGATAGAGCGCCTTCTTAGGCGCGACAGTCTTCACTAATCGCACCCTCTTTACCCATCTATTTAATAGGCTATAATGTATCTTGATGAGTCTTAATTTAAAATCATTTTTGTCTGTTGGCTTTAGACCATTCTTCTTCCTAGCAGGAATTTACGCTGTTTTGTCGGTATTTCTTTGGATGGGAATTTACTCCTTCTTTCTCGATCTTAGACCCACTAATATTCCTTCTGTCTATTGGCACGCTCACGAAATGATTTTTGGATACAGCTTGGCGGTTATCGCCGGTTTTCTACTAACCGCTGTTAAAAATTGGACAGGTTTTAATACTATAAAAGGTGTCCCTTTACTATTACTTACTATCCCTTGGATTACATCAAGAGTGTTGATGTTTACAGAATGGTTACCTCTTATTTTTCCAATTATTTCAGACACTTTATTTATACTATTGCTTTTCGTCATATTGATTCGCCCGATCATTAAGTCTAAACAATGGCGAAACTTTGGAGTCATTATAAAATTAGCCTTTTTATTATCAAGTAACATCATTTTTTACTTGGGTGTCACAGGTGCTATTCCTGGTGGAATAAGAATAGGTCTTTACTCCGCGCTGTATATGGTTGTCGCCCTTATCGTTTTAATTGGTGGACGCGTCATCCCCTTTTTTATTGAAAAAGGAGTTGGGTATCCAGTAAAACTAAAAAAATTCCCATTCATGACTATCGCGAGCCTTATTTCTTTTGTCAGCTTTTTTGCTTTTGATATTTGGGATACTTATTCTATTTATTCCGCTGTTTCTGCAGGTATTATTGCGATCATTTTAATCATCCGGTTGTATGGGTGGTATACTCCCGGTATTTGGAAAAAACCCCTCTTATGGGTTCTGTATCTTGCATATACAAGTATTGTTATCGGATTTGTTTTGAAGGTTCTTAGCTATACCCACGGAATTGGAGCCCATCTATCCGTTCACTCATTTGCTTATGGAGGAATTGGGCTTAGTACCCTAGGTATGATGTCCCGAGTATCTTGGGGACATACAGGCAGAAGCATTCAATCCCCTCCTAAACTAGTTGGGTATCTGTTTATGTTGTTAGTTGCTGGTTTTATTTTGAGAGTTTTTTGCCCACTTATTTTTCCAACTAGGTACATATTATTTATGATATTTTCTCAAATAGCATGGATATGTGCGTTTAGTGGGTTTATATTTACATATACTCGATTATTTTTTGGACCTCGTGTGGATGAAAATAAATAACGTTTATACCTAATACAGAAAGATAAGCTATAATAGTCGGCTATGAATAAAAGTTTGGAATCGGTTTAAAAAATGGGACGCACTGTAACCGTTATAAAAAAGGTAACAATTAACAAAGATATTAACTCTGCTTGGGTCGTTTTGGGTAAGCAATTCGCTGAAGTACATATATGGTCCAGCACCTTTAGTCACTCAAAGCCTGCTGGAGATGCCGAATTTCCGGGACTCTCTTTTTCACGACGAATTACCGTCACCAACAGAGGAGAAACGATTCACATAATAGATATGTACGATCCTGAATCTCACTCAATTGCATACCATATTACTAAAGGGATCCCTTCTATAGCCAAAACCGCGATTGGATTATGGTCTTTGGAAAAAATCGGACCAAATCAAACGACAGCCATATTTGAATTTCAATTGGACCCTAGAGGTATACTCGGTTCATTATTGAAACCAGTTATAAGGAAAAAACTATCCGTAGTAGCCGATCACTTATGCGAGGAATTTAAATTTTACTTAGAAAATGGAATTCCTCATCATAGAAAATCCGAATTTAAAGGTTTTCGATAAAAAGTCGTCTATCTAGAATTCACTTACTGCTCGTTAGCTAAATCAAAAAATTTTCTGTCTCATATTCCTTCTGTAAATTAATTTAGTCATAGGTCTATTGAAAAGGGCCCTGAATGCGTTTTCAAATACCCTTTAGCCTGTTCCATACTTGTTTAAGTAAATCAGGCCCATTTTCTGGTCTTGGGTTATCAACCGATAAAAGCAAGGCCCCACCCTCTTTTTCAAGAAGATATGCGAATACTGGTTTGGGAGTGTTTAGCCAAGGGTCTCCCAAATATCCATATCGAAAATCGTGTATATAAAGAGAATTTTTTTGATCGGTGATTGAATAATAACCTTTAGTATAACTTATAAGTTCTTGCACCTTTTTCTCATTAAATTTGTCAGGCAAATGATGATTCTTCTTGAAAAAATAGAGAGGTCCTTGGAATGTCGAATCCAATAAGGAAATTTGTCCATAATAATACCCTGAGGAAGTTTCTGCAGTTGTTGACCATAGAATAGAGTTAAATGCCGTCGGTCGTGTCGTATACCTAATCACGTCTAATTTATGATGACTAAACAAAGCTTCAAACTGTGGGTTCAAGTATTGCTTCACACCTATCGCCCATATTAAGTAAAAAGAGCTTACTATTAACCCAATCATAACAACACGTTTTCGAACATGATGTGACTTATAAAAACAGGTCGCAAAAACAGAGCCTACCAGCGGTAGTGTATACAGTGGATCTACAATAAATATTGTGTTCCACGAGACTCGAGTAGATAACGGCCAAAACACCTGAGTTCCCCAAGTTGTAAAACAATCGAGTAATAAATGAGATAGGATTCCCCATAAGAAAATATTAAAGAGTGGTATAAATCTCAACGTCTTTTTTAATCTACTGAATGCCAACGCTAATAAAGGCGACATCACTAATGCTCCAAGGATTGAATGGCTAAAGCCTCTATGATGCTTTAAATAAACAAACTCGTCATTAAATGGAAGAGTTGGTATAAAGTCCAAATCGGGTAATGTTCCAGAAAATGCTCCCCAAAGAAGTGCTTGTTTACCCATTTTTTTACCTGCAACTGCATACCCGATAGCCGCACCTAGAACAAGTTGAGAAAGTGAATCCATAGTTGGATAGTTTAGCACAGGGTGAACGTTCTTTAATTAATTTAAATTGGTACAAATTTTGAGAGTTTAGCAAAATAAATCATTCGTATTAAATATAAGTGTATTAGGAATTGATGTGGTCAGCGTATCCATTGTATGAAAATATTTTGTTTCTAATGGAGAGTAGTAAAAAGAGAAAGAATAAAAAATACCCAATAACCCTAGTATAAGGCTATTGGATATCTATCAACTTATTATTCTAAAATAGAGTTTAGTCTTCTAATAGTCGAAGAATTCGGTCCAGTTTTGCATTAATTTGATCTAAATCAGCACCAGATCCTTTACTTTCAGCCCCGCTTTCATTTCTATTTGAACCAAAAGATTGTCCAAACCGAGCTGGTTTTGAATCTGAAAACGCGCCATTCTTTCGATAACAGTCATTACAATAAACAGGCTTCTCTCCAGACGGTTTAAACGGAACTTTGCAATAAGATCCGCAAGAATCACAGGTAGCTTTTGTCAGCATCTTATTCCCTGAATCTCGACCTCCTCCGCTAGAATAACTCTTTTGCCCTGAACCTTCGGAACGAAAACCGGATCGTTGTTCGGGACGAAACCCCGATCTATTTTTACTTTTATTACCATTAAAACCCATAGTACACCTCAATTATTTTAGTCAAAAATATGTATTTAAATATGATACATATAGATTCAAGAGTATATGCTTTTATCTTAAAATGTGAAAGAAATAGTATAGATGTAAATACAAGAACAATATCAGGATAGTGAAATAGAAGGATAAAGATTTAATATTTAAAGTATTTTTATGGGAGTGAAATTCAAAAAAAATGTCAGCAGCTGGAATTCAATTTGAATTCCGTAGCTAGCTGACATAATTTTTATTTACTTAACAGATAAACTGTTAAATGCGGTTTTTTTAGTCTTGAATTAGAACGTTAACTGCTTGAGGTCCTTTTTGACCGTCTTCAACTTCGAATTCTACTTCTTGGCCTTCTTGTAATGCATTAATTCCTGGAGTTTGAATTGCACGAATGTGAACGAATACATCCTTACCTTCTTCTCTTTCAATAAATCCAAAACCTTTTTCTTCATTAAACCATTTTACTTTTCCAATTGCCATAATAATGTTCTCCTCTTCGAAATACTTTCTTAAAACTTAAAATCAAGGCTATTATAACTTAAAAAGGCCAATAGATACTACCTCTTGAGATCGATTATTTATTTAATGAGTATATCGCACCTCTAAAAGGCATATTTTTGATACAAAAAAAAATAATTTTCACTACTTGCAAAGAGACTAATTTTTAACTTTAAAAGACAATATTTTCTTTAAATACAGAAAAAACCCGAAACCGATTAACTATATATAAGTTATTTCTAGTTAGATTCTACTTGCTTTACTCGAGAAGCCGCTATAATGGAAAGAATCGCAAAAGACACAGCCCAATACCCGACGTAGTCATAATTAATAATTTTTCCTGATGGTAATTGATGAATAATTATCCCACCAATAAAAGAAGCTGCACCCGCAGATAATTGCTGTACGGAAGTATTAATACTCATAAAGCCTCCTCTCTGCTTTGACCCAACGCTAGAAATAATTAGGGCCATGCCACACACCATTCGCCCTGTCGAACATAAAAATAGTAGTGAAGTGAATATCAGAGGAATCACCAAAGATGAATAAAGCCCTAACTGTGTAATAACTAAAAGTGGAATCATACATAGAATCGAAAAGATCATAAACACTGGAAACTTTCCAAACCGATCTCCTAATTTACCACTAATCGGAGACATAATCATGGCAGCAAGCCCTCCAAAGATATATACATACGTTAAATTATGCGCTGTAAATCCAACATTTGTGACCATATAGGTACTTATGAGTGGAACGACCGCGAATTGTCCAAGCATGATAGACAAGGTTAATGCCAACGAAGATCTCAGGTTTTTATTTTTAAATACTTTAACAATTGCTAGTTCCGTATTGTTATCCTCTTCTAAATGAAGGTTACAACTCGGAACCGTTTTAATAGCCAATAGAATAGTTATAAGCCCTGTTCCAAATAACAAATAGAAAGGGGCTGTCCATGACCATATATTTGAAAGAAAGAGACCACAGGGAACTCCGACAATACTCGCAATTGAAAAAGAACTCATCACCATGCCCATCGCGTTTCCTCTACGATGGGAAGGAATGACGTCACCTAAAATAGCTAAAACTAGCGAAGCTAATATTCCACCAAAAAAACCAGTAATGATTCGGGATACAAACAAGATAATGTAAGTTGGTGATAGTGCACAAAATAGAGTTCCAACAGTAAAGCCACTAAGGCTCAACACTAAAGTTTTTTTTCGCTCTACTTTATCTAGAAAAAAAGAGCCAATAAAACCTGCTACTCCGGCACTTACCGTATAGGCCGAAATTAGAAAACTAAATAGTCCGGCATTTATAGCAAAATCTCGAATAAAGTGGGGTCCTAAAGGCATCATCACCATAAAATCTAAAATATGGACGAAATGAATAAGTGCGAGGGTAAACAATAATCTTTTTTCCCTGCTAGCTGATAAACTCATTTCGTTATTTTAATAGAGATCTATATTTTCAGCTACTAAATCTGATAATTGAAAAATCAACATATTGTTTGTTTAAAACTTTGCAAAAAAAGACAGACAAATTTATACTAATGCAAACGAAAAGATAGGTTAACTTAGCCGCAAAAGAAACAGTAAAACAAGGAAATAAAATGGAATATAATTTTGAAGAATTAAAGTACACTGTCGAGCCGGGAGTTTTTATACCATGGCAAGAAGTGGATATAGAAATTTACTCCTTTTCCGATTTAGGCATTACGGTAGTAATTAACAATGAATATACAGGATTGATTTACGGAAATCAGGTTTATGGTAACTACCAAGAAGGAGAAAGGCTCAAAGCCTATATTAAATGTATTAGAGAAGACGGAAGAATCGACGTATCATTGCAACCAAAAAAAGGTGACCACGTTTTTTCAACAGCTGACAAATTAATGCAACATCTTGAGGAACTCGGAGGAAAGTCCCCTTTTAATGACAAAAGTTCTCCTGAAGATATTAGAAATGAATTTCAAGTTAGTAAAATGGTTTTTAAGCAAGCTATTGGCAATCTATATAAAAGAGGTAAAATACGAATTACTGCGGAAGGGATAGAAATCTTTAAATAGATCCTTAGTCACTAGAAATAACTAAATCAACTATAACTATGAACAACCAACTTTCAATACAAAAAGAAGATATTAATAAGCTCCCTTTATATAGTTTTAATGGGAGTATTACTCTCATTGAGTCAAAAAAAGATGCTTTAAAAGCAATTAAAGAGTTGAAAAAGGAACCTATTCTTGGCTTTGATACAGAAACACGTCCATCGTTTAGAAAAGGCGAAAGTCATCCTGTTTCACTTTTACAATTTGCCACGAAAACCAATGCTTACCTTTTTAGACTAAATAAATTTCCATTTAAATACGAACTTGCCAGTATTTTAGAAGACGAAAATATCGTTAAGACAGGTGTCGCAATTAGAGACGATATTAAAGCATTAGAAAAGCTATATCCATTTACCGCAAATAGTTTTATTGATCTCGCTGATGTTGCAAAAGAAAAGAATATAACTTGTTTTGGGTTGCGAGCACTTACTGCGATTTTTCTAAAAAAGCGTTTATCAAAAACGGCAAAAACATCTAATTGGGCGCAACCAACCCTTACGCCTGCGCAGATATCGTATGCAGCATGTGATGCTGTCGTCTCGTTTAGGATTTATCAAGAACTACATCGATAGTTTATATATAGTAGCTGATATGAAAAACATACATGTTCCTTTGCAGTTGAACAGACCGTTGTAAAGACATCCGTTATAGCTTTAACTGCCATATGTAACGTATGGTTCTATCAATTAATTTAAGCCTTGTTTTAAAGCTTCCGCCACCCTTAGCCTCGCCATGTAACCGTTTGTTAAAGTAAACGGGGATGGTTTTAAGCGTGAGTTTCTTTTTACCATGATAGTAGGCATAGAGGTCTAAGGAAAAATCTTGAGGAGCACCTTCTTTTAAAACGTCTGTGTAAAAGCCACGCCCAAATACTTTGGGTTGGGCGTTGATGTCGTTTAAATTTATGCGTAACACAAACAAAGTAAACACCTGCATTCCAAATGTAAAAAAAGCTTCTACCCAAGCACGATTTAACCGTTTTCCTTTTACAAAAACAGATTCGCCGCCACTCTCTTTCCAAACGCGGTACGCTTTAATAACGTCGGCAGGATCTGTCTGCATATCGGCATGCGTCCAGGAAAACGCGTCGCCAGAAGCTCCCTTTAGTCCTTCTAATATGCCATGTCCATATCCTTTGTTTACAGGAACATCTACCACCTTAAATCGAGCGTCATTTTGTTTAGAAAGTTCTTGTTCGAATATGATTTTAGAATCATCACTAGACCCGTTATTAACCAAAATAACTTCCACGGCCAAATCACTCGGTAAAATGGCCGAAAATCGCTCGATAATAAATGGAATATTACCCGACTCGTTATAACAAGGTAATACGATCGATAATGCTATTTTAGCCATGAGTTCTCCTTAAAAAAAGACCGCCAGTATTCCCACGTTTTTAAGTCGTCTGGAGTACCCCACCCTATATAATAATCTACTTCAAATACACGTACTGTCTTACCCGCCTCAAGCATATAATCGATACATTTGTCTACGTAAAACTCGCCGTTGATACGATCGTTTCTAGCAATCATTTCTTCTGCGGCGTCTACAAAGTCGGACCCTTTTTTAAACCAAAACGAGCCCACTACTGCGTGGTCTTGCTTAGGTGTATTGCTGATTGGTACTTTAATAGAAGTGCCCGTAACACAGCCGCTGTCGTCTACCTTCATCCAACCATATTGCTCTGGCTTTTCCACCACACTAATACAGTTTCTAAAAGTCCATACAACACAGTCTGACTCGCGACAGACGTCTTCGAATGCCTTTTTATTCCAAATCATGGCATTGTCGCAGGCGCCAATCATAAGAGATTCGTCTGTGTTTATACTGTCTTTTGCCAACAAACAAGTAGACGCTTGGCCCTCTGTTAAACGATCTACAGGAACAAATGTAGCTTGTGTGTAGTAGGCCTTTATGATCTTATCCACACCTTCTTCTAGATGAAAATTTCGGCATACAAAAATTGGATCTTCTGATTTTGGAAGCGCTTTGGTTGCCTGTACAACCATAGGTAGTCCGTTAACTGGAATAACGGGTTTGGATTGTTCGTACCCTGCATCTTTAAAACGCTGACCGGCACCTGCCATTGGAATAAGTATTTTCATGATTCCCACCCCTTGATTGAGCCTGCTGCATAGAGATATTCTTCTAAGTCCATGGGCACACCCCACTGACAAAAATGAGGAATGTCATCGTATACGTCTATTTGTAAATTGTCTCTCAACATACATTCATACACCATAGACACATAAAATTCGTTATTAACGCGGTTGTTCTCTTCCATAAGCTGAGAAAAATACTTTTTGATGTATTTTGCATGCTTAAAATAATAGATCCCTGCTGAATGATGCCCTTTCGTTTTGTCGGCTTCGAAAGAATGCTTTTCTTTGATTTCTAAGAGTTTTTTGTCCACATCTATTTTGCATCCAGCGTATACGTTCTTTTCGTGTCTTAAATGAGGGTGAAACCCTGTGTAACATGGAATAGCGCCATCGCAGCCTGAACGCGTAACCGACTTTATAAAGTCGGCATAGTCCCAAGTCATATAAAAATCACAATAACTTACAATAACAGGCTCGTTATTGTCTACTTGGTCTATCATCTGAGTTATGGGATGAACAGGACCTAGCTTCTCTCCTTCTAACTCTATAATGGTGCCTGACGGCTTTAACTCTTCTAGTGTTTTTCTAAGAGGCGTTGTGTCTAAATGGTCTTTTCGACACAGAAACGACACATCTTCTTCGCCAGGAAACAGGTCTATCACATACGAGATAAGGGGGGTTCCGTGTATGGGGATTAAAGGTTTTATATCGGGGTATCCGGCAGATACAAATCGAGAACCGAGCCCTGTCATAGGAATAATAATTTTCATTCAATCACTGCCTTTCTATATGCCTCGCTTGGCATGTTTAGTACTAATGCTACGTCCTCGTCGTTTAACGAAACGGGGGTATAACCCAGTCGGTTTATTTCAGATTCGATATAGATCTTTGCTAATACCGTTTCGGCCATTCCCTCTGCTTTAGACAAGGATGCCTTGAAAACCAAGCCCTCTTTTTCTCGAGTAACATTATGCGTTAGGTAAATCGCTTGGTCTGGAAACAATACGTCTCTAAGCGATACGTCGTCGGCATCAGGTAAGGGCATCACATAGTGATCCTCGTCTCGTTTTTCTAAGGTATAGGTCTCTGTCATATCTGAAAGAGACAGCCCTGTCTTAATGATTTTAGTTACTGATTCATACAATACATACGCCTCTTTCGATGTTTCCGCGGTTACCACAATGCCATGACTAGCCAAGATAAACACCGTCGCGTCTGGCTGCTTTTGAACGGCTTGCTTAACCGCCACACTTAGCTGGAGGCCAGGTGCCACATAATCAATCCACACAGGGAAAATATCAGTATCTTTAAAAAGAGACTCGCATAATGATCGCCCATTTTCAGAACAGGCAATGCAATTGATATAGACAGAGTGTGTATGTAATACCACACGCCCTAAAACAGCATGAAACCCCGTTTCCATAGACGGCCTACCTGTAGGCATAGTGGGTAACTGAACAACACTGTCTTTTAGCACTTTTTCTGATTCAGACTCCGTTGTATGAGGCGAAAGACCATTTAAAACATGGGGATAATCAACAATACTAATGCCTTTGGATGCCGACATAGTAGACAATGTCGTACCTGACGCTTTTACAGCCATATAGTGGCCGGCAAATTTTATCGACGTATTGCCGCCGCCGCCCTGAACAACCGCCATAGACGCACCCAGTTTATGGGACACCGAAATAAGATCTTTAATGTAAAGTTCATACTCACTTTCAGGTGTAAATACCCAAAATCGAAGCCCTACGAAATTGGTAATAGTAGTAAGCCCTATCGCAATTATATTGGCAAACCAAGCAGGGAAAGAAAGACCCTCAATAAGAAAGGATAACAAGACTAAACTTAAGGTCAAAGAGCCTAAGTAAACACATATATATTGTGTAATAGCTGCTACCGAATGTCGCGCTGCCTGAAAGGTCCATGACTTATTAAAAAAGTATCCCACAACAAGCCCTGTACAGTATCCAACTCCAGACGACATTGCATAGTGCATGCCAAAGACAGCTAAGAAAACATGAAACACGCTATAGTTTATAGCCGTAGAAACGCCACCGATAATAAGAAACCTTAAAAATGATTTTTTTAACATAACTCTATTGTTACTGCCGTAATGCCTAATTGCTCAGCACCCTTACTATCTTTTTCTTTATCGTCCCCTATCATAACGACGTCGTGTACAGACATATCCATTTTACTTAGCGCTAATTCAAAAATAGCTGGCTCTGGCTTTTCTACTCCAGCTTCTTCACTTGTTACTAAATACGACACATAGGGCATGATGTCTAAGGCCTGTAATTTTTGAATTTGAAACTGGGTATTTAGATTCGTTACAACACAGACCGGAATGTCTGCGTCTTTGCATTGTTTTAGAAAGGCATGGGCATCGGTGTCTAGTGTCATATTGGCTAAAAAGGCTGCCTTATAGCAGGACTCCATCTCCAAGGCTTCTGACAGCTTTTCTGAATGCCCCATTGCATCTAACATAGCCTGAAAATAGAGTAAGCGAGACCGGCATACACCTTGTGGGAAAAGACGTTTTTGTACCGCTTTTCTACCTATTTGA
This sequence comes from bacterium, assembly GCA_018698675.1. Taxonomy (GTDB): domain Bacteria; phylum Margulisbacteria; class Marinamargulisbacteria; order JABIPA01; family JABIPA01; genus JABIPA01. The sequence goes on along the minus strand of JABIPA010000023.1, from coordinate 135,524 downwards.
TACCCGGCATTAAAGCTGTCTATCTCGTTAACTAAGCCAGCGTCTTTCGCATAGTCATACACCGCTTTAATCGCTGCATTATGGCAAGGGTCGTGTAAATAAAGTGTATTGTCTAAATCTATTAGCACACCTTTGTATTGGCTAAGTTGGGTAGGTTTTAAAAAGGGTGTCATGACCATAAATCCGGACGTTTGGTACATACTGCATCTACGGGCATGTGAGCTAAACGAGCTTTAAACTCGTCTATTTTATCTACGCCAAACCCCTGTAGTTCGGGGGACACAAGACATAATTTAAAATGGCGTTTGAGAACGGCATAGTTTTCTGTGGTTAATGGCATATCGGTAAAGCAATCTACCCAAACCCAATCTACGAGACCTTTGAATGACATGACAAACTCCAAAGGTTCGTATTCAGAAAACCTAACGGCAGATTTTTTCATACCTTTTCGACACTGTTTCACTAAAAACGGAAGGGACAAATCTAAGAAAAAATAGTCTTTAATAGCGTACTTCTTCATGAGTTCGAGAATACGTTCTTCTAAGCCTTCTTCTTTTGTATTTAAAATCATGAGACCATTAGAATATTTTTGTAAATACGCCTCAAATGGCTCGCCTTCACAAAAGGGGTCGTGATGCAGAACAAGGGTATCTCCTTGAGATCGAATATCTAGCTCGACACCATACTTATTGGGAACAGTCTGAAGGTCTTTAAGGGTATTGATACGATGGCTTATTTTAATCATATTCTTTCATCCTCTCACTTATAAATGCCACAATAAAAAATTGAATAATACCTCGGTATCCGGGCGACCACGTAATACTGGGACTGATAATATCATGTGCGTTTGCTAGCGTGTCTTTTACCACCCGATTGAGTGCACATGACTCTAACGGCCCATTGAATTCAAATTTAACAAAACGCAAATCGTCTAAATAGTCCCACGACTCTAATATGCCAGCCGCCTGACACGTGTCGACGAAAGGTTCTAAGTATATATCCGAGCTACACGTTACACTCAGTTTTAGGTTGATGTCCTTAACGTCTAAATTAAAGTTTGTTAGGTCGTCGTGCGTGTAATATTCCACAAGAATATCGGCGAAACGTTTTTGAGAATTAATATGCTTGAGTGACTCGGCTTCTCTCTTTTTTAGCTGCGCCTGTATCGCCTCTAGTGAATATCCTCTATGGCTCATGTCTCGTTTAATTTTCCAAAAACAACGTAAGGCGTCGTTGGTAGCCAAGAAGATTTTTACGTCCACTATTTTACGCATAATGGGCAAATAAAATGGGTGTAGGCCAGAAAGTAGAATAATGTCTTTTGACTGGATTAAATTAGGTTTTGTAAATGTACCTGACTCATGATTGTAAAATCTAAATGGAGTTGTAAGCCCTCGTTTAAGCTGTGAAATTTGGTTGAAAAAAGAGTGTAGATGATTAGCTTTAGGATCGAGGTGAGTATGACTTTCCCACTCCTTATTGCCGCGCTCCCATTTATGTATACCGTCGCTTTCTAGCGCCACCGTTTTCTGTGGCATAAGGCTTGTAATATCTTGAAGAAGGGTCGTTTTGCCACTTCCACTATCGCCTCCGATACCAATCACAATAGACTGTGTACGCTTATAAATGTCGTTGCTGCGCACGCCATATTGGTAGAATGCTATTACAAGGCAAAGCAAACTCATTTCTAATGTAGTAAAGATAAGATTGGGCCAAATGCCGTGTGTAAAGGCAGGAGGAATGGCATAGCCCATAAACGATAGGCTTATAATGTCTGACTTAAAAAAGAAAAGAAAAAAGAGGATATACATGGCATTGAATCCGGCGTATAAATAAATAACTTCTCTCTTTTTTTCACTCGCCTTAATTAAAAAGATACTCATGAAAGGCACGGCCCACAAATACCAACCTGGTTGAGGAAGGACGAGTAAAACGGGAATTGAAAATAAAATAACAAGAAAAGAAAACAAAAGGTCTATATTGGTTTTTCTATACATTCCAAATTTAAATACGGCCAACATAAGAATAGCCACAGTAGTATATATAGAATACGTACCACCTAGAGAAATAGCCGAGTGAAACATCATAGATTGCTTGGGATTTGCAAGCACTAGCTCTATAAAACCCGGCTCAAACGCATAGGGAAGAATATTTAAAGTGTATATACCAAAAACACAAGCTAAGAAACGTAACGTGTCTGACCATCGAAACTGCTTGAGTATGTATATTACAAGCAAGGGCAGACAGATAAAGACATGCAATTTTGTAGCAAGAGCAACACCAAACCACAGGCCTCCTTGCATAGGGCGCTTTTGGTACAAACTATACAATGTTAAGAACAGAAATGCAGTTGTAACACTGTCGACTTGGGTATGTAAATACGAAGCATAGATAACAATTGGAGACACAAAGTAAAACCAAAATATCTCTTGCTTTCTGCGTGGGAAAAACCGGATTAACGTAGCTGTGATAACAATATCGGAAATATAGAGTGGGAGCTTAAACAAAAAGTTAGATAGCAATTGATTTTCTAGACCGAGCCAAACAAAAGGTGCATAAAAAAACGAGAAAATATAAAGCATTATGGGGTGGTAAGGAAACTGTGCGCCACCTGGGTTTAGATAGAAATGTTCCCATGGATTGTCGAATACGGTTAGAAAATGAGAAATAAATGGCAGAAACAAATCATCTTTAAAGCCTGACGAAAAAAAGAGAGATGCGACAACTTTAATGCAAAGCACAATGCAAAAGGCTTTGTATACAGATAGCCATTTTTTAATGTGTGTCACTTGTGCTGTTCTCTTTCTGGAGAAATTAAACCGACGCTAGGAGTGCCTGTTGTTTTGTCTACCCAAATAATAACAGGGTGACTAAATGTATATGTGGCCTGTGTCACGTTGAGAAGAGGTATGTCTAATGTATGCGTAATAAACCGCCCCTCAGACCATAGAGGCCGGGCATCGGTAAGAATAATCGATTCGCTCGAATCTGTAGTGAGTTGAAGCTGGGTTTTAAAGTTAGAAACATCAGACTCTGCTTTTACACCAATCATGACGCCAAGAAGGGATTTCCAATGAGGGTTTTCGTAGTGTGAGAGTGTTAATGATGTTACATATTCATTTGAAAAATCAGTATGTTCTCTAGACGGAAGATGAGTCTGAACACCCTTAGAGTAAAACCAACCAAAGGGCTCAACCGGAATAAAAAACTGATCTTTTGAAATACGTTCCTCTGTTGCGAGTGACTGCCAGCTACTAAAGCCCATAGGAAAATCAGATTGCTTAAAGCTGTTGTAGGCCCACCCTGAGGCCAACGTCCATAACAGAAAATAAAGTATGGCACGTGGAGCACGCGTCGCATTAGATACAAAACCTACAATCATAAGTAACACACCTGTAGCTACCGATATTTCGTGACGGTAAATGTTGGCACCCAGATAAACAGATTCTTTTACCCAGTTCAATGGTACGGCCACACAATGGAGTCCAGCACTCAAAACGACTAAAAGAGCACCATATAGAAACAAAAGCCGGGGCCCTTTGTCCATATGTGGAAGTTTCTTTCTAACAAACCACACGATAAGGACGACGCCTAATACGACAGGAGCTAATGCAGTCCCATGGGACACATTCGGCCCTAATACGTAGACCCCTACAGACCCAAAAATTCCACGAAAAACCGCGACAACAAGCTCTATAAAGTTGGCATCATAGTCATATTTATTGTATGACCCGCTCGCCTGGTTATAGCGTAAAATGATAATTTGTATGACAGACATAATCATACCCAATACAAGGATGATACGTGTTTGGACATCCTTGTTTTTTAAAAACACTAAGGCTGCAATAGGGGCGAACAAAATAAAAGGCGGTTTGCCGAACATCAACAAAGGAAATAACCAGCCCCATACACCGGGTTTTTTTGAGGGTACATATTGACCTAAAAGCCATAATGAAATGGGAAGAATGAGAGCGTAAGTAAAGTTAATAAACACCATATTTTCGATGGGCATGGCGAGTAGGTATGTTAGAGCTAAAATACCACGGAGAGGATCTGATGGAATAACGCATCTAAAATAAGGGTGCGCTACAGAACTTACACCAATACTTGCAAGAATAAATCCAACCCAATAATACACGAATGGAAGACTAGATAAGGAGGGTCCAAACAAAGAAATAACCCATGCCACAAGTCGATTAAATAAAGGAACGTACCCCGCATCAGTAGCAAATAGGTTTGTTGGAAAGGATGAAAACGTTGCGTTTGGAAAATAGTTTGTTGCCATCTCGGCAAACATTTCTCCGGAAGATACAAACGACGGTAACGTTAGAAATAAAATAGCAAGGTGAAGAATAGAAATAATAAGCCAAGACGACTGTGAAAATCTAATTTTATTTAACATTAAACGTGTCCTTTTTTACTATTTAAACGTAGGCTTAGATGAGTCTGAATTGTACGTTTTTTGTGCGTATTAAGGCAATACTTTAACCAATCGACGTAAATCTTTTATAATAAAAAGACAGCCATGGGGAAAAGTTCCTATTTGTCATTGCAATAAAGGCACCAACTCAGCCCCCGATTTTTCCGTAAGGGTCGTAGATGAAAAGAATGTAGGAAAGACTTTATTGTTAGAAATAACACAATATTTGAGAATTCAAGAATACTCAATGACTCATTTTCAGCCAACATAGAACTTGTCCAATTCTCGTAAATATTTCATATAAAATGAAATTTATTGATTTTCGATCCGACAACTAAGTAACTAAAATGCAATTAAAACTAATATCAAGCAGTCAAATCAAGGAAAGTTTAATTAAATCCAAAAAAGATGAAATTAGATCATCGATATCCGGATGGGTCAATTCATTGATTCACCCGTGTTCGTCATCTCGGATTCCGAATACGGTTATTCCTTACAAACCACTTACATTTACATGTATTAATAAACAAATCACTCGTGAATTAGAGAACAACAATGCGTCACGGGAGTGTAAAGAATTGTTTAATGACTTTCTTACGTCTTTAACAGAAAAAGAATCTATAAGTCTTACATCTCGATTTGCGCAAAAGAACACAAATATTCAGTTATCCCATCTAATCAATCAAATTAGTAAAGAAGAAAATACTCTACCTCATCATAAACTTTTAATTGTACTAACTTGTCTAGGAGAAAAAACGCGTCTCGGACATATAAGCTATTACCCTTTATATAAAAACCAATTGCTTTTTCAGCGATTTAATCTTACACCAGAACATGTACTATATTCTAAAGAGAGCCATAACATCGCTCATTATCATCATATGCCAAATTTTCCAAACAAAGCAAAGGTCTTTCTTTCTGTACCTAATTCACAATTTTTAGAGTCGTTTTATGTTCAAGCTATTCTTTCCAAAAACGGGAACCAATGTTCTCTCATTAGTACAATTGAAAGGTGCCAGACTTTTTTCGAATCCCATAAAAAATATGATATGCATCGTGTAATCCCTTCATTAATTAAGGGATTAAACACGCTGAAATTTGACGTATTTAGGTGTAAAGTAGATCTTTACCTAAACAATTCTATTTTTCAATTATTAAACTCCATACAAGCCGAAAAATCAAAATTAATGCCCATTAATCAAGCAGTTATGGATATAATTTTTTCAGGCATCGAAAACCCTATAGGTACGTTTGACCCAAGTAATAAAAAAAACAAGAAAATTTTCGACTCTTACAACGTTGCCCCTAGAATAATAAAAGTTCTCGAAACATTGGATAGAGAAAAACAACCCTATTTCGCATTCCCGTCCGACAATGTAGAACTACTAGTATTCGACTCTTTTTACGGCACCTGTTCCCACGGCAACGAGAATTGTAGTCTTCATAAAGTCATGTTTCTTCAAGCTTCATCTAAGGCTAAAACATCTCGTTTTGAAGAAAAATTCAAAGGCGTCAGCCACTATGTACAACCTGTTATAGCTGAAAAATACAATTCAAAAGAAACATGGCAACTGTTACAAAAAATACCTAATCGGAACGTATTAATAAATGGAGAAGCAATTTCAGGTGCTGATGCGCTTACATATGTAAATATTTTGGAAAACATTTACACCATTAATAAAACAGAACCAGACACTAAGGTAGCTATTGGAGCACTTGCATTAGATCTCATTGGACAACTGATTCAGAGGTTCTTGTGGATGGCATTTCATCAAAAATTTTACGGAGGAATGGATCTTGAAAAAGTTAATGTAACCCCCGAAGGATTTTTGCAATTATCTGATTTTAGTCATTCGACCGTGCATCATAAAATATACTTAAAGCCTGACGAACGACCAAGATACACGGAGCAATTTTTATATTGCGGCTCACAAATTCACAGTCTTCATTATGAACTTAGAAGCCTTGGTAATTCCATAAATACAATAATTAATAAATGTTATTCGAGTTTATCAGACAACGACTATAAACAATTGATCCTTTTAAAAAATGAATTATCTACAATGGTTATATATCATGGGTATGAATTCAACCTTACAGACTATGACTACCCTAAATTTATCGATATTTTAAAAAATGGAACAAAAAATGGACCATGGAAGATTTTATCTGATGAGGAACGAATGAATCATATTTCATTCGTGGAGTCTATTTTAAAATAAAGAACTCATATTAACGGTATGCACTAAATATCTAGCATAGAAAACTTTTTGCATTCTGTCGTATGCAAATCCATTCTCAAAAAGAAAAATACCACTTTTGGGGTATAGCAAAAACGATGTGAATACAGTACGTTGTCACCTCTTATATTCGGAGGTTTAAATGACATTTAAAATAATTGCTATATCTACATCAAACATACTACCTGATTTTTCAAGAATGGAAAAAAAGGAAGATACCGAACCAACTCGTATTTTTAGAATAAAAAAAAAGGAACCCGTCGAAATTTCCGGATATACACTCGTTCGACTGACCATCGAAACAGATAACGTCTTTAATCTATGTGAAAAAGATGAAACGTTTTCTTTTTCAAAAACAAACGTCAACACCTTCGAATTTGAAATGACCGTCCCGATACCTGAAGAGTGCAACTATAAAGCAGAGGATATTGAAAAATTAGCAAAGAAGTCATTTAAATGGGCGCTTTCATATGGCTTTGACGAAAAGAAATCGAAGATCGGGATTATTGCTGCAGGACTAAGTGCTTTTTGCTACCCGGATTTTAGAACTACCCCCCAAGGGGAAAAAGTTGATGATGAATATCCAAAAGAATTAGAGTTTTTGAATAGGTATCTCTCCTTTTTATATTTCATTGACGATCGAGTCGACGTATTAATTATCGAAATCCAAGATATCGAGGACGATGTTAAGGAAAAAACAACAGTATTTGATCGATTTATCAATGAACTAACAACTAAAGAAGACATTGATCACGATCAATTTAATGAGACAAAGAAAACCGACGCAGTAGATAAAATCAAAAAAACAGTTGCTCTTTACAAGAAATGGACGAAAGAAACGTACTCCAACGAAGAAAACAATGAAGACAAAGAAACGTTACGAAAAAATCTAGGAAGTCTTATTTATGGAAATGAAGAAATTTGTGACTACGAGTATGATGATTTTTCTGATGACATGATGATGGGTTACGAGAGCTCTTCACCATCACTGCCAAGTATGTCTTATCAAAACGTCTATTCCACCGAGCATGCCGAACAATTGTGTATGCTCGAACTATTGAGTGAACTATTAACGTTGTCACCTACAATGACACCTAGCCTGTTAAAAGACTGGAGAAATAGCTTCGTTGAGTATATCGAAAATATCATCAAAGAAAAAAGACATGAGAACGGAGATATAACACTAAATGACGCTGAACAAGCAAATGTTAGAAAATACGTAAGTGGTGCACTCCACGTACTAGAACTATTTGCAGCATTTAAAGGAATTAACCTTAAAAAAATGGAAAAAGTTTTCCCCCAATTAGAAGCAATGAAACATACGGTAGCTGAACATGTTGGTGAAATAAATGATTGCCCGTTATCTACCTATAAAGAATTAAAAGATAGCATAAAAGAATTGAAAAAAAAGAACAAAGTAGATGCTGAAAATGGAATCGTAAACCCAACCCAAAACCTGTCAAATTTATCCCTCATACGTCACGTCTTAGCACAACCTAAAATTAGTATTTTAGACCGAAAAATAAAAGAAGAAATTTTGGGACAGATAGAAACTTTAAATGCTCCTGAAGAATTGAGCTCTTATTTTTTCCATATGATAGATAAAGGAAAAATCCCCTACGTTGGTGCAAAAATTAGTAATCGTATTGATGGAATATATAAAGAATTACTTTCTAAATTCGATGGTTATGTATCGGTTTTCTATCAGGCTAGATGCGTATTAGAGTTCCAACTAGACGCTTTCAAAAATAACGATATGGAAAGCGTAAAAGAAGCTTATAAAATTGGATTACAGTTTTTAACATCAACTACCAACACTTCTAAAACAAATCATCCATTTCAGTCTCTCGACTTTCTAGACAATGTAGACGCAGAAAAAACAAGAAAAGACATCAACGATTTAATAATCGTATATGAAGCATGGTTAACTCACCCCTTAGCCTCTTTAAAAATACCACGCTATAACGTACATCTTAAGTTTGACGAGAAAGATCCTGACTTCATTTTCAAATATGCAAAATCCTTTGTCGATTTTGCAAAAGAGGTTCGAGAAGCCGCTCATAAAAACACACCACAGACAGTACCTTCATTAGAAAAACTTGCAGATCTTCCAAACGTCTACTTCAGAACAGAACCCTATTCAGAAACCCAAGTAGCAGTTAAAGAGAGAAATTTTGAGCAGTTAACAAAATTAAACCAAAGTAACAGCCTATACGATGACGAAGAATGGGGAGATGACGCGTTGCTCATTGCTATGAAAAATAACGATGCCACTATGATTAACTTTTTATTAGAAGAGTTGCACTTCAATTGGTTATGGAAAAATAAGGAATACTTTTCTTCGGAAGACCTAGAAAATCGCCCCGAAACTGTATTTAGTATGACTAGTGGAATTTATAATAGTGAGTCTCTTATAGGGAATATCCTTAAGTATGAGTTAACACGTGTCGAAGAGACCCTCTTTTCCTATATAAGATCAGAATTTGTAAAACCTTCCCCTCAACTTCCAGATAAATTCTTTTGTGATATCCGGCAACATGTTCCCTTGGCATTTAGAGAAGGAAACACCAGCTATGTATATAAATCGATGATGCATTTTCCACCAATTGCCTGTTTAGACTCTTTGGACGTATCGGAAGACAACAGGAACTCAGCAAGAAATTACGACCGGTACTTTTTACAAGAATCCTTTATCGATGCTGTCAAAGATAACAATAGTGATGCAATGCAATATCTTCATGCTATTGGAGATATTATTGCTATGTCTGTTGAAGATAGTATTGAGACATTCAATGAAATCATGGATAAAAAATGGGGTGGTCCATCAAACAAAGAATGGACACATCGTCTCATTGCAACAGAGCTCTTTTTAAATCCTGATTTAGAGATTACACAAGACTGTTACAAACAAGTGATTTACCTATCGGATTATTTGTCGGTCACTAACCAAGAATTAAGAGGCGTTCCGACCGGGGATAATGCATTTTGTGATGCACTTATCGGTTCATTTAAACAGTTAACCAAAGACCCTAATTTTAAACTTGAAGAACACGAATCTCTGTTAGAATTAAATGAGGCTCTTCAAAATGGTACGATTCATGATTTTTCAAATCTGAAACTAGAAACATTACCTGATAACATCCATGAGTACGTTTACGAAGGCTATGATGAAGAAAGAATTAAAGAAATTAAAAAAGCAAATATTTTTCAGTCAACAAACAATAAAGTTCATTCTTTGGCTCAAACTCTAAACTTTCCAATAAGAATTACTCGCATTAACTTAGACGATGCGAGTGAAAACCCTCCTGAGCATTTCGATATAAGAGACACTTCTGACGAATCTGAAGTCAACGTGATTCAATGTCAAATAGGTCTGTTTGACCAAATTAGTATGGAAAATGAAGAATCGTATTTTGAACAAAATGACATCGGGATATACGCTAACCGTCCCGAAATTTATCTTCATATTATTGAAATTGACGGACATTATTTATATTCAGGACCGAAATCTACTACAACCGAGTTTGACGTTGAATCCTACAAATCGAAAAAAGAAGGGCTAAATTTCCAGGATATTAAAAAACAATACATTAAATACTACAAAAAAGAGGCCCCAGAAAACATCCAGGAATTTAGTCACAAATTAAAGCTAATTCAATTACTCAGTTTTTATGCCCAACATCATCAAGCAAACTATTCTAAGCTCAGACAATTGATAACTGAAAAAATGAAGAATAGAAAAAACGATGATATGTATTTAGCCTTTTACAGAAAAACTATTCTAAATAATCAAGTGTACGATTGGATGGACCAAAATAATAGAAAGCACGATTGGATGAAACGAAGCGACTACCAAGCCGAGCTCCTAAAGAGTTTCAAAAACGTAGATTCTCTCTGTGATAAAAGATTAGACAATTATCAAACACTTAATGGACAACGTTTAGCCAATCAATATCATCGGAATTTTGTAGATTACAAAACACCGCTTCATTATGCAGTAGCAACTGGATCTATTGCCACCATAAATACACTAAGTGAGTTAGGTGCTAGTATTTATGCCTTAGACCATGAAGATCACACTCCCTTTTCTAGAGCCTGCTTAAACAGAAATAGAGACGCCGCTTTGAAACTACTTCCTACAATTCCAAGCGACGATGAGGGAGAAAGTGACATGTGTCCAACTGACAGTCATTTTTTCCAAATCATCGACAGAAGAGGCAATACGGCACTTCATTATGGGTGTTTATCTGGAACAATGGACGTCGTAAAAAAATGTTTACAAGATAAGGCCGTCAACAAGATGAAAGTGCAACCATCATATACCGACAACCCGATAGATAGCGAAATACGAAGACTTCAAAAGGAATTCGGTGTTGTCCCTCAAGATCTAAACCAAATTAACCGGCATGGTAAAAGTCCGTTGCATATGGCAGCATCAACCAAAAGTATAGATGTATTTTGTAGTCATTCCACGCTACTTAAATATCTTCTAGAGGCGGCGCCCCATGAAGACCCCGAGTCCAGTAAGTACGTTTTTCATAGGCCTTCTATAACGTATCTATCCTCTAAAAACTCTACCGAGTCATTATTCGACTGTGCCGTATACGCAGGTAATGAAGAATCGATTAACTATCTATGGGATAAACGATACGACGATATCGACTCAGACTTGGATTATCACAAATTATTGTTAAAGCCAAAAGAAGATGCCGACGACCCAGAAGTGTCAGGCATTTTTATAAGAGCAATTACCTCCCATAGTCCAGAAACACTTAGACTTGTACTAGACAAATACGTCGACTGTTTTAAAGAAATTTGCGATCAAAAAATTTCAGATAACCAAAAGATAAAAGAAATGCAAAAATTGGATATCGGAGAGGTTTTATATCGAGCGCTTTATGACGGTGGACTTGAAATTATCGACATCGTTTTACGTTGGAAGGCAGCCATATTACCAAGATGCCCCCATCTTGTAGCTAGAATATTAAATAATGAACTCAGTACAAATAAACCTGCCGGCAAAAAGGAACCTCTAATTTTTAAAGCTGTTTCCGGTGGATTTTTAGACGTAGTGCAATTTTTAATACAAAACGAATCAAAATTAAATACAATATTTAGAGGAAAAGATCTTGTAACTCATGCATTAAAAAGTGGGTACCCTGAAATAGCAGACTATTTACGCGATATTCCTTCTTCTGAAGGAAAAGAGTCTCTAGAACGGTGAAATAAAGTACTTTTCAAATACTCTTTTGAGCGTAAATTTTGATTATTTACGCTCACTTAATTTCTCTTAAGACTCCAGATGGCACAATTCGGTTAGAATCTGTAAATTTTTCATGTGAAAACTGTCTGCCCAAGACACCTCGGGCAGACTTACAAAGAATGAGACCTAATCTTAGTTACAATATGTTAGATTAGCTTCAGATTCCCTAACAGCAGTCGTTAAAACATACTTACCGCTCGTATCAATAGGAGCAGAAGATTGCTCTATGTGTTGCTCGTTTTCAGAAACTACACCTTGATCACGATTATTTTGTTCAGCATTAGACCAATTGCACATCCATCTTGCAGCCTGAATTGTTTTTTTAGTCGCATATATCAGACCTGCTGTAGCCACAATCCCAAGAGCAATCTCTCCAGCATAGTCCTTTGTACAATCGAAAATAGTTCCACATTCCGAATGACCTATCCCCGTTGGTTCATAACTTGGTAGGCCAGTAGGTCTAAAAGACTGCAACGGTGATTGTCCTGCCGTTGGAAAAATCGTTGTCAAATAAGACGATGCCAACGTCGGAAATGGACTTGGACTACCTGAACCTATCGATGGAGTAGAAGAAGATGGCCCTCTCGACGGAATAAACGTTGGGTTTGGAGAAGAATATATTGACGGTCTATTTGTTGGATTAGAACTTGGACGACTTGTTGGTTTACTTGTCGGTTTTCCACTTGGTAATCCTATTGGACCATTCGTTGGATTAGAACTTGGACGACTTGTTGGTTTACTTGTCGGTTTTCCACTTGGTAATCCTATTGGACCATTCGTTGGATTAGAACTTGGATGAATTGTTGGCTTGCTTGTCGGCTTTCCACTTGGCAATCCTGTTGGTCCATTTGTTGGATTAGAACTTGGACGATTTGTTGGCTTACTTATCGGTTTTCCACTTGGCAATCCTGTTGGGCCACTTGATGGATTAGAACTTGGGCGATTTGTTGGTTTGCTTGTCGGTTTTCCACTTGGTAATCCTGTTGGAGCACTTGATGGGTTAGAACTCGGCCGATTTGTTGGTTTCCCAGTCGGGTTTCCGCTTGGCAGTCCCGTTGGGCTATTTGTTGGCTTAGAACTTGGTCGATTCGTTGGTTTTCCTGTCGGTTTTCCACTTGGCAATCCTGTTGGAGCATTTGTTGGGTTAGTACTTGGACGATTTGTTGGTTTTCCTGTCGGTTTTCCACTTGGCAATCCTGTTGGAGCATTTGTTGGGTTAGTACTTGGACGATTTGTTGGTTTCCCCGTCGGTTTTCCACTTGGCAGTCCCGTTGGCCCATTTGTTGGATTGAAACTTGGACGATTTGTTGGCTGACTTGTCGGTAACTCTGTAACAAGATCTACCGTACAATTTTTAATATTAGTATCTTGGGTATTCAAATCATATATAGAAACGTCCCCTTCCCCACTAAGAAGTGAATATGACCCCGTTTCATAATCTACCTTTGAAAAATCTGTCCAACTTGAAATTTGATTAATAGAAAATGGGTCAAAAAAATTACACTCTGTATTATTATTTCGAAAATCTACTTTTGATAGGACACCTTCCTTTTCAAAACCAGGTTCCATTTCGACAGCACCTGCTAAAATTAGACCTCCATCAAGTGTCTCCTGTACCGAGTTAAATCGAGAATTTGAGGGCTCATTATAAGCCCCTCCCCATAAATGAGATTGATCATCATTAAACACTTCAACGAAAGCATTTCCCAAATAGTATTCAGATAACTCGAATGTAGTCCCTTTTAACAATTCTCTATTTGTTTCGCCCGTAATTACACTCTTTTTGTCTTCAGTTTGAAGAACAGACATACACGTGGACTCTTTAGTAGAATTAGTTTTCCGTTCCCAATTAAGGTACCCGGTCGCATTTAGCTCTCCAAATTTAAAATTCCCACCATAATTGGAGCAAAAAAGAATATCTTGTTCTGTCGTTTCAAAAACCGAATTAACATAGCCTACCTCCCCAGTAACAATCCAGTCTTCATCTCCGTCTCCGGTCAATTTCACAACGGCCTCTTTACCTTCTTTTGATCCACCCAAAAGAATCGAATCTGAACAACTGATCGAACTAAAAGAAAATCTACCAGGGTACATAGTGGACCAAGTTTTGTGCCAAAGCGGATTACCATCTTCATCAGCTTTTATAAGAATATGACTATCAAAATTATTCCAAGCTAATAGGCCCAAATTTAAAAAGCCATTGTCAGGCGTTTTGCATACCAAAAGGCCCTTATCCGGGCTAGAACTTCCATAATCAATAATTTTCATTTCACTACCATCTGTACCTATGAATAACGTTTGCATATTATAATTAAACCCACTCCTATACCTTGTACCTGGCAAAACAAGTGTCTCATCATTCAAAGCAATTACATTTCTAAATTCATTAAAAGATCCTAGTATATATTTCGAATGAATTGAATTGCCATAACCGTCTAATATTAACAATTTTCCATAGGGGTTAGTCTGACTATCCCGGTGCCCAGAGGCTGCATACCCCCCATTTCCAAGAGGTATCGCATGTTTAAAAATAACCCCATAGTCGGACCTATAGTGAGTCAAAAAAGTAGTATTATCAGGAGAATGCCAATTCTCTTGAACCTGACTAACCTTTGGATTAAGTGCTTCAGCAGGTTGCGCCACGGATGTAATACCCAGCAACTTTTCCGCCTCTTTAAATGTATGAATTTGTGCAGGTAACAAAGGCCTCGTCGCATCCTTTAATTTATCACCTTCTCTTTTTTCCGATACAATATTTTTTTGACTGTGATGTTGTATACCTTGAATAGGCATAGTTTGAATCACACCAGTTCCTCTTAACATATTAAATTCCTCCGATTTTTTCGATGGATTCACTATACGTTCTGATAGAAACTAAAATATATTCCTCAAAAGTAATATTCTTTTAATATTCAGCTATTGCTTTGGGAGTACTTTTGGTAGAAACACACTACACCACTGGTGGTATATTGAACTTAAAAAGGAACTTATTGAGGTTTGTAAAAAGAGGCGACTAATTCCGTTCTATTTTTGACGTCTAGCTTCCTATAAATATTTTTTAAATGAACTTTCACAGTTCCTGCCTCAATAAAAAGAATCTCTGCTATTTCTTTATTACTAGCACCTTTGCAAACATGCGTCACAATTTCACTTTCTCTCTGGGTTATGTTAAACCTTTTCACAAATTGAGCCAGAGTCATTTTTGAATGAGAGGTAATTTTAAACTGAAACTCTACAATAAAAATCAAAATACATATCAAATTAAAAATAATAGAAAGACGGATGAATCGAAGTACTTCAATAGAATGAACACTCTTAATAAAAAAATTAAAATCACTCAATTCTAAAATTAAATAAGTACAAAAAATAATCAAGACGGCAGAAATTCTGTGTTTTTTTTGGTCACTAGAAAACATAATTGAACTAGATGCCAAAAGTGGAAATAGCATAAATTGAATACCTGCATCACGCCCAAAAACAGAAGCATAAAAATAAATAGTTACCGAGACAGATAAAACAAAACTAAGTCCCACATAATCTTGTTTATTTTTAATATTCAACAAAATGGGAAGAGCGAATAAGGTAATACATGGGACTACCATCATCCCCATAAATGTAGATTTAATCGCAATAAAAAAAAGAGAATAAGGAATGGATAACCCAATAAAAACCAAGGACAAAGTATTCGTCAACCTTACCCGCTGAGAATCTTCATAAGAATTTGTAAACTCTACGCCACAATTAATAAGATTTTTAACAAAAGAAATAAGCCCCATAGTGTCAGTCAGTTTATTAAATTGTTTACTAAAAGTAAAAGGAATTACGTTTATAAAGACTAAATATCTCGTCGTTGTTCTTTTTTAGAGGATTGGTGTTTTTTATTTTCTAACATACGTTGTTTGGACCGCATACTCCGTTTTCGATTGGTTCGACGCTCTTTTTCTGATACGTTCCGTTTCTCCACTTTCTTTGCAACAACCATAGCCTCGATTTTTTTAGCCAACATATAATAGGCCCAATACCGGTTTTGTCCTTGTTGACGGGTCCTACTGCATTTAACGATGATACCGGTTGGTGCATGAATAAGTTGTACACAAGTCGCCACCTTATTCACGTTTTGCCCGCCTTTTCCACCTGAATGAATAAATGTCTCTCTAATATCTTTATCAAGAATTTTTAACGACTTTAATTTTTCTTTAAGCGCCGTATCATTAATTGTGTTTGTTTTAAATGCTTTCATGTGGCCTATTCTAGTTACGATCTATCTATCATACTGACATCTTTCTAAGATATATTACAATCAGCGTAATAATCTTGTCTGCTAAAAACTTTGCATGCCCTTGTTCATCAGCAACTTCTTCCATAAAACTTTGATAGTCCAGGTCTAGGTGTTACCGTTACTATTGCAGCCTATATTGAATGATGGCTGAAAACGCTAGACGATGTTCGAACTGTTTTTAGTTTGATAAAATAGCGTTTGAGATGTACACGTGATCAAACAAAAACTACACGACATTATATTTGAGGCTGAAACGCCAGCTGGAAAGTTATTTGATATTGCGCTTATTGTTTGCATCTTACTTAGTGTTTCAACTGTTATCCTCGATAGCGTTTCTAGTCTAAACCAGATATATGGAGACCTTTTTTACACCCTTGAATGGACCTTTACCATTATTTTTTCTATTGAATACGTTCTACGGTTATGGTGCGTCGAAAAACCGACCAAGTATGCCACAAGTTTCTTTGGAGTCATCGACTTACTATCGATTCTACCAACCTATTTCAGCCTTTTATTACCTGGAAGCCAATATCTACTAGTCGTTCGCCTATTAAGAGTTTTACGTATCTTTCGGGTATTGAAACTGGTTCAGTTTGTTAACGAGTCGAAACTTCTCATGACGGGCCTCAAAGAAAGCGCTAGAAAGATATTTATCTTTATCTGCGCTGTATTGACCCTCGTCATTATATTAGGCTCCATTATTTACTCTATTGAGGGTGCCGAAAATGGATTTACCAGTATTCCGAAAAGTATCTACTGGGCGATTGTCACACTTACTACCGTCGGATATGGAGATATGGCTCCTTCCACTAATTTAGGTCAATTTATCGCCTCAGCGGTCATGATAATGGGATACGCAATTATTGCAGTTCCAGCAGGCATTGTTTCATCCGAACTAACAAACCTCCAACAAAAAGATGTATCAACATTGGTATGTCCTCACTGTACATCAGAAGGCCATGACAGCGATGCTAAACACTGTAAATTCTGTGGCGAAAAGTTATAGGAAAAGGAATAAGTCATTACGGATTTTATTTTTTGAATATGAATCTGAGACTTTGTTATCGAAAAGGAAAGATTGGCTGGGGTGGCTGGATTCGAACCAACGATGGCGACACCAAAAACCGCTGCCTTGCCACTTGGCTACACCCCACTATAGGTGCCAATAGAGATTGTATATTTTAAAAGAACACATTCCTTCCGTCAACTAATAATCTTTCCTAATAAAAATAGATTAATTAAAAACAAACATCTAGCTAATGAATCTGTAATTTCACTCTAATAACCGAGATAAAATAAAACCGGACAAAATAAAGATTTAATTATTCCGAAATTATAAGTTCATAGAAAATAAGGAACTAGATTTAGTCATCTTCATTATCGGTAAGCATTTCATCAGGAACAAGACTCCCTGTACATTCACTACCTGTACTGCCAGTAGATAGACTCTTTAAAAATTCTTGACTATGACAAATTGGAGACTTAGATAAAGTTTCGTTATGACTTCGAATACAATCATCAATCAATCGATTCTTCCTAAGATCATTACTTTTTAAAGATTCAAGTTCAAGTTTAGAATAGGACCCATTTGTAAATCCTGCAACAATATCTTTTAGCCCTTGATTCCTATCTTTAAGATTATTAACAATTGAATCTAAAAGTGAATCTACGTTATTTAAAAAATAATTTTTTGTACCACCTTTAGTTGAACAAATTGTTTTTTGGATACACTTATTATCACCTTGTGAAACATTGCCGCCCCAAACCGCGTTTAATACTCTTTCCATACTAATAGCCCCTATTGTCGTATTTTAGACAATTTCAATACATTTTTCGAAATTCCCTAATTAAACACAATTCCCTTTAAAGGAATATTCCAAACATAGACGAATTACCTAGGTATTGGAACACATTTTAAAAGGCTACAAAATACATTGATTTCGTCTACTTTCAAATTCATCCAGATTATAGTTAAACCGATAAAATTCTGACATTGCTAAGCCCATCTTCGAATACATTGCAAACGTATGTTTGTTGTTCCACGATCTACTTGGATCATCTCCAAAACTTGACCAAGGACTTAGAATATTCCAAACATTAGGCCGAACTTTCGAGGACGTATCTAAATACTCTGTATATCTAATATAGGTTGAAACGACACTGCTTTCTATTTTGTTTACTTTTGACCTATAAGACTCCATCATATTTACCGTTTCATTAACGATCCCACAAGGTTGAGATTTATTTGAAGTCTTAAACATTCCCAAATTACGATTGATATCATTCTCTAACACCCACGTATTTTCAAATTCCAAACCATTTTCTCTTGGTAAAAATATAACTGAGTCGCCTTTTTGAAGAGCCGAATTAAAGTCGTCCTCAGACAACGTATGATTTTTCGAATCTATGGCTGGGTTAATCACTATTGGGACTATTCCAGATTTAAGTAAACGATTAAAAAAGGAATCTAAGCCGTTACCTGTGACGAATGACCGATGATAGTTTTCCAATTGGCCGAAATCCATTTTTCCTTCAATACTAGCTGATATTAGACTTTTTCCAGGGTCTATAACACCGATTGAAAATACATCTCCGTTCTTAAACTTTATTCCTTCGGGCGAAAACAAAGGACTAAGTTCAGTTTCAATCGACATAGTAAGTTTCTCATTCTTCGAAACGCTTAATTTTTTAAAATGATTCTCTGGAAAAGATGGAAATTTGGACCAATAGGTCATTTGATCTTGAAATTCGTCTAACACATGGTCATCGGGAGTAATTAACACAACCAGTTCGCCACTAGCAATGAGAGGTAGACTCTTCTTCGAATTTAACTCAGCTACAAATTTCGGAAAAAGAGTTGTTCTAAATTCAAACGATGGAGGAGTTCTATATTGTTTTCTAAAGTCTATAAATCGACTCACCCTTTTCAAGGTATCTTCATCCAACCCACTAAAAAACCCTGATTTTATCTGCCTATCAATATCTTCATAGTTCCCAGCTGACACCCCATTTTCTATGGTAGTTAAGTCGCCTGTAAAAAGGTAGCTAACGTTACGATCTTTCATTAAGGTTTCATCTCCCTCAATAAAATCATTGTAGATATAATGAGGCGTTTTTGAACTCACCAAACCCAATTCATTTGTAAGAAAAGTTTGAGCAAAAACACCGCCAAAATAATCTCTGTTTAAGTTTATTCCAATAAAACTATTGTAGCCAAGCATATCCGTTAACTCGCTACTCAATGCATTTGCTTCCTCTTCAAATGGTTTTACAAAAAACTCAAAACTACTCATTTCAAGAACTCCATTTCTGGATCGAGGTTTAAAATTGGCGATACCAGAATCAGTCGTAAACTTAACTTTTTTTGAATTTGATCGTTGTTTTTTACCCTTCACCATATCTATTTTTAACAAACCCTTATCATCAATAAAAGTAGATCGAATATCGCTAAGTGGAAAAAAATGTGTTCTTCTATAAATTTCTTTAAAATCTGAGTAAGTCGTTCGATTAAAATGCGATATCATTATTTCAAGTTGAGTGTCATCAATAGGAAAAATTGCGGCTTCATACACTAAATCGCCTATTAACGTTTGAATTTTATGCTCTAAAGAAACATCCTTATTAGAACCCATAAAATTAATTCTATCTTGATACTGATCCCAATACCCAACCCGACCTTCTGAATTTTGACAAAATCCAGAAGAGTCACATTGATCGCCAATCGCATTTTCCGTCGCAAGTGCTCCCAGATTCTGAAAAGCTAAAATATACAGAACAAACAACAAAGGAATCTGATTTGCAATAGAAAGAGCCAAACAAGCTAAATCTACGCCAATATGTATGATAGTTTCTCCCTGAACCGATTTATTATCTCGGACGTTCAGAGAAATAATTTTATACATTTTTTACCTTATTCTTCATCCTTATCTTTGGCATAAGATCCAAAGGTACTATGGTAAAGCCAAGACTTCTCTGTGATATTTCGTAAGTGACTACTTTCTCGTAATATCACAAAAAGACTAGGAGGCGAATTAGGAATTTCTTCTAAATATTGTCGATAGGTATTAATAGATTCAACAGTAATCGAATCTCTTTTATTCAATGTATCTCTAGCCTTTAAATCTTTTGGGTTTCCAGAATCCTCAAAAATTAAATTTTCTGAAAGTCTACGACCCTCTATTTTTCCATTTTCATTTTTTGTAACGTTATCAAATGATGAATATAAGTACCCTTCCCCACGTTGAAGAAAAGAATTAAACGACTCTTTGGACAATGTAGAGTTATATCGACTTCGACCTTCACCAAACACAATCGGTAATATTCCTGCGTCAAAAACATTCGATAAAAAAGTGTCCAAACCATTCTCTCTTAAATTAAATGAATGAAAGGTATTGAAACGATCAGGACTCAATGGCTCGTCAACAGACACTGTCTCTAACCAATATTTGGGATGAACAACTCCAATAGACATTACATCGCCACTCTTAACGATATCGAAAGGCTTGGCCGGGTAAACAGACTCCTTAACTAATTCTTGTAACGCTTCAATCATTGGCTCTTTAAAATCCGGTAATGTATTTCTCTTAAACATCGGGTATGACGCCCAATACTTCATCTGATTTTGAAACTGTGTTAAGACACCTCTATCAGAAGCAATCAATGCCACCTTTTGAGGTCCCATACTTCTAGCCATATTTACAATTTTTTCGGCATATATTTCTGGGTATAATGTGACTCTAAATGTACGGGAACCAATATCTTCTCTTTGCAACTTAAAAAACTTATTAATTCTTTCATTTGAATTAGTATCCAATTCTCCAAATTCCCAATTATTAAAATCGCGTATCAATTGTTGACATTCGCGGTCAGTGTGTGCGAGTCCAACTCGTTCTTCGATAGCACCAATTGACCCGGGTAAAACATAACTTATAGGATAATCATCCAAAAAATTGGCTCTTTCTGGAGTATAGGAACCAACTATTCCGTGAACACTTGGAGAAGGAAAAGCCGCGAATTCAGTAAGCAAAAATGTTTGAGCAAAAAGCCCTCCGAAACACGTTTCATCAAGGCCGACACTAATATAATCCTGTTTACTTACATCTTGTATCGCATTTCGTATCGTATTAATAATGCGCTCTTTAGGTTCTTTCAAAAACTCAAAATGTCCTAGATTGAGGATACCTTGTTTATCCGATGCTGCTTTAAATACTGGCATTTTACCAATTGCTCTAAACTCTACAGGAATAACGCCAATGAGATTCTTAGCTTTAGAATCGGTTAACCCCTTAGTTGATAAAACCTCAATAAAAAATTTTCCACTGTCATCCATGTATGTTGAAATTATATTTGAGATCGAACATTTATACGTTTGACGATGTAATTCTTTGAAATCTGAAAATGTGTCGGTATTAAATTTTGTAACAATCAGCTCAATACTGCTTTTACCTACTGGAAAAATAGCTGCCTCAAATTCAAAATTCTTTACTTGCCTTTGAACTTTGTGAAATAGGTTTCCTTCTTGAATTACATCCACCCTATCTTGGAAGTCTGACCAGTATGTGTCTGAAGGAGTTCGCGGTTCACAGGTTCCAGTAAATGAGTAATTAGTCTCATTTTTATCGTCTACCCTAAATTCCTCGTTTGCAACTAAGACATTCGACTGCGAATTCGCTAAATCTCGTCGCCAGTCTTCGTCTGCACAATCATGAAAATCACAGTCTACTTCCTCTAGGTTTAAAGCTAGTACTTTATACATTTTGGTCCTCCTGTCCCCCGTTCAGAGGAACTTTATTTTAGTTTCAGTCTTTTCTTAGCTACGATTTCACTTTCCATATACTCGCTAAAGCTAGTTCGTTGATCTAAGTGTCCTTTAGGAGAGACCTCAATTATTCTGTTTGCTACTGTGTTTAAAAGTTCGTAGTCGTGAGACGTAAAAATCAAACATTCCGAATAAGCCGAAAGCCCTTCGTTTAAACTAGAAATAGATTCAAGGTCTAAATGGTCAGTAGGTTCGTCAAAAATCAACGTATTCGCACTTGTTACCATCATTTTAGAAAACATTGCTCTTGCTTTCTCTCCACCCGATAATACAGATACCACTTTTTTTACATCATCACCAGAAAATAACATTCGCCCTAAAAAACCACGTACTTCTTGAATTTCATTTGTTTCACTAAAGTCTGTTAGCCATTCAAGCAATGTAGCCCCTGTGTCAAAAAATTTAGTGTTGTCTTTAGGGAATGATGTAAATTGAACGCTATCTCCCCATTCAACTTCACCTTTATCTGGAGTTATTTCTCCGGCCAATATTTGTAATAACGTCGTTTTAGTAATGGAATTGTCACCAATAATCGCTACTTTTTCGTTTTTATTAATAGTAAATGAAACGTTGTTTAATACTAACTCGCCTTCAACTGTATGAGATACTTGCTTCACCTTCACAACATCTGTTCCACATTTGGATACTGGAGTAAAACTTATATAAGGCGATCTACGCGAAGATACGGGAAGTTCTTCAGGCGATAACTTCTCAATTAGCTTCTTTCTAGATGTCGCTTGTTTTGACTTTGAAGCATTTGCACTAAATCGTCTTACAAAATCCTCAAGTTCTTTTACACGACCTTCAATTTTCTTATTTTTATCTAATCGTTGTGCTGCCGATAATTCACTAGATTTCTTCCAAAAGTCGTAATTACCTGGATAGATTTTAATTTCTTTATAATCAAGGTCAGCGGTATGTGTACAAACCCTATTTAAAAAATGCCGATCATGTGAAACAACAATTACGGTGTTTTTAATATCCATGAGATATTTTTCAAGCCATAAAACAGATGCATAATCTAATTGGTTTGTTGGCTCATCTAAAAGTAAAACATCAGGGTCTCCAAATAAAGCTTGTGCTAAAAGAACTCTGATTTTTTCTCCAGGAGCTAGTTCTTTCATCGTTTTATAATGAAGGTCCTCAGCTATACCCAAATCGGCCAACATCGATGAAGCATCTGCCTCCGACGTGTATCCACCCATCTCACCGAACTCTACTTCTAAATCACCTACTCTAAGACCTTCAGATTCTGTCATTTCGTCTTTAGCGTACAAGACTTTTCGTTCCTCATATATTTTATAAAGAGCAGGATTCCCCATCAAAACAACGTCGATTACTTCAAAATCTTCATGTGCAAATTGATCCTGCTTCAAAACTGAAAGAGTTTTACCATCTTCCATAATAACGAGTCCGCTAGATTGTTCAATTTCACCCGAAAGGATTTTTAGGAAGGTAGATTTTCCAGCCCCGTTTGCGCCAATAAGGCCGTAACAGTTTCCATCTACAAATTTTACGCTAACATTTTCAAATAAGGTCCTTCCACTAAAAGAAAGGGTAAGTTCTGAGGTTGAAATCATTTAAATAGTCTCCAGTTATAGTTTTTGAGAATTTGAGAAAAGCAAAGGAATTCCTATTACTTTGCAAAACTCATTTTATTGCGAGGATTATAACATGTATTTAACGGGTAGAAAGGTATGTTATAACTGCATAAACAATCTTGATTTACTAAACGATCAAATGTTTATCTATTTTTATAATATTTGGGCAATGAATTTGTAAGGAGGTAGTCAAAATGCCAACTGTTTCTTTTTTTGTAGAAAACGGATTTTATATCATTGAATCAATCGGAATCGCCTCTTTCGCGGTTTCAGGAATCATTCTTGCACGGCAAAAGGATTTTGACCTTGTTGGTATGTATATCATCGCTTGTGTTACGGCTTTTGGTGGAGGAACATTAAGAGACCTAATATTAGACAGAACACCCGTATATTGGATATCCCATTCTGAATACCCTTTATTTATCCTTCTTCTAGCAACATTTTTTTATATCTTTCCAAAAATAGGTATCAAGGAAAAGTGGCTAACAATTCCAGATGCCCTTGGAATCGCACTCTTTACTATTTCTAGTTCCCAAATTGCCATGGAAGTTAATTTATCACCAACACTAGTCGCTATTTTTGCAACAATGTCTGCCACGTTTGGTGGGTTAATTCGAGACGTATCCTGTCATGAAATTCCAATGGTATATCGAAAATCTAGTTTGTATGCATCTGTAGCTTTTGTTGGGTCCGTATTTTATATGTGTCTACTTGCCTTAAATTTGGAAATGGGGATTGCATCAATTTTATCTATAATTTTCACATTTTTTCTTAGAATTATTGCAATTTATTTTAATTGGCGCCTTTAATTCAGATATTGATTAAAAATCCATATTATTGTCGTCAATAAAAATATTAGACGTCATTCATAACCAATCCCCTTATTAATTCAGAAAGATATCTAAAGAAGCTGTTGGTTTTCCATTTTTTTTACTATATTTAATGCTTAATAATGAACACATCAAATTTATCGATAATTGTTGTACGACCAAAATATCCTGAAAACATTGGCTCCATTGCACGTGCATGTATGAATTTTGGAATAAAATCAATTATCCTAATCAATCCTTGTGACTACCTTGTCGATGAAGCTTTTATGCTAGCAAAACATGCTAAACCACTTTTATACGCCGCCGAAGTGAGGGAAAATCTTTCGGATTGTTGCAAAGATCACCACGTCCTTGTAGGAACAACTCAACGAAGACGAGATAAGCAGGTTCCCTTCTATTACCCAAAAGAAATTTTTGAGAAAACGTCAGAAATGGCTAGTTCTTCAAAAATTGGAATAGTATTTGGTAGAGAAGATTCTGGACTAACAAATGAAGACTTATCTTATTGCAATTTTCAGTCTTCAATTCCTGCTAGCCAAGAAAACTCCGTTTTCAATTTATCTCAGGCTGTTTTGATCTACCTTTATGAGTGGTTTAATTTTGATCATCACAAAGGTGGCACAGAATCCTATCGATGGACGCCTGCCGAAAAACATGAGGAATCTATTCTATATTCTAAACTTGAAACAGTAATATCTGACTTGCCTATAGATACTAGAAAAGGTGTTGAAAATTTTACCGGGCTTTTCAAACGAGTATTTTCTCGAGCCGTTCTTGAGAAGCGTGATATCCGCCTTTTCCATAAACTTTTTGACTTAGTTTCCAAGATTAATCCAAAAAAGACGTTGCCTAGTTCTGACATTATCAATTAACTTAATTCGCTAAGGTCATATTAATTATTATTTAAAAGAGAAACACAAAATGAATTCACGAAAACACTTTTCAGAAAACGTAAATCAAACTAAAAATTCAGCCATTAATAAGGCAAAAAAAAAGAAAACCCCTAAATTGGCTCCAAAGCATAACCTAAAGAAGAACGATGTTATTACCCTTAAAATTACAGAATGGGGAACAAAAGGTTTAGCTATCGGAATTTATGACAATCAGAAAATACTAGTCCCATATGTAAAACCTTTCGAAAAAATTAAAGTCCAACTCTTAAAAATTGGACCTTCATTTATTTTTGCAAAGTGCTTGGAAATTGTTGAAGACGACCCAACAGTAGAGTTTCCAAAATGCAACGTATTTGGAAAATGCGGAGGCTGTCATTACCAACACGTTCCCTACTCAGAACAGCTTGATATCAAACTTAATCAATTTTCAAACAGTCTTTCTTCTCAATTAAAAGACGTACAATCTAAAAGCCCTTTCGACTTTTCTAAATCTATTGAAATTCTTCCTTCGTTATCTCCATGGAACTATCGTTATAAATCTCAATTTGTAATTAAAAATGAATCCATTGGTCTGTCTGCATCAAGAAGCCAGTCTATCGTTAACATAGACGATTGTGCGGTACAACACCCTCTATCAAATACCGTTTTGACATTAATAAAAAACTGGCTAACTAAACAACGAGATAAAGGAAAAGATTGTTCTCAATTCTCACAATTTTTTACAAGAGTAAGTCCATGTTCAACACAACTTATGGTTGGCTTTATTTCAAAAATAGATGAAAAACTTTTTTTCAAAGATTTATGTAAACACTTAATAGACGAGATTCCAGAACTATCATCAATACTATTAAACATTAATAGTGGAGATGAATGGGATCTATTTGGTTCAGAAACAACATTGCTACACGGGGAAGAAAAACTCTATTTCAACTATGCAGGAATTAAGTTGCAACAATCATTAGATTCTTTCGTTCAAGCAAATGGCCTCATGTTAGAAACATTCTGGAAAAAAGCTACTGAGCTGTTGGACCTTTCCAAAACAGATACCCTTTTAGATTGTTATAGTGGGACGAGCGGAATGAGCATCTATTTTTCGAGGTTTGTCAAAGAAGTCATTTGCGTTGAGTCTAGCGAATCATCTATAAACGATGCACGAGAAAATATTGCTGAAAATGAAATTAAAAACATCGAACTCATACATAAAAAGGCTGAAGATGCATTAGGTTCACTAAATACTCATTTGGATGCAGTTTGTACAAACCCACCTCGGGCAGGGCTTCACGCATCTGTTAGAGAGGCTATTATCAAATTAAACCCTTTTAAAATATTATACATTTCATGCAACCCCGAAACGCTATCTTCTGATCTTAAATCTTTTTTAAATAATGGATACAGTTTAAAAAAGGCAGTATTGCTCGATATGTTTCCTCAAACGTATCACATGGAATCTATGGTTCTATTGGAAAGAGACGAGGAAATCTAAGGTTAATCGCGGCTAGTTTTCAAAACGAATACTAGTCGTACTTGCTTCTGGCGACTTCCAACCAATCAACTAAGTCAAAACAATCCGAAATCATGGCAAAAAGAAGATTGTCAGGTTGAATAACCGTCTCTTTGTAAATTTTATGAAAAGAAATTAAAGCTTCTGCAAGAAATTGTTCTGCCTTTTCTTTGTCATTTTTAGATTTTTCCATCATTTCATTAGCTACAACGTTCCAATGATTTTTTGAGTATTCATTTTTGTTTAGCCAATAAATGACCATAGCAGTTAACTGTTTTGAAGTAATGTCGTTATTTGAAGTATTCATGACACCAAGTTTTCCATTATATAATCGACATGTTTTTTTTCTACCGGGTTTATCGAAAGTCGACTTCCTTTTTGAACGACCATCATGTCAGACAATGCCTCATGCTCTTTAAGTTCCTTTAAGGAAATAAGCGATCTAAATTTTTGTTTAAATTTAACATCAACCATAAACCATCTAGGGTTCTCCTTGGACGATTTTGGATCGCAATACTTCGAACTTTCATCCCAAGCAAAATAATCCGGATAACTTTCCTTACATACTTCACAAAGGCCAATTATACCGGAAGGTTTAGAATTTGAATGATAAAAAAAGGCGATATCTCCAATCTTCATTCTGTCTCTCATGAAATTTCTGGCTTGATAGTTACGAACGCCCTCCCATTGAGTAACCCCATCTTTTATAAGGTCATCAATCGAGTATACATTAGGTTCACATTTCATTAGCCAATAATTCATACGAAAAAGTTTATCTAAATCTCATGCCTTTCGCAATCGCTGGATTTAGAATCTAAACCCAGCTCGAATAAACGCCTGCTGAGAATATGTTTCGCTATCACCGTTAATAATCTTAAATTCACCACCCAAATCAAGATTGAGTTTCCAAAGGTATAGTCTAATATATGACATCATATTAGAACCGATTGATAGTTGAAACTGTGAAGCCCCGGTATCGTATAAAATTGCATTATAATCTGCATGCAATGAGTAGTTGCCTAAAAAATCATAAAATGAATAATCAGTTCCAAATAAGAAGCCTACCTTCGTCACATCGTTAAATGTTGTTCCTCCCAATCCCAGTTTAAACCCTAGTCCAGAACTTGTACTTTGATATAGCTGTGCATTGTTGAAACGAACATAAACCTGTTCCCATGTCGACTCACCATCACTTTCTTCAAATTTCTTTAAATCAATTCCGAGCTCAATACTTGATGCGACAGTTCCATCTTGATTATAAGCATTAGGAAGCCTCTTGCTAAAGCTTCCTTGGCTGCCTGTTTTATTATCGAAAGCTTTATCGTTAAATCGGGTTCCGTAATTAAATTGATATGGCCCCGTAAAGTTTTCATAACTTTTTACCGCGGATGTTTGATATTGTTTGGGAAGTCTTTCGTCAATATCACTTTTATGTAGCAAAAGTTGCTCAAGCATTGATAAAAAGATGTGAGATATTGGATCGTCTTCATCATATGTTTTTTCATTTTTCAATGACGTTTCATAATTGGATAACTTTGATTCTTTCTGACTACTAGTCGAATTTTCCAATGCTTGAATAGGCAATGCTCCAATCATTATAAATAGAATAACTATTAGTGTATTTTTTTTTAATTTCATATTTTTCTCCATTTAAGATTAGAATCTAAACCCAGCTCGAATAAATCCTTGTTGAAAATAGGTCCCAGCGTCGATATTTGTAAAATTCAACTCACCCCCAATATCAACGTGAACCTGAGAAAGATACACTCTAAAAAACGAATTTAAATTCGACTCCAGCATTGTTTCATAGTCTTCAGAATCTATGTTATATAAAGTTCCATTGTATTCGGCATGAAAAGAATAGTTACTAGGTAAATTATAAAAATTGTAGCCAACACCAAGTAAAAGACCGGTATTTTTTGAATCTCCCATCAACGTATGCATACCTAATTTAAAACCAAATGAAGAAACAGAGTCATCATATACCGTCGCTAATTTAGAATGTAGAAACCCTTGAAATGAAGTTAAACTATCATCATTTTCAGTAAAGTCTCTAACCTTTAAACCGAGTCCAAATGACGACAGACTTGTCCCTTTCAAACTATATGTATTTGGCGAGATAAATAGAATTTCACCCTGTTTTCCGGTAACCCCATCTTTACCGTTTTGATCCATGCTATGTCCGTATGTTACTTGAAAATTACCGGTAAAGCTTTCGTATGCATCTAACAATATATTTAAGTATTCGGCTTCTTCATCAGATATTTCAGGAATATTTTCCTCTCTTTCAAAATTAGAGGTAATTGTTTGAGCGTTTTTTTTCTCATTCTCAATTGCTCGTTTCGATACGGAGTCGTTTGTATACACCATCCCAAAATTTGTTGGGAATAGTGCATTGAATCCGAACAGAGGTCTTCTACGATAATGTCTTTTAAATCGTTTTAGCTTTACCCGACCGTAATCATCACTGTAGCTATATTTTTTTCTATATTTGGATTTATGTTTTTTCTTGTATTTAAGTTTTGATTTTTGTTTATGTTTCTTTTTCTTCTTTTTAAAATTTGTTTTTTCTGGTCCGTTATCTTCATCAGAGTAATTATTATAAGAGGCCGAACTAGAATCACTATCGTTACCTTTAGATTTCTTTTTCGTTGAACCGTAGTAAGAATCTAATCTCCCACTTTCCGATCGTCCGTCTTCTTCACTAATTTTCTCGGAACTCGTTGAATCATAACTATCTTGCTTATTATTCTTAATCGACTTTTCGTATTTTGAGAGTTTGAAGGATTGGTCATGCTTATTTATGTAGGTATTCGATATCAAGTGAGAAGCCATCCCAGTATGTAATGTAATCAATGCGAAGGTAATTAATTTAGTTTTATATTTCATATTTCCACGTCCTTTAAACTTTAAACAATTTTAATTGTCCTAAAGTTCCGTACTTAATTCTCTTTTTTCTGGGTAGCTATTTTATTTTCTATGAACTACGATTATAATCTGTTGCTTAAATTAACATAGAATTTCGGAAGGATAAAATAAATGACAATTAAAAATGATAAAGTTGTATTGATTCACTACACATTAAAAGATGACAAAGGTGAAACAATTGATAGTTCTGAAGGACAAGAGCCATTGGGATACCTTCATGGTAAAAAGAACATCGTTGTTGGACTAGAGTCTGTATTAGAAGGTCAAAAAGCGGGACAAAAAATGAGCGTAATCGTTAAACCTGAAGACGGGTATGGCGTATATGAAGAAAAAATGAAACAAGAAGTCGACAAAAGTAAATTTGGAAAAGAAATTGAACTTGAAGTCGGAGCAAAATTTCACGCAGAAACTCCTCAAGGTGTAACTTTAGCTTCAATAGCTGAAATTAAAGACAAAACTGTAATCGTTGATTTTAATCATGAACTAGCTGGAAAAACATTATATTTTGACATCGAAATCATGGAAGTTCGAGAAGCTACGGCCGAAGAACTTGAACATGGCCACGTTCACGGAACTGGTGGGCATAAGCACTAAGGTAAGGCTTCAGTTTCCTAAACCTTTATCAATTGGAATCAATTTCATGTATACCTACTTCCTGTAGGTATACATGAAATAAAGATCTCTATACATATTTAAAATTAATAATTAATTAATCTTTTTTTCACTTTTAACAATTTCAATCGCATTCTCTAACCCTTTACATAAAGCGGCTTCTTTAAGTAGTGATTCATCGCTATCCCAAATTGTTGACCAATTAGGATAACTTTTACACGCTGCAGGTCTACCTTCATAGACGGTACACCTATTATTTTCATCTAAAAAACAATCTGGCCTATAGTTCGGAGCTGCTATCAAAGTCCATCCATTTTTCTTTATCGTAAAATTATTCAAAAAATATGCAACGTCTATCTCTAAAACAGATGCCATTTTTTGAATCTGTACGCTATTTACTCGAACATATCCGGAATCTCGACAACAAGCCCCCGTTTGCTTGCACTTAAACTTAGATAGAATTAATGACTTCATACTTACCATTCGTCCAAAACTTTCTTCATATTTCATGATTATTAGTTTACACATATTACTAAAAATACTTCCACACCATCATTCTTTCCAATCAAATAATCATAATTCGCAATATTACAATATTTATTTAGAAATAAATTAAAATTCCTTGTTTAGATTAAACACAAAATGGGAAAAGAAAAACATGGGGATTTCGAATAATGATAAAAATGAAGACACAAGCACAAAAGAAACAAAATACGTTTCGCAAAAAAAAGAAAAAGTAAAAAACTTTTCAATTCTAACTAATCAGGCTTATCAAGACGCATGCAAAAAAGAATTTGACCGGTCTGACGAAACAAAAAGAAGAAAATATAATTCCATCACGTCCTTAGATAATCATTTAAACAGTAAAAATTCGTCAAACAAATATAATAAAATACCATCCAAATATAGCGATTCAAGTTCTTTTATTAAAAGATTAAATTTGAGTGGAAAGAAGCCAGAACTAAATAATTTCGAAAACAAAGATAAAAATGAGCTCAAAAAAGAAAAAGGAATCACTGATCTGTCATGCACCGTTTTTGAAAAGTCCTTGTCAATACAAAATAGTTTAATCAGACCGGCTCTATTTATAGAAGATGGATTGGAACCTATAGGCACGGATACAAAACCTAAAAAAAAGAATCTACAGTCTTCTGAACCGATTCCTCCTGATTTCAAAGTATTTACGCCAAATAAACGAATAGATATTCAATCGTTACTTTGTGCTGAAAAAATCACAGCATTTGATATTTCAAAGCATATATATATACGTATAGGTATTTCGAAATATATAGCCATTAAAGACTTTATAAATCATTCGGACCTTTTATCAATCACTTCCAGTGACAAATTTCGAGAAATGTATTTGAGAGATTGCCAAAATGGACGATTACATTTTTCTAAAGAAATATATGACGGATACCATACATATGGCTCTATTGAAAAACCGATACTAAAACAATACTCGAAAAAACTGTATTCTCAAATTAATTGTTTAATGAGAAATGACATTCAAAAATACTTTCGTCGAAACCAAATTTCCAAAAATGGACATAGAGTCGAAAACTCAAGAAAAGTTCTATCCAAACTAATAGTATCTAGCTTAAAACACACTGTAATGATGGCACACTGCCTTAATAGTCATTCAGAAGATATCGTTCAAGAACGAACTCTTTATCGTGGCGATAATATTTCAGACAACCTATTTTACTCATACTCTAAAGGGAATGAGGTTCTAGAAGGATCCTTTTTAGCTACATCTACGTCTCTATCTTCAGCAGCAGGGTTTATACATAGTTATAATACCTGTGATAATCCAGTTTTATTTATTATAGAATCCAAATCCGCAATTCAGTCATCTTCATTTTCATCGTTTTCTAGCGATAAAGAGTTTATAGTTCGGCCTGGAAGTAGATTTTTAGTTACTAACACAAAAAAATCGTACACAGCTATGCATCAACAATTTTTTACGATAAGTTTAAAAGAAATTTAATTATTACAAATTCAATACCCTCTACAAAAATATTGCCTTTAACTTTCTAAGATTATTTTAAAAACATTCGTTCCTATATTATATTTTCCGATCTAGGAAAAGACGCACATTTGGTCTTTAATCTAAAACAAGACCCATTCAATGCACATAAAAACTAGCCTGAACCACCATAATTTACTAAAATAAACATTGAACAAAAATCCAAGGAGGAAATATATGATAACAAAATTAATGAAAGGCCTAGGGGTTCTTGCAATAGCATTTCTAATGCAAACACAATTATTTGCGATGTGCGATAAATGCGAATCAGCAGAAAAACCTTGTAACACTTGTGCGTCTCAAGAAAAAGCGAGCTGTGAAAAATGTAAAACAGCTGGAAAAACGTGTGAAACATGTAAAGCAAAAATGGAAGCATCTGCTACTGAAGAATCAATGGAAATGTCAACTGATTCTGCAAGCAAGGAATTAGCACCAAAATGTGCGAGTTGCAAAGCAGAAGGCGCTCCGTGTACAAAATGTAAAGTAAAAATGCTTGGAATGAAATCTGAAAAAATGTCAGGTAAAAAAGCATGCTGTGCGAAAAAAGTAGTTAAATGTAAAAAAATGAAAAAAATGCACAAAAAATCCTACATAAAAATGAGAAATCGTGTCGAATTCGTAGACGGAACATCTAGTGGTTCTGCTGCTACTACCCGATTCGTACTTGGTGGAAGCCACTACATTAAAGATGTTGGTGTAAAATTAGTTGCTGAAGCAATGAACGTTGTTTTGTCAGTAAATGATTCTGATGGAAATTCTCTTATTGCAGACACTGAATCTTCACGATTCACTAAACTTTATGTTCAAAAGTCTTTCGGAGATGTGAACGTTATTTTTGGAGATAGACCAATCAACTTAGGAAACCAACGATTTGTTGGATCTGTAAATTGGAGACAAATGCCTCAAACGTTTGGTGCACTTTCTGCTGAAACAGACATAAATGAAAACGCTCATGTATATGGAGCTGTCTTATTTAAACGCAATGGTGTAACTCAAGCAACTACAAAAGAATATAACACTGGAAGTCTTCTTTTAAACGGTACGTACAAAGTTTCTGATTCTTTGAATTTAGAAGCTTATGGTTACTTAATAGAAGATACTCACAATACTCTTGGAATTAAGGGAAAAGGTTCTGTTTCAATTGGAATGGAGAACCCTGTTTCTTATGAAGTAGAAGTTGCAGTACAAGCGGATCCTTCTATTACAACAGATGCTTATTCAGGTGATGTTTCTACAAAATATTACAGAGTAGAAGCTGAATCTAAATTGAAAAGTGTTTCATTTGGACTAGGTTTTGAGTCGTTTGGAGACAAAGATTCTGGAACTACTGGATTCTCTACGCCTTTAGCAACACTACATAAATTCAATGGTTGGTCAGACGTAATGGCAAGTAGAGCAGCAACCGGTGACGCAAATGGGTTTAGCGACTTATTTGTTTCAGTAGGATTAAATGATGTTATTGGAATGCCTTCTCTTTCGTACCATGTCTTTAACTCTGTAACTAATGACATTGAATACGGATCGGAGATTGATTTTTCTGTCAGTAAAAAAGTTTCTGACCGATTAACTCTTTCTGCAAAAGCGGCAATATTCTCAGCTGGAGATGCATCTCCGTTATCAGATACAAACAAGTTTTGGATAATGGCTAGTTCATCATTCTAACTAGTTAAGATAAAACGCCATACCATGGGATTTGACGAAGGAACTGTTCAACGAATTCGAGACGAACTTTTTAACTTTGACATCATGTTTGAAGAAAAAAAAATGTTCGGAGGTATGGCTTTCCTTTATGAAGGAAAAATGGCGTTCGGGGTGATAGGCGATCAATTTGTTGTTCGTCTTCACCCAGACCAACAGGAAACAGCACTCGAAACATACGATTATGCTTCTCCGATGGATTTTACTGGGCGTCCAATGAAAGGCTTTCTCTATTTATCATCTGCCGATATGGATGAAGACGCTGATGTTCATAAATGGCTACAAAAATCATTTGAATATGTTAAATCTCTTCCCCCAAAGAAACTAAAAGTTAAAAAACTCAAAAAAAAGAACGCGTAGTGTCTCACATTCTATTTGAAATAAATTGGACTAAATAAATGGCAAAATTAAAACTCGATCTACATGACATTTTTAATAAAGGTAAAAAAATCGAAGATGCCTTAAACGACATCATCAAACAAGCTGTTGATAAAAAAATTAAACTTGTCGAAATCATTCCAGGAAAAGGAACGGGGCAACTTAAGAAAAAGGTTATTCGTTTTTTAAATACACCTGAAATCAAAAAACTTTACCACCGTATCGACAAAGACAGTAAAAACTTTGGACGATTATTTGTTCGATTTAAATAAAGTCCAAACACCTGACCTAATTCTTTCTATATCCTAAAGTCTGGATACACGCAGACCGTCTCTTTGCAAAACTCAATAAATCGAGATATCCCTTTTGAGGATTTCCTATTAATTGGAAGAACAAAAGAAAAGGGTCTTACAATTGACTCTTTTAATGCAATCTCAGACAAGGATTTGAAATCTAATTCTTTTGCCACACAAACTCTAGATACACACGCTATTCCAAGCTCTGATGCGACGGCCTGTTTAATGGCTTCCGTTTGGGAAATAACTTTTATATTAGATAAAGACAGCCCAAACTCCATTAATTTCGCATCAATTGTCGATTGAGTCCCTGAGCCTGGTTCCCTCATTATCCAACACTCATTTTTTAGTTTATGAATGCTAATTGGTTCATCGATGCTCCTATTATTATCATAAGACTGAACCACAATTAGTTCATCATCCATCCAAAATTCAGTCGTTACATTCGTTTTAAATACAGGCCCTTCAACTAAACCCAAGTCAATTTTATTTTCAGACACTCGTTTTGAAATTTGCTCTGTATTTTCTATTATCAATTCGAAGTCTGGACTTACTTTTTCTTTTTCCATAAACGAAGACATAAGTTGAGGTAATAAATAATTACCAATAGTAGTTGACGCTCCTATTATTAGTTTTTCCTGAAACGCATCTTTTCCAACAGCTTTTAAATGAAAGGATAACTCTTCTAAAACGGGTGCTAGTTTATCTTTTAAATAGACGCCTTTTTGATTTAGTTTTACTTCCCGACCTACTCTATCAAAGACAAAACATCCCAATTGAGTCTCAAACTGGTTAATGGCCGTACTTACTGCCGAATGACTTAAATACAGTTTGTTAGCCGCTTTTTTCATATTTTCTGATTCACATACCGCTAAAAATATTTCGATTTGTCGTTTTGTTATATTTTCCATATTTATCTTTACTTACCTTTCCACTTCCAACTATTCAGTTATATTAAACATTTTATTCTATTTTATTTAGTTTTACTAAACTAATATTATGGGTATAGTGACTACATGAAAAAATATTTTTTATTTCTGATATCTAGTGGCTGTTTTGTAACATTTTCAAACTTTAGTCCAATAGCCTATCTTCTTATGGGATTTGCGACATCCTACTTTATTAGTAACTCTATTAAAGGAAAGCTCCCGGTATTCATCTCTTCTACTCTAAAAATTGCCATTATAGGATTAGGTTTAAAGTTATCGTGGACAGATTTACACCAAGTTCAATCTTCCCACCTTTATTTTGTTTTATTTGGTTTATGTTTTACATTGATTTCTGGATGGATACTTCTTAAATTTTTCAATTTGGAAAAACAATTGGGTTTATTGCTAACTGTTGGAACGGCAATTTGTGGTGGAAGTGCAATCGCTACCGTAGCATCTGTCACTAAAGCCAAAGGAGAACATGTTGCTGCTGCCTTATGCCCTATCTATCTCTTGAATGCTAGTGCCTTAGTTTTATTTCCTTTACTCGCTCATTTTTTCAATTTAACAGATCAGCAATTCGGAGTATGGGCTGCAATAGCTATACATGATACCAGTAGTGTATTGGGAGCTACATCAGCTTTTAGCGATTCATCGTTGAACCTTGGATTGATGCTCAAACTTATTCGATCTCTTGCCATAATTCCCGTCTCTTTAGGATTACTCTTTACCCTGTCAAAAAAAGGAACTTTCAAAGTCCCTATTTTTTTACTTGGGTTTATTGCTGCCATTATTATTTCTAATATATTTTCATCTATAGATTTTTCGGTTTTTGTTGGAATTTCTAAGAAACTACTTTTTATGGCAATATTTTTTATTGGAATGTCCATGTCAGTGAATAAACTACAATCTATAGGAATCAAACCGATTTTATTTTCAGGATTGCTTTGGATTGCTGTTTCATTTAGTAGTCTTGGCTTGATCATGATTTTTATTTAAATGCATATAGAGTCATTACAATTCAAACTATCTTGCGTTACCAAAGCTTAATTGATAAGATTTTTTACTATTATGTCTATGAGTGCAAGCATTAAACCAAAGAAAAAACCATCTCGTTTTGCGTACATTGTTTCGTTCGCATGTGCTGTTCATTGTTTATCTACACCTTTAGTTGTTATTTTCCTACCTTTTTTAGGACATATTTTTCATAATCACTTTATAGAAATTGGATTACTAGCATTTTCGATCTTAGTTGGAATATGGATAATCTATAATGGATATTGTCATCACAAAAAGCAGCATTCCGTTATATTATTTGCTACCGGTGTTAGTTTTTGGTTAATTCACATTCTTTCAGATCTTCTTCATATTCATAGTTCTGACACATTATTTGTTATTGCAGGAGCTCTCTTTGTTGTGGGTTCTTATTATCTTAATCATAAGTTCCTAAAATGTTGTGATCATGACCACGATCATAACTCTTCCCATTCTCACTAAAGTAGAGTCTTCTAATTGAATTAGCTAACAGAAAGCTAATATTAAGACATCAAATTGATTCACAATAAAAGGAATAAGTATCTTAACGTTAAGAGTTGATAGTATTTCTTAATAAGATATATTTTGTTCTGATAGGCACATTTAATCCATTGTTACTATTCGTATCTCTATCAGTAATTCGTTTTTAAATTTCTAGTCCCTGCCATCCTTTCCAAATATTCACATATCTCCATCGAGACAATAGGTCCTAATTTACTTCCTTTTAACATCATTTAAATTTATTGCTTTATACCAATTTAAAACCAATATTAATAACGACTACTTTTTCAATCACTTACACTGTACATATGTACGCTGTTAATGTATTATTAAAATATATCTAAAAAGGAGGTAGAAAATGTTAACCGACAAGCAACAAAATATTCTCTCATATATTCAATCTCACTATAAAGAAAAGGGAATTCATCCGTCTGTTAGAGAAATGGGGAAAAACTTTCAACTAACAGCAACTGCTATTCAACAACATATCAACGCACTAAAAAAGAAAGGCATGTTATTCGATAAACAAGTAGATACAGCAGCATATTCTTTGTCACCTGAATCAATAACTTCTTTACTAAGAACTAAAGAACAATCATATACGCAGCCTACTGATGATTCTTCTAGCGAAGATACAAATTTATTAGATTTTCCAGACAACACAATTGATATCTTAGGAAGCATTGCTGCTGGGCACCCATTTAGCTCTGAAACAGATGAGAAACAAACATTAGACTTATCTCCAGAGTTTTTTGATGCATCAAAACTTGTCTTTGGTCTCTATGTTTCTGGAGATAGCATGATAGGCGATTATATATGTGATGGAGATGTTGCCATTATAAAAAAACAATCTAACTATAAATCACATGATATTGTCGCTGTTCGTGTCGACAATGATGAGTTCACGTTAAAAAGAGTGGAAAAACATGATGACTGGGTATCTTTAATTCCTTCTAATCCTAACTTCCCTATTAAGCGTTTAAAAGCACATCGAATTGAGATAGTTGGTCGGTATTTAGGTTTAGTAAGAAAGGGATAAAAAAATGATTAAATATAGTTCATCAGTTTCAAAAATAACATCTTTTTTAGATGGAGGTATTCCAGAAAAACGTATTAGTGAGTGGGGCATCCCCGCCGGTCAACGAGGTAGAGAATTAGTTTTAACTTTTTTAAAACAAGCATCTCAATCTCAAAAACGTGTTTTATGGGTAAATGGGCACGCCGATTTAACCATATTTCCTCCGGCTTGGTATGCACGTGGAATAGACCCTCAATCTATTTTTTTCACAACGTCCGACGACCCCATGAAAGCATTAAAACCAGCATTATTACGCAATTATTTTGACATGATTGTTTTTGATGCAGGAGATAAGCAAATGTCTAAAATAGACATGGCTTTTATTAGAAATCAACTACAAACAACAAAACAAACAATATTAGTTTTAAGGCCACATTTATTGTCATCAAAACAAGGGAATCCATTTGCTCATTTACGTATAAATGTTAATTCTGCAACTCAAGACAATAGATTAAAGTTAACCGTTTTAAGAGGACTATCTTATAGAGAATTAGAAATTCAACATACAGAACTCGAGGAATTATCTGCGTAATATGGGGTACATTTGTCTAGAAATTAACGAAAAAATAAAGGAAGCATCATCTCTCGAATGCCTTACCCCTTTAATCATGAAATGGTCTGATTCTATATGGATTCTTGACTTAAAACCTGCAATGACATTTTGGCTCCAACAGCATATGGATTCCGAAAAAATGTTTCAATCATGGCAGGATTTATTAGTAAGAAATTTTGGCATAATAATGCCTAATCAACCAGATCAAAATGGTACACCTAAAGATACGTTATCTTTAAGCAATACAACATTAGTATCTCCACGAGCTGTGTATGCTAAAAACCCTTTTCAGGGATTGATTTTATTGGAAATTTTAAAGACAAAACAGTCTGTGGGACTTGTTCATAGTCAGTCTAAATTTGCTAAACATTTTTATAATACAATGTCTTGGAATGACTGGTGGACAATCGTTAACCAAATTATTTCATATTGGGACTCACTTAAACCAAAAGGTTTTCGATTAAGTAGTATAAAAAAGTATTGCTCACGTCTAAAGCTCGCTGCTCCAAAATTAGGACTTATAAGCCCAATTGATGCATCTAGTCTTACAAAACTAGGGATTCAACGACGATATGGAAAACGACTTGCTTCATTGCTAAGTGCTACATTTTCAGATTCGATACAAGACTTTCCATGGCAACCGTGGAAAGCAGAACCAAAAGAAATTATTATACGGTACTTAACGTACCCTCTTAATAATTGGGAATACATCGTTTCTTACTTACAAAAAGATTTAGATAAGTTCATTACCTCTAAATCTCGTCAATTAGATGAACGTGTGTTGGTTTTTTCATGGAATATTTATTTAGAAAATAAAACAAATGTTCCTGTCTTTGTGAGATTTAAACATCCTCATGCATTACATTCTCAAAAAGGAGACCAGTTAACTGCGCTTCTTCATTTCAAATTAGCATTTGAGGCCATTCAATCTAAAACGAATACTCTGAATATTATCGAATGGAGATTATGCATAGAAGAAAAAATTAACGTCCCTATTATTCAAACAGATTTATGGGGTGATTATCAAAATAGTGATGGTGATTCTACCTTTAAACATATAGAAAACAATTCGGCTGTTAAGTTAATGACATACTCCATGCAAAATGACTGGTGTCCAACATCTTCTTTTAAAGAGGATAACAACAAGAATGTATTATCAGTAACAACGAATAAATTTAATAAAAGCCTGAAAAGTATTTCTAAAAACAGACCATTGTTTTTATACAAGCGACCTATTCAGGTCAACAAACTCCCCATTCGTTGTGTGCCATTGGAACGGACCATGACAAAGTGGTGGGAGAAATCTCAATTGTCTACATTTTTAGACACAACTAGCTATACAGATCACAATTATTACAGATGGAAGCGAAACGGACGATGGGAATGGGGCGTAAAGTTTCCAAGTCAGTCAAAAGCCATATCATACGGAGTATTTTCATGATTAAACTATTTTCTTATTCACATACATATAAATATACCCATAAACCATTAACTAACGGCGTCTATTTTAATCCTTTTTTATTAGCCTTCTCTTACAACAAATCAATGGCCGTACGTACAAAAGGTGCCATTAAGACGTTTGATATTTCTCGGTTAAATACTAGAGATTATTTAAAACCTAAACAACGTAGAAAAAAACCGCATTTACTCGTCCACATCATTCAATTACATCAATCATATTTGTTGTTTGTGTTGGTTCTACTCTTCTGGTCTTTCTTTAAACCCATATAGCTAGCCCAAATAAAGATGCCCTCCTCCATGTTTGTATTTGTGTATGGGCATACACGGCATACTAACCTGAAAACGGGCATCTTTATTTGTCTGGCCCTATGTATTTGGATTTCTAACTGGCAACGAGCATTTTTATTTGTATAAATAAAAATAAAAAGAATAAGGATTACTATAAATGTTAAAAATCTGCTGGCATGAGTGGTTGTGTCATACAAATTTTTCTTTTTTAATTGGAGCATCTCACCCTATTGAATTAATACAAAAAGCTGGTGAATTTAATTATTCATCCCTAGGTATTTCTGACTTCAATGGTGTTTATGGTATTGCTCGCGCTTATAGAGAGCACCTAAAGCTTAAAAAAGAAGGACATGCTCTTAATTTAAACCTTCATTATGGAGCAGAACTTCACATTCGCCCTGATCATGACCTACCCATTTATCTTCAAGATACATTAGTCTTCTATGCT
Source organism: bacterium (assembly GCA_018698675.1). Classification (GTDB taxonomy): domain Bacteria; phylum Margulisbacteria; class Marinamargulisbacteria; order JABIPA01; family JABIPA01; genus JABIPA01. The sequence goes on along the minus strand of JABIPA010000023.1, from coordinate 94,445 downwards.
CTTACAAAAAAAGGCTATTTTAACCTTTGCTCCCTAATAACAAGCGCTCATAAACATGGGAAATCAAATGCTTATCTAACACTTGAAGACATATTGAAGCACTCATGTGATGATTTAGCTATTTTACAACCAATGCGTGGACTCATTCGACACGGAACAGATGCTTCAAAGCAAGAAGTGATCACTCGATCCAGAATTTTAAAAGAACATGTAAAAAACCGATTTTACTTTGTAATCAGTCGTCATTTGAACCCAGGCGAAGACGTATGGATCTCACCTACTCTAGATTGTATTAAACAAACCGGCTCAAAATTTTTATTTTCTCAAGATATATTCTTTGATGCCCCCTCAAAAAAACCATTGAGCGATCTTTTACACTCTATCCGAACAAACATCCCAATAAACGATATTACTGAGCATTGTTTTATCAATAGCCTTCGCTCCCCCCAATCTATCGATGCATTACACCATTGTTATTCCCCATTACCTAATTATCAATTAGGATTAAAAAATTCTATTGAACTGTCCAACGAATTCTCATTTAAACTTAACCAACTGACATACAACTATCCAAAAGAAATGATTCCAAACAACATGAGCCCTCAAGACTACCTAGACTCTTTAACCTGGTCATATGCAAAAGATATCTATGGAAAATCTATTCCTAGTAAAATTATAGAAACGCTTGAACATGAACTTTCACTAGTAAATACCCTAAATTTTGCAGACTATTTTTTGACGGTTTACGATATTGTTCAATGGGCACGAAAACAGAGTATTCTATGCCAAGGACGAGGTTCCGCTGCTAATAGTGCGATTTGCTTTGTATTGGGAATCACATCTGTAAACCCACTCCATTTTGACCTATTATTCGAACGATTTATTAGTGTTGAACGTGGAGAACCCCCTGATATCGATGTCGACTTCGAACATGAACGACGAGAAGAAGTCATCCAATACATTTATCGTCGATTTGGACGAGACAAAGCTGCTATGGTTTGTAATGTTATTACCTTTAAATCAAAAGGTGCACTTCGTGCTGCTGGAAAAGCATTAGGATTTCCAGATGAGATATTATCTAAAGCTGCTAAACGGCTTCAAACACGTCAATTTAGACGACAACCATTTAAAGAAACAATTGATCTTGTTTACGACGATGTTCAAACTCAAATAAATCAGTTTGAGTCGACTCTCTCAAAAAAGTCAGAGAAAAAAGATAGTAATGGGAGTTCGCGGCTTTCATCTCCCTTCCTATGGGATCTATGGTCACAAATGGCTACTCAGCTCGTTGGATTCCCTCGCCATCTTGGTATACATTCCGGAGGATTTGTTATCTCAGACAAATCAATGAACTATATATGTCCTCAGGAGCCTGCAAGCATGGAAGGACGCACCGTTATTGAATGGTGCAAGGATGATATTGAAGCATTGGGCTTTTTTAAAATAGATATTCTAGCTCTAGGGGGATTAACAATGATTCGTAAATGTCTGTCCTATATAAAAGATACCTATAATGAATCATTAAGCATGTCAGATATACCCTCTGACGATCCAAAAACATACAAAATGATTCAAAAAGCAGACACCGTTGGTACTTTTCAAATTGAATCTCGAGCTCAAATGTCATTCCTTCCAAAACATAAACCAAGAAATTTTTATGACTTAGTCGTACAAGTCGCAATTATACGGCCGGGACCTATTCAAGGAGGAATGATTCATCCTTACCTCAATCGTAGGTTAGGACTAGAGCCTGTGTCTTTTCCAGACCCAAGACTCGAACCCATTTTGAAACGAACATATGGCGTTCCCATTTTTCAAGAACAAGTAATGAGAGTTGCCATTGCGGTTGGAGATTTTACCGCAGGAGAAGCCAATGAGTTACGTAAAAGCATCGGTGCATTCACTTTAAGGTCCGACCCTGAATTTTGGGTCAAAAAACTAGAACTAGGCATGAAAAAAAATAAAGTACCTCCTGCATTTATCCAAAGTATTCTAGGTCATATAAAAGGTTTTGCTAGCTATGGGTTTCCAGAAAGTCATGCTGCCTCATTTGCCCATTTGGCATACATTACATCTTATCTAAAATGTCACTATCCTGCCGCATTTTTCGCAGCAATTTTAAATTCACAACCAATGGGATTTTACGTACCTGATACTCTTATAAAAACAGCGCAACATACAGGTGTAGACGTATTCCCCATTTGCTCTGTTTACTCAGATTGGGATCATAAACTGGAAAAACAACCGAACAAAAAAGGAGTTCTCACTTATGGGATTCGTCTTGGTTTCAGATTAATTAAAGGCTTGAGCAAAAAGAGGATATCTCCTTGGCTTATCTACAAAACAAACATATATAAACAGTGGCTAAAAAAACAACCATCATCTGAAAATCATGAACTATCCCTGGAATCTTTAATTGGAGAATCCTTTCTTTCACGAGTCGACTTTACGTCACTTGCCGCAGCTAACGTTTTTCACCTTTTTGGACTTGCTAGAAAAGATTCCGTTTGGCTAGCAGAAGCAAGTCCCTTTAAACATCAATTAATGTCTGACTTCACACTAGAAGAAACACAATCAAAAGGAATTTTTAAAAAAGAGTCTGAAGTAGAAAAAATGCAGCTGGACTATATGTCGACAACTACCTCACTTGGAAAGCACCCTACAAAATTAATGAAGTTGTATTCGTGGTTATATACCTATCCAAAAGAAAAGTTAGTCTTATCAGAAACTATCAATCATTTCACAAATGACCGTGCTAGTATCACTGTTTTTGGTATGGTTGTTAGTCGACAAGCGCCACCAACCGCTAAAGGAATGGTATTTATATCCATTTGGGACGAAACAGGGGCTATAAATCTTGTCTGCAGGCCAGATGTTTATTCTGAATATCAGGAAATAATCGATTCTCATGCTTTTTTATGTATATCAGGCATATGTCAAAAACAAGATAACACAGCATCAATTTTAATTAAAAAAGTTCACTTACCTAGTAACGGACGTATTTTGTCTTACAGAAAGAAAATACCATCGTTACTATACGAAGAAATGACCACTGTTAGGCGTTACATGTAAAATAATTAAACACTATAAGCTTTACAGGTTCTGAGACTTAATTTGTTAAAATTATTCTTTATCTGAATTTAAATCCAACTGAATATTACTTGGATCTGTATTTCCTAAAAAACCTTCTCCTTCTAGACCATTCAAAATACCTGTGACTTCATCAGCAACAAATTCACCTAATACCCTATCTGCTGATTCTCCCGCAATTTCCTCAAAATTATCTACAGATACCAACTGTGCGTTTCTTCCATTCAAAATTATAATTTCTGAAACCGTGTATCCAGACATCCATTCAATTAAAACTTTTATCGCCTTATTGAACTCAGCATATTCTTTTTTAAACGTAGCTTCCGCATCGGAAATATTAGCTTCACCAACCACAAAGTCTCTTAAAACAGCATTTGTTTCTTCATTTAAGTCGGGATTATCAAAATATTCTACTGAATTGGAAATAGATTTATCATAATTTTTCATCGAACTAGATTCAATTTTTTCGGTATAAAGTTCTTTAAATTTTCCAATAAGCTTTTTTAATCCAATATCTTTCACATCAGGTATCGTTCCTTTTGTGTCCTTAGAACTAGGCTTTAACTGCCTTGGCTTATCTTTTTTACCTTCAAAATAACATTCTAAATCACTAATATTTTTCTTAATCCCTTCAATTTTACTTAAAATCTTATTCGTGGATAGAACCTCATTAGATAGCGCTTTATTATCTTCTTCTTCGTCTTCTCTGCTAGAAGATATAAGATCATTAACAAGGCCAAGCGTCTTAAAAAAGACTTTCAGAATGGCAAAATACACACCTAATGCTTTAGGTAGTTTTCCAAAATCAATATTTTCGTCCAAAAGAGAGGGCAGTTCAACGCCGTTATAGGTTAATTTAATCCCGTTCGCGACTAAAGCCATTTCATAAACGCACCCTACTCCTCTCGCCCTATCTCTTTTTCTCTTTCTAATCTTTTCCACTTCAATCTCGTGCGGTCCTGTTTCATTTTTTGAATGTCTTCTTACAGTACGAGGCTTCTCTACAAGAGCACCACTAGAATCACTAATATCAACCACTTGCTTAAAATCCGTTAAATCGGACTCGCTTAGAAGTCGCCCTAAAGCAGCGCCAGATCTACTAATGGACAAATCAACATTGCCCATTGATAAACTGCTATCACTATCATTTAAATCAGACGTCGCGCTGTACGCTGACCCATCCATACTTAAGAGACTTTTCAAACTTTTTAAGGATCTATTTGCAAATTTTTTCCACTTATTTGCAGTAAGTTCATTCGCACCAAAATCACCTAATTCCCACGTCTTTGTTAACGCAGAATCGTCACGCGCTGTCGTTTGTTTTTCTCCATGCATTTCGTTATATTGACCGTCAAAATAATCGTCAAATGATCGTAAAATAGGGTCTTCCATTTCAACATAGCCAGGAGTGCTTTTACATCTAAGGTCAACTTCTCTAACCTTTTTCATTAGATCAATAATTGATCTAAGAACACCTTCGGCACCTATCCTAGCGAATTCATAACCTTTTCCAGAAAAAGCATCATTTAAAACCCTAATCTCTCTCTCAGGCTTGTGTTTTCCAAGACCTCCTCGAAATCTATCAAGAACGGTTCTAGTTAAAGACATATCCTCTAAAAAAGGAAAATCTATATTTTCAAAAAGACTATCACTATCAAATAAAATGGAGTTTTGTACTCTTGAACATTCAACGTAATCCGGTGAAGACACTGAATTAAATGTGAGACTCGTTAATAATAAAGGCATATTTCTCTGTTGGTTTAATATCAATTTATCAATAGTATGTAAAAATTGCTTAACTTTCTTTTTTCTCTCATCTATAGATGCTTCAAATTCTTTTAATTCGGAGTCCAGAGGAGAAGGAGCACGTTCCTCATCATCCAATGAATCAAATAAGTCACTTGAGATCGTTAATTGTTGCATTGAGGACTTTAAAGCAAATTCTAATTTTTCTTCTACAGTCACTTTAGCCAATATCGACTCTTCCAAACTTTTGATTATGTCCGCTCGAATCTTTCCGTAATTAAACATTTCTTCGAACCATTCATTTTCCGATTTTAATCTTTCAGGAGAAAATTTTTCAGAAACAGATTCCATGCTAGGGAACTCAAAGGGAAACTTTAAATTAAATGATCTTAAAATAGTATGTGTTTTTCCATCTTTGTCAGAAGTTTTTAGTGGAACAGACAGATTAAGAGGAATGACACCTTTATTCTTCGTAATGAAATCAAACCCAGATTCAAAAGACCCTTTTATATACTTTGCTTGAAAAACGGGCGTCTCATATTCGAATCCCTCGCTTTTTAACCAATCAATGCATTCTCGTTTTGCTTTACTCTCAGCAGTCATTTCCTCATCTTGTTTTTCTATAAAAGATTGAATCTTAACTAAGGAAATAACTTTATGTTTATATGTTGTATGAACCATTTCAAAACCTCTCTAAATCAATTTAAAATCAAAGAATTGTACACAGATATTCTAAATCTAGAACAACCTAAACTTATACATGATTTAAAAAAAAGATAAAAGAGACTAAAGATTAAATAAAATAGAAATATATGGACTAAATTGAAGGTAAAATAAGACTAATTACCCTTTTTCGTAATAATTTAATTTATCTTTTTGAAGCGTTCTATCTATTGCAGGGTGTTTTGGAAGATAAAGACGAAAGGTAGTCCCCTTTCCTTTTTTAGAATCAACAGCAAGGTGCCCTTCACTTTGTGTAATCGCTTTAAAAACGATTGCTAAACCCAATCCAATATTACTTACTTCTTTTTTTGCTGATACATAAGGCACAAAAATACTTTCAAGTTCTTCTTTTTCAATGCCTTCCCCATTATCTTTTAAAAAGATGCAAACCCCTTCTCGCAATTGTTGCTTCGGATCCAAATACTCTGACTCTTCAACACAAATATCAAGAGCCCCCCCTCTTGAAGTGTGCTGCTGCGCATTAACTACTAAATTAACCAATGCTTGAAAAATATAAGACTTATCAGCATAACAGGTCATGTTTTCTTCACAGTCTAAATTAAATGAGAGTCCTTTCTTTTTAAAACTTCCCACAGAAATTTCGTAAAGGTCACTTAACAGTTCATGTAATTTGAAACTAACAGGGTTCATCAACGACGTTTTTCGTCCGTACGTCAACATGGGCTTCAAAATGGCATCCAATCGGTCAATACTTCTGACAATTGAATTAGAAAACTTCAATATTTCTTCGTTTACATCTTTCTTGGTAGTCATCAATTCTGCACGTCCTCTGATAAGTTGCATTGGATTAAATAACTCGTGAGCAACCCCATCAACAACCTCAGCATATGCTACGTGAGCGGCTGCCTGTTTTTGTAAATCTTCGCTTTCTTTAATGTTTTTATGAAATGCCATATCCAATCTTTTTTCTGATTGTTCTAAATTTTCATTAACCTTAATAATTTGTTTATTTGTCTCTTGTAGCAAACTATTTGCCAAAGCCAAGCGTTTCTCGGCCTCTTCAGAGGCTCTAAAATAGAAAATAAGAAAAAGAAAAGACATTAAAAAAATTGAAATAGATGCCGAATAGAACATAAATGTTTGATAGATACTATTGGTAACGACTTTATCAAAAAAACAAAAATCAAAAATATAAAGTAGATAATACGAAGCAACAAAGGAAAGTGATGAAAACAGCACGACATATTTTCGTTTAGGAGAAAAAATACAAAATGGGAGAATTAACAAAGAAAAGTAAACATATTGGACACCCGATTCCTTTCCAAAAACACATGAAAAAAACAAGATTACGATGTTAGTTGAAAATACTATGTTTAACTTGGATAAGAAAAAGTGTTTCTTATAACTTAGGTAAAGCGAACTGGAAAACAAAAATAGAGTAAAAAAAACAAATCCCAATAATTCCGGATGTCCCATAATCGAAAAAACAAAAATATATTGAGCTGCTACAAAAAAAAGTAATATGGAAATCTGGTTTGTAAGGTAAATCCGTCGCGAAACTGTATCAGAATGATGAAATCCTGCATCAATTCCTAAAATGCAAAGAGCTTTTAACTTATTAAATATCACGTTTTAAAAGCATTCTGTTGGAAAGGTCGTAAAAGATTCATTTTAATTATCGTCTTTTTTTATACGCTGCCGATTTCTACCATTAACGATTACTAATTCAGACAATAGATATCCAGTAACCCAGTTTTTCAACAGTGAATCTGCCTTTAAAAACATTTCTTTTTCCAACTCAATTTCTTTAGAACTTAATCCATTATAATTTGATAGACTTTTGTCATTTTCAGATGTTAATGCCTTTTCTATTTTTGTATCAAAATCTTTCAAAATATTTTTTTTCTGTCTTTCAATAGATTTAAAAAGATTTTGTACCATTTGAATTGCGCATTTAATACTCGCAACTGCATTTTCCATAGGGTTTTTGGAAAATATCTTAGGCTTTTCTAATGTAAATACAAAATTACTATTTTCTTTCTCATTCTCTTCTTCTTCTTTACTTCTAGAAACAATGTCATTAATGATTTTAATACACATATAATACGATTTTTTTAGTTTAATCCATGCTTGAATTTCAACAGACAAACTCTCTTCATCCGCACGATTATCTGTTTCAGAAACTTTTACGGTTTCACCTTTAACGTTGACCTCGACGTCTATTTCATCGTTTAGATAATCCTTAAAAAGATAGGGAACTTTTAATCCGTTAAAACTCATATCTATTCCAAGAATAGCTTCAGCAATAGTTATGACGACTTCTACCCCTCGCGCTTTACCTACCTTTTCATTAACTAACTTTTCTTCTTGCCCTTCTATCTCAACAGCCTCGCTTTCCGACAATGATCTAACCGTCCTATTACGAGCTTGTCGCACATTGACGCCGCTAAGTTCAGTTGTTGTCTTAACATCACTTTTAGGATCATCCAAAACAATTGAGTCTTTTAGGTCTAAAAAGTTTTCATCACATTCTTCGTCATCAGAAAATTCGGAGGACATTGCACCCTGAGAACCATTCATGTCATAACTTCCAGCAGGAGGAATCTTTAAAAAACCAGATGTATTTCTTCCAGAATCGGCCATCGCCATTACGCCTAACGTAGAATTAGATCTAAAACTATTTCCTTTTGTAGGAGACAACCTTCCCTGCGAGGTCCTATAAAAGCTATCGTCCGTCACAGCTTTATCGTAGCCATCCTGTCTTTCTCTATGTACTTCTTTAAACTGTCCATCTAAGTATCCTTTAAAGGCCTCTTCAATTTTTTTCGAATGGCTTCCAACTCGGCTATCGATTCGATTCACGTCTTTCATCAGGTCTACTATAGATTTAAAAATACCTTGTGCCTGCCATCCAAAAGAATTATTTAGTAATTTTTGTATGTTCAATGTGTCTATAAGATTGGTTACCTCAGAACTATATTTATCGGTTAAAGCCAATTTAAAGTAAGCTATTATTAGTTTAGTAAACATAGGATCATTTTCAAAAACATCACTTTCGTTTTCAAAAAATGTATCATTATCAAATAAAATTCCATTAGCCTTTAACGCTATATTTAACAAACTCTCTGATTCTACCGACGGAAGTGTTAAAAAGGCCAAAAAACTAGCCAAGTTTTCTTGTTGGGTTAACATCAAATTATTGGGAATTGAAACACATTCCAAAATGGACTTTTTTAAGCTCTTTACATTGTCATCTAGCAACTTAAGCATCTTATCGTCGTAGTGCTCTTCACCCGAATCACCAATGAAATTTAAAACTATATCGCTAGACGCCTCGCTATCGGCTTTATCTATTTCACCTTGATGTCTAAACTTTTCCAACACAGCCGCTTTATAAAGATTAATAAAGGGATCCACTCTTTTTTTTCTGATCTCGCCGTACCGATACATATCTTCATTCCATTTTTTTTCAAAACTAAAGGTTTTATGTTCTTCAGATGAAAACATCGTACTAATTGGCTCAATCTCAAAAGGACAAACCATCTCCAATTCCTCAATTTCAATCCCAAACACTGCTAATTTAAAAACATATTTCTTGCTTTGCCTGATTTTATCTATTGCATCAAAAAGATTTCCATCAGTATATGCAGGAGAAAATAACGTAGTGTTTCCTAAAACATTGTTCTCTCTCAACCATTTATCACATGATTCTAAGGCTTGCTTTTCAATTAAATCTTTTACGGTGGTGCCTGAATAAGTTTCTTGACTCGCCAATGGTTCCCCAACGAAGGCTGTAGGTTGTTCAATAGGAACGTTTTCATTTTCTGATGTAGCTTTCACGGCAAGAAAACTTGGTTCCCTATTGATAAAAGAAACGGCTTCTAATCCAGTATTCTCTATCGATAGAATTTTATAAAATCTAAAACGCTTTTTTGGCATACGTTCTCCCTATTCAAAACTGTTATGTGTATTCCTCCATTACACTAAAATTTTTCATAATTATCAAATAGAATATCGTCTCGAATTAATTAAGGATCTCCATCACAAATGGATTGACCAATTGAACGGTATGAAGTAGAGTTCGGGGACGATTATTATTATGCTAAAAAATGTACGGAGAATTTTATGAAATTAAGAAATATTGCGATTATTGCTCACGTTGACCACGGAAAAACGACCTTGGTCGATCAATTATTTAAGCAAAGTGGATTATTTAGAAACAACCAAGTTGTTGACGAACGTCTTATGGATTCGATGGACCTAGAAAAAGAACGAGGAATTACTATTCGCTCTAAAATTGGATCTTGTATTTATAAAGATACAAAAATTAACATTATTGATACACCAGGCCATGCTGACTTCGGAGGAGAAGTTGAACGTATTCTCCATATGGCTGACGCGGCTCTTTTTCTTGTAGACGCTCAAGAAGGACCTATGCCTCAATCTTACTTTGTACTAAAAAATGCAATAAAACATAACCTTCCTATTATTGTTGTTGTTAACAAAATCGATAAACCAGCATCTCGTACGAGTTGGGTAATCGATCAAGTATTTGACCTCATGGCAGAATTAAACGCGCCAGACGAAATATTAGACTTCCCAGTAATTTATGCTTCAGCAAGAAACGGAATTGCAACCGAAGATGAAAACGATTTAACAGAAACTATGGTTCCACTTTTTGATAAAATTTTAGACTATGTTCCAGAACCAAAAGGTGACAAAGACCTTCCATTTCAATTTCAAGTATCAAATTTGGATTATTCAAGTTTTCTTGGACGATTAGCAATAGGAAAAATCACACAAGGGACTTTAGCAACTAACCAAGAGGTTGCTCTTTCTTGTGGTGAAGGCGAAACACCTCAAGTATTTCGAGTAACTAAAATCTATCAATTTGTTTCAAACGAATACGACGTTATTGAAAATGCAGCTGTTGGAGATATTATTGCGATTGCAGGAGTCGATGGCTTTAAAGTTGGAATGACTGTAACAGACCCTGCCCATCCACAATATCTACCAGAGATAGCAATTGACCCGCCAACAATATCAATGACATTTCTTGTAAATAGTTCCCCATTTGCCGGTCAAGAAGGCGAATTTGTAACGTCAAATAATATTTTGGACCGATTGAAAAAAGCTGCATTAAGCGACGTTGCACTTATTGTAGACAACCTTGGTGGAGACGCTGGGTTTAAGGTATCAGGTAGAGGTGAACTTCACCTTTCTATCTTAGTAGAACAAATGAGAAGAGAAGGATACGAGTTTCAACTGTCTCGACCGACAGTTATCACCAAAAAGGTAGACGGAAAAGTGATGGAACCTTTTGAGGAACTTACGATCGATATCGAAGAATCCGTTATGGGAGTTGTAATGGAACAACTTGCATCTCGTAAAGGACAAATGATTTCAATGGATCCAATTGGTGAAAACACTGGCAAATTACGCCTAATTTATCAAATCCCGACCCGTGGTTTACTTGGATATCAAGGTGAATTTTTAATGGCGACAAAAGGAAGAGGTATCATGGGATATATCTTTCTTGAATACAGAGCTTTCTCAGGAGAAATTAAAACTAGAAAACACGGCGTTTTAATTGCTAAAGAAAATTGTAAAGCATTGGCTTTCGCATTAGACAAACTTCAAGATAGAGGTCAATTAATTATCGAAGCGGCCGAACAAGTATACGGCGGTCAAATAATCGGGAAAAATGCAAAAGAAGATGATTTAACGGTAAACCCAGGTAAAGGAAAAAAACTTACAAATATGAGAGCCTCAGGTTCTGATGATACAGTATGTTTAGTTCCAGCCTTAAAATTATCACTTGAACAAGTTATCGCATTTATTGATGATTCTGAACTTGTGGAAGTTACTCCAAAATCGATTCGATTAAGAAAAAAAGAGCTTATTGAATCTTTAAGAAAAAAATAGTTATTTAGTTACAATCTGTTGTATCAAGCAATTATGTTAATTAATTTCTTGATACAACTGTAACCATTCAACCCACTTGTATGAAAGAGCTATTATGAAACCAAATTTTTTAAAATTTAAAAAAACGATATTATATGGCCTTCTACTCATGTTTTCTTTTCATACGTCACTTTTTTCATTCGACTTTAAATTTGAAAAAACATGGGACGAAATTTTAAAACAATATGTATCCCAAAGTACTAAAAAAAACATCCACACTACCCTAATCAATTATGAATTTTTAAGAGATGATGTAGCGTTCCGAAATCTAATCTCAGAAACCGAATCGTTCGATACCAGTAAATTAGAAACAGATCTTCAAAAAATTTCATTTTGGGTAAACGTATACAACATTGCTGCCGTTAACTTAATAACCAAGCACGAACCAAAAAATAGTATCAAAGACCTCGGATGGGCGTTTGATTCAGTTTGGGATAAACCTGCAATTACTATAAATAATGTATCATACTCATTAAATAAAATTGAACATGATATCCTCAGAAAAATGGGTGAACCAGGTATTCATTTTGCTATTGTTTGTGCATCATTATCTTGTCCAAATTTACGATCTGAAGCATACACTGCTAACCTTTTATTTAGTCAACTAGATGACCAAACTACACAATTTTTGAAAAATCCGACAAAAGGTCTTATATACAACGTATCGCGTAACCAAGTTGAAATCAGCAAAATATTTCATTGGTTTGAGAAAGATTTTGGAGGAAAAGAAGGAATCAAGAATTTCATTTCTGAATACATTAAACTTCCAACAGATACTTACGGTATTACCTATCTACCTTACAACTGGGACCTAAATAGTAAATAAATGGCTAGGTTGTTACACAAATTTTAATGAAAAAACTCCACTCTTACTACTTAACCGCAAAATTTTCATGTCGTGCTTCCGAACTTTTAAAAAAACATCTTCCCAAACGGTATGATTGGCTTGGGATTCTAAATTGCGGAGGAATTTGGCTGGATAACGTTCGCGTACTTGATCCGACACTTACTATTCCCAAAGGAAAGACGTTGAGAGTATACGTAAGTGAAAATCAGACAAAAATATGTAAGATTACTGAGTCGGACGTTGTTTTTGAATGTTCTGATTTTTTGGTAGTTAACAAGGAAAAAGGAATACCATCGATCTCAGATTTACCCAGTCTAACTTGTAATCTTAGCTATGCAGTAAAAAACTACTTACATAGTAAAAACATAATTTACTCGCCTACTCCTACGACAAGATTAGACTACACTGTCTCAGGCCTTGTTTTATATCCAAAGAACAAAAAAACTGAAATTGGACTATTTAAACTTATGGCGGATCGAAAAATATTTAAGTGCTATGAAGCTAAAATGAGACCAAATGACGATGCCCCAAAAATTACACATTTTCGAGTCATCGACAAATTAGCATTCGTGAAAAAAACAGGGTGCGATTCAGACGGGAAGGTATCGAAATCTTATTTCCGATTAACTAAGCAAACGGAAGAGTACATAACCTATAACGTCTTTACATTTACAGGGCGACGTCATCAAATACGGGCTCACGCCTCGCTGTACCTGACACCTCTTGTCGGAGATACTCAATATGGAGCAAAAAGAGAGATAAAAGAAGGAATAGGATTAAGTGCAGTCGGACTAAATTTTAAATTTAAGGGAAAAAAGTATCGCATCCGTCTTTAATTCGAATACTAAGTTGGATTAATTTCCTCTTTCACCCAATTGAACAATTTAATCGTCGCTTTTAACTGCAGTAACCTGGACAAACTACTCAATACGAAGGGTGGTTTAAACGGATGATTAATAAAATCGACCCAATCTTGCTTTAATAAGCTTTTATCAATGTTTGTAACTGCTTTATTTGTTATTAGAGTAAAGGGAATGTGATGCCGTTCCCTTATTTCTCGAATCACGTCGTATCCGGAAACATCCGATAGTCTGACGTCCACAAGGACCATTTTGGGTCTAATTATTCTTGAACGTTCAAGAGCTTCTTTTCCTGAAGTTGCTACCTCAAGCCTAACTATATCTTTTAATAAAGAATATAATCTATTTCTCATAGTATTATCTTCAACTATCATAAAAATCGAAGGTAATTCCTTTTTATCCAATGTAAAGTCTCTATGTTTTTTTGAAATTGGCAACGCAATACGTTTTGGAAACATTGAAACTAAATCAAACTCATTTATATACGAACCTTCAGACCTTTTTTTAGAAATCACACTGTATATTGAATTTACAAGTTCTACGGCTTCATATGGCATTCCAAGAATGTTGGTAGCCTGATATAGCACGTTCTTTCGAAGTGATACATGAGTACTCGCCTTTAGAAGGCTACACCAAATATCATTATCATAAAGAGGTCCGTAAAAATGAGAAAAACTGCCATAAGAAACCAAAAGAGTGACTAGTTCCTCATGATACAATTTCGAATAAGTAAAAACTTCGATGCTATATTTCTTTAACTTAACCCATTCTAATATCTCAAGACCTCTCTCTTCAACAAGATCTAAATTTAACGCAATAATTCCAATCTTCTCTTTGTATTTCTCAACTTTATCCTGAAATTCATCAATGTCTTTAGTGGATTCGAACTGAAGGCCAATATTTTTAGAAATGGACTGCAATCTATTTTTAAAGTCTCCGTCAGGTCTATCCAGAACCAAGAGTTCCATGTCAATTTGTTTAAAAGGAAGCATTGTTTAAGTATACAATGAGTTTATACAGAAATAAATTAAATACATAAATAAAACGTAAGCTTGAAAGCTTTCTCTTTGACTAATTGGAAAATAAAATTGAAAAAGAATCTAAAAATTGAAGAAGATATTGATACGACTGTTATTTGGAGCGGGAGACCGGTCTCGAACCGGCGACAACAAGCTTGGAAGGCTAGTGCTCTACCAACTGAGCTACTCCCGCTCAACAGAGAAAGTATTTTATCACTTTTGTTTAAAAAGTAAAAACGTTTTTATAGTAAATTAGTTATGTTACACTAAGTTCACTAACCCAAACTAAAATGATTGAATCAGAAAACTCAATAGAAGCATATTCCTCTCCTGATAAACTTGATGAACTCGTTAAGCCAATTTCGAGTACAAAATGGATTATTCTTTTTTCTCTTTTCTTCACTACACTATGTATCATTCTATTTGGTTTTTTTGGACAGGTAATGTCAACTGTATCTGGAAGTGGCATTATTATGAAACCGGGAGGAATCTTTGACATAGTTTCTTATCATAGCCATCCTATTCGTTCTCTTGACCTCAAAACAGGAGACAGAATAAAACAAGGACAAGTTATTGCAACACTTTGGGATAAAGATCTTGAATTTCGAATTCAAAAATTAAAAAATAGTGTCGCATCCCTAAAATCAATACGTAGACCCTCATCAAAACAAAAGAAACTGTTAAAGCAGACCTTATTTGATTTAGCCCTTCTAAACGAACAACATAAAAACATTACACAAATCGTAAGTCCATATAACGGAAATGTTATAGAAATACTTAAAGACAAGGGTGAATTTATTAAAAAGGGAGAAGCTATTGTGCGTATGGATTTGTCCTCAAAGGAACCTCTTGAAGCAACAGTTTATCTTTCACCTACATCAGGAAGCAGTATTAAAAAAGGAATGACTGTCTATATATCTCCATCGACGTACATCAAGGAAAAAGATGGGGCAATTTTAGGAAAAGTATCTTACGTGTCAATGTACCCCTCTAGTAAAAAAGGCATAATGAGAGTAATTAAAAACACAGCTTTCGTAGACAAAATAATTGAAAATTTTGTTCCAATTGAAGTACGTATTCGATTTGATAAAGGTTCCGGCGTTAACAATAACTATAAATGGACGACAAAAAAAAGTAATGGTCTGCCCATTTACCCAGGTACAATGTGCGAAGCGATTATCATAAAAGACATCTATCATCCTGTTTCTAAACTCGTCCCCTACTTTAGAAAACAAATATCGTCTAACTAATGTTTGATTTTAAATCAAAACAAAAAACTCCGATTGTATTACAAATGGAGGCCGCAGAATGCGGAGCGGCTGCCTTAAGCATCATTCTTGGCTACTACGGTAAATTTATCCCATTGGAGGAAATAAGGTTCCTTTGCGGCGTTTCTAGAGACGGAAGCCGAGCTAGCAGTATAATTAAAACAGCGAACCATTTTGGACTTAATGCCACTGGCTTCAAGTTATCCCCAGAAGATTTATTAGAACAAACGTTACCTGTAATCGTATTCTGGAATTTCAATCACTTTTTAGTACTCGAAAAACTGACGCCGACCTATGCCTATCTCAATGACCCAGCGAGCGGTAGAAGACGTATTTCCTATTCGGAGTTTTTAGAATCATATTCTAATATTACACTTAGTTTTACAAAGTCAGATACATTTTCAAAATCAGGAAAAAAAAGATCCATGTTTTCAGAATTATTTTCCATTCTAAAAACTAATACTAGTTTTTTAACGTATATCTTCATCACATCTATATTGCTCGCAATAACGGCTATACTTATCCCTAATTTTTTATCAATATTTATCGACGTTATTTTAGTTGAAAAAGAAACGTCATGGATTAGCCATTTAGTAGCTGCCATAGTCATAACATCTTGTCTTCAGGCCCTATTAACTTATCTGCAGCAACAACAAGTTCTTAAATTACAAACCATTCTTTCTGTAACTCATTCTAGTCGACTATTTTGGAAAATAATTCATCTACCGTCCACTTTTTTTGACCAACGTTCGAAAGGAGAGCTTTCCCTTCGCATACAGTCATTTAGCGAGATTTCTAAATATATTTCTGAAGATTTCACTCGATTTATTTCTGATTCATTAACCCTAGTTTTATTATTTTTAACTATGATAGTTTATGACGTATCACTTGCGTTCATTTCACTATTTATTGGACTTATAAATTATGCCTTTTTTTACGTCTTCACAAAGAAAATGGAGTCATCCTCCCAATTATTAGCTAAAGAAGATGATAATTTATATGGTGTATCGACATCCATTATTCAATCAATTGATACAATTAAAGCGGCCGGAGGAGAAACTGATTCTTTTTCGAGATGGTCCGGATTTTTTGTTAAGTCTCATAATACTCGTAACCGCCTCGAGTCATCTAACCATCTCTTTCTACTAATCCCTGACTTTTTGATATATGTTGGTCAAAGTATCATTTTGGTTTGTGGGGGAATACATGTAATGAATGGAGACTTATCGCCAGGTTTGCTTGTCGCATTCATGTACATTTCCTATAACTTTCACGTACCTATAAAACGATTTGTTGGTCTGGGAAACACAACAAAGAAATTAGAAGCTAGTCTTCAAAGACTACAAGATATTTATCAAAATGGTCACTCTGATGAATCTTCTGTCAAACAGGATCCAGAAAATACTCAACGAGTTGAAGGAAAATTGGAATTACGGCATATTTACTTTGGATATAGCTCGTCTGACGAACCAGTCTTAAATGATTTTTGTCTTTACGTTGAACCTGGCCAGCAAATCGCACTTGTAGGCCAATCAGGAAGCGGAAAAACAACGGTTTCTAATATTATTGTTGGACTCTTAAAACCTATCACCGGGCAAATCCTTTTAGACGGAAAATCAATCTCGACATATTCAAATTCGTTGTTGGCTTCTTCTATAGCTTACGTAGGAGATCACTCCTTTCTCTTTGAAGGAAGCGTCAAAAATAATATTGCTTTCTGGGACTCAACAATTGTTGACGCAAAAATTATCGAAGCGGCCAAAGACGCATGCATTCATTCCGTAATTACCTCACGTTCAGGAGGATATGATTCGATTATATCTGAAAACGGCAGTAATTTCAGTGGTGGAGAGAGACAACGCCTAGAAATTGCTAGAGCACTCGCTCTCGAGCCAAATATCCTTATATTTGACGAGGCCACGACCGGTCTCGATTCAAATATAGAAGAGAAAATTCTATCCAACCTTCGAAGAAGAGGTTGTACTGTAATAATCGTTTCACATAGACTCAGTACCATTAGAGATAGTCACGTTATTCTGTATTTAGAAAATGGAAAGGTTGTAGAGTCGGGGAACCACGATCATCTCGTTCAATTAAATGGAAAGTACTTGGAATTAATTAATGATAAGTAAGGAATTTATAAATGAATTAGAGATGGTAGGCAATCGGGTCGACGTTAACTTTAATAACGAATGCTCAATTAACGAAGATCGTCACGTCTATTTTGTAAAAAAGGGAAAGCTCGATCTATTTTCCACGTCAAAAGAAAAAGGCTTAGTTAAAAGATACTTCTATTTTACAATCGAACAAGACATGATAGTTATCGGCTTTCCAGAGGACGATCTTATCCGACAGTTTATATTGCGACCAAACCAACCCTCTTCACTCATAAAATTAACATTTGAGCAATTTGAACAACTGTCCGAAACATATAAAATTGAATCAAGTCGTCTCGTATCTACTTGGATAGAGAAACTAAGTTCTGGACTATCAAAGTCTATTTTCCCGAAACCAAAAAAGGATATAATGCTAGATACCAAAACCAATTGTTCCCTACAAAATGGAGAAATCTTAGGAACCCATCAATCCGTGATGTGGGTTAAGCTTAATGAAGGGCAACTCGTATATCTGGGATTAGAGGATATTAGAAAATCTAGTAGGCTATATGTTCCATTATCTAAAGACAGCTGGTTACAAGCAGTCGTTTCTTCTGAAATACATACCTCAAGCACAACAGAATTAATCGAAAGTAAAGAACTTTGGCCTAGTCTTTTTAGTTTCTATCAGCTCCTTTTCAATTGCGATATGATGAATCAAAGTCTACTAAATATCGATGAACTAAATGAACTAAAGCATAGGCAAAAAAATCGGTATAGTTTTCTTAGAAAAGGGATTCATACACTTCTATCTAATGTGAACAAAAATCAAAAAAAGTCGTTATTTCCATTCCGATCATCGGACCCATTGCACAAAGTATTAAAGACATTAGGAACAGCTCAAGGTTTTAAAATATCTACGGCTACGGACTCCCTTGAAAATTCTCAATCTGATTTTTTAACAACAATCAATTTATCCCATGTCAAAACTCGATTGGTCTTACTCAGAAAAAATTGGTGGAAGAATACCTCATACCCGTTATTAGGATTCCTTAAAAAGAATAACCGTCCAGTAGCGTTATTTAAACGTACAGGATCGAAACACTTAGTTTTGAAGGACTTTGTACGCAATGTGTCTCTTGATATTGATGAAGATGTTAGTAAAGTGATTATGCCTTATGCTTACATGTTTTTTCCTCCCACATCCGACATCAAGTTTGATTGGAAATTCTTAATTAAGTCTTCGCTATCTTTTCAAAAGTTTGCGTTAATCAAGTTATTTTTATTAATTGCTTTGTCGGGATTTACATTTGCAATTCCTCCTATACTTCTGGCCTTTACGTTTGATTTTGTCATTCCAAATCAACATCACTTTTTTCTTTATCAGTTAGGCGCTCTTTTGCTCGTTGTAGGGGTTCTTAACTTTTTATTTTCTTACGCCCGGAATTTAGTATCTATGCAAATTATTTCGAGTATAGAATACAATGCTCAATCCAAAGTATGGGATCGAATTTTGAGCTTACCTTTATATATAATTCGTAAACGTACGGCTGGCGAGATATCGAGTCTTGCTCTAAATTTTCAACTACTTCGAAAAAAGCTTTCGGGTCCAAGCGTTCATGTTTTATTGAGCATATTTAGTACAACACTTTGCTTCATCCCCCTATATATTCTAGATTCAAAATTAGCGTCTATTATATTATTCTCTTTTATGTTTTTTGGAGCACTCACAACCAGTATTGTAATACTTAATTTTTCGTCAGTTGAAAAATTCTATAAAGACAAAAATTCATTCTCCGGTCTATTAATTCAAATTATGTCAGGAATAAAAAAAATAAAAACATCTTTTAGTGAAAATAGATTTTATTATATATGGGCATCCGCTTACGGAAACTATTTAAAAAAGGAAAAGGGGATTACTGATTTAAAATCTTTAGTTAAAATTCAGGGAATTCTTTTTTCGACACTATCGGTCATTTTGTTATTTTTCATGGTTTCCTATTTCGATCATAAAGTGTCTGCTGGAGTATTTATTGGGTTCTATTTTGCTTTATTTCAATTTACAAATAGTATAACTGAAATGGGAATGCATTTAGTCGATATTTACGAACTTTTCCCCGCACTCAATCAAACATTAGAATTAGCTAAACATAAACCAGAGCATTCGTTTGGCCTATCTAATCCAGGTGAATTACACGGTAATATCGAATTTAGTACGATAAAATTTAAGTATAATTCTAATGAGCCTTCCTACATATTAGACAATGTTTCTTTTCATATAAAAAGTGGTGAATTCATTGGTATTGTCGGAGAATCAGGTTCTGGAAAATCGACGATACTTAAGCTTATACTTGGCTTTCTCAAACCAAACAGTGGAAGTATCTATTTAGATAAAATGCATCTGGAAAAAGTAAACAAACAACTCTTACGTCGTCAAATTGGAACCGTTCTTCAAGAATCAAATCTCTTACCAGGTAACATTTTATCCAATATTATCGGAGCATCATCCCAAACATTGGAAGACGCTTGGGATGCAGCAAAAAATTCTAATATTTCTGATGATATTACTAACCTACCGATGGGAATGAATACCGTTATTACAGAAGGTGGGTCCACCTTTTCTTCTGGACAGAAACAGCGTCTATTCATTGCAAAAGCTATAGTATCGAAACCAAGAGTACTATTATTTGACGAAGCGACCAGCTCACTCGATAACTATTCCCAATCACAAATCACGGAAGATATAGAGAAATTAAATGCTACACGAATTGTTGTTGCTCATCGAATTACAACGATAAAACATGCGGATAGAATAATTGTTTTGGATAAAGGAAAAGTTGTTCAGGAAGGTACCTATGACGAATTGATATCTGATAAATCGGGAAAATTTTATAATTTGGCACAACGGCAAATATTGGGCTAATTCGACTTATTTTCAATATCTCATAAAACGAAAAACAAATAATACAATCATCTAATCCATAAACCATGAGGATTGGGTGATTTCAAACGTCATACCATTAAAGCGAATTTGATAAACTTATAAATCTTTCAACTTGTTTTTGAACAAGTCCTGATTGAAAACACTGTATCGCCATATTGTATCCATCTTCAATTGAATTTGCATTACCAGTGCAATAAATAGCAGCACCCGCATTGATTGATATTAAATGAATAATTTTATCATCACCTTTATCATTTAAAAGAATCTTAAAAGATGCTGCATTAGTAGCCCCATCTCCTATTTCAAGATTGGATTCTAAACATAGATTAAGAACTGAAGGATCCCATATTTTTTTATCAATAGCATTTTTAGATACGTCGTAATACTCAGAAGGATTACCTATTGAAAATTCATCAACGCCATCTCCTCCACACACCACCAAGCTTCTCTTTGTCCCCAGTTTTTGAAGAGACCTTGCCAATAACAGAGCCTGTTGCTCAGAAGTAGTTCCTATAACTTGATACTTCGCTTGAGCCGGATTACAAAGAGGACCCAGTAAATTAAAAATAGTTCTCTCCCCTATCTCTTTACGAGCTGGCCCAACAAATCGAACAGCAGGATGATGGGAACGGGCATATAAAAAACATAATTTTGTTTCATCAAAAATACGTTTCACATTTTGCGGAGAAAGTTCGAAATTGACTCCCAAACTTTTTAAAAAATCGAAACTACCATTGGGTTTCGAGGATCCATGATTACCATGCTTAGCAACAGGGATACCACATGCACTAACAACGAAAGCAGAAGCCGTTGAGATATTAAACCGTTCCAATCCAGAACCGCCAGTCCCACAGGTATCCACCGCGTTTTCTCCAATATCGATAGCCGACATTCCTTTTCGCATAGCAAGAGCAAAACCAACCACTTCGTCATGCGTAATTCCTGTTTGATTAATTAAACGAAGAAGAGATAAGACATTTTCATGAGACGTTTTCCCACAAAATATCTCAGATAAAACCAAAAAAGAATCCTTTTCAGATAGAGAAATCCCTTTAGAAAGAGACTCCAAAGCCCCCTCAACATATGAAACCAAATTTCTAGACATATAACTATCCCTTCAAGAACAAAAATTCAAACAATCTACAAAAAAAAATTCCATTTACCCCAAAGCGCAAGCGAGGCGAGAAAACAAAAAAAACTCTAGCCGTAGGCAGTTCAAAAATCGTTCAGTTTGGGCGTCCAGTAGAGCGAAGCATATAAAAATATGTAAGCGAAACAGGACGTTCAAAATGGACAATTTTAGAATTGCCTAAAAGTCGAAGTCTGTTTTTTGGCCCAGATTCTTGAGTTTTGACTGAGCGACACTTTTCCCTTTAACAAGTACATCGTCCAAAATTTTAATTGCATTAACCAAGCTCACCATATGAACTTCAACTAATAGTTCCAATTCTTCTTTAGAGACAATACCCTCTTTAAGGTCTTCATCTAAGTACCCTTCAGAAAACTGACTACTTAGCTTTGAGTACATAAGTATAGATTCTACTTTTGGATCACTAATTCTCTTTACACGCTCGAATGTAACCGTCTTCTGATATTCATTAGATAAATGAAAGACTTCTTTCATGTTCTCTGGAGACTTTATTGCAGCCTCTGCGTATAAATCTACAGAATCTACGTATCGGTCACCATCTTCATCATCCACATACTCGACTTCAAAGTATATTGGATAGTTCTCTAGTGAAAGGACATTCTTACCCAACTGCTTAAAGCCATGAACTTCGTCATTTACGACAATAAGTTCTGGCTTCAACAATGGGTGTTTTGCTACAAAACGTTCTAAGCTTATATTAGAAACATCATTTTTATACTTCTCTTGATAAAGTATAAAAAAGTGTTTCTTAAATTGCTTAATCAGAATGTCACGAATCATTACTTTTGCGAGTATCCTGACAATAGCTCATTTGATCGTTCGATAAATGATTGAAGTTCTTCTCCAGACAATTGTTTTTGTGACAAAGATGCCAAGTCATACACATGCTGACAAAGTGGTTTCACTTTACCTTCTGGATCCAATGCTTGATTCAAGGTCAAAATATTTTTAACTAACGAATGATTACTATTAACAACCAATGTATAGTCATCAAATGAAGGCATTTGTTGTCCTTGCATCATCGCACTCATCGATCGTAATCGTTTAACATGTTCTGCTTCAATTAACATACCGGAAATCTTTTCAGACTTAAGATGTTTCACTTCAATTTTTAATTTATCATTATTTAATGCGTCTTTAAAAATATCATTCAGTTTATCTGACTCTGTTTTGTTATCAACTGGGTCGACTGCTTTTGACTCCGAATCTTCATCTACTAAATGTTCAGAAACTTCTGTATCAATCGCGACAAATTTAAGGTCTTTGTTTTTAGATTCTAAAAATTGAAAAAAGTGTACATCTATTACATTTTTCAAGAATATAACTTCTAAGCCTTGGTCTTTACACATAGCGACATAAGACGCTTGTTTTTCTTTGTCTTCACAATATAAAACTTTATTTTCTAGTTTTTCTTTATTTCTCTCCGTGTACTCTTTCAACGACGTTGAGTTTCCTGAAGAAGATGGAAATAGGACAATATTTTCAACTTTTTTATAAAAACTATCATCATTCATCATTCCATATTTTATAAATGGATTGATATCTTCCCAATGTTTCTCAAATTGTTCTTTTTCATTTTTGTGAAGTTCGATAAGTTTATCTGCTACTTTTTTCACAATATGCTTTGAAATCTTTTGAACATAAGGATCTTGTTGAAGAAAACTTCTAGAAACGTTTAGAGGAAGTTCTGGACAATCAATTGCACCTTGAAGAAGAGTCAAAAACTCAGGCAAAATTTCTTTTGCGTTATCTGTTACAAATACTTGCTGACAGAACAATTTCACTTGTCCTTTGTTCCCGTCCAATTCATGCGCTAATTTAGGAAAATATAGAATTCCTTTTAAGTTAAATGGATAGTCCACATTCAAATGAATCCAAAACAAAGGGTCCCCTTTAAAAGGAAAAAGAACATTATAGAATTTTTTATAATCTTCTTCTTTTAACTCTGAAGGTTGTTGGATCCAAATTGGGTTTTGATTATTTGCTGTTTTACCGTTAACTTGAATATCGACAGGTAAAAAGTTTGAAAATCGTTCAACCAGATTTTTCAAACGTTCTTCAGCTAAATATTCTTTCGCGTCATCTGATAAGTGAAGAATAATCTCTGTTCCAACATCTTCTTTATCCGATTCTGTTATAGAAAAAGACGTTGACCCGTCACATGACCATTTAACAGCCTGAGAACCTTCTTTATAAGACTTTGTATTTATTTCAACTAAAGTGGATACCATGAACGCAGAATAGAACCCTAGTCCAAACTGACCAATTATTTGTTCTCCGTCTTCTTTATCTTTATATTTAGCAACAAATTCTTCTGCCCCAGAAAAGGCTATTTGATTGATATATTTTTGAATTTCTTCAGATGTCATTCCAAGACCGTTGTCTTTTATTGTAAGAGTGTTTTCCTTTTCGTTAGGAATCAAATCTATTTTTCCATCACGTTGCAAGTCAGTTAGACTCTCTTTTACCGAAATTGTCTTAAGTTTCTTAATCGCATCAAATGCGTTAGACATCAATTCTCGAATAAAAATATCTTGTTCTGAATATAGCCATTTTTTTATAATCGGTAAGATATTTTGTGTATGAATACTAATATCACCGGTTACGTTGATTTCTTCTTTTGTTTTAGTCATTTAAAATCTCCTTATATCGCGTTCTGAATTAATTTACAGAAAAACTTCTATTTTTAATCAAATATTATAGGGATTTTTTATCATATTTTTGTGAAAAATTAAAGAAACAAAAACCAGGAAATAAGAAAAAATTCAATTTTAACATCGAAAAATAGATTTCGTTTTGAGTCACTTTATTAGAGAGCGAGAACCCTGCATTGACAGTACCAATGCAGGGTTTCATCCTAAAACTATTTATAGTTTCAAATCTATAATCTAACAAACCTGTTATATACGCGCATAAACATGTTACTTTGTTTTTTTTGTGCGCTAAATTCTTTTTCAGATTTATCGCTTATGTTTGTGGCAGATCCAGCTTCGGGTACAGTGGGAACTCCCGTAGGAGAGTTTTTCTTAGTAGCCACTTTTTCTACAGTAGGATCAGGCTGTCGTTTTAAAGACGGCCTTTCTTTTACGACTGGGTTCTTGTCCGGCCCATTAGTCAACATCAACGTTTTTTTCATCGCTCTAAAAGGAACTGTAAAAATATCGGCACGGCCAGCAGTTTTTTTCCAATCTTCAATTGTACTTGTTAAGTTTCTAGCAAGTCCACCTTGATTAGGTACAAGTTTGTTAAAATGTATCCCACCATGAATAATATCTAGGGTATTCATTCGGTTTCCCTTTGTTATGTCTCCAGTTTGATATTGTAAAAATACATTATTTGGATCCTCTGGGTCTTTTTTCCAAACCCGAACTGGAGTATTTCTTGCCTCAGCCAAAATAGAAATTGCGCCTGATGTCGCCTTGTCCCCATTGGCGGATTTATCAGGGACGGCCAAATAACCTCCCTTTCCATAAAAATTATTTACATATGCTAAATAAACATCTTCTCTAGATGTCGCTGTATTCATATCAAAATCAGTAAATAACTTATCGTAACTTGTAGTCAATTCTCTAAATTTTACAGCAGCCTTTAAAATCTGATTGATATCTTTTTCTGATATATCTTTCAAATTCAACTTTTCTAGAAACTGTTTGTTAATTGCTGCTATCGATTCAATATTTCTTACGCGTCCATCATCTCCGCCGAGTTCCAAAAGACGTTCTTTTACAGCACTTGCCAAGTCATTCATATCTTCCCCAATACGAACAGACGCATGTATAACTCTGTTGTAACCTGTCTTCCTAGCCAATAAACTACGTAATCCTTTATCACTATTATGGTCTAATAAAACGCCTGCAATTTCAGGTGCCATTTTCTCTCTAACTTCACTGTTTTTAGAATTTTCTCGAAACAAATCAAGAGCATCCTGTCTCGTCCAATTCGTTGCCCAAAACCCACAATCCCCATCGCCTACAATTCTTGCTTCTGTAAAAACATCGCCTACTCGTTCAGCTTCCAGTTGATAAAATTTATCAAAAAGAACATTTTTGATATGCCTTCCAAAATTCGCCTTAAGCCCTGCTGCAGAATTTTTAAAATCATTCCATTGATTCATTAGAGTAACGGTCTCTTTGGCAACACCTTCACCCGTTACGGTAAGCACTGTATCAGCCTTTTTCTTACCACGACGGATTGTAACGTTATCATCGAAAGCAAACTGCGATGTACTGCTTCTTCTATCAATAGCAATATCCGTCCCGTCTGAAGTCGGGTTTGAATGACCGGATTGATGGTCCTGTCTTTGAATTAAGCCATTTCTTACTGGCCGCTCTACTTGAAGGCCTGAAGAGAAGACCGACGACTCTCCATATACCGTCTCATAGGGTACGGTATGGTTAAATGTTTCTTCCAAAGTATTTGAACCATTCAGGCCGGGCCCATACATCCAATTTTCCCCCATATCTTGAGGACTTCTTTTTCCAATTTGATTATGTGCGGAATTACCCGAATCAAAACCGGTAAAGGCAGTAAAACCTGTCATATCATCATCGAAAGTTCTTCTTCCAGATGAACTAAATGTAACGTTTGATTCATCGTCCGACTCTAAGTCATATCCTGCATCCATTACCGCTGGGACAGGTTTTCTAAATACAAAAGGAGCTGCCCCATCAATATACCTAATCCCACCTTTTTTACTCTGGTTCCTTGACGAAGGAAGATAAGACGAATCATTACCAAACATTTGTTTCATAGCCGGGAAATAAGTACTTTTGTAGGGAACTCGTTGCACGGATGACTTAATTCGATTCGTACTATCTATAACTGATTGATGTACAAATTCAATCTTATCTTTAATTTGTCTCTCTATCGATTTAGGCAAATTTGAAAATAGATCATTTTTCGCCTTGTCCATAGACGTTCTTTTTGTAAAAACATCGTCGTTTTTTGTTTTCGAAATAGGCATTGAACTAGGTAGTTCCCTTGCAGAATAATTCCTTGAAGTAGGTAAAGGTGAAGAATATATGCCTGCCTTTTCTCTCACAGACTCTGAATAATCCACAACATTGTCAAAATACGAAATAACTTTATTGTTTAAGTCATTTTGTTTCTCCGGTGTCATCTCAGCACTTTGTTTCGGAGACACATCAATGGTATCAATTGTAAAAAGTGACGATTTTATCATTTTTAATGATTCGGAATAAAAAAGTCTATTTTCGAGACTAATTTCATGTTTGTCTAAAACCTTTTCGCATTCTAATTCTAATTGTTTTAACTCTATACTTTTAAAACGTTCGTTATCAGGATTGAAAACGTCTGCAATTCGATTTTGAAAGGTATTTCTTGCTTTTAATTCTAGATCTAAGGATACGTTCATATTTAATTTCTCCCTTCCCTCATTTACATAGGGTATTACTTAATTATCGAATAAAAATAATAAAAATTTCACTTTATTTTATAATATAATTGGGTTTTCTCAATTCAACTATTTATACATAATTTGTTAATTACAAATATTATGCCTTTTACTATATTTATAGGAATGAAAATATCATTATATTAAACGATGAAACACAATGGGTTTCGAAGTATTACAATTTAAAGTCTGTTTGAGATTTTGCCATCATTTCTGCTGAAACATGGCGGCATCTTTTTACAGGCTCATTATCAATTCGAAAATGATAATCGAATTACAACAAGAGAAAAAAAAGAATGACTCATTAATAGATGCAAATAAAAAATATGATAACTAAAAATGGAACTTAATGAACCCGGATCCTAGTAAGATTGTAGGATGGGGAAGGTAAAGCTGGGAGGAAATATTTTACTTTGAAATTACATACCGCGAATATGACGATTAAAAATCTTTTATATTAAAAGTATTCCGCAACGATACGATCGAATTGATTGGCATAATATTTAGCAAAATCAGTCATTGAATTTTCACTATAAAATTCACTTAAAGTTAAAGTCTCGTCAAGATGACCTAAAGACATTTTATCTATATTAAAAATGTAATTTTCAAATCCTCTCAACGACATTTTTTCAATTACACCCTTTTCGACTAAAAACAACATGGCCTTTAATATTTCAATTACTTTCTTTTTGTTTTCAGATAGGTCGTCAAATGAATCAAGGGTATTTTTGTTTAATAGCTTAGAAAGCAACGTAGATTTTCGTACAGAAAGGGTAAACCCATGAAGAAACCCCTTTTTCCAAGGACGAAACTTTACTGAGTCTTCAATATGTTCCGACAAATAAAGGGCATTCATCACCTGTTCAGAAACAATTGTCACGTCTTCACTTCTTAAAATATAATTGGCCAACAAAGAAACAAATTCTTTTTCCGACTCATTTAATTTATTTTTTTTCAAAAGATTTTCAAAAAGAGGAATGTAATCCAAAGAAAAAGAATTTAATGCTTGAGGAATCATCCATCCACCTTCAAAAAGGTCCTGTACTATCACGCTACTATCACTGTTTTTACAAAGCGACTCAATACATGTTTTTACACACAAATGAACATCATCATTTACTTTTGGCCAAGACAAATATAACGTTTTTATTAAGTTTAAAAAATTTGATAAACTAACGCCCTCTTCAAGCACTCTCTCCGAAAAAAGAGACACTATTTCTTCTTTATTTGGACCAACCAATTGATTAAATAAAACGGGCTTTTCTTCCAGAATCTTTAACGACTCATCGGTACCAACGCCATTGTCATTTCGAAGTCCACCTAACATCTGAATTCCCATGGATTCCAAGCTCGAAGGAGTATTCATACGTCCATTCAAAGGAGCCGGTTCATCAGTAATCTCACTAAATGAAATTGGCCGATCTACAAGAAAACTTTTTGCTTTTCTTAAAGAATAAGACACTTTCTGGAGCATTTGAAAACGAACTTCTAATTTAAAGTCCATATTTACTGAAAACGGCAACTCAACTAAATCTTGAAAAACAATATTTTGAATATCTTCATGTTTTTTTGGAACAGATACCGTTTCACTTGACTCATTAAGAAAAAACACAGCGGCGTCTTTACCCATAATTTGATATATACATGTTTCTAACATCCCAAAAAATGGAATTATGGTCTCTTTCTCATATTTAGTTTTATTCATATAAATTTGATCTTGATCCCAATACTTACCCCAACTGTAGGTCTCTCCTGATACTTTTTTTTCTATAAATTGAATGAGGTCATTTGAAACAAATAATGTAAACCGACGTTGATTTTGAAAATTCAAGTTAATATTTGATATTACGAAACACTCAGATTTTTCAAAAATAGAAGCAAACGAACTTTTTAGACCTACTTCTGAAAAAAGCTTTGTCTTATTTGAATTTTCCATATTACCTCACCCTAATTTCTTACCAGCCCATAAATCAAAAAAATAAAAATTACTTTAATTCCTCACCCTGAAACCTAGCAACTATTACGGAAACACAGGCGTTTCCCCACAAATTGATACTGGTTCTACACATATCTAAAATTCTATCCACTGTTAGAATAACACTGATTCCTCCAATAGGAACACCCACTGCATCCAAAATCAGAGCCAACGTAACAATCCCTGCACTAGGTATAGCAGCGGCTCCGATAGATGCAAGCGTAGCAGTGACCGCGATTATGACCATCTCATGAACTCCTAAGGAAACATTTGAGGCTTGAGCCAAAAACACAGTGGCAACACCTTGAAACAGAGCCGTTCCGTCCATGTTGATAGTGGTTCCCAAAGGAATGACAAAACTAGTAACTCTATTTGAAACTTTTGTGTTCTTAATTAATCCGTCCATTGTTATAGGAAGGGTTGCCGCACTACTTGCGGTTGAAAATGAAGTAGCCAACGCCGTTACTATGTTTCTGGCCAACTTAATTGGCGAATACCTACCTAAGACAATTAAAAGTAAAGGCATAACCACAAACGCATGAACAAAAAGCCCTATAAGAACGGTTCCCATGTAAACACCTAAAGGGATAAAAGCACTTAAGCCTGTCTTTGCAACAAGCCCTGTCAAAAGCGCAAAAACACCAATCGGTGCAAACGCCATAATCCAATCCGTTACCTTCATCATGACTTGATTTAAACCGTCAAAAATTTCTAAAAGAGGACGACCTCTTTCCCCAGAAGATGTAATTGCCAACCCAATCAACACAGCAAAGAAAATAATTGACAACATACTAGTGTTTGCCATCGCGTCAAAGATATTACTAGGAACGATATCAACCAAAATTTGACTAATTGAAGGTGCCGATGCAACTGCCGTTTCTGAAACTTGTTCTACAGATACACCTGCATGTAAGCCTGGTTTCAATGTAGTGGCAAATACCAAACCTACTGAAACAGAAATCAAGGTAGTCACTACAAACAAAACAAATGTCTGCATCCCAATTTTTCCAACGTGCCTTGTGTCTCCTAGAGAAACGATTCCCATCACAATTGATGCTAATACTAAGGGAACGATTATCATCTTTAATAAGCGAACAAATATTTTACCAATAGAATCAACCATCGATATGAATAAATTATCTGATACATTAATACCTTGAACTACTCCGTCAATCGAAGACGGTTGTCCCATTTCTTTTAATAAAAGCCCACAAATAATACCAAGTGCTATCCCTATAAATATCTGCGTATGCAATTTTAGTTTAATTGTCATTGAAATTCCTTTCCAAATTATATTACCTATTTTAAATGTTTAAATGGTGTCTATATATAAGTATTACAAAATATCATTGTTTTTTTAAAGAGAAATTGTGGTATTAAGTATAATAAGGAGATGTAAATATGACAGCAGTACGATCTTTCACCGGACTTATTAAAAACAATATGACTAAACTTGGCTTTAATAGCGTAATGCAAAAACAAGCTCTTAAGGAAAACTTAGGAAACGCAGTTAAAAAAGTTTCTAACAAACCGCCAGCTACAAATAAAAAGTAAATTAATTTTATCGTTCTCTTCCTAGACCAGCTTATGAAGGCAGTATCCTATTTGGATTAATGAAAAATCCACGAATATTTTTATGCAATTGAATTTTGTTTATCGTTTTCAAGACTAATCATTGTTAAATAAAAACTTTAATATTTGAGTAAAAAAAATGCGATTGAGTATGTAAAGAAACATCCCTAAATTTAAAAAACTTATTTATAGTCCAATTATAGACGCCGAAAAATTAGGAATCTTCTTATCGTCGGAATCTTCAGATTCTTCATCCTTACTTTCAACAGAAATAGGTTTCTCATACAATGAAACATCGACTTGATTTGCTGCAAATATTTCTCGCGTTTCTGTAGACTGGTAAAATCCAATTAATGAATACCCAGATATTTTAGGAAGCCATTTAGTTGAAATTATAAGCTTCCCCATTTTATTTGGTTTAATATCTACCATTTTCTTAACGACATTCCGATGATTTAATAGTTTTCCTTTATTCTCACCATTGGTGATTTCAACACTTTCACGCCCTTTAACAATAGCCATATATAACCGTGAATCGTCGTAAATCTTAGATAACTTATAATCAATTACAATATTATCCGACTCTTTTGAAAACGTAAAATTTAGATTAGATTTGTTTTTTCTTCCTAACGCTCTGCCAATTGACTTCTTGATTTTTTTTCGAAGAGTTCCAACATAAGTTTCCTGACCATTTACAATCACCTGAGGAGTAAAAACACCATTAGAATCAAAGTGTTGTCCGTAGTTAATTTGTCTATTCGTAAATTCAGGCTTTGCATTTTTGTCATTCCAACCAAGATAATCCCAATAATTTACATGGAACGATAAACAAATAATATCAACATTACTTTGCCTCGCTATATTAAGATATTCATTCAAATACTTTTCGGCCTTCGGACAAGACTTGCATCCTTCTGAGGTATAAAGTTCGACTAGAGCAAATCCTTTAGATTTTCCATAGGCACGTCCAATTGATGCGAATAGGGGCGAAAAAGTAGTATTAAATAAAACTAAAAAAATGAGGGAAATTTGCAGACATTTAATTCTATTCATTGAGTTAAAAATTATACTCTTTTTTTCTCAAGCTGTCCCATTATTTTTTCTGCAATAATTTTGTTAATTTTAACTTTAATCGTCACGATTTCCTCGTATTCCTCTTCTAACACTTTCCCATGTTGATGAAGAAGGTGCACAATTTCCATTCTATTTAAAGGAATCCTAAATACGTATTCTTTTTGATAGACGTCCAACAGCTTTTGAATCGCATCCAATAATTTTGATAGAGACTCTTTTTTACTTGCAGAAACACAGACATTTGGATGGAAATTATGAATAGTGTCATAGGTAGAAGGACTTGTCACCAAGTCTATCTTATTAAACACATAAATAGTTGGAATCTTATTCGCGCCTAGATCCTCTAGTAATACTTCAGACGTTTTTAGCATAGATTCCCAATTTGGGTTCGATATATCGACAACATGTAATATAAAATTAGCCTCGTTTATTTCTTCCAACGTCGCTTTAAACGACGTCTTTAAAGGATTAGGTAGCTTTTGGATAAAACCTACTGTATCTGTCAATAAAACTTTTTCGTTACTAGGTATTCGAAAAGTTTTGGTTGTAGGATCTAACGTTGCAAACAATTTACTTTCTGCGACGACACTTGACTCAGTCATACTATTCAAAAGAGTGGACTTTCCAGCATTCGTATACCCAACTATCGAACCTGTCAAAATCGGAGTTGTCTGTCGTCGTTCTCTTTTGAGGCCCCTTTGTTTTTCAATTTTAAGCAACTTCTCTTTAATAGTGTCCATTCGGTTTCGAATCTGACGTTTATCTACTTCAAGTTGCTTTTCACCAGGTCCCTTCGTTCCAATTCCACCGCCCAATCTAGACAAATGGGTCCACATTCTTGTTAATCGAGGTTTCAAGTATGTTAGCTGAGCAAACTCAACCTGTAACTGAGCTTCCTTAGTATTTGCCCTCATGGCAAATATCTCTAAAATAATACCTGTTCTATCCATGACTTTAACAGCCAATTCGGCTTCTAGGGTACGATGTTGAAGAGGGGTTAAATCGTCATCTGTTACAAATAAACCAATGTTACTTTCTTTATATAACTCTTTCAGTTCTTGTAACTTTCCGGAACCAACATAAAATTTTGGATGAGGTCTTTCTCTAGCTTGAATTTCAATATTTGTAATTGAATACCCTAAGTTTTCACATAGCTCTCGAAGTTCTTCAACTGAATCTGAGGCAGACCAAAGTTCTGAAGTTCTTTTATTATCTATAGCTAATAGTACGGTGTCTGTTGTTTGAATCATCGGATCAATCTAATGAGTACGAATAAAATTAGTTAGTGATTCAAGGTCTTTTTTAGCCGTTATATTTTCTGGATATACAGAAATGTATTCTTCCAAGGCCTCTTTACCCCGATTCAACTGACCTGAATCTATTAAAGACTGAACATACAACTTATATATACCGGAATTATCCATACCAATAACATTTCGATTTAAATCATATAAATCAACAACCTTTTGGTATTCATTTAATTTAAACAAAACAATGATAAAGTTTTGGAGCGCTGATTTGTTAGTCGGATCTTTTTCAACCGCTGTCTTTAAAAACACCTCAGTTTCACTGTACTTTTCAAGCTTAATACTTAAGTCAGCAAGAATCTCTGCCGCTTTTCCAAAATTGGGGGACCTATCATAGACATTTTTGTACATTTGGTAGGCATTTAAACTATCTCCCTTTTTTAACAAAAGTTCGGCATAGTTATAAGAAGCCTCTGATAACCGAACATCGATTGCCAATGCTTTTTTATAATAATTTTCAGCTTTATCAAAAAAACCAGTCTTGTGATAAAAAAATGCCATATTCATTTGAAACAATGGATTATTACGATCATTATCTGCTGCCATTTTTATATATTTATGGGCAAAATCTAAATACACAGATTGCTTTTCGGTATTTACTTTTGCAAAGGCCTGATTAATCGCACCCAATCTATTTAGATACCAAGGATTTCTACCGTCAATTTCTACTATTCGTTCATATTCTAGTTTAGCTTGTTCGAGCAACTTCAATTTAAGCGTACGATCCGTAACAATCTCTGCGGCTTTTTCGTAAGATTTTCCAAGCTGCACCCGATAATGAGTTTCCCAAGGAGCATAATCGACAGCTTTTTGTAATGAAAAAACAGCTTTATCATACTGTTTATGAAAAAAATGGAAATACCCATCTCTATAATTTAGTTCTGCTCGCAAAGGCTTAACAAATTCGACAATTCCTAAAACCATCAATGCAAAAAGGCCAAGCAAAATAAACGACCACATCATAGGAAGTCTTTTAAAATCTATTTTTTTGGGATTATCCATTGTCATTTTTTCGTATATCCTTAATTGCAACGGCTAAACCCATTAATAGATAAAATAAAACTAAGGTCGCGACAACTCCGAAGTTAAATAATACTTGTCCAAGATAAATACCTACGCCACCAACACATCCCATACTTAAGTATCGAAGTGGATCTGCTTTCGCAGCATATATATCTTTAAGCACGAATACAAACCAAAATAAAACGATTCCAAAATAAAATGATATAAATCCAATTACCCCTTTTGAAGCCAGTGTATTTAAATATTCATTATGCAATCTATCAGGCGTAAAATTATGTCCGCCTTCCAAAATCCCATAATCAGCAAGCCTATATTTTGGATACATGTACTTAATTGTATCTGGTCCAGAACCCAAAAATAAATAATCTTTTATCCATGGGACAGACGACTTCCACATTGAGGTACGAGCAGTCCCTTTCTCAGCGTCCTTTTGGTAACTACCAGTTTTACTTTCAACGGCTTTCATTACTAACAACGATTCTTGCTTTTTCCCTTCAGCAAATTGATCGATATAACCTGGAATACTTGGCATTGTGATAACAAATCCGAAAACAATCAAAAATAAAATTAACCATTTCTTTTTATCCCTTTCGACATACCTATTTCCCCGTAACCCAGTAATAAAAAATATACCTAAAAGAGATGCATATAGCAGAACAGACTTAGGGTCTACTGCTACGAATTGAAGTTTGGAAAAAATGGCAATTATTGACAATCTTGATATAACAACTTTTAAATTTCCTGTAGATAAAAGTGAAATGTATACCAAACCGAATGTCATCATTATGTGAAGTAAATAAATTGATGGTTGCGTGACGTACGTTCCAACAAAAGAGTCATATTTCATAATGTAGTTTAGATAGAAACCGACAACAAACAATACCAAAGCAACAAGACTATATTTTGGATCTATCGTTTTTTCAGCAAAGTTTTGAAATATGTTTCCAATCCTATTTTTTTTCAAAGAAGTATCAGTTAAAGAATCACTAGCCTCTTCACTAGACATATTTTTCTCTACATACTTTATACTTTCTTCATTTTGATCGTTTATATCAAATTTAAAATAGGATACAAATACCCAAACCGAAAGAATTAATATTAATGCAATACCAAGATATGGTTTTGTTTCCTGAACTTGAAAAATATCATAAAGAACGTAACTAGCCACAGCAATACTTGTAAAAAAGAAATCCGCTATATATAACGTTTTAGATTTCTTTGCTAACAACTGTGTAGCCATCAAATAAAATATTGGCATAACACCAATAAAACCTAACCACGTTGCTCTAGAAAAAGATAAAAACTGAGTATAGTAAATTAAAGAAGTAGATATAAAAACTAACCACCTGATGTCTAAGCCCATTAGATAAAGACACACAATTATAAAGGTTGTAAAAACAATGGTAGAAACAGAACCAGATATAAAACCAGCGACTGCGAGGTAATAATAACTAATAATAACTAACACAGAAAAAAAAGCAGCCAAACATCTGGTCAATATTGAAAATCTAGACTTTATACCTTTAATAGAGCTCAAATATAAATTCAAGCCAACTCCAATTGGAACAACCATACTTACATAAGCACAGTAATGAACAGGATTGTTAATACACGCAAAGACCCTAAACGTAGGATCCTGACTCCAATTCATAAAATCCCATCCTAAACTCTGACACACACCATAAATAGAGGATAACGCCGTTGAGCCAATTATTCCCCCTATTACCCAAAAAAAGCTACTTTTTAAATGAATATTTTTTGCAATCATAAAAAACAAAACAATATAATTTATGGTGGTGATAATCCCTTCCCATCTATCATAAGAACCAATTATACTTATTATTATATTTTGAGATACAACAGTCGAAACTATATTTACTAAAAGCCAAATTCCAAACCCTAATTCAAACCCCGTTCGTTTCCACCTAAAAATTCCGAATATTAGACTTGATTCTTCATTGTTATCTTCATCATTAGCCTTCAACACCAAATATTTAAAAAACCATACAAAAATAACTAATAGTTCAATTACGCGTAACAATAGTAGTTTGTTAACTTCGAAAACAGATCTCGTTAAGGATGTGAAAAGCAGAGGCGTTCCAATTGCTAAAAGGAAGAACATCACGTTAAAAAAAGAGTCAATCAGTTGTTTAAATTTTTTAATTGTCATATTTATATTTTTACTTAAAAAGTGAACGAAAATCAATTGTACCATAGAAAAAATCATTTGATCTCCTAAAAATTATCGAATTCTAGTCCAATCATTACCACCCTCTAAATGGCTTAATACAAACGAAATAAATTAATGCTTTAATTCTATCCTTCTACTTCTATATTCTAATCTTGATAGTGAAATCCAAAATTTAAATAATTTATTCACTAGAAAATCTAGGAACTATGAAAGGAACTCAAACCTATGATAAAAAAACAATATATAATCGGAACTATATTAATTCCTATATTATTTCTTATGACCGGCTGTGGCGGATTTAATTTATGAAACAACACACAACCGACATCATCTCTTCAAACAGGCGAGCTTTCGATCAGGGCTAGAACATCAGACTTTATTTCTCAAAACGATTCTTCATTTTCTACAGCAGCAACATCTACTCTTTCAATTATATCTAGAGGTGAGATCCAACTTTACAGAATAGGAGACACAGGTGTTTTAAATGTAGAAGATTTATCTGTAAGTACAAATACGTCGACAGGTTCAACAACCGCAACAGGAAACTACACCAGTCTTTTAGTTGGTAGTTGGTCGGCTGCCATTAAACTTTATGATGCAGACGATGTAGAAGTATGGAGCGGAGCATCTGGCACAACGTCTGTGGCTGGATTTACAATTGAATCTGACACAACAACTGAAATTGAACTAACCTTATCAAGGCTTTCCGGAACAGTAGATGTTTCGACAGAAGTTCCTGGTGAAACTTCGTCTAATGACTATGTTTGGCTTATTTTACAATAAACTTTTATTAAAAATTTAAACCACTAGAACAGGATGTCTACTATAAAAGAGAAAAACGAAGGATTTTTACATTTAAACAGTCGTTTTAAAAACATTTATCTTCCGTTAATAAATATTCTACTTTGCTTAGGCATTGCATTTTTATCTGGCTGCACAAAAGTGATCGTAAAATACATATCACCAGATGACATAATTTCGAATACAGCATCCTACGGCAATGTAGATATTAACGTCACTTACAATACATCGAAGAAAGTTGTTTCAAATTCATTTAAGTCTCCGCGCAATTTTTCAACAGAAACAGTAATTGTTGATTCTGCTATTTTATTGCTTCAACGCATTGGAGACATAGACATATATCAAAACTATGAAATGGATGTAACTCTCAACGAGACCAATGCAGAAATTTCAAAAACAGTAGATGAAATGGTAGTTGGAACTTGGGTCGCATATGTTTTTATATATGATTCGGACGGAGTCATGACATGGGATGGTGAAAGCGATGAATTTGATATTCTCAACGGTATAACAACTTCAATAACTTTAGAAATGAATAAGTTAGAAGCTGCCACAAATTTTTCCGCAACAATTCCACTTGATTAAATATATTTAATTTACTATTTGTATAAACAGGCCCTTAAGAAAAATCGAAAAAATAGTTTTTATTTAATGTTTTATACGAATGCTTCATTTATTGGTTCTTCTATAAAATTTTTAATATCTTAAAGACCCTAAAAAAACTAGGAGTTTTATCATGAAATTATCCACCCTAAAAAAAATTCTCTCAACATCAATAGACCAGGTGCCAATCGATCAAATATCGTCTCCTATTACTCTTTCAGAAAGGTCTAAACGAAAAGGAAAAGGAGAGCAAGCATTTGGCATCGCTACTCGGTGCAAAGAAATTGCATCAGAAATTAAAGGCGCATCCATCGAAAAAACAGTTGGCCCATTTAAATTTATTTACAAAATATTTCCTTTTCATGTCGGCGACGTCGATAAAGAACTTACACTATCACCGGCTTTTGCAGAGGGAATAACAAATGCTGCAAACAATGGACAAAATGAATATCCTGACACTGATGCCATCTTAAAAGAAATTCAGTTGCTAAAAGACCTAAGCAAAGAAAACCCTACTATGGAGCACTTAATTCATGATATTACCGTAAAAGTAAAAGGGAATAGTTACCGACCATTTACGAATGGAATGGAAAAACCACTGACTATTGGTTCTACAACATACCCTAATGTAAAAGGTGTTCTTGAACTTAGAGAAGCACTTGCCGAAAAAATTAAATATGAAAGAAATGTCGAATACTTACCTTCAGAAATATCAATTATTGGTGGAGGAAAACCCGCTCTAGACTATTTTGCCGCAATTTTATGTAACCCTGGATACAGGATGATGCTTCCCAACCCAGGATACCCTATCTATAACTGTGCCGTTCAATCCAACGAAGGCATACCCATTTATTATGGATATGACCTCATCGATGGAAACTATAGACTTAATCTGGAACAATTTGAGAACGAATTTAAAAAAATAGACGATAATTATAAATTAAAATCGCCTACCCTATTGAGAGAGATAGGCTCTTTACAAGCAACTATTAGTCAACGAGAATCAGAAATTGCAGACCTCGAAAGCGATAGTTCTCCGTCTATCAAAAGGGAATCATATGTTCTTGACCAAATCTTTGATGATTGTAGACATTTTGATGCAACCGTTTTATCTCCGGAAGTAATAGAACAAATAAAAGAAAATCCACAACTACCCTCTTATTCTTATCTTATGGAAATTGATTCTATTAATAGAGAATTAGGTGACTTGGAAAATAGCTCTGGCTCAGATTCTTCGAACGAGTATCGAAAAGCAAAAGAAACACTTACTTTGAAACTAGATTTAGAGACTACGAAACTTAAACTTTTCTTCGTAGAGAAAAAACTATCTAAACTTCAAAAACATCCTCTTTATTATTTAAATGATAATAATAATCCTACCGGTATCCAATTACCAAAAGAAGACATTGTAGCGCTTGCTAAATTATCTGTTAAATACAATGCAATCGCCTTATCAGATGAAGTCTATTTCAATATCAGATATGACGATGAATCTTCGTACTCAATCGTAAGCGAACCTGGAATGAAGGAAAGAACGCTTCTATTACTATCAGCAAGTAAAGAAGAGTTTGCTACGGGAGTTAGGGTCGGTTCGGTCGCAGGACCTAAAGAATTAATCGAAAAAATAGATAAATATATTATTCATCATGAAGGTTGTGCGAATCAACCCGGTCAATGGGGATGGTTATCATCTATTAAAGCAGGAAATGGACACCTTAAAGCAGGCCTTGCAGTCTTGTTAGACCGATTGGATACATTGTCCAACAGTCTTAACGATATTCCAGGAGTCACTCACGTAAAACCTAAATCTGGTTTTTATGTCTGGGCAAATTTTAGTCAGTTATTAAATGCGCTTGATTACGAGACTGTCGAAAAATTCAGAAGCGAAGCTTTAGAGGAAGTCGGTATTGGAGCTGCTACAGAAGACCATTTTGGCGTGCCTCAGCCAGGAAACAAAGACCGTTTTATTAGGTTTGCATTTTCAGGAATTTCTAAATCTTCCATATCCGAAGGAATGAATGTATTCCAAAACTGGATAAGATACGGAATTGCTTACCCAAAAATCAAAGATCAAAATACATTAGTTCTTGGCGGAGGAATCATTGGAAAGCTTTTAACCGAAAGACTATCTAGTGCGTTAAATGAAAACAGAACGACACTAGTTACGCGTCACGCTTCAAGTTTTGAGAGCCAAAAGGCACTAGTTGCTCCTTCGATAGAAACGATTTCCTTTGGATTGGACACCATTTCTACCTCCCCTGACATAATCTTTGTATCGACTCAAGTTGACGACCTTGAACGAACAATTAGTAATATTCGTTCAGCTATTAAAGGAGATAAGACAAAGAAAATTGTCCTATTCCAAAATGGCATTGATCCTGAAGAAAAAATTCGAGAGGCCTTTCCTCATAACCCAATCGCTAGAGTCATAATTTCTGTTCAAGTTAAATATGGAAAAGAAAAAACACCAGAACGTGAAGTCACGATTCAAGAATCGATTGAACAGGAGGAGTTCGGTCAGTCAACGCATAATTTTAAAAACAAACCGATTTTAATTCCAAAAGAAATATCTTGGGAATTTGGCGTAGTCCAAGAAGGTAAAGAAAGTGTTTCGGGAACATTAAAAACATATTTAACTTACCTTTCTAGCTTCCTTAACGAAAGTGCAGGGTTTAAAGGGTGTGAAGTTGTCGACAATATCGAGATAAAGCAATGGATAAAATATTTTAAAAACATGGGTAATATTGGGTCACTCTCTATTGCTCTAAGAGAAAGCATTGTAGACAAAAAAGTAACGTACGGAGACGTTTTAGAAGATAAGGATGCTCTCAATGTAACAGACCTTCTTACCGAAGAATCCTATGCAATCGCGGTTAGTCACCTTGGAGATCGCGCCGACAATCTTCCTGATTTGGAGGAAATCAAACGTTCTGTAAGAACATATATTCAAACAGATCACGTGTCTACAACTTTGGAAAATTATTCTGAGTTAAAACCCATTGAAAATATTTTAATTGAGCCTTTAATCCTTGCTAAACGCTACGGCATTGCAGTACCTCATCATGTGGCTTTTCATAAAATAATTGAAGACTATAATAAAGAAGTAAAAGCGGGTGATGCCGTATAACAGGTCACCGAATAATACTAAGTTTGTCTTTAACAACGGTTTGTCCAATTGAAGACGAAACTTTAACCACATAAAAATAAGTACCATTGGGAAGGGACTGACCCGAAAAATTTGTCCCTTCCCAAGGTATTGTGTTGTACCCCTGTATTACACTAGACGCTAAAGACGTTAATTCGTTTCCAAATAAGTCATAGATAACAATTTCGACATCTCCATCTTCAGAAGATTGAAACCCAAAGCTTGTTCCCGCATTCCGAACGGGGTTAGGAAAATTTGCTACCAAACTAAGAATATTTGAATCTTCACCCTCCCCAGAAGAAAGCGGATGGTCAGCAGAATACGACTTAAAAGTAGCAGCCAATAGATTAGGGCTCAAAGCACCATATCCATAACCTTCCGTTTTTATAGAACCTTCGGGATTAACAGAGGACCGTTTTAGAAGATCTACAACTTCCTCCTGAGACAATTCTGGATATTTAGACATCAACCCCGAAACAAGCCCCGTAACAATGGCCGTACTTTGCGAAGATCCCGACTTATAAGCATAATTATCGTTTGGAAGAAGACTGTATATATTTTCACCATACGTTAAAAAATCTAAATGATCGCCATAACTTGAAAATGAAGATCTCTCTCCGTCACTATTAATCGATCCAACACAAATAGTTTCGGCATATGCGGCTGGATACTCTTGCCGGGTACTCGACCCATTCCCTACCGCTGCAATAACAATGACTCCTCTATCAAATGCATACTCAAAGGCTTCTTTCATTAAGGATGAATCAGATGTATATCCCCAGCTGCAATTTATGATTTTAGCGCCTCTGTCTACGGAATATTGAATGGCTCGGGCTGCATCGACTTGAGTTCCAAACCCAAATCCGTTTAAAAATGGAACGGCAAGTAATTTTACATTAGGGTTTATTCCTTTTATACCAAGACCATTTTCAGCCTCTGAAGCAATAATTCCTGAAATATGTGTCCCGTGTCCAAATCCATCCGTTATAATATTTGACCCACCACCTTCAAAAAAACCATGAAAACTATATCCATAAATATCGTCAACAACCCCGTTAAAATCGTCATCAATACCATTTAATACTTCGTTATCATTGACGGCTATTTTACCTTGCAAATCTTCATGGTAAATATCTATTCCTGAATCAACGATGGCAATCAATATTTCATCTTCTCCAACATGCTCCATCACTCCTGGGATGTTTAAGCCCGTATAATAGTATTGATTCGAAAAACCAGGATCACTTGATTGCGCTTCGAAACTACTATTAAGTAAAATTGAGTTTCTATCTACATCATTATTTTTAATATCTTTAGGAATAGAAATTATTTGGTTATGTTCTGCATATTCGACTGAGTCATTTTTATTTAATATATTCAGTATTTCCGATAGTTTTTCTGAATCGATTTCAATAAGAAAATACCTATTTCCTCCTGATTGAGTAGTAATCTCTGACTCTTTTTTAAATAAGTCTACTGAATGATAATCGCTATTTTTATCATTTTTAGAAATATCTCCAGAAGACTCTTCCTTAGATGAGACAACTCTTGAACTCCTGATTTTTGTGACCATCACACTTTGTAATGCGTGATCCAAAATAATTTTATTTCCTATTTTTTCTTCTTTGAATTTAACAACTACAGATTCTTTTTTATCTAGTTCCAAAATTTGTGCTTTCAAACATACACAAAAAGCAAATAAAAAAACCATGACAACATATACTTTTTTAATATTCAATTGAAACTCCTATTTTATGAATAACCCCGAGAGATTCGTGATTTGAGAATACATATGAAAGTTTTATTGGTTCTAAATCGGTTGAAAGTCCGAACCGTAAATTACGATTGGAAAACATATGTCTTATCCCCAACGTAGCTTCAATTTCAGGGCCGAGTAAATAAGACACTGATGAATTAAATCTAAAGTTTTGAGATTCAATTGTCTCAAGTTCCCATTCTCCATCAAATAAAATAGATATTTTTTCAGATAAAGTAAGGTTGAATCCTCCATTCACTATAGGTGATACATCTTCTGATAGACCGGTTGACCACCCGATGCTTGGTTTATTTATGTTTTGTATTGACGCACCAAGGATCAAGTTATTAACTTCTGCCTGAAATCCAATGTCAAACCCAAAAGAGTTTCCCGAATTGTCGCCTATAGTTCGATGATTAATATAAGCTGAAACCCCGAATGAAAGAGCATCAATCGAATATGTTAGAGCAGTTAAACCTAGAATGTGAAAATCCTGAAAACTCCCTATTTCATGGGCTCTGCCATTTAATTCGACTGTTTCTTTAATACCACTAATTTTTTTAATTGGGACACCAACCGAAAGAACAAGACTTTCTGTAAGTTTAGAAGAATAAAGAAAAGAAAGAATCTGAATATCTGAATCATAATAGGATGAAAAATTGGTTTGAAAAACGGAAGAATTTATGGAGTTGGGTGCAGAGGGATTTTTAAACATAGCATCCACAGAATTTTCAGCAGTTAATGCATTTCCAAGTCCAAAGCCTTTTATAAGTGCCAAGTCTTCAAACCGCTGCCCCAAGCTTAACGTAGTCATCGCCAACAGAAAAATTACGAACTTTATCACAATATTCTTTTTTCCCCTTTTTGCCGTCATCTTGTATTTAGTATTCCCTCTTGGAAATTGAAATAAACGTTAAAAAAAAATATTTTGTCCTTTGTTACAGGATTCTTTAGACAATCTAAAAAGTTATCTTCGTAAAATGACCGAAAATCGCTAGGGCAATATTTTTCTGACATTTGGAGGAAAACAATTATTTGAACCCAGGTGATGGTAAAAACCCCTTTCATATTAGGATTGGTTTTGCTAAAATCTGAAACCGGAACAATAATGAAAAAAGTAAGATTAATATTTGCTGATGGTCGAGTTTTTGAAGGACGTGTTTTCACGACTTCGTCTGCAGACTGTTTTGGAGAAGTTGTTTTTAATACTGGTATGTCAGGTTATCAAGAAATTCTCACAGATCCTTCGTATTCAGGGCAACTTGTTCTTATGACATATCCTCTTATTGGTAACTATGGAATCAATTCCCAAGACAATGAATCTAATAAAATACACCTTAACGGACTAATTATCCGTGAATACTGTGATTTCCCAAGTAATTGGAGAAGTGAAAAAAGCTTAAAAACTTTTTTAGACGAACATAATATTTTTGGCGCAGATGATTTTGACACGCGAGCAATTACAAAACATGTCCGTAAAACAGGCGCTCAAAAAGCAATATTAACAACTTCTGAAGATACGTTAGACCAAATATTATCAAAAATTAAATTATCCCCAGATATGCTCGGTCAAAACCTTGCAAAAACAGTTACTACTGAAAAAACGTACACATGGTCAACAAATACGTATTCTCCAAACTCTTTATATCTTGATGAAGAAGATAAAAAAATTGATCTCAATTCTGAAGACAAAGGTACATATAACATTGCGGTTATTGACTGTGGAATTAAGTGGAATATTTTAAGGCAACTTGAGCATTTAGGTTGTAAATGTACCGTTTTTCCACTTTCTGTTTCTTCAAAAGAGTTGTTGGCAGGAAACTTCGACGGTGTATTTATTTCAAATGGTCCTGGAGATCCAGAACCTCTACATGATTTAATTCAAGTTTTGAAAGACATCATAGGTAAGCTTCCTATCTTTGGAATTTGTTT
Organism: bacterium; assembly: GCA_018698675.1. Taxonomy (GTDB): domain Bacteria; phylum Margulisbacteria; class Marinamargulisbacteria; order JABIPA01; family JABIPA01; genus JABIPA01. Next base: position 49,985 of record JABIPA010000023.1, on the reverse strand, counting down.
AGGACATCAATTACTTTGCCTTGCACTTGGAGGAAAATCTTACAAACTTGATTTTGGTCATCATGGAATTAACCATCCAGTTAAAGACATGAAAACTGGTAAAGTTGAAATAACGTCTCAAAATCATGGATTTTGCATCGATAAAACAAGTCTCGATCCTAGAGAAATAGACCTTTCACACATTAATTTAAACGACGGTTCTTTAGAGGGAATTAGACATAAAAAATACCCCCTTCTTGGAATTCAATACCATCCAGAATCAGCTCCTGGCCCTCATGATTCTCATTATCTATTTTACGAATTTATTAATATGATGAAGGTGAATTAAATGGGACTTAAAGATGAATGTGGCGTATTTGGAGCTTTTGGTCATGAAAACGCTTCTCACTTATGTTATTTAGGTTTATATTCTTTACAACATCGTGGTCAAGAAAGTGCTGGAATTGTTTCTTTTGATGGTACTGATTTTTATGCAGTCAAAGAAATGGGACTGGTATCAAAAGTATTTGACGGTGAAAAAACTGATTATTTAAAAGGTGAAAGTGCTATAGGTCACGTTAGATACTCTACGACCGGTGCTTCAAATATCAACAACATCCAACCTCTCTATTCTCAAACATCTAAAGGCAGAATCTCAATTGCTCATAATGGCAACCTTACAAACGCATTTGGTTTAATTGAAGAACTAGAAAAAATTGGAGCATTATTTCAAACAAGTATTGATTCAGAAGTTATCCTACATTTATTATCACGATCTTCAAAAAGCAAGTTTTCAGATGCATTAGGTGAAACTCTTGGAAAAATTGAAGGGGCATTCTCTTTAGTAATGCTAGGCGAAGACTTTTTAGTAGCCGCCAGGGACAGGCACGGATTTCGTCCTCTCGTTCTTGGGCAAAAGGGAGATTCTTATTTCGTGAGCTCTGAAACATGTGCTCTCGACTTGATTGGGGCAACCTATCTTAGGGAAATTGAACCTGGAGAAATAGTAATTATTTCAAAAAAAGGAATTGTAAGTTCAAGAATACCTTCCGAATCGGTAATTCAACCGGCTCAATGCATTTTTGAGCATGTCTATTTTTCACGTCCCGACAGTCGAGTTTTTGGAGACTCTGTTCATCTCGTAAGAAAAGAAATGGGCCGACAATTATCGATTGAACATCCTGCTGAAGCGGATCTTGTTATGTCTATTCCTGATTCAGGAAACAGTGCCGCATTGGGGTTTGCTGAACAAAGTGGTATCCCTTTCGAAATCGGAATGACAAGAAACCATTACGTTGGACGAACATTTATTCAACCGGAACAATCGATTCGAGACTTCAGCGTCAAAGTTAAACTCAACCCAATTAAAGCGGTTCTTAAAGGAAAACGAGTTGTTGTTGTAGACGATTCTTTAGTAAGAGGAACCACCGCCAAAAGACGGGTATCTGCCATATTGGAAGCTGGAGCGAAAGAAGTTCATTTAAGAATATCATCACCTCCAATTCAATTTCCATGTCATATGGGAATCGATACCCCTGATAGAGAGCAATTAATTGCAGCCAATAAGACGACTGCTGAAATCATGAAATTTGTTGGGGCTGACAGTCTTGGATTCTTAAGCGTTGATGGAATGAAACGATCAACTACCGCGCATAATAAATCTCATTATTGTTCAGCATGTTTCTCTGGTAAATATCCATTGGATATTAAAAATAAAGGGAAATTTGCTAACGAACACGGAAAAATAAACTTATACGCAGAAAAAAGGTAATTAATGTCGGAAAAAGATAAATTGGGATTGGATAAACTACCTTCTCTTTTCTATATTCCTTCTTCCGTTGTTCATAAATTTCTTGATACTCCCACTTCTATAGATATCGTTAAAAAGGCATTTTGTGACTACGCAATTGGTCAATCGCATATGCCTCCTAAAATGTATTTAGATCTTCCTCAATTCAATGGAGATTTTAGAGCTATGCCAGCATACATAGAAAATGGATATGCAGGCATGAAATGGGTAAATTCCCACAACAATTCGAGATCAGCACTTCCATCTGTTATGGCCTTATTTTTACTTAATGATCCAAAAACGGGACAACCCCTTGCTATTATAGAAGCTTCATCACTTACGAATATAAGAACGGGAGCATCGGGTGGTCTTGCAGCAGCCTATCTGTCTAAACCAGGCGCCTCTCGTTTAAGTTTAATTGGTGCCGGTAACCAGGCCTTTTTCCAGGCAAAAGCTATCATTTGTGCTTCAAATTTAACACATATTTCAATTTTTGATTTAGACGTCAATGTAGCAACGTCTTTAAAAGAAAAACTTAAATTCTTATTTTCAGGAAAAGTGACTATAGAAACATCCATTCAACACTCTGTTGAATCTGCTGATATTATCGTAACAACAACACCTTCAAGGTCCCCATTAATAAAGAAAGAATGGGTTATGCCTGGTACACATATAAATGCTATCGGGGCAGATGCAGAAGGTAAACAGGAACTTGATCCTGAACTCTTACGCTCTAGTATCATCGTTGTCGATGATTTTGAACAAGCGTCCCATTCTGGGGAAATAAACGTTCCTATATCTAATAAAATAATTTCAAAATCGAATATCCGAGGAACACTTGGCGAAATTTTGACCAATAATCAACAAGGACGGATAAATTCTTCTGAAATTACTATTTTTGATTCCACAGGATTAGCTGTTCAGGATCTTGAATCGGCTAGTCACGTATTTCTTGAAGTTAAAAAAACTATTGAGGAAACGGGTTGTATTCCAGAGGGCGTTAGTTTACTTCCCTTTTAATTACTTTTTAATAGAAATTGATTCTAAAAATTGTTTCATACAAATTAATAAAACGTAATATCTTCGAAATAAACATAGGTTCCTTTTAAAAACGATGATCAAAAGAAACCTATTTTATTAACGACAGTTTCTCACTAAACGGAAACGGATTCCTCTTCTTCAATCGTCTGAATAGACAATTCTGCAAGTTGACTATTTTTAACCGAATCTGGAGATTGCGTTAGTGGACAACCTGCTGCTCTATTTTTAGGAAATGCAATCACATCTCTAATGCTATTGGTTTCTAGTAATATAGAGACTAACCTATCTAGTCCGATAGCCAACCCACCGTGAGGAGGCGCACCAAACTTTAATGCGTTAACGAAAAATCCAAATTTCTCCTCGATTTCACTTTCGGTTAAGCCTAATACCTCAAATAGTTTGCTTTGCATTTTAGTATCGTGAATTCTAACTGACCCTCCGCCAATCTCTTCACCATTCAAGACAAGGTCATAGCCCCTAGATTTAACATTTAAGAATGCATCTTTATCATTTATATCAATATCCATAAAACTGTCATCAGGCATAGTAAAAGGGTGATGCATTGAACTTAAGTTACCCTCTTTCATTTCGAACAAAGGAAACTCTGTAATCCAACATAGACCATTTTTTGTTGTATCGATTAATCCCTGTCTATCAGCAATAAACAATCTAAATTTACCCAACACTTCATTTACTAAATCAGGATCTGTATCTGCAATAAAAATGAGAACATCTCCATCTTTACCGTCTAATGCCGATATCATTTTTTGTTGATAGTCATCGTTAAAAAATTGAACAATATTTGAATTCAACTTACCGTCTTCAACTTTCATCCAAGTCATACCTTTACCACCCATTTTTGGTATCAACTTTTTTGCAAATTCATTTTGAAGTAAATTTTTCCCTAAATTCCCAGCTTGTCCCGGAATATTAATTCCTTTTATACTTCCGCCAGACTCTACAATTTGATTAAATATTTTGTATCCAACACCCTTAAATGCCTCTGTCATGTCTACCATTTTCATATCAAACCGAATATCCGGTTTATCAGAACCATAAGTGTTCATCGCATCTTCATAAGTTATTCTAGGAAAAGGAGCAGATGTTTTCATATTTTGTGTTTTAAACACTTCTGAAATTAAACCTTCTAGCAAATCAAAAATAAACGATTCGTCGATGAATGACGCTTCAATATCAACTTGAGTAAATTCTGGCTGACGGTTTGGACGAAGATCTTCATCTCTAAAGCATTTCACGATTTGATAATACCGTTCTAATCCACTCATCATAATCATCTGTTTATAAAGTTGGGGAGATTGAGGTAACGCGTAAAATTTAGTCTTATGTACTCTACTAGGAACCAAGTAATCCCGTGCTCCTTCAGGCGTACTCTTTGTTAGCATTGGAGTCTCGATGTTCAAAAAGTCACGAGCATCCAAAAAGTTATGAATAGCCTTCACAATTTTATGCCTCTGAATCATATTATTTTTCATAGACGGTCTACGTAAGTCCAAATATCTATATTTCAGTCTTAACTCTTCATCTACTTCGTAATTACGTTCGTGTTCTGATGTTATATCTTTTTCAGAAATTGAAAATGGTGGGGTTTCTGATTGGCTTAACACATTAATATCTGTAACTTCAACTTCAAAACATCCCGTTTCCAGTTGTGCATTAATACTTTCCGAATCTCGTTTTAAAACAGTTCCTTTAACGTCTACTGTCCACTCAGAACGTAATTTTTTTCCTATGTCATAACATGTTTTGTTTTTTGTAGGATCGAAAACAAGCTGCACAATTCCTGATATGTCTCTTAAATGAATAAAAAATAAATGCCCGTGATCTCTTACAGCATCTACCCATCCATTTAAATGAATTGTCTCATTCAAATTCGTTTCGCTTACGGTATTACAGTGTACTCTTGTTTTCCAGTTCATGTTCTTCGGCTCCTCTTTATCCAGTTAAGGATGTCATTATAGACGTTTTTCCGGTCAATTTCATTAATCAATTCGTGGCGGCCCCTATACTCTACAAAATTAAGCTTGCTCCCCCATTTTTTAGCTATACATTTTGCCCACATTTTAGGCCCTCTTCCGTAGCCTCCCATTGGGTCATCTAAGCTCGATAAAATGTATGTATTTACTTTCCGACACGGTACAAAATCTATAACTGAATGCACCCCTTTAAACAATTGATTGTAAAACCCAACTGTACACAATTTCCCACAATATTTATCTGAAGAATATTCTTCAACTTTAGCTTTGTCCGATGATAACCATGCAAACTTTGATGTATCTTTTTTAAAACTATTTTCACATAAAAGAAAGGTTAGTTTGTGAAAAACCCAGCCAGATAACTTAGGATTAACCAACTTACATATATCCGTTAAAACCCGCCCTACTCTAAGTGAAACAATTGGCGGGTATGTCATTCCCGATAAGACAATCCCTTTGATCAAGGAGTTCGTTAATCCAACCTTCATCGCTAGAAAACTACCCATGCTGTGTCCATATATAAAAATATTCTTTTTTGAATTTGAAATCGATCTCACAAGTTCATCTACACACCCAACTGCATGAGACCACCCTTCATCGTCCATATGACCAAAATCTTTGTTGAAGTCACCTGTTTCACCATGACCAGGTAAATCTAAAATATAAGTTGATACATTATTGTCTTGAAGAAATTTGGCAAACTCGAAGTACCGCTTTCCATGCTCCATCATCCCATGAACGATTACTAATGCAACGTCATCATCCTGTTTACACGCACTATATACTCTAAAAGGATAGTCATCGAACGACATATAACTAGAGGAGACGTCTAATAAATTATTTGCGGAAGACACTCTTTAGCTCGTCCTTTAAGCTTGATAAAGAAGACGCTTTTTCATCTTTTTCTGAAAACTGAAGAGGAGCTCCTTCTTGCACCGGCCATTCTATTCCAAACTCTTTCTCGTTCCAAATAATGCCTCTTTCGCTTTCCGGAGAATATTCACTACTACACATATATTGAACAACGGCTTCATCGCTTAATACTAAAAAACCATGAGCGTAATCCCCTGGGACATATAAACTATGTCTATTTTCGGAAGATAAATTGAATTGCTTCCAAGTTTTAAATGTGGGAGAAAAAGGGTTAATATCTACTACTACATCCAAAATTTCTCCATGACAAACAGATACTATTTTGGCCTGAGAATAAGGTGGAATTTGAAAGTGTAGACCTCTTAATGTCCCTTTAGTAGATTTACTTTCATTAAGCTGAACGATTGGTTCGTTAATACCCAATGCTTTAAACGACGATTGTTTATATTTTTCAAAAAAATGGCCTCTATTATCTTTAAATAACCTTGGTTTAATTAATAATGGAGTTGAAATATTCATAGACTAAAATAAAGCAAGTTGAGCACTTGCAGTCTCCTGGGCAGATTCTTGCTCATATTTCTCTAAGCTAAGTTTCGCCTGTTGAATAACCTCATTTGGAAGACCTGCCATTTCTGCGACATGAATTCCGTAGCTTTTATCAGCTGGACCATCTATAAGCTCATAATTAAAAATTACCTGCCCATCTACTTCCGAAATTTTCATACTATAATTTTTAAGACGACGACACGATTTAGATAGCTCGTTCAACTCGTGATAATGGGTAGCGAAAAGAGCTCTTGCCCTAATACCGTCATGAATATGCTGGCTAACTGCCCCAGCTATACTCATTCCATCAAATGTGGATGTACCTCTACCTATTTCATCTAAAACAATAAAACTGTTTGATGTTGCATTATTTAATATCGTAGCCGTTTCAAGCATTTCAACCATAAATGTACTCTGACCAGAATATAAATTATCCAATGTCCCTATTCGAGTAAACAGACGATCGATAGGACTCATTACCACAGACTCTGCCGGTACAAAACTTCCTATTTGAGCCATTACAGCGATTAATGCCATTTGCCGCATATAGGTTGATTTACCAGCCATATTGGGACCCGTAATTAAATAAAAAGAACAATCTGTATTCAACTCAAGATCATTTGGTATAAATTGAACATCATCTTTTTTATCGAGAACGGGATGCCTCCCTTGTTTAACTTCAAAGACAGGATTCTCTTTTGCCTGAACAAATTCAGGACGTGTATATCTAAATTTCTGGGCAACTGTCGCCAATGACTGAATACAATCTATTTTTGCAATATGTTCTGACAATAATTGGATAAAAGGTATAAATTCTTTAATCTCCAAAATAACTTTTTTATATATTTCTAGTTCAAGTGTTTTTTGCTTCTCTTCGCCATTTAAAAGGATTGTCTCTTTTTCCTTTAACTCAGGAGTTATGAACCGTTCCCCATTTGTTAATGTTTGCTTTCTAATATAATAGTCTGGTACCTGATCTTTGTATAAATTAGAAACCTCAAAATAGTATCCAAACACCCTATTAAATCCCAATTTAATCTTTAAACCGGTCTTTTCTCGTTCAACATTTTCTAATGTTGATATCCATGTTCTAATTTCTGAAAAAGAGGTAGAAAGGTCATCAAGTTCGGAATTGTAGCCTTCTCTAATTACAAATCCGTCTCTTAAATTTACGGGAGGGTTTTCTTTAATCGACGACTCAATCAATTGAATAATATTAGAACACGGTTTAGTTACGTCAGATAACGAATCAAAAAACAATTTTGACTCTTTTAAAAGGTCGCCATTAACATCTGAAAGCCTGATTTCCTGGCATTTAATTAAGGATTCTTTAAGAGCTACTAAGTCTCTAGGATTTTGACTATCTCCTGCTATTCTAGTCATCAACCGTTCCAAATCATACACGGCATTCAAATGTTCTCTAACACTCTCTCTCGATTGGTAATTTTCTACCAAAGATTCGACAGCATCTAATTGCTTGTTAATGCTCGATTCGTCTCTAAAAGGATGAATCAATCGATGTCTTAAATGACGACCACCCATACTCGTTTTCGTCTCATTCAAAACCCAAAACAATGTTCCTTCGTCAGACTTTCTGTCTAAGGCCTTAGTTAGCTCCAAATTTTTAATGGTCTGTTTATCCATCTGCATGGTGAAATTTATAGAAAATGGATGAATATTTTTAACTTGAGGGACTCCATTTTTTTGAGTATCCATTAAATAATCGAGGTATGCCCAAACGGCGGGAAATGAACTATTTAAATCTTCAATTCCAAAACTCTTTAATGACTGAAGATTAAAATGTGAACATAATTTTTTTTCTGCTTTTTCAAAAGACACTGATTCGAACCTATTTATTAATACTGAATCATCTAAAACCAATTCACAGTTAACATCCAATAAAATCTCTTTTGCCCCTAAACGATAAATAGCATTAATTGCGTCTATCTTTTGACTTACTTCATATGCGAATGTTTCACCTGTACTCGCATCTCCAAAACAGATTCCGTATTTATTATTTAAAAGAGAATAGGAAATTGATACGATAAAATTATGTTCTGTCTCTTCAATATTTGTAGATTCTGAAGCTGTCCCCGGAGTTATCACTCTTACGACATCACGCTTCGTAATCCCCTTTTTTGAATCGGCAGCTTCTACTTGTTCACAAATGGCTACTTTATAACCTTTGTTAACTAATTTTGTTATATAAGAACTAGATGAATGATGAGGGATACCACACATAGGAATTCGATTTTCATCTTTTCCTCTACCTGTTAATGTAAGCGACAATTCTCGTGAAGCGAGTTTAGCATCATCCAAAAACATTTCATAAAAATCGCCTAATCGAAAAAACAGAATTGCATCTTGATAGTTTTTTTTAATAGCAAGATATTGGCGTAACATAGGAGTTTCTATCATTTTTTAAAAACCCTTAATAGCAACTATCTAGACGAAAGATTAAACTCTTTTAAGAGTCTTTCCGATAATTTGTCGTGGGCCCTATTAACGTCTTTGTCCTCTAGCGTCTTTTTATCATTTTGATACACAAATGCTAATCCTATACTTCGGTTGTCTGAACCAATCTTATCAGACTCAAACACGTCGAAAATAAACGTTTTTTTCAAGGTCCTAGGTTTGTTAGTTTCTACAAATCGTTCAATTTTGTCGTATGCAAGTGTTTTAGGAATAACAAGAGCAATATCACGCCTAGTCGACGGGAATTTTGAAAATGGACGATACTTAGCAATTTCTACATTCAGTTTGGAAAGGATAGTGATATTTAATTTAAAGTAAGATACTTGATCCGAAATATCATATGTGTCCAAAAAATTTGGATGCAATATACCAAATTCCCCAACCACTTTCTTATTGACAGTCAAATAAGTATGTTTGCCCGGAATATAAGCACCAGAATCATCACCTTTATTTTTGAGACTCGCTTCTTTAAGTTCCTCTTCCTTGGCCTCTTCCACCGATAAAAACTCTAAATTAAAGCCAATATGTTTAAAGCAAGTTACTAAGTAACCTTTTAGAACAAAATAATCATCACCTTTAATTTTAGCGACATCTTTTTGATAAGACTTTCCAAATAGTGCGCCAGTACATATACCTTCACAAAAAACGGTGTCTTTTGGCTGGTTATCAACTAACGAAAATCCCTTACCAACTTCAAACAATTTCAAATGTTCTTGTTGTCTTTTTAAATTGTGTTCTGCAATTCTTAATAATTCTGGCCGAATATCCGCACGCATAACAGACTCTTCCGAAGAAATAGGATTTTTAATAACTAAATCTTGGTTAACCGCTACTTTCGGAGAAATCATTGGGAAAGAGACAACTTGGTTAAACCCATTACTAATCATAAAATTTGACATCAAATCTCGAAGTTCTCTTTTTCTTTCTTTTTTTGAAGGAACAACTGTTTCTAAAGGCAAAACCTCAGGAACACCATCAAATCCGTTTATCCTAAGAACTTCTTCTGCAAGACAAGGCCAATCAACACAATCATTCACTCTCCACGAGGGAACAAAAACACGTCCATTTTCGATTTCAAAACCCAATTGTCTTAAAGGATTATCAATATCTTGATTGGATAAATTCAATCCAATAAGTTGCGTAATATCTCTATATGAAAATTTAATGGAAGATGATGAACCAACACCTTCTTTTTTATAATCAATAGCGAGTGACTCAACAACAGCTCCTGCATATTTTTGATACAAATGAGCAGCCCTTGCTGACGCTCGTTCAACAGCTTCTACATCAGTTCCTTTTTCAAATCGAATCGAACTTTCAGTTCTCAATCCATGTCGTTGCTGTGCTTTTCTTATAGGAGCAGACCTAAAATTAGCTGCTTCCAAAAATATATCAGATGTAGATTCCTTAACTGATGATTCATCGCCACCTATAAGCCCTGCTATCGCCTGAGCCTTCCCATCAATAGCAATTACATAATCTTCTGTATTCAGTTCATATGTCTTTGAATCTAAGCCTTTTATCTTTTCTTTCGAATTTGCTTGCTTACAGGAAACGTCATACCCATTAACATGAGAAAAATCGAAGGCATGTAAAGGCTGGCCTGTTTCAAGCAAAACATAATTAGTTATATCTACGACAAAATTTATCGTCCCTACACCCATTCCTTGTAAAAAGCGTTTTATTTTTAAAGGCGTTTCTGTAGGTTTAATGTTTCTAATGATTCGACCTGTGTAACGGTCACAAAATTCTTTTCCTTCATTAGAAAAAGATAAAGTAGACGACGCTTCAGTTAAATTCACTGATATCTCCAACTTCTTCAAAGGAGTATTTAAAACAACAGATAAGTCTCGGGCAAGACCGTATATACTTTGACAATCCCCTCGGTTTGGCAAAATAGACACATCAAGAATGGTATCTCGTAGAGATGCGTATGATATAAAATCCACACCTACAGGGATTTCTTTATCCAAAATCCAAATTCCATTCGAAGATTCTGTAAGACCAAGCTCTGTCTCTGAACATAACATTCCATTAGATGGAACACCTCTCAATTTAGACGCCTTTATTTTAAATCCTTTATGTAAAACGGCTCCCGGAATAGCTACAGGAACAATATCTCCAACACTAATATTATTTGCGCCAGTAACGATTTGGTGTTCTGTCGTTCCATCAGAAATCTGAGTAATCACTAATTTATCTGCATCCGGATGTTTCTCTATAGAAAGAATTTTGCCGGTAACAACGTTCTTTAACTCGTGACCAAGTTCAATAATTTCCTCTACTTCATGTCCCGCCATTACAAGCTTATTTACTAACTCGTCAGTCGTTATTGAGATATTTACATATTCTTTTAACCAATTCAGTGAAAATTTCATATTTTTATACGCTTCCTAAATCTTAAAATTGTTCTAAAAATCGACGATCATTTTCATAAAATAATCGAATGTCATTTATACCATGCATTAGCATTGCAATTCGTTCTACACCCACCCCAAATGCAAAGCCTTGTACCTCATCTGGATTATAACCAACTGATTTAAAAACTTCTCGATTTACCATTCCAGCACCTAAAATTTCTAACCAGCCCGTATGACTGCAAACATTACATCCCTTTCCTTGGCACATGACACATTGAACGTCTATTTCTGATGAAGGTTCTGTGAATGGAAAATAACTTGGTCTAAATCGTATAGGTGTGGATCCAAATAATTCGTTAATGAAAAAAGATAATGTCCCTTTTAACTCAGCAAAAGAAACTTTTTTATTTACATATAAACCTTCTATTTGATGAAACACTGGCGAATGAGTAACGTCCGAATCACATCTAAAGACTTGCCCCGGAACAATTATTTTAATAGGAGGGCTGTTCGTTTCCATTTCATGGATTTGAGCAGGAGATGTGTGTGTTCTGAGAACATGATCCGTATTTAAATAAAATGTATCGTGCATATCTCTTGCTGGATGATCTTCTTTTATATTCAAGGCTTCGAAATTATAAAAATCGGTCTCTATTTCTGTACCTTCTTTTGTGTCAAAGCCAATTCTTCCCAAAATTTCAGTAATACGTTCAATTGTCTGTATGATTGGATGTTTTGTTCCGATAGGAAATTCAATCCCAGGCAAGCTTGAATCAATCGTTTGATTCGCTAAACTTGATTCTCGCTCTGACTTGAGAAGATCTTTTTGCTTCTCGTTTATTTGAGCTTCGAGCTCCTTTTTTACAGCATTTATCAGTTTACCCATCTCTGGTCGCTCTTCTTTAGGTATTGTAGAAAGGAGTTTCATCAAACCGTTAAAGTCGCTATTTTTCCCTAATGTTTTAGATTTAATAAGATCTAAGTCTATTGATGTCTTAGCTCCTAAAATCGAGTCATGTGAAATTTTTTGTATTGATTCCAGTTGTGTTTTCATAAATTGATCCTATAATTGAATATGTGAAGGCAAAGATTACAATAATCTTATGAATTTATCAATTTCAAGAAGTTAATATATTGTTAAATTCACCACTTATTCCGATTACTTAGTTGAGATTCGTTTATATTTTGTTAATTTTATAAATATACTATACATATATTAAAAAGTTATTGAGAAAATTTGATTTATTGAGTAACTTTAAAAATATATTGAATTATTGAAGTTATTATCTATCAATTTAAAATTAAATGAAATTTATATTTTGATACATCGATAAATAGGTAAGAATGAAATTTTTAGAAATAAAAAATAGAAAATAAGGAGACAATATTATGGATGCAATAACATCAGGAGTAGTAAACTTTGGAACAGGAAAAGATTTTTCTTTTAAACCTGCAGAAGGAGTTCCTCAAGGTAAAATTACAGCTACAGAAGCAAGATTCGGGTCAGATAACGATGTTATTTTTACTCAAGCTGCTGGAAAAGGTGAAGTATCTGTTCCTAAAGCTGAAGTTTTAGCTAAGTTAACTGAACGGAATACAACAGGTTCGGATCTTAATGATGCGGCTATGTTAGAAGCATTACAATCTGATATAGGTGACTTTTCTTCGGTCAATCTTTAATTTTTAAATCTCACTAAAATAAAAAAGCTGCTGAATAATTCAGCAGCTTTTTTTTTGCTTTCGAAAAATTGACTACAAATATCATGTTAATATTATTAAAAAAATGGGAAGATTCTTTATCAAATGTCAAATTCACTTATTAAACAAAATCAACTTACAGAAGAATTCTTTTCTATTGTTACAGACAAATCAATCACATCTACGTTCGAGACATTGTCTAAATACTTGTCCTCAATTAAAACGCCCCTTTCCAAAACTAATAAACAAAAAATTCAATCTATAATAAATAATACAATTTCAGAGCAACTCAGAAAGCTCGCCTTTATACAATATTTCTTAATGGAAAAAACGAACTCCTGGGGAAATGGTGGCGAGCAACAATCAAAAATTGGATTTTGTAGAAACTTGCTTAAAATTCCGTTTGAAAAAACCTTATCAAATGACGATGCATCAGCATTCATGACGCTTGTTAGAGAAGCTGGTGAAGAGTATGATATTCTAGACGCATCGCAATCTTCACTTCAGCAACAGTATAATAATTTTACAATTAAAATAGGTCCTCTTTTATTCAAAGTACCCGATTCCATTGGTTTAAACAATTTACTAACATTTATTGAGTCGGACACCCATTATTATGCTGCCCGAGTTGGTTCTGATCATATGTTTATATTTGGAAACTATACAAAAGAAGATTTGGACAGATACGAAATCATTCATCTTAATGACGAAATAATTCGATCCCCAAAAACAATTATGGCGATGGCCGCATCAAACAATAGTAATATCATTCATATTCGAAAAGAATCGTTAGAAACTATTTTCCATCAAAAATGGATCCAATGCTTTCAATACGGCGAACTAGATATTTTAGATATTGGCGAAAAAGATGAACGAAACATATCTGAAGGCATCAAACAAAAAGCACTTTCTTTATACGGAATAAATGAAGAAAAAGATCTTCATACCCGGAAAGAGCAATTTCTGGATGACATGAAAAATACCATTCTTTTCCACGAAGTTGGACATGGTGTTTCTTTACGAGAAATTATGTCATTTGAAGTAGGATCCGTTTCCGAAGCATCAAAACTTTTTGGCGAAAATATACTTTCTAGTCTTTTAGAATTTTTGGCTGATTTTTGTCCTCAATTTGGTGGGCTTAAGGGTGCTATACAAAATATGATAGATATATCAAAAACGGATCCAAAACGTGCGGAAGGCATGTTTTACATGTATTTTTCTGACACCTGGTTTTTCGATACCGAGGACGAATACATGTATTCATATTCAGAAATGATGGCATTGCTTATGCTTAAATATATTAATAAAGATAAATCCATTAACTGGAATAAAGTACAAAAAGACGTTAGTTACGACCCCGTTAAACCGGACGATGAAGAACCATCCATGGTTGAACGAGTCATGAATCTATTAACATTACAATCGGGTGAACTAAAGAAAATGATTGGTTCTTCTAAATTCAAACTTTCTGGACCAGAGCTTAAATCATTTGACTATGTAAAAAACCTTACGTTAGATAGTCTGAAAAAAAACGGTGTTGTTGATGAAAATGACTATGGTTTTATGTGTAAATTCTGGAGTTATTTAATTGAATATTGTAAAAAACTTACTCCCGAAAAAGGAGAAAATCTAGTTTCCTTTTTGAAACAAGAAGAACGAAAAACCCTTCAACGTATGTTTATTCTTTCTGCAGGTAGAAAAAAAGCAGAAGCATACGACTTTAATCATAGAAAATACATTATGGAACAATGCAAAGAACTTGGTATTACCCTTACTAAGGAGTAACCGTACTAAGGTTATATAATGAAATTAATCGAAAACAATCACCCTTCGCTAGAAGCATTGTCTCATATTTCAGGCCAATCTGTTTTAAAAAAACACTCGTCCTTTAAAAATTATCTTTCAAAAAATAATTATTCATATCAAGACAGTGACTATAAAAGTTTCTTATCTTATATCGAAAATAGCTTGATACACGAATTAGAATATTTCTGTTTTTTGTTATATTTTTTTATGGAAAAATCAGAGTCATGGGGAGATGCTGGAGAACAGCAAGTAAAAGTCTCATTTTGCAGAAACTTACTAAACATCCCTCCAGAAGAGTCCCTTTCATCTGAGCACGGCGCCCTTTTTCACGACACCATTATCAGAAAATTTAGGGAATTTAATATTTCATCTTTTACGATCAATCAAGCCAAAGAAAAAATAGATAATTTTTCATTAAAATGGCTTAATAAAAATTTTTCAATTCATGATATGTCCTCGATTTCAGACACATTGTCCTATATTGGGTCCTCTCTTTTTCTACAAGGAGGCTACTATGGTAGCGATATAGAATTTATATTAGGGCATGGGCGAGTTCGAAAATTGGATGATTATAAAATTGTTGAACTTGAAAATGAAGTTATTAGAACGCCAAACACAATCGTAGCAATGGCGGCTATCATAGGCGATATGGAAATAATTATTAGAAACGAATCTCTTAATACAATTTTTTACCAAAAATGGGCTTCGTTTCAATTGCCCGACAATAACGTATACCAAAGTTTGGAATATAAAATATCTGACTTAATTAAATTAGAAACAATTAGAAAATATGAACTAACTAATTCTCAAGATTTTCCATCAAAGCAAAAAAGTTTTGTCCATGATATGAAAGAAACAATTTTGTTCCATGAAATCGGTCACGGAATTATTCAATACCATACTATCCCACACGAATCAGGCGCCATTGCAGAAGCTACCAAAGTAATCGGAGAAAATATTTTAACAGCATTCCTTGAATTTTTAGCAGATTTCGCGCCCACATTTGGATCCGTAAAAGGGCCCATACAAAACATGATCGATATATCGAAAACTGACCACGATCGGGCACAAAGATTATTTTTTATGTACCTATCTGATACTTGGTTTTTTGATACCACGGACACGTACATGTTTTTGTATTCAGACATGCTTAGTTTATGCCTGTCCTCTGCAATAAAAAAAACTGACACCTCTTCAAATAATGAGGATATAAACTATTCTGTTAACTTCAATCGATTAGAATCTATTGTTGGAAAAAGTATCACCGATAAATATAGTATTGTGACCTGGGTCGTTTCCAAAGTACATGAATGCTCATCACGCTTAAAAGAAATTATTGAAAAAACAACATATACGATAAATGAAGATACACATAACTATTCTTATATATCTGAAGAAATTACAAACGAACTATTAGAAGATTCCAGTTTCGAAAATGACAAACTTTCTTATAAATTCAAAACTGCATATTGGAGCAAATGCTTTGAATATATAGTCAAACATAGTGATTCTGTTAATGAAATAAATAAGGTTTTAAACAAACAAGAAAAAATTCTATCTAGAGAAATGTTTAATAAGGTTACGAATCAATCTTCCGAAAATCATGACCGAGAATTTGTCTTCAATCATCTTTTAGAAACTCTTTCTTAAAGAAAGTAAAGCAATCACACAAAAAAAAGAGAATTTAAAACTTATTTGGACATCGTGAAGTCACGATTTCTCATCATAATTACCGAACTCAACTGTTCTTGCAACGCACTATTTTCCAAAATTTCACCGGTTCCTTTCGCAACGCACGATAAAGGATCTTCGGCTATTCTTATAGGAATGTTCGTTTCCATTCCAATATATTCAGTCAATCCTTTTAGCAAGGCCCCTCCTCCAGATAATACAATTCCCGTTGATGTAATATCTGATGCCAATTCAGGAGGTGTTTTTTCCAAAGCTTTTTTTATTGCCTGAACAATAGTTTCAATGACTTCTGATATCGCATCCCTTATTTCATAAGAAGAAAGACTGTAATTTTTAGGAATCCCAGTCATCAAATCACGTCCACGAACGTCCATACTATACTCTTCATCAATAGCTACGGTCGTTCCAATACCAATTTTAATTCGTTCAGCCATCCGATCACCAATCAATAAATTATAATTTTTTCTACAATGACTCATAATACATTGGTCAATCTGGTCTCCAGCCATTCTCAAGCTCTGGCAGTGAACCATCCCTCCTAATGATATAACCGCGATTTCAGTAGTTCCACCACCTATATCAACAATCATTCGACCCAATGGTTGAGCCACGTCCATTCCAGCTCCAACAGCCGCTGCCATTGGCTCGTCAATTAAACGAGTATTTACCTGTCCAGCCAGTTTACCAGCTTCAAACACGGCCCGCTTTTCAACTTCAGTAATTCCCCAAGGAATACCAATAAGAGTATTTTTTATTTTTGTTTTAAAATCAGTCCGAATTTTTTTAATAAAGAACTCAATCAACAATTGAGTCATGTCAAAATCAGCGATGACGCCATCTTTCATTGGGCGAACTGCAACAATATTTCCTGGCGTTTTACCAACCATTTCATAAGCATCGCGTCCGATAGCTAATATTTGTCTAGAATCTTTGTCCAAGGCAACGACAGAAGGTTCTCTAATAACGATTCCTTCGCCTTTCAAGAAAACAACGGTATTGGCTGTCCCTAAATCTATACCTACGTCTAACGCTTTAAATTTTTTTAATATCTTTGTAATCATGTAAAAATGCCCGCCCTATCCTATCAATTTATAACTTTGTAAATCTTGTCTAAGACTTTCAATTGGAAGCCCAACAACGTTGTAAAAGCTCCCATCTATTTCACTAACAAATGTTTCGAATACTTCCTGAATATCATATCCGCCTGCTTTATCTAATGGATATGCTGAGTTGCAATAATTAATAATCTCTTGCTTTTCTAAAGACTTAAACATAACGCTTGTCGTTACTACCTTAGAAATTTTAACTTGAGATATGGTATCGAATAAACAATACCCAGTCAAAACGTCATGTCTCATACCCGAGAGTTTCTCTAAACCTTCAATCGCATGATCAATACTATGTGGTTTACCCATTACTTGACCTTCATAAACTACAACCGTATCAACGCCCAAAACTAAACCATTATATGATTGTGACGATACACTAGCTTTTTCATTGGCTATAGCTAGTATCCCATCACCTATTGGTTTAGACACATCTATATCAGGCTCGAATTTTAATAAGTTTTCAATTAACGTAAATGGAATATCATACTTTTCCATTATAAAAGACCGCCTTGGCGAGGTAGACGCCAAGTACAGTCGCCGATTCATATCTCTTTGTGACAATCTATTTCTAATTTTTTATTATATAGGCTTGAATTTTTTTAGCCTTCAACCGTTTTTCTTGTTTTTTAGCAGATTCATAATCGAGAAATGCTCCAATTTGCACCCGATAAAGCGTGAATTCTTCACCCTTATCTACCCAAACATAAGAATCGATCCCTAAATTTCCTAATTTATTTTTATATGACTTTGCATTGTTTTTATGTCTAAATGAACCAGCTACCAATTTATATGGGTGTTCTTTAATTGTTTTAGACTTACTTTTTGATACACGATTTTTCTTTTTAGGCGTGACCTTTTGTTTTTTCTCAAACTTTTCCTTAAGAACAGCTTTTGCTTTCACAACAATTTTTTCTTCACTATCGGCATAATCAATAGTTTCATTTGATTTTACGTGCTGAGATAAACCTGAATTTTCTACACTTGAAGATGATAAAAAACCTGCTGACAATTTAAATATAGCTGTTAAAGCGATAAAAACCCCAATAACTATAGCAATTAAAACAAACGTCGTTTTTGTCCAACTAAACTGTTTTGAGGACTTTTCCTTTAAAAGGTCCCCTAGCCCGTCATTAAATTCTAGATCGTCATTTTGATCATTTTCAAGATTCACAATTTACTCCTTATAAGTTCAATAATTTCACGTCTCTGATTTGAGTTTATTATGGTATCATTTTACGAAGATTTGACACAAGAAAAGTTAACTAAAAATGAAAAAAAATAACCCGTCCGAATTTAACGATATATCTTTGGATAATCTAATTAAACAGAAGTACCCAGAGACATCGCTTCAGGCTGTGACAGAATATTCAGAAGGACTTCCTCAACGATTCTTTGACGAACACAGCCAAGAACAACAAGCTTACTTTTGCCATTTATTGTCAAAAATTGACTCCTTACATTTTTTTTCAATTATTCCCCACTTTAACTCTCGTAAAAAAGGAAGCCTGACAATCCTTACCTATGACTACCCTTATTCTCTATCATTATTTGTTGGAATAATTGCTTCATTAGATTTTGATATTCAATCTGCATCGTTTTTTTCGTATTTAACAAAGGTTTCTGTATCAAAGGAATCTCGTAATTATCGGAAATTAAAAAATGTTTACGGAAAATCTATTAAGCAAATGACTAGAAAAAAAATTATCTATACGTTTGAAGGAAATATTCCTAAAAATCTTTCCTTGGAAATATGGCAACAATCTCTACGTGCACGGCTAAATGAAGTCATTCGGCTATTGGAAGAAAGTACCAAAGAAACAAATTTATTGCTTGTAAGACAGCGCGTTAATCAATGGGTATCCGAAAAAATAACGAAACTCAAAAAAAAGACATCTATACTTACTCACCCAACGTTAATTTCAACATCAGACCACGACGACTGTACAGAATTTATTATTGAAACCGTAGATACTCCATTTTTTCTTTATGCATTGACTCTTTCTTTAAATTACATACGGCTGAATATCGTATCTATAAATATAAAAACAGAGTCGACGACAATTAAAGACAGAATATATATTGTCGATAGTAGTGGAAATAAATTGACCAATCAAACAGACATTGATCGAGTCAAATTAATAATCATTTTATTAAAACAATTTACATATTTTTCGGACAATTCTCCAAATCCATTCCAATCGATTACTAGGTTTATCGATTTAATCACCACCGTTTTATCTAAAAGCGACCAGTCTCTTTGGATAACAATGCTATCTGAAAATGGAAACATGAAAAAACTATCTAGAATACTAGGAGCAAGCGATTTCATTTGGGAAGATTTTATTCGGATACAAACAGAATCACTGCTTCCAATATTAAATCCACGAACAACTTTCGAAATTGAAAAATTAACGATTGAATCATTTCACATTGAATTAAATAAATTACTAAAAAATGCCTCGACGTTTGAAGAAAAAATGATTCAAATAAACAGATTCAAAAATGACTGGACAACATACATAGATCTTCATCATATTTTGAAACAGTTAAATTTTAGAGAATTTTCAAAATGTCTTTCAAATCTCGCAGAAGTTATTATTACAAAAAGCTGTAAAATTATTGAAAAGAGGCTTCGTCATACCTATGGGTTACCTAAAACATTTGCAGGATTTAACGCCATTTACACTATTGTTGGATTAGGAAAATTCGGGGGAACCGCATTAGGGTATGCGTCTGATATAGAGCTAATGCTTATTTATAGTGACGATGGCAGTACCTCCGGCGATAAATCCATTAGCAATACAAATTATTTCAACCAATTTGTAGAAATGTTATCAAAATTCATACAGACAAAGCGAGATGGAATATTTAGTATCGACCTCCGATTACGTCCCTATGGAGTAAATGGCCCAAAAGGAGTCAGTGTCGCCTCATTATGTAATTATTATTCAAGCGAAGGTGATGCTCATATTTATGAACGGTTAGCATTGGTACGACTTAGATATATATGCGGCTCAGTACCTCTCGGACAAAAGATAAATCGGTTTAGAAATGAGTGGGTATACTCGCATAACGTTCCAAATTTCAAGACTCTTCTTGAATTAAGAGTTAAACAAGTTGCAGAAAAACTAGGCAAAAAAAAACAAATAAACGCTAAATATAGTCCTGGTGCTCTCGTTGATATTGAATACACTGTTCAAGCTCTACAAATGAAACACGGATTCAAATACAAAAAACTGCAGACTCCTAGCGTACATGACGCTCTCGAAGAACTTGGAAAGTCAGGAATCATTTCAATTACTAAAGCATCTCAAATAATAGATGCTTACCAGTTTTTTAGACGCCTTATAAACGGACTAAGAATGCTAAGAGGTTCTGCAAAAGACCTTACTATGCCGGCATTCGATTCACATGAATGTACAGTCCTTGCCAAACGTGTCGGCTACACGTTCAAATCAATTAAAGAACGAAAGCAATTATCTATAGACTATGAAACGCATAGCTCAATAATCAGAACATTTATAGATTCCTATCTAAATGCCAATTTTCAAGCAAATGAAGGCCGATCGGTCGCCGATATTATGTTGTCATCAAATCTAACAGAAACTATAAAATTAAAAATTCTTACAAAATACGGATTTAAAAATCCCGAAACTGCTTTAATCAACCTTCACAAGGTTACACAATCAACATCGACGGAAGATGTCACGCTTAAATTATTGGTTTACGCCTTCGACAAGCTTTCTCAAACTCCAGATCCAGACCGTGCCTTAAATAATTGGGAACGTTTCATGGAAAACTGTGAATCTCCAAGCAATCAATTCCATTCATTTTTTTCAGAATTAAAGCAATTAGATGTTTTATTCGATCTTTTTTCAACTTCACAATTTCTATCTGATACTCTTATTAAAAATCCAGAAATATTCAAATCCGTAACCCAGAAAAAAACTATTCATAAACCTCTTCGTAGAGGTCTAATATATCAAGAAATCCAACGATTAAAATCAAAAAACTGGATTGATGATGTTCGACGTTTTCGTCGTCACGAAATAATGAGAATCGCAATTAAGGATATTTGTTTTGAGGTCTCATTAGAAACAGTAACTCGTGAACTTTCATATTTAGCAGAAGGACTTATTCAATCAGCGTTAGAGCTCGCCTGGAACACGATCGAAAATGACCTTAATAAAACAAAACTAACGCATTTAAAAGACCTCAAAGATAATTTTTGTATTTTGGCATTTGGAAAATTGGGAGGAACTGAACTCAACTATAGCTCTGATATTGATTTAGTCGCAATCCACTCTATGTCTGCAACGTCATTATCTAGTTCCGAAATTATTAATATCTATCAAGACCTTCTTTCATGTTTTCACAAACTCCTTACTCAACACACTGTCGAAGGATTTATTTATCGCGTGGATTTTAATTTACGACCTTATGGTAAACTCGGAAATTTGGTAACGGGTACAGATGAAATTAAAAAATATTATATTGGCGAGGCACGCTTATGGGAACTTCAAGCTCTATTGAAATCAAGACCAGTCGCTGGAAATTGGTGGGTGGGTTATGATTTCCTTTACGATCTACGAAAATCATGTTTTATTTCATTTAAAAAAGAAGCGGTTATAGACTCGATTAAAAAAAACAGAGCCATTCAACTTAAACAGTTATCTCTTAAGAAAACATTATCAACAGATATTAAAAATGGAAAAAATGGAATTAGGGACATCGAGTTTTTGATTCAAGGGCTTCAACTTATTCATTTATCAAAACACCCAACACTATTTCAAGCAAAAACGTTAGTTGGGCTAAAAATACTAAGACGACACAAACTCATTGGAATCGAAACTCATGATTCGCTAAAAAATGCATATATATTATTTAGACGCGTTGAACACTTTTTACAAATATTAGAGGACAGGCAAACCCACGTCATTCCTAAAGACAATGACGAATTAAAAATATTGGCAAAAAAAACATTGGGAAGTCATGCCACATTTGAGGAACTAAATTTAAATATACGCGTATATAAGGAAAAAGTTGATTATATCGTGACAAAATATTTTAATGTTTAAAATAAACGTATTTAAACAAAATCATGCATCTAGTTCCGAAAATGAAAAAATAGATTTATAAATAAAAGGAGATAAAATGGAAAAATCAGATATGCCCTCATCAGTACAAACAGCGGAAACATCAATTCCAAACACCGTATTTAAAGCAAAAAATGCAACAGTTATTGGAGACGTTAGACTAGGTAAAGATTCTAGCATTTGGTATAATGCCGTTCTTCGAGGAGACATCAACTTTATAGAAGTTGGTGAACGAACAAATATTCAAGACGGTTCGATACTTCACCTTGAAAATGATAGAGCTTGCATTATTGGTAACGATGTTACCATTGGACACGGAGCTCTTGTACACGGATGTACCGTTAAAGATGGAGTTCTTGTAGGAATGGGTGCCATTTTGTTGAATGGAGCCGTAATTGGCAAAGGGTCTATAATTGGCGCTGGTGCTGTAATAAAAGAAAATTCGATTATTCCAGACCATTCATTAGTTGTTGGAATACCCGGAAAAGTTGTTAGAACCCTAGATAAAAAATCCTACAGCGATAACGTAAAATGGGCAAAAAAGTATGTTATTCTTTCAAAAAAACATATGAACTCTATATAAAAAAATTCTTAAATGAAATTAAAATGAAATTTTTTAAATTTTGTTACGATAATGCTATAAGCTAACATGAAAATAAAAGATATGAAAAAAGAATCAAACTGTAAAAATAAAATTGTCAGCATACCTATCAGCCCTTCTAATTTATTCGAAACTGGAATTTCTGAATTGCAAACAAGCATAAATCATTCTGAAAAACCTAATTTTGATTTGGTTCAAAAGTCACGGCTTGAATTAAACATTCAGAACCAAATGACTATGCTCGAGAAGACAGTTAGAAGCATCAGCCTCTCTCAAATAGGTTTCAGAGATGAAATTTCAACTCTTTCTTTTGATGACAACCCAACAAAATTCAAACATCTTTATGATAACTCAGAATCGACCGTGCCTAAAAAACGTAATGCGTCTTCACTTAAATCACGCCTTGAACAGATACTCGAGCACCCTGAAGAAAATCCTAACTCTCTCGAAAAACCCGATTTTGGCACTGAAACTGAAACAGAATCAATATTTTCTTCAAATAGTTCTAACCAAGTCTATTCCGAAAAAACCCGAGAATCTCTAAACATTATTGAAGCTACTAGCGAAAACGATTATGAGAAAAAGAGAATTAAGTTTTCTGATGGCCGAACTATTATTTTACTTAATGATAGTTGTTTTCAATTAAACGTCAAAGTACAAAAAAAGAATTCTCAAAACGAATTAGATAAAACAAATGAAATGAAAATTAAAGACGAACTATCTAGGCTTGGAATCAAAAATCTCACTTTAGGAACTGGGTCCAAATCAGTTGTCGAAGTCGGATTCTGTCTTGAATCCGAAACGCTTATTGCAGTAAAAACAAAAGCCATTGATAGAAGTTTATCAGATACAGACCTTTTAAAGAGTATAAATACGAAATGTGAACTAGAGTTTAAAACCTGTCACCTTCCGAACATCGTTAGAACCCAAAACATAGGAATATTAGACGATTCCGTTGTAGAAACAATGCCACTACACTCTTTCTCTGCTTTAATAAATTTTCGCGAGACATTTTCATATATATTAGACCCCACCAAAATTACACCTACGTTTCTTAGCACCGAGATCGACGCTATTACTAATAAATGTGACTTATCATCTGACGATAAAATGGCAATCGTTGTTAACTATTTTTCCGAAGTCACCAAGGAAATAGTTAAAGCTAATCTTTTAGAAAACCCAAAAAACATTGAAATATTTGACGCAAACACTACTAGAGTGAAAATACAAAACATAGCCGTCCATGCTCGAAACGCTTTCGATGATTTAATCGAAAGAAAAAGAAAATCAGAACCTGAAAAAAATGAAGTTACCACAGATGAAATAAATTTGATAATTCATCAAATGAGGAACAAACTAAATTCAAATTATTCAAACCATAGTGAAAGAGCCCACTATAAGGCGTTACAAAACACACACAATGCAAATCCATTAATAGGAGAACTTAATAATTTCATTACTCATTTATCAATTGTTATTCGAGATAATTGTACAAACGTTCAACTAAAAAAAATAATAGAAGACCAAGAAGTAGCGAAAAAACCAAAAGAAAAAAATAAAAAGCTTGAAAGAATTTTTATTATCGATATCTTTCCTACTTTAAAACTTCAAGAAAATATGAAAAAAGAACAAATTATAGTCTTAATTCAAGATGCTGTTGCTGAATATGTTACGTCAAAAATTCTGCTCGAAGATATTATATCAGTCCATATTAGAAATAAATTAGTCGATTCAATATTAAAAAATCTGAGCAAGCAAATATTAGAATCTTTAGCAGGTTTAGAGGAGTCTAGCCTAATACATGGTGATGTGAAAGCTACAAATATTTTAGTTGGAGATGATATGGCTTTATCATTAGGGGATTTAGAACTAATGGAAGAATATGATCCCGAGAATCCAAATAATTCATCAAACACAATCGTAAAACAAGCTAAGAATTCTCCAGATCATTTTGCTCCGGAGCTCTTAAAAATGACCAATGAAGAAATGTATAAGTCATGCGCTGTCGATGTTTGGGCTTTCGGATGCCTGCTTCATAACTTAAAAACTGGAACCTATATTTTTGGGCAACCTTTGTTCAATCGACCGGCTATTATTTTAGCGAAAATAAAGTCCTATGGAGCAAAATATGACACTCTAGACGAACTTTTTCCTACTCAAGAAATCACCAAACCTGTTAATCCAGATAACTCAAGTACCATGCTTCCAACTTTTGAAGATTTTACACACAGACTTTGTAATCCAGACCCAGAAAAACGAATGACCGCAAAAGAGGCATTAAATCATCCGTGGATGGTTAAAGTTGATAAAACGATTAATAACGATCTGGTTCTAAATCTATTTCGTAGAACTCACTTACATATGATTGATGATTTTAGAAATAAACACATAACCTTTGACGACATTGTCAATTCTGACGATCTTATAGACCAATTTGTTGAATTTGATAACAAGGAAGTTAAGAGACCTAAAACAACCGAAATTTATGAAAGAGATAAACCACAGCTTCCTATTGAGAGTAGAGCGCCTAAAACTTTTTCTTTTAGTTTAAGAGAACAATTAAAAAGAAAGAATGGTGTATTTAAAGAATTACTTAAAAATATGAACCCGAGTGAATATAAAAAGATTGTCCGTGAATCTACTAAACGTTCGACGGCGTCCCTTATGAACCAATTAGTTCGATTACAAATTATTGCCGAAATTAAGAATAAAACGGGGTCGTTTGAACAAACGCTTAATCAAATGCCTTCAGACAAGTATCAATCATTAGTTAATTATTCGATATTGAGTACTGCCGACCAAATATATAGTGAACTAAATGAGTTATCATTGAAATATAACAAACAACCGGATACAGTTTCCTCGTTAACATGATTATAAAAACGATACAGGTTTCTCCTTTTCAGCAAAATTCAAGAGTATTAATAGACACTTCCTCAAATAAAACAATGATTATTGATCCTGGAGATGACATTGTAGACATTCTGAATCTTTGTGATAATCGTTTAATTACCGACATTTTTATAACTCATTCTCATATTGATCACGTTGGTGGCTTACAAACGCTTTTAAACCAACTAGATAAAACTCAAGATATAACATCTATTAACATATACGCTCATTCTTTTGGACGAACTTTTCGAGAAAATATAAACAGACAAGCATCCTCTTACGGATTAGATACGAGCTTATATCTAAATGCACCCGAACCGACAATTTATTTGGATAATAAAACAAACATATCTTTTGGCAAGTATAACCTAGAGTTACTGTTCACACCTGGCCATGCTCCTGGACACGTGGCTTTGTTTTTAAAAGCATCGTCTTCAAATGATAAACAAAAAAACAACATTCAATTGATGACGAATTTTGACTATTACAACGATATCGATTTTGACGAGTCCTATCCAATTTTGATTTCTGGAGACGCTCTTTTTAAAGAATCAATCGGACGAACAGACTTACCACTATGTAATCACTCTCAGTTACTTAAATCGATTAAGACTAAATTACTAGTGCTTCCGGAGAATACCATTGTCCTATCCGGACATGGCCCTCATACAACTATTGGGCACGAAATAAACTGTAACCCGTTCCTATAAAAACCAAAATATTTTTCGATTATTTTAAAGACAAAAAAAATGTCTCTTAGCTTTTTCGGCCAAGAGACATTTCTTACTACTTTTAACTACGTTAAACGATTAACGTAACTTCAAAGAACCATTAAAAAATATTAGATAATTCCATAGGCCAACATCGTGTCTGCAACTTTAATAAAGCCTGCAATATTTGCACCTTTTACATAGTCAACATAATCACCGTTAGTTCCATGTTTAACACATTGGTCATGAATATCTTTCATGATCGTCTTTAACCTATCCTCAACTTCTTCACGAGTCCAACGAAGTCTCATACTATTTTGAGACATTTCTAGTCCAGAAATTGCAACGCCACCGGCATTCGCAGCTTTACTTGGTCCAAAAAGAACCTTTGCTCCAGAAAAAATGCTTATTCCTTCGATAGTTGTCGGCATATTCGCACCTTCACCTACCGCGATACAACCATTTTTAACAAGTAATCTGGCATCGTCTTCTAAAAGCTCATTTTGAGTCGCAGAAGGAAATGCAATATCGCATCTAATACTCCATGGTCGTTGATTAGGAAAGAATTCAACTCCATATTTCTCTGCGTATTCAGAAATACGACCTCTTCGAACATCCTTTAATTCTTTCACAAATTCAAGTTTTTCAAGCGTAATACCAGTTGGATCGTAAACAAATCCAGATGAATCAGATAATGTTACTACTTTTCCACCTAAAGAAAGAATTTTTTCAACAGTGTATTGAGCAACGTTTCCAGAACCAGAAACAACACATGTTTTACCCTTGATTGAATCCCCACGATGGTTCAACATTTCTTCAACAAAATAAACACATCCGTATCCCGTAGCTTCCGTTCGAATTAAACTTCCGCCAAAATTAAGACCTTTACCAGTGAGGACACCTGTAAAATGATTGTTAATACGTTTGTATTGACCAAACATATAACTTACTTCCCGAGCACCAACTCCAATATCTCCTGCAGGAACATCAACGTCAGCACCAATGTGTCTATATAGTTCTGTCATAAAAGCTTGGCAAAATCTCATAACTTCGTTATCGGATTTACCTTTAGGATCGAAATCAGAGCCACCCTTTGCGCCACCCATTGGTAACGTCGTTAAACTATTCTTAAACACTTGTTCAAAACCTAGAAACTTAAATGTTCCCAAATTGACTGAGGGATGAAATCTAAGTCCACCTTTATATGGACCAATTGCATTATTGAATTGAATTCTAAAGCCTCGATTTACTTGGGCAACGCCGTTATCGTCTTCCCAACAAACTCTAAAAATAACAATTCTGTCAGGAACAGTCATTCTTTCAAAAATCTTTGCAATTTTATATTTTGGATTTTCTTCAACGAATGGTAAAACGGATTCGGCTACTTCCTGAACTGCCTGATGGAATTCGGTTTCTCCTGGATTCTTCTTTTTTAAATCTGATACAAATTCTTCAATTAAAGCAGAATTTGATTTTTTTGTTAGTGTTGTTGACACGTTAATACACCTCACGAATTTAGGGACTAGTTTTTAAAAAAAACGCTGTAATTATATTCTATATTAGGACAAACAATCAACTAAAATTCAATTTACGCTTATCCTTCATTTTGACTTTATAGTTTCTCGCTCGTTTTATAGATAATTATATTAGACAAAGAAATTGACTCAGATAGGTAAACATCTATTCCACCCGAATTCCACTTTTCTATATCAATAGAATATGAACCGTCTAATGTCTTAAACTGCCAATAAGCCAATCGTTCAAAATTCTCATCAAGACCATCTTTGTAAAATAAAGTATCGCCACCTCTTTTATAAATATAGTTCCTAGAATTGTATACAATTACACTTTCACCTTCTTTATCCATGTGAGCAAGATTTTCGACGGATAATTGAAGGTCCGCCAATCTTATTTTTTTTAGGTTAACGGATATATTTTCCGGATTCAGGCTATCGAACGAAATCCAAATTCTAGATTCACCTGAATCACATTCCAATTGATTCCAGGTTATGCTTCCTTCTTTAAAAAGATTTCTTGATTTAACTTCGACGTCAAATTGGTCAAGAGAAACACCAACGGACGAAAGATTAATCACTCCGCCCTTTTCAACATGATCCAATAGGAGAATTTTCTTATTCCCTCTTTTTTCCTTTTTCGTTTTCATCGATGATTTATTTAGATAGAACGGAGCTAAAAATAAAGTCAAAGCAAAAATAAAAGAGCAGAAGACGACTACTTCAATCATTGAATTCATGGAAAGAAATAAAAAAATTAGTTGTTAAAAACCAAATTCTATTCAAATACTTGTTGTCATTCGATAATGGATTTCTCTATAAAGCAACCCAAATAATACACTTAATATCCCGGCTATTGGAACAGCTAAAATCAGACCCCAAACACCAGCAAACATGCCTCCAATTATCAAAGAAACAAAAACTAATAGAGGGTGAAGATCTACGCTCTGAGAATAAATAACCGGCTTTAAAATCATATTATCGAATAATTGAACAACGACAAAGGTAAGTGCCAAATAGAAAACAGATTCTACAGAAGTCGTTTGAAAATAAAATACAACTAAAGCTGGAATCGCACCAATAATTGGACCTAAATACGGAATAATATTAACTATTCCAGCGACGACAGCAAGTAACAATGCGTATTCTACTCCAAACAAAAATAGAAACAAAATACAAAGAATACCTACTATAAGTGTCTCAATAAGAATGCCTCTTAAATAGTTACCTAATTTTGAACCAATTTTGTAAAGAGAGTAAACCAATTGCTCGAAGTATTTGTTAGGAATAATTTTTAATATACTTTGCTTCATTTCATGGCCTTGATACAAAAAGAAAAATAAAATTATTGGAACCATTGCCAAGTATGTGACAACCGAGAAAACAGATAATAGTAAATTAGGCAGAGCTTTAGCTCCCCCAATTAATAATCGTTGCACTTGAATCTGAACAGCATCTATAACCTCAAATTGCTTTAATATTGGATAGTCAGTTTGAAGCCTGTTTTTTAAATCGACAACTAAATTTTGTATGTACTCTAAATAAACAGGCATTTCTCTAGACAATTCATTTATTTCGGAAGTTAATACGGGAACTAAAAAAACGATTGCAAATCCGACAGATGAAAAAAATATAATATAGAGAGACGTAATAGCTATTATCCGATTTTTAAATACAAACTCAAGTCTATCGACCATTGGGTTTAGTAAGTATGCTAGAACAAACGAAAATACAAATGGCATAACCAAATTTTTTAGCTGAATAGATATTATTACTGTTAAAACAATAACAACTGTCC
This sequence comes from bacterium, assembly GCA_018698675.1. Taxonomy (GTDB): domain Bacteria; phylum Margulisbacteria; class Marinamargulisbacteria; order JABIPA01; family JABIPA01; genus JABIPA01. Next base: position 20,012 of record JABIPA010000023.1, on the reverse strand, counting down.
ATAAAATTAGTTTTTGGAAGGGAGTAAAATTAGAAACGTTATATCGAGACATTAATCGCCCTCTTTAAGAACGCATTTATTTAAACGTCTATTCGTTTCCCTGAGTCGAGTACCCACAATTAAGGATAGCTTCAAAAGAATTGAGGATGCTAAACGAGGATCTCTATCTATTAAATTTAATAAGTCTGCTCTTAAAAACCCATATAATTCGGTCTCATCTAAAGCAATGGCAGTCGCAGTTCTAGGAACATCATCAACTACCGACATTTCCCCAAAAAAATGACCTTTTTCTAAAATGGCGAGTTCTCGTTCTCTTTTATCTTCCGATTCACATAAAATCTTTACAGAGCCTTTTTTTACAATATACATACTGTGCCCGGGATCCTGTTCTTTAAAAATAACCTCTCCCAAATGGTACTTTCTTGGATGCAATATTTTATGAATTTTACTTAGATCAATTAAGGAAAAATTGTCAAACAATGCAACTGTTTTCAAAAACGACAATTCGTCTTTTTCTGTGTATTTTTTAAAAATGTTACCCCAAATGGTATCAGCCACAGCCCAAAATTCCTTTCTGAAAATCTAAATATTAGTTTAACCTTATTCTCACAAGTTCTCAATAATATATTTTTAACGTTTACTTTAGCGTTAAAATGGGAAAATACATATTTAGATATCATGAAAATACTAAATAACATTAATAATGGATCCAAATTACATAATCAATCGTCGCCAATTGCAGCCACCTCTACAGCGGATGCCTATGCCTCGGTAGGAATTTCGAAAAACAGTGGTTTTTCACATACAAATACGATGGAGACTGAAAAAGCAATCACCTTATTGAACACTATAGGTCTTATTTCAGAAAAATTCGACTCGTGAAGAATTACGGAGATACTCAATGGCACAAGAAATAAATCCATATGCAATGTCAGTCCTGAGTGCGAAACAAGTTCCAGATAAATCTGTCGATGTAGAAGAACACGTTAATAAAATTAAAGAATTCACAAATAAATTTTTCAAGGACGATATTGAAAGTATATTTATAACAAACTCATCATTTTCTGATGGAAAATCTTTTTTTAGTCTCTTAATCAATAGAGAATATATGCATTTGGCAGAAAAAAAAAAATCAAAAAAAATAAACCACACAAAATTTTTCTTTAAAAAAGGTAACATAGAATTCAATAAGCAAAATATGCCAAGACAATATGTAAAAGAGTTTGGTAGAAAAATAAAATATGTAGTCAAACAAATTTCAAATAAAAAAGCAGAAGTCTTAATTAAACGAGATAAAGAATCAAAAAAAACGTCAGATAAATAACACCCTAAAAACTACTTAGATAGTTATTATTTAAAAACAGGGGTCCATGTGTTAATCGTTTTGTTTCCTGAAACACCCAATTGGCCCCAGTCATTTGAACCCGTGCCCCAAACGCTCCCATCTTTTTTTAGAGCCAAACTATAGTATTTTCCAGCTGAAACTTCTATAACATTTTTACTCAACATTACCCAAGATAGAGTCCCCGTTCTTTCACTCAAGCCCAATTGACCCAAATCGTTCTTACCTGTGCCCCACAAGGTGCCATCTGATTTAAGAACCAAGGTATGTGCTCCTCCACATGAAACAGATTTCACGCCCTTCATAACATTCACCCATTTATCCGAATTCTTTGAGTTTCCTGTTCCCAGTTGTCCCATTTGATTCCATCCGGTGCCCCAAAGTTTTCCATCTTTTTTTAGAGCCATACTATAACTAATTCCAGAACTTACTTCATCGACGTTCGATAAAACCTTCGTCCACTTCTGAGATGTTTTTAAACCCTTTTTACCAAGTTGACCGTCATAATTTTGTCCCCTAGCCCATAGGCTACCATTCTTTTTAAGAACAAATGTTGTATAAAATCCACTGTCAACTTTTGATGCAGTAGACATTACTTGAATCCAATCATCTGATTCAAAATTCGTTAAATTTGCAGTTGCATTTTTCACACTCATCCCCGATGCCATCAACGATTCACTAATCGATAACGCATATGAATTTCGCCATCCTGAGGAAATATTTTTTGTTTTATCTAATAACTGTATCCATTCGTTTGATTGCTTCAATTCAAAAAGGCCAAACTTCTTTAAATACAACTTAATCTTTTGCGACGTATTTGGCGTAGAAATAAACTCTCCATTACCTAGCTGTCCAAATTTATTTTTTCCGGTCCCCCACAATGACCTATCTTTTTTTAATGCGAGGCTATGGGTATCCCCTGCAGAAATATCGACTACATCTTTCAATACTAAGGTGAAATTATTTGTTGATTTCTCATCTCGCAACCCAATTTTCCCTGAAAGGTTACTTCCTGTAGCCCAAAGAGTTCCGTCAGATTTGAGAATAAATGAACTCGAGTCTGACGCATCAATTTTTACGACCTTGGATGTAATTTTAAGACTTTTCGCTTTTTTTATTAATTCTTTTGCTTGAACGGAAGCAAGTCTTGCGAGTTCTTCTGGAGAAGGAACTATTTTAAAAATTAGAAAAAATACGCCTATTCCAAAAAGGAGGCTAAGAAGGGTACTTACTATATAGTCTAATTTTTTATTTGATTTTCTTTTCATAATTATTAGTTAATCTCTTCATAGAGTTTAAACCATTCTTAAACAAACGAAAATATATAAAATAAACCTGTGCCTAAAAGACTACAAAATTATTTAATAACCGTTATTTTTCCTTTTACATATTTACCATCGTACGAAATTGCATAAAAATAAATACCTGAGGCCATCTCTGTCCCAGACTCATCTTTTCCATCCCATATCCAAGAGGATGTAGTCGCTACTAACTTTTTGACTAATTTACCAGATGTCGTATAAATCTGAATAGTAGATTGTTCGGGAAGTTCGTCAAAAACAACGCCAGTATCAATTCCACCTGTTTTATCGTTGCCATCAAATGGAACCCAAGGATTTGGATAAACTCGAAGGCTTTCTAAGTTATCGGCAAACGGTTTTAACTCAGCTAGTCCCCATATTCCGGTAGAATTTATTTTGGATTTTATTACAAAATCTTTAGCATTGAACTCATAAGGGACATCAGGGTTTGTCCATGTATTAGTTTCTGCATCAAAAATCACAGGGACTAATTTAGATATTTCTAATTTTGAATCTTCAGGAATAGGAAGACCTATCCAAATATCATGATTCGCTAAGTCAAGTTCAGAGACTACGACATTATCAATTGTTTTCGCATAAACCTGATATGCTTTTCTTAGGCTATGAGAAATGGTCAATTCGGACGAATCAGTTACAAATTCTAATACCCTTTGAGAACTTATCGACAGTCCTTTTGCTTTCCGAACTGATGTTATTTCTTGATGAAACAATTTGACTATATTTTCTGGCAACTCTGAATATGCGTAGATAAGCCCGTCAAAACCAGATATTGTAATATTGTCCTTATCTTGATTATCTTCGTACCAATTTGAATCCCATAGCGTTTTTTGAGATTCGTTATATACAACATCTTTTAATTTCATGATTATTGACGTGGTAGATAAAGGGAAATCGGTATTAACATATTGCCAAGACTCATCATAAATTGTGATGTTTGCCGTACTATCATTTATATATACGGTAGTGTTATCAAGATTTTGTCCCGTAATTCTAACTATATATTTGTTATCAACTTTTTTAGTAACAATTCCTGCCTGAATAATATTAACTGTTGGCGGCCCTGATAGTTTAGTTATGGTTGCAGAGTCTTCTCCCGAACGACCAGAAATATCCCACGTTTTAACAGTAATCGTGTTTTCTCCTTGAACAAGTTTAGATTCACTTCCACGAATGATGTTTGTCACAACCTGCCCTTCCGAAACAGCGTTTCCTGATGCAATGACGCCTTGATCCGTTTCTATAATATAATTAGTGATATCCCGTTGAGCCATCCACTCTAAATCAACTGTAGAAATTTCATCTATTTCAGACTGACTCAAGCCAATAGATACGAGTTGTTCATTGTCTTCTGAATTTATAATTGCTCGTGAAACAGACTGAATATTTGTCGTAGGATCCGATAAGATAAAGTTAATATTCACCGTAATCTGTCCGGATTCATTTCCAGATAAATCAACAGAATACACGTTTCCTGATGGTTTTCTCGGATAGAAGATCGTACTAAAGGTATCGTTATCAGAAAAACTAGCCAACCTTGCATCTGTTTCAAGGCTTAAAGACGTATCCCATCCTTTAAAATTAATAGCGGACTGTTCTAAGGTGTCTTTGTTTCCAGTAACAAATAGAATATTTTGAGACGTCACAGCTTCCAATATTCCGTTTACAAGAGTGAACGGATACTCAATTTCAGGAGTAGCTGGAGGTGTCGTATCTTCGGCTATAATAAATGTGTGATACAAAATACTTTCGTTTAACGCCCTATCTCGTAAGTAAACGTTATAGGTTGTTGTTCCAGGAGGATAGAGTATCGTATACACCCATTTCGTTTGTTCATTTGGCGAAACTATTTCGAAATAGTTATAGGTACTTACTATTTGACTATTAATCTCCTGATCATTAAACGACTCTAACCAGACCGAATGATATTCAGGTTTATCTCCAAAAATTACCCTAATTTTTCCAGCATCTTCAACCACAGATCCATTCTCACCGATTTCTTTTACATTGATAGTCGGCGGACTTTCTGGATTCGTTGTATCAACATGAAAAAGTCTCATCCAATCAGGTGTTCTATAATCCCATGCAGTAGGAGAAAATTTGTTTCCAGAAAAAACTGTCCAATAATATGTTCCTTCCTCAAAAATAGTTTGGTTTTCATCTATCTTTAAAAACTCACCTTCTTGCCATGATGTGTCGTAATATACCGCGTCATCAATTTCAGCAGATGGAGGAGGACTATCCCACTGATCCACTTGCCAAACTTTTAAACGGTAACCAACATCATCTCCACTTAAGTCAATAACGCTATTCCATGTAATTGTAATATTTTTTGTGTCAAACCAAGAATCAAAGTCGGGGCTTTCAGGTACTACTATTTCAGGTCGAATATTTACGTATATTTCCTTTGAAAAATTATTTCCCGTAGCAACCCCATCGTGGGCCCAGTTCGTCGCTCCAATAGTGAACCCTTCATATTCCACGCTATCAAGGACAAGTGTAGATAATGAATCAGTTAAAATTTCTTCTTTAATAAGGGATTCTTCAGTAATCTCCGATTTATTTAACCTCCACTTCACATTTAAGTAGTCTTCTAAGGTATCCACATCTTCTGAGCTCAACGCCCTATCAAATACCAATAGCTCAGAAATATCTGCTTTTAAGTTTTGGTCGCCTATTGAAAGAGTCATCGATGAGTCACTATCTACATCTCCTGAGTTTCCGGCAGTCCCGCCATCTGAACTACCATCTACATATAAATTTAAGTTTCCGTTCTTTCTCACATAAGTTGTTATCGAGATATCTCCACTACTTATTGAAGTCGTAGACTCTAAACTATTAGATCCACCACCAGACACTGCAACATTCAATCGATTACTATCACCTGAGCCAACATTTTCCCTGTACATATCTACAGCGGCATCATTTAGAGGAATTGTATATTTCATATAACTAGGGTCATTCCCTCCTTGCCCGTCAAAATCCTTTTTCACTATGAGAATTGTAAAGTTACTTAATATTGATAAATCTAAATTCGTTGCTTCTAACACACTTGAATTATCGAATCTAATGGCTGGTTTAGACTGAATGCCTTTATTTAAGAGTTCTGGTTGAAGACTAGTCGTCGCTTGGTCCAACTCTATTTCATTTACCGATTTGTCCGTCCATTTCGAAACTCCAAAATTTGTAGTAGTGATGGTTGAATAGTCGGACGCATCTAACCACAAAACGTTACCAGTTATTGTTGGGACAGGGTTTTTATACCAAAGATAAGAGTACATTTTCGTATTTTCCACAAAATTTACAATTGGTGCAGAAGACACAACATATTCGTCACCGATTGTACCTGCTTCTCTCGAATCGTTAGCGTACCCAATATCTGTATATCCAATCGACGTGAGTGTTAACGTATCCTTTGCCATCACTTGATCTGTACGAGCGCTTTCTGCTCCAAGCAATGTCATTTCATTTATCGTTGGGATATCGTTAACAGAATACAACTTAAACTCAACATTTTGAGATACAGACAGTGGATCCGGAGTATAAGGCTCAAAACCAATCGTAGAAATTGAATCTTCATCTGAAAGAGTAAATGTAAAATTAGCTGTACCCCAAGAATGAGTAACAGGCGTTATCGTAACAATATTTGTAGCGTTATCCATTGAAATATCAACTAAATCATCTTTATCTGAAGCGACTTGCCACGTTAATCCTGAATCCGAATCCTCAACGTCTTTTTCAAAAGAAGACAAGTCAACGGTCCAAGCCACTCCATTTTCAGTCGCTTCTTGTGGCTCTATGGTTCCGTCAATCTCCGGTGCATCATTAATCGGGTTCCAAACTAATGTTAACCCAACCGTTACTGATTTTGGTTCTGGTACATATTCAGGAAAAATAAGACTAGGATAAATAGAATCTGTATCCGTTAAGCGAAGAACAATGTTTGTCGTTCCATATACATTTCCAGAAGGTACGAAAGAAATGATATCTGTTTCATCGTTTTCACCTAAAATTAATGAGATAAAATCAGAATCACTTCCTTCAACCGTCCAATTTAACTGTGAATGATACGTAGGAACGACATCTTCATATATAACATCTGATTCAAAATCATGTAGGTCAATTACTATAGGAGTATCTTCGTCACTTCTCGCAACCGATGCGATTAAACTTGAAATACTTGGAACGTCATTTACTGGCCAAACCCGCATAACGACTTCTTGCGCAGCAAAAGTAGGAATAGGCTGTGCATCGGTTACAGAAATTTGAATGTCCGTATCTCCATACCAGTTTTCCGAGGGTACAAAGGCTAACTGATGTCCACTAGCATCGTTTCCAATTTCTGTGTAAACAAAATTATTTTGGAACTTATAATCTAAATCACTACTAAACGGGAAGCTGCCGACTTGAAACATATTGTTTCCAGAAACCGTCCATTGAAGATCCGATTTTAAGTTATCGATATCGACAACAAAGTCATCTAAATTCACCGTTGGCGCGTCGGTATCTTCATTTGTGAAAAAGTTATAAACGATATCGTCAAATTGATCCGTTTGAATATCTACGCCTATATCCGTAATGATGACAGGCTTGTCATTAACCGCATTAACAATAATTTCTAAATCTTTAGTTACTGAGTTTCCCTGTTGATCGGACAGACTAATTTTAATTGCAGCATATTCTTTTCCAAAAATATTACCGTCAAACACTTCTGTATTTGTATTTTGCGAAACGCCAAAAGAAATTAGGTCTTCCGGCGAAACACCAAGGGTCTGAAGGATTTCCTCTGACGACTTATAAGCATCTTCAATTGTTAAATAAACGGATGCATTCCAGGTTAGGTTATTTCCATGTGAAAAATCATCTAGCTCAAACCCTGATAGCGAAAAATCCCAATCGATATCTTCAGTTCCTTGAATTTCAACTAGGTTTATATCTATTTCTGGAGCTGTTCTATCTGGCGTGAAATCGATATTTGTTGTAACAAAAGTTTCATTCCCTGCGTCATCAATAGCTGACATATTTACAATAAAACCAGAGCTATCATTTACATTACTCAACGACCAACTTGTCCGAACTTGTTCTGAAAATCCAGTTTCCAACGTTTCACTTTCAAATAAGCCATTAATCCATTTATCAGTTAAATAGCTTTCTACTTGTGAAATTTCTTGTGATGTTAATAGTCTATCAAACAAAATTATTTCACCAATATCTCCTACTAGACTTAAATCTCCAATACTCAATGTCATTTCAGATCCTGTAGCCAATGGCCCCACAGTCCCTGTATCAGAGCCAGCCAAAACTCCGTCACGATAATATGTCATTGATGTACTCGTTCGTTGATATCTGTTAATAGAAATTTCGTTATTTTGAAGACCAGATGCTTCTATCAAATCTTCTCCACTATTTCCAGAAAACTTCATAGAAAAACCGTCTTTATCTCCTCCTGAACTCTCTGTTCTAAATATACGAATAGCCTCATTTGACGAAGAATCTTTTATTTTATAAGTAATATAAGAAGGAGATGAACTTGTCTGACCTGATCGATCTTTTTTAACAATGAACAAAGTCATATCATTTGAAATACCGAGATTTATTGCGCTAGATAATAACTCACTGTTTGCATTAAATTTGACGCCGGACATATTATTAAAAACGTTATCAGAGTATTCAGGTCGTTTTGCTGAATCGGACTGATAAATATCCGCCCCTTCTTTACTCTTATCCATCCAAACGACAACTTTATCTGAAGACAAATTGAACCAAGACTTGTCAGACGCATCCAACCATAAAACAACGCCTGTCTCTCCATTTACGTCCAGATAATCTGTGAGATCCCGTGATTTATATGTCAACGACTGAACAATAGAGGTGTCTAAATTATCTGAAATTTCCCAAGTCGTATTTAGCTCACCTGATGTTGAGTTAAAATCGTTACCAGAAGCAAATAGTTTTACATTCGTAAAAACAGGATATTCGTTATCGACAATGAATTCTGCGGATTTAAAATAGGGGCTCCACGTTAAGCCGTTAAATGCCCGTGTCCAAACCTCAACTTCGGCATCTACCGGAATGTTTGGGATCGAGTTCCAATCGAATGACCAATTGCTAGAAAACTCGCCATCCTCTTGAACAACGGTCGAAACCCCATCAATAACTATATTGAATTCAACTTTTGTCGTAGATAATCCGTTCTCTTGGGTTAACAGAGGGACAGTTTTTCTGTCATAGGGAAAATCCATTCCTGACACATCATATGTATCGGAGGACATATGAAATCCATGGAATATCTTTTTTGAATCGGACGAACTAGATTCAACCGACCGACCACCAACAGATTGTAAAATAATTGACGTATTCCCATTCATTGGAATACTAGAAGCATCTACCGTCGAATACTCCAGGTTGTAACCAGAGGAAGATGCTGAATACAAAACATTGGATGTCATGCAAACGCATAGAAAAACTATCCATAATTTCACTAATAATATTATATTTTTATTCATTGTTTATTAAATGTAATTCCAAATCTATAAAAGGTGCCAAAAATATCAGACGGATGCACAGAAACGTCTATCGCAAAACGGGTTAGTAATAATTCTAGTCCAAACGATGACGGAGCTAAGGAATTAATTGATTGATAACCGCCTCTAAGTTTAATATTTTTATGAACCAAGGCTTCGATTCCTACTGATCCGTATAAACTATTATTCGTCGAAATTATGTCTCCCGACACCCAACATGGAAATCCAAGTAAATTAGACCTATTTGAAAGTCCAATCTGAAGTTTCCTAGGTAAATCATCTTTTTGCGTAACAAAACTTGCTTGAGAAAGTGTTATATAGTTATAAGCCAATCCGGCATAAAGATCACTCTCTATTTTATACAGCATTCCAAAACTCAATCCAACTGCATTCGCATTCCATGTATCTAGTGTCTGATTAGTGACTAATAAAGCCGCCCCAAATCCCAAGTTTTTAAATTGAAAAGCAGTTCCTAGACTAAGGTAACTACCAGTACTCGAAAAATATTCATTCAACAACCCAGACCTATCTTCCCAGGTTGTTCTTAATTGAGTCCCATAGTCCATATGCCCAAATTCCGAAAAAAAGATTCCAAAATCAGTCTCTATTCCTGAGCGTATTAAATTAAAAGTAGTCGAATCCACGTAATTCATATTCATGTAACTTAATGAAAATTTATCGAGTCCGTTTGCTGAAGCGGGGTTAGTGAAAGATCCTCCAAAACCAGGAAATGCTGTAAGGCTGTTTCCCATCGCATTGGCTTGAATACTTCCACCTAAGTTTAAGAAATCCATTGAGTCGGCGCCATCTGAAAAAATAGGATTTACATTTAATCCGAGGAACACTGATATGAATACAATAACTTTAATTGAAAACAGTTTCATGTTGATACCTTTCTAATCGTAGACAGCCCCTATATCTATACTTCCCGTTTTAACAGGTTGTGAAACATGAATGATGCATTTAAAATGATCGTACATTCAATCAAGCCGTCACGAATAAAATAGTGAGAAAATCGAAATCAAATGACAGACCAAAAAGAACAATGGAAGAAAGATTCTGAACAGCTAAAAGAAGACATGAACAATCGTAAAAAAATTGTTAAAAAGAGAGAAGTTCAAATTAAAGTTGGAAAAACAGGAAGACAACACGTTCCAATTAAAAACAATGTTCCACCCCCGGGAGGCATGTCCTCGCCTTTCACGGATGAACAAAGAAGACGTGAATTAGGACTTCTCTAATAGACTATCCTACAGATCAGTTTCAAATACCCCTCAAAAAGAAAATTATGATAAAATGTCGGCATCATGGCAGCAATCGTTCTTCAAACGGAAATTGAGTTAAAAACATTCATTAAAAAAGTCAAAAACAAGGGACTAAATATTGGGTTTGTACCCACAATGGGTTGCCTACACGAAGGGCATCTCGATCTTGTTCAAGCGTCGAAAAACAAATCGGATATCACAATTGTTAGCATCTACGTTAACCCTACCCAATTTGGGAAAAACGAAGATTTTTCGTCATATCCAAGCCCTCTTAAAGCCGATATTGAATTGTGTAATCAAAGAGGTGTCGACGCTATATTTATTCCTTCTACGAAACTACTGTATCCGGAAAAATTATCTTACTCTACACAAATCATCGTTCCAACTATTTCAAAAAAACTCTGTGGAAAAACAAGAAAAAATTTCTTCAGAGGTGTTTGCATGGTTGTTCTACGGCTCTTTAACTTGGTTCAACCTGACCAAGCTTACTTTGGTGAAAAAGACTACCAACAACTATTCATTATAAAAAAAATGGTTAGGGATTTATTTTTAAACATCGAAATACTCGGATGCCCTACTCGTCGAGAAGCTAGTGGGCTTGCCTTAAGTTCGAGAAACAAATACTTATCAACCAACGAAAAAGAAAAAGCTAGTTCTATACATGCCTCTTTTAAAAAGATTTCTTCTCTTATATCAACTGAAATCTATGATTCAGAAATACTAATCAAATCAGTAGAATCTATCATTTTGGACTCAGGAATTGATATCGATTATTTTGAAATTCTAAATCAACAATCGTTTCGAAAGTCAAAAATAGTCACCACCGAATCTCGAGTATTTTTCGGTGGTTATATGGGGAAAACTCGCCTTATTGATAATTTTTCATTGTCGACATCATTCTAATATGGATACACCCCTTAACGACTTTTTGGAAGTTTATCAAGAAATACAGAAGTCTCTCGAACTAAAAGGGTTTAAAGTATACCCGTTTCAAAAAATGCCAAATAGTTACCAAATATCTTTCTCATTCAGAAACATCGACTATGAATTCCAGATTAGATTAAAAGACAATCAATTTTCAATCGATTTATCGGATATCATAAACGAATCGATTTTAAAGAAAGTATCTGATGCTCTTTCTACCAATGATAAGCAGCCACCGATAAGCCCAAAAAAAATTGGAAAGAAAAAAAATCTTAATACAAAAATTAAACCATCCAATTCAAAAGAGAACGAATCCTCTGAATTAGATAAAACTAAAAGAACGCCTTCGGCTGCTGATTCTGAAAACGATAAAAAGAACATCGATTTATCAAACATTGCCGCCATCTCTATTTCTGGACATGACAATTTTTTTGGACCCATGGTAATTTCTTCTGTTCACTGCAATGAAGGAAACCTTTCGATTCTAAAGCGTGTATTAGAGGCTTCAAACGACAACAATATTGAGACGACAGTACGTCAAATTTTACAATTGTGCGCCCATTCATTAGTAATTATGGGAAACCAAAGTTATAACGAATTTTATTTAAAGTTTCAAAACGTACAATTGGTCGCTTCTTGGGGTATCAATAGGGTTATCAAAAATGTATACAAACAAACCCCTTTTCCTATTCTTATTTCCAACAATCTCGGAAGTAAACGTCTCATTCAACACAATTTAACAAAAGATGGACTCAACGTGTTCTACGTAGATAAAAAGATACCAAACCATCCTGCAACAAGAGCTGCCGTTCTTTTAGCTAAACATCATTTAGCTGAGAGATTTGATATTATGAAAGAAAAATATAAAATAACTTTTCCACTCGGTGCAGGAAAAAAAGTACAAGGAACAGCTTATAAATTTGTCGAGAAATTCGGAAAAAATAACCTTGAGCTGGTTGCAAAACTCAATTTCCCACTATTTGAAGAATTAGAAAAAAAGAAAGACATTAGAAAAACGGAAGCCACCTAACATATAAAATGCTTCCAAACTTTTTCATTTTTTTTGATGTTTTTTATGTTTAAAACTTACCTATTAAACTATTAGAATCAATATCTTTAGAATCTAAAGAATAAAATCCTTTTTCATCATGAGCCCAATCAGAAATCAACTGTCCCCACTCATCATTTGCATTCAAACAAGGAACAACAGTGTATTCAAGCCCCCCATTCTCCATAAATTGTTCACGACCTTCTTCACCTAACTCTACAATGGTCTCTAAACAATCAGCTGAAAACCCAGGTGCTACGACACATAGTTTTTTAACCCCATGCTTCCCCAAATTCGAAAGAACGTTTTTAGTCGAAGGCGTAAGCCAAGGGCTTTTTCCTAGTCTTGATTGATACGATACGGAATAATTCTTTAACTTCAGCTTTTTAGCAGTATTAATAGACGTAATCTCTAGCTGATTTTTGTAACACACTTTGTTATCTGAATTGCTCGGACAGTTAAAAGGGTCTATTTCATTTTCAAACCCCTTACTAAAATATAAGGAGCTATCCCGTTTTATGGTCCTTGGTTTGTCACTTTGTCCTATAGGACAAAAACAATCGTTCTTAACGCAGGTATTTGTTGTATCTGCCTTTTTTAAATGTCTTAAAGGAATTCCATGATATGTAAAAAGAACATGATCATACTTAGTTAAATCTTCACTATTTTTTATCGAATTTGCTAAACACTCAATATATTTAGAATCGCTGTAGTAAGGTTTAAATACAGAAACTTTTTCAAAAAGGTCATGTCTGTCACAATGTTCGGCTAAGGACACGACCGCGGTTTCATAACTTGATTGGGTATAATGAGGATATAGAGGAAAACATTGTATAGACTCTATATCTTTGTGGTTAGCTTTGATTTTTTTAAAGACATCATCCAAATCATGGGTACCATAACGCATCGCAAAATAAGTAGGTTTTTTAGAAAATTTACTTACTTTATTAGCGAGCTCTCTCGTTATCTCTATTAACGGGAACGAGTTTTCTAACCAAATCTTTTTATACAAAGTGGAAGACTCTAGCTTCCTTCCAGGAACGATAACCAATTTAACCAAAATCCATCGTAATATAAATGGAAGGTCGATGACACGTTTATCCATCAAAAATTCATTTAGATAGGCGCCAACGTCATCCGGTGAGGCTGTTTTTGGAGAACCGAGATTCATTAGTAAAATTATTTTCATTTTGTATGTTTAAACCTTAAATTTGTTGGGCATTATAATGATTAAGGGGCAATCTTCGAGAATGGACGAATGTGTCCCAATAAGTCAGGATTAATATCCTAATTTATTGGGCACGTTCTAAATCCATAAAATCTAGGCAGTAACCACTACCGACTTTTCAAAAATACCCATAAACTGAGTGAGTGATTCAACACCTTCATAAGGTTGTGCGTTATAAATTGACGCTCTTAAACCACCAACAGATCGGTGTCCTTTAAGACCACTTAATCCTTTTTGAGTCGCTTCACTTATAAATCGAGATTCTAACTCTTCATTGTCCCCTTTAACACGAAATACTACATTCATAAGAGACCTAGATCCTTTTTTAACAGGGCAATAGAACAATTCAGATGAATCGATAGCATCATATAACAATTTTGCTTTCTTTTCGTTCATAGCTTTAATACCTTCTAATCCACCATTTTTCTTTATCCAATTTAGGACTTCGTTAACAACATAAATTGCAAATGTAGGAGGTGTGTTATACAACGAATTATTTTTAGCATGTATTTTGTACTGAAGCATTGATGCCAATTCTTCATTTGCAGTTTCTAATAACGATTTTTTAAGAATAACTAATGTTACACCTGAAGGACCTAGATTTTTCTGAGCACCTGCAAAAATTAAATCAAATTTACTCGCATCTAAAGGACGAGAAAATATATCAGAGGACATATCTGCTATCAAAGGAGCTCCGTCACTCGTAGGAAATGATTCCCACTGCGTCCCAGCGATTGTATTGTTAGATGTAATATACGTGTAAGAATAATCCTTTCCATTTTCAAAAGAATTAAATTCAGGGATAAACTTAAAATTGTCGTCTTCACTTGATGCAACAACCTCAACGTCTCCAAACTTTTTAATCTCGGATATTGCTTTTTTAGTCCATGACCCAGTATTAACTACGGCAACAGGTTTTCCTTTTTGAATAAAATTCATAGGAATCATAGAAAACTGTAAACTAGCTCCACCTTGTAAAAATAATACTTCATAATCATCTGTTAAATTATATAAATCTCTTACCGATGCTTCAGCGCTTTCAATAATCGAGGTAAATTCCTTAGATCGATGACTCATTTCCATCACAGACATTCCTGCACCTTTATAATCTACTAAATCTTTTTGAACGCCCGTTAAAACGTCAAAAGGTAAGGCTCCTGGCCCAGCACTAAAATTTACTACTCTATTACTCATTACTTTTCTCCTCGTTTTAAACCTGTATTTAAGAAACTTTTATAAGTCTAATCGAATTAATCCCGTCAGACTGTCCAATTGGGATACCTGCAGTAACCACAATAACGTCCCCTTTTTTAACTAAATCTTTCTTCTTAGCTTCTTTTACAGCTAGATTAATCATATCTGTCCAACGTGCTATGTCATCAAATTTAATCGGCATCATCATTGGTTGAACGCCACGGTATAGGGCCACACGTCTACCAATTTTTGGATCATCAATAGGTGAAATAATTGGAATCGTTGAATTCAGCTTCGATGCAATTAAAGGTGTGTTTCCAGAACTAGTAAAAGCCATAATAAAGGCAGCATTCGTTTCTTCCGCTACCTGATTAGCTGCTTTACAAATTGAAATAGGGATCGTTTGATAATCAAATTGATCGTTTCGTATTGTTTGGTTCTTTTTAATTTCCGCTACATGCGTATCAGTTGCTTTGCATATAACCGCCATAGAACTTACCGAGTTTGTAGGATCAATTCCAATTGCGGTTTCTCCAGACAACATTACGGCATCACAACTATCATAGATTGCGTTTGCTACATCAGAAACTTCGGCCCTAGTCGCTGTACTTGCATGAATCATTGATTCTAACATTTGAGTTGCTACGATAACTGGTTTAATCAACTGATTTGCTTTAGAAATAATCATTTTTTGTACTCTTGGCACATTCTCTACGCCGATTTCTACACCAAGATCTCCACGAGCTACCATAACAGCATCAGACTCTTTTATTATTGCGTCTATTCGATCGACAGCTATAGGCCGTTCGATTTTCGCGATTATTTTGATGTCATGTCCATTATTTTCATCCATAAATTTACGAAGTTTCTTAATATCGTCTTCATGACTTACGAAAGAAAGGGCGATGTAATCCATTTCTGTCTCAATAGCGAGTAATGCGTCTTCATAATCTTTTTCAGTAATTGGAGAAATAGACATTTTAGTATCTGGTAGATTCAAACCTTTTTGATTACTTAAAATACCGCCTTGGATGACTTCACAAATTGCATGGGTTCCTTTTTTCTCACGAACTACGAGCTGAATTTTCCCGTCATCTATATAAATAGGATCTCCAATTTGAATATCGTCTGTGAAGCCTTTATAACTTACACTTGCTTGAGTTTCGTCACCTAATATTTTTTCTGTTGTTAATGAAAAGACTGATTTATCTTTTAGTATAACTTCGCTGTCTTTAAATTTACCTACCCTAATTTTTGGTCCTTGCAGATCCATAAAAATGGATACCCACTGATCTATTTCTTTAGATACGTCTCTTATTAATTCGACGTTTTGCTTTATAATTTCTGGTTCACTTCTATGAGATGCATTTATTCGAATAATGTCTCCGCCTGCATAAAACATTTCCTTCAAATGTTTTCTATTGTCTGATCTCGGTCCTATCGTCGCAATTATTTTTGTTTTTTTGTCGTTCAGGTTTATTGAATTCATGGAGTATAGTTTAGCATAGGTAGAAGCCTTTAAAAACTGGGGACAATTCAATCAAATTTATTAATTTGTTTTCTATTTTCAAGAATCCATGATGGTGTAATATTTCCATCTGAAAAAATTTCTATAACAGTCGCTTTGTTGCGCTGAATTGCCTTTTTAAAAGCTTTAGAAACTGATGTGTAAGATGTCGGGTTTTCATAATAAACCCGAGCCCCCTTACAAAACGATCTACATGTGATCCCGTGAGGTGTTTTAAAGTATTTCGTAAAGAATTTTGATTTTTGAACAGCAAGCCATGAAAAAAGCCCTCCTCCGTCATTATTGATAACAAAAAGAACACAAGGATTCTCTATTTTCTCTAAAAGAATCACACTGCTTAAATCATGTAAAAATGACAAATCGCCAACAATAGCCACTAAAGGGGTTCTCGATCCGGAACTATACCCAGCAATGGACGAAACAATTCCATCTATTCCACTACCTCCTCGGTTTGCGAATATTTTTGAGAATTCAATTCCATGTTGATCGATGAAATTAGACGCATGTCGAATTGGGCTGCTATTTGCTAAAAACAAATTTACTCCAGCTTCATCACTTCGTTTAACGTCGAGTGGAAACTCATTTGAGATCAAGGTAAATAATTTCGAGTAAATGGATGGCTCGTGTTTCACGTTTTCACTAACTATACTAGTTCTAATAATATCATTTGTTTTTTTGTTAATTATGTTCCATTTAGTATTCCATTCATCGTCTGGACTAACTTTCAGCAATCTAATTAAGGTATCGTTAACCTCTTTACTAATTTTATAGTCGAATTTTATTAAGTTTTTGTTATTACTAGGGTTTATAGGATATAAAAGACTAGTAAATTGCAGAATTTTAGATCTAGAAGGAATCCAATTGTGAAGCTTTTTACTTAAAACCCTACCACCTATCCAGATCACAAAATCAGGCTTTAAATTGTTATATTTTTCTAAATCAATAAACCAATCATATTGGCTAATCTTATATTTATAATCTTCAAGATTATAGCTAGACAGAACATCCGTCAAAATCGGAAATGAAAGACAACGTGCTAAATCCATAGCACTTTTATATTCCTCTTTTGAGCACTCACCCAGAACAATTAAGGGTTTTTTAAAAACGTCGTTTAACAAAGAACCCGATGTCAATACATCTCCAACCATTTCAAAATCTATTTTTTTAGATAGGGAAATACGCTTATCGTTATTTAGTGAATTAGGAGAGGAAATAGACTCGCTTTCGGGCATAAAAAGAGGTTCTCTAAACGGAACGTTAATATGAACAGGTCCATATTCTAGACTCTCAATAGCTGAAAATAGCCCATCGTTAATCTCCGATATATTTTTACAATCTTCAGGACAAGGAAGATCGCACATAGTTCTCACATATGCTCCAAAAATCCCAGCCTGCTTTATTGCCTGATTAGCCCCAACGCCAATCAATTCAGGTGGACGATCTGCCGTTAACAATAACAGAGGTGTTTGCGAGTAATATGCTTCAACTACAGCCGGTAGTAAATTTGCTACTGCCGTGCCCGACGTTGTAACAATCGCAACTGGTTCATTACGCGACTTAGCCAACCCTAACGCGAAAAAAGACAACCCTCTTTCCTCAAAGTGTATATGAGACGTCAAATGGGAACGGGCAGCAATGGATAAGGTTAATGGAGTTGAACGTGAACCGGGGGCTATACAAAACTGAGAAATACCGAAGTCTTCGCAACAAGAAATGATTAATGATGCCCATTCATCATTGGAAAACATATTAAATAAACAGGTCTAAATAATGTTGAACTTTTTGTTCAAGTTCATTCCATTCTTCATTACCATTAGAATCAGCAACAATGCCCGCCCCTGACCATAATTCAATTATATTCTTCTTCAAAAAAGCTGTCCGAATATTAACGACAAATTCTGATGAACTTCCACAAATTCTTCCAACTAACCCAGAATAATATCCACGGTCTTCTTTTTCGAGGTCATCAATTAATGCCAGTGATTTTTCTTTGGGCATTCCAGCAACCGCTGGGGTTGGAAATAAAGATGAAATAATTTTTGAAAGAGGTTGGTCCGCATTAAGCTGACCTTCAAGAGTGGATTTTAAATGCTGAACTTTCGCTTGCTTTAAAATCTCAAAACTATTTTCAAGAGACACTGTATTACAAATTTGATTTAAAGAAGAACTAACGGCATCCAAGACGAACTTATGTTCTTCGCATTCCTTTTTACTTCCTTTTAGATCTCTTTCAAAGGACAAATCTGCGCTAGTGTTTTTTCCCCTACTTCTAGTTCCTGCGATTGCGTGACTCTGAATAACATCACCCTTTTTCTTAAAAAGAAGTTCGGGAGATACGGTAAGAAACGATAAATCATCGTTCTCTAATCCTATTTTATATGAATCTGATTTAAGAAAGGAACTAAAAAGAGACATTAACTCAAGATTTCCATCTAATATTAAAGATATTTTTCGAGCCAAAACAACCTTACTAACTTTTCCTTCAAAGATTAAATGCTTAACATCGTTAACGTGTTTTATCCAATCTTCCCTATTTTGTGTTTCCAGCCGACTTAAACACTTAGGTGTGGTTTTTCTTAACGACTTAGGTATGAGTTTTTGAGCTTTTGTATCCAAAATATTTTCAGGAACGAATCCGATATAAGGTTCAACTTTATCCGAAAAAGGAATTAAAACAAATGTCTCTTTATTAGTATTTGGCACAGAATCTAACCATTTATAAAATTCGTTTTTATTTTTGGTTTCAAAGTAATCTGCCGGCCCGGAAAAATTTAAAATGTTATTAGAATCAGGAGATCCCCAAAACCCAGTAATTACCTTTTTTTTAGTTCCTTCAAGGGATACCTTTTTTCGATTTACTACTGGGGTATTCAAACTCATTCCTACTAAATCCTTATTTTCTCTTTTTTCCAATATAAATAGTTGCTACACCGAAACATAACCTATTCATATCTACCGTTTGGAATCCTGCCTCTCTCAGTTTAGAGCAAAATTCTTCACCATATGAAAACGACTCTACCGTATTATTTAAATATTTATAAGCCTTAAAATTTCCGGAAAACAAACCTCCTATTAAAGGAAGTAAGTATCTTAGATACATCAAATAGAAAAATTTAATTACAGAAACCTCGGGCATTGAAAATTCAAGAACAATAGCAGTTCCTCCTGGTTTCAACACTCTGCATATCTCAGATAAACCTCCTGAAAGCGGATCAAAATTTCTAACGCCAAAAGCTACTGTAGCAACATCAAACATTTCGTTTTTAAACGTTAACGCGGTCGCATCTTCTCGATTTAAGGTAATCGTATCAGATAGTCCTTTTAGAGCTATCTTTTTCCGACCTATCTCAAGCATTCTTTCGGCCATATCAATTCCAACAATTTTTCGATATCCATTTGTCATACGTTTAGCGATCGAGATTGCGACATCACCTGTTCCTGTCGCCAAGTCTAATATATCGAAAGTGATACTCTTATTTGGATTACATTTATTCACCATATGAGAGACTTTTTTTCTCCAATACAAATCAAGCCCGAATGAAAGTAACCTGTTCGTGATATCGTAGCTAGGAGCGATAACATCAAATGTTTTCCAAATTTCTTTTTTTTGTAAGTCCATATCGGACGATTTTACATTATT
>JABIPA010000022.1 GCA_018698675.1 bacterium | reverse complement strand
GAAAGTATAAATATATTTTTTTATACCTAAATATGAATGATATATAGATATAAAGACAAACATTTCCAATCAATATTTTATCTCTATTGACTTCCAATTAATAAAATAATAAGTTTATAATGAACGGTGTTTTCTTATTGAAATATTGACGATAGTTTAGTTTTACTTCATTAAACATTGTTCTTTAAAAAATAAAAAATTTACCCAATTAATGAACTATGTTCGTTAATTGAAAGATAAAAGGAAAAAAATGATTACACAAATACAGTCCGTGACTCAGACAACTTACAGCAGAATAAAATTTCAAAATGTAATTAATAGAGAGGTAGTAATAAATAATAGGAAAAGGAATATGACTCCCAGAGTTTTTTCTTTGTTAAGACAGGGGTCCTCGTCAAAGACAAATGAAATAGGAATACAAACGAAAGAGGAACCGTCTAGTTTAGTGAGTAAAGAAATATTAACGGCAACAACACGATTAGGTATTAAGGATGTTAAATCTAAATTAATACTTCCGGAAGAAAAACCAAGGTTTCATCATAATTTTTCAATTCATCATCTCGCAACAAACTTACCGTTTGAAATAGAGAGAATAGGGGAGAGATCCTTTCTATATAGAAAATTACCACTGTGTTTGTATACTGAAGAAGAACTTGAGGTAGAGCACCCGATAGTAACCCAAACGGTAGATGAGCTTTGTGATGAGAAATATAAGGAGATAGGAATAGGGTCTCATGGAACGTTATTGAAGTATGAAGCATCTATTCGGGAGAAGATTATTTTGCCAAATATTAATAATTACCGATGGACCTCGGAAAAAGGAGAAGGGTATTACATAGGGGTTGGGGGAGACGCAAATAAAATTGCAGTTTCTTTTTCAGAGAATCACAATGATGCGACATATGTTGAAAAAGATGATTTTATGAATAGACCAATTACTCTTAAAATTCAGTGTCCAGAATTTTACCAATTAAAAGGATTAATAATTCCGAGGAGTAAACATTGGGGGGATCTTCCATGGTCAATGCAAGAAACGCATCAGGATTATGTTAATAGATTTGATTATTTAACATCTTTTGTAGACTTGGGAGTTAATACTTATAAAAATCAATGGGTTCAGGTAAAATTTAATGAGAAGGCATTACATTTGTTAAAGGTAATATAAAAATGATTAATTCGCTATTGTTAAGTTCATTAAAATATACAACTAGATGTTTTGGACAAAAACAACATGTTTTTTTTAAGTCACGACATGTATCGACAAAGTCGTATGAAGAGGTGCGTTCTAAAATAGTTCATTTAGACGAACATTTAGACATGCATAGAAGTTTTTCTTGTAGCGAAATGACTCATAATTTGGCTGCTCTTCCTAGAATTCTAAGAAAATTTTTTGGGGAACCTATTAGCAAAATTGTTTTAACAGATGGACATATAACAAGTTATAACAAACAAGGGGGGCAGATTTACAAGCAAACTATGATTGGGCCTCCTTATGAAAGTTTTATTTTGATGCTTAACAGGTTTCCTTTTTTGAAGGAAATAATGGTTAAAAGTAAAGCTAACCCTAACGTCTATAATATTAAGTATAAGTAAAGTTTTTAATTTAATATATTTAAATTTTTGGAAGTGAAGAGAGAAGAGGATTAAATATAGTGGTATCTAGAGTTTGTTTTAGTTTTAATAGAACTTATATGTCACTTGCTAAACCTTTAAATCACATAGCTGTAAATAAACATTTGTCTGATATAAATTTAGATAAGTTTTTCCAAACTAAAGAATGGAGTCATAATTTAGGAACTCTTCCTGAGTTTCTTATTAGGTTTTTTGAGAAGCCTATTCAAAAAATAGGGATAACGGATGAACTTATTATTGGATATAACAAACAAAATGTGGAAATAATAAGTTTTAAGACGTTTGGCCCAATAAAAGAAACATTTGATAAATTGATAACAAGAGATCCTGTTTTAAGACAGGTAATTATTCCAAGTAAATATAATCCGAGCGTATATAATATTAAGTATAAATAAAAGTAAACTTTTTAATTTAATATATTCAAATTTTTGGACGTGAAGTAAGAAGAAGGGTAAATGTAGTGATATTATTCCAAGGACTCTACATTGGTGGCCGCTTCCGTGGGATAAATTACCCTATCATTTAAATTATATTAGTAAATTCGACTATTTAGCATCTTTTGTGGATATGGAATTTGATACTAGTAAAAGGAAATGGGTTTAAGTAAAATTTAATGGTAATGCATTTCGTTTTTTGGAAGTAAAGAAAGAAGAGGAATGAATCTGATGTTATCAAGAGTTTGTTTTAATTTTAGTAGAACTTATGTGTCATCTGCTATGCCATTGGTTAAGCCTTTGAACAATGTAGATGTAAAAAAGTACGTATCTACTATAGATCTGGACAAGCTTTTCCCATTTGATTTTAATAAGGATACTAGGTTAACTGGACCAGGCGCTTATACAGAACGGTGTCATAATTTGGGTGCTCTTCCCAGGGTTCTTTCATGGTTTTTTGAAGAACCAATTAAAAAAATTGTATTAACGGATACTCATATTTCTTCATATAATAATGTGGAAAAATTAAGTATCGAGACAATAGGTCCAATTAAAGTGTCATTCGATAAACTAATAACAAGAGATCCTGTTTTAAGACAGGTAATTATTCCGAGTAAATATAATCCAGGCGTATATAATATTAAGTATAAATAATTTTTATTTTAATACTTTTAAAAATTAAGGGTTAATAGTAAATTTTACTTTACAAAAATTCGTTTATATTAGATTTTTGTGAATTCTACTCATATTTTCACATAAAAAATGAAATTTAATTCGGACTGATTACGATAATACTTATATATAATGAATTTTTATGGGGAAAACAATGTTTAAAGTAATTTCTATTCCAAAAATCAAATCGCTTAAAGATATTAAGCCAAGGTATGACTTGTATAGTCAGGATCCAATTACAGCACAAAGAATTGAAAAAATGATTCAAACTGTTTATGGTCTATCTCGTCCGCATCATCGTTCTGTTTTTATTTCCGATCAGAAGTGTTCGTATACATTTGTTAGCGATATTTTATTAGAATTGGAGAAATGTTCGAATTTAACATCTAGCATTTGTCCTCAACTGACTAAATTTGGTGTACGAAGCTTTAATATGCGAAAAGATTTGTTTTCTATAGCTGAGGGAATACAAAGTCATCCTCAATCAAATGAACTTTTTTATAAACTATCAGATATTCTTCTTAAACGAGCCGTTATTAGGCAGTTGTATGTTAATTTTGATAAATTATCTGGGGTAGAAAACTTGCCTAATCATTTCAAGAAAGATCTTGAAAATTTGGATAAGTGGATTCCTGCATTGGAAATGGATTGTTTAGGTCTTTTAGAGGAAGAAGAAGATGTTAACAAATTTGACGTTTCTCCTCAAAATATAACGACGGCTAGTGAGTTAAGTGGTTGTCAACTTGAAATACAAGTAGTTGTAGATGGATCATCTCCAGCTCAAGAGTGGCATGTAGATACGCAGTTGGCATCAATTGCTCCGGTTTATTTTGTTAATTTTTATGATAAAACGGCAGAAAATAAGGGAACTCCAATATTTAGGGCACCTCTCTATAAAAATGATAGTTTAAAACCGGCTCAAAATAAATCAATAAATAGACAACTTAAGTCTTTGGTAATAGAAATGCTAAATCATTCAACTATTGATAATTCATGGATTCAAGAATTTGTCATTCATTGTCAGCCATATGTATTAATCAAAAATGTCCCAATCCTATTTATTCACTCTAGCCCTATCGACAGAGAAGAACGGAAAGTTGCCCTGTTTAGACATAAACATTCTAAAGGTATTTCAGGAACATTAGATTTTTCTAATTTAAAGACAAATTCAGGCTCAAAACTATAAACAAAATTTGCAGCGGATTTAGTCTTTCGATTAGTTTTTAATTTCGATATTCTTAAAATCTTAAAACTAGAGTACAGGATAATTTCTGTTACCCTTGATCAAGTTTTATATAAGAGTGTAGATTTACAGACTGAAATGTTAGGAAAGTATTATTATGAGAATTAGTGAGTCATTTTATAGTATTCAGGGAGAAGGAAAATCGGTTGGTGTTCCTGCCGTTTTTTTACGGCTAACTGGCTGTAATTTAACATGTTCTGGATTCAGTTATGTATTGGATGGAAAAGCCCTTGGTTGTGATACCAAAGCCGTTTGGACTAAGGGAGAAAAGGTTTCTTGTAAAGATATTTTAGATGATTGGAATAAAAAGGGATGGATAGATGCTTTAAATCGATCGGCTCATTTGGTAATTACTGGAGGAGAGCCTTTGATTCAGCAAGAAAGCATCGTTGAATTTTTAGATGAACTTCGAAAGCAATGCCCTGATATTTTTGTAGAAATAGAAACGAATGGAACGATAACTCCTAATTCTCGATTAATTCTTCATGTTCAACAATTTAATGTTAGTCCTAAATTAGCCAATAATGGAGACAGCCTTGAAAAGAGATGGAAGCCTGACGTATTAAACGCTTTCGTCGAATTGCCCGCTTCTGTTTTTAAATTTGTTGTTCAATCTAGGGAAGATGTTTTGGAAATAGGTAGCCAATTTTTAAAAGTTTTTGATGTAGTTAGGCATCGGATTTGGTTGATGCCTGAAGGTGGGACGAATAAAGATATGATGAATAAGTCGGATAGTGTTGTCGAATTATGTAAGGAATTCGGCTTTAATTTTTCTCCCAGGCTTCAATTAACGATATGGGACCAAGCGACTGGAGTTTAGTTAGTTATGATTTTGAAATTGTGGCTTTAATATTTGAAAGAATATTCATCGTTATTTGTTTTTGTTATTATTATTTTTTCGGTTAAAAACTTCATAAATTCTAAAATATTTAGCTACATTTAAACTTGTAATTATACGCCTTCTTGTTTTGTATTTAAAATGAGTGTCATGATCGTGATCTAGTTCGTTTCCAGTTTCAGCCATAATAGAAGATGCCTTGTTTATTCCAAGTTTTTGAGATGGGAATGCGCTTCTGTGTCCTGTGAATAGAAAGCAAGTGACACAAGTTATTGTGGCATAGGGTAAGATAGAAGGGCCAAATAACTCCATTGCCATGATAATTGCGGCGATTGGGGTATTTGCTGTTCCAGCCAACAGACTTACAAATCCTAGGCCAGCAAAAAATGTAGTATTTCCTCCAACGATGTTTGAAAAAAATATGCCTGCGGTAGCTCCAATAAAAAATATTGGAGTTACGATACCTCCACTCCCACCAAAGCTTAAGGTAACCCAGGTAAATAATATTTTGACTAAGAACGCATACCAAATAATATGAAATCCAGTGAGTGATTTTTCGATAGTGGGAAGACCAAGACCAAGATAGTCAGTAGAGAATATTAACGTTAAGCCAATGAGGAGAAAGCCTCCCATTATTCCCTTTAAAGGCGACCACACGTTAATTTTTTTAACAAGTTTTTCTGCCCATTTCATTCCTTCTATAAATAAAAAAGATACAGCGCCAAAGAAAAGCCCTGCCAACAATATTTCAAGATAGATAGGTATATTGAATCCCATATCAACCTGAATAGGAAAATATGCGTACTCAATGCCTAATGAAGTCGCAACTTGATGGCTTATCATTCCAGCTACGAAAGAGGGTAGTAAAACATCGTAAAGAACATTTCCTACTACAAGAACTTCGACTCCAAAAATAGCTCCAGCGATTGGAGTCCCAAATACAGCAGAAAATCCTGCGCTTATTCCACAAATAACAAGTTTTTTTCTATCTTCTTTATCAAATCTGAATATATTAGAAAAGATCGATGCTAAACCTGCACCAATTTGAGCGCTGGGGCCTTCTTTCCCAACAGAACCCCCGCTTACTATAGTTATGATTGTAGAAACAGCTTTCACTGGGACAACAAGAGGGTTGATATATCCTGATTGTTTGTGAACCGCTTCAATTACTTTTTCGGTGCCGTGTCCTTGTGCATCTGGCAGTAAATATTTGCTGATTAGTATATTAAGGAAAAGAGCTAGAGGAAGTAAAAGAAAGTAATAAGGAAATTTTGATGATTCATGAATCCCAGTATGAAGTACATTTAAAAATAAAGCTATTGCGGCTCCGACAATTGCGCCAATAATGGTTGCAAGGGTTACCCATTTAATAATATAGGCAAAGATGACCCATTCTTCGGTTAGCGCTAATAAGTTTTTTTTGTTCAATGGCCTGGCCGCCTTTAGATTGGTGTTACTTTATTGTAATTTTATTTATATCTCTAAAATTCTTAAATTATAAGATGGGTAAACATTAGCACTTTTGTTATATCGAGTAAAATTAAAATCTCCCTTTAATATTTGTTTAATAATAGACCTGTTTTTTTTGGATTTATTGAGTATATAGGTTAGAATTTTTAATATCAGATATGTTTGAAAATAAAAAATTTAATTTAATGTGCTTATGGAGCATATTTACCACTTTTCTTTTATGGTTGTTTTTTGGAATGCATCATTTATTATATGGAAATGAGACGGATTACTTCTTGCAAGCAAAGGGCTTTTTAGATACGCAGTTTTTAATTTCGGATTGGTATTTTCGTGGTACAAAGTTTGGTTTAGTAATGTATTCATTGT
The DNA here is from genome assembly GCA_018698675.1 of bacterium. Lineage (GTDB taxonomy): Bacteria > Margulisbacteria > Marinamargulisbacteria > JABIPA01 > JABIPA01 > JABIPA01. The sequence goes on along the minus strand of JABIPA010000022.1, from coordinate 11,828 downwards.
GTACATTCATGTTTCTAAAAATTTTTTCACCTATTTTTATTTTTAGTGTTGGACGTTTGATATGCATAGGCGGGTTTGTGTTCTATTTTTTCGGACTTACTAAAAAATTGGGTATTCGTTTTGTGCTCGCATTTGTGTCTCTATTATTATTTATAGGATTAGGACAATCTCTTGGAGCTGGAGAACATATATTTGGTACCTTTGAACCTAAGAATATTTGTTATTTAATTATACTTGCTAGTTTGAACTATTTATTTTTAAAGAAACACGCGTTGTTTCTATTTTTGTTAGGCTTTTCATTTTCGTTTCACCCGATTCTGGGTGCCTGGGCATCTCTAATAATACTTTCCTCTTCTTTTATTTACGGATTGGTTGATTTTTCTGGACGAAACGTAGGTTTTTTTGTTTTTGGGGGTTTTTGGGGTATCTGTTTTTGGGTGGCTTCCATTTATTCGTTTATATATTCTAAGATAAATGGGATAGGATTTAATTTACAGAAGGCACAATTATCTGTCTTTGATGTTTACGTGTTTTTTAGAAATCCACATCATCTTGATATACGTACAATTTTGTCCGGAATGAGTTTCGGAAGTTTAATTTTGTTTATTGGATTACTTGGTTTTTTAATGTTAATGGTTTTTACTCGTGGTGGATTTGTTTTTGAGTTTTTAAAAAAAATCCGTATTGGTGATTCATTTATAGGTTTGGATGATGAACGGGGACGATTTAAGTCTTTTTTAATTAGTATTGTTATTATCTCGTTGATTCCGGTGAGTATTGCTTCTTTATTTGGTTTTTTTAGGATTGGAACTCAATTTTTGATGACTTATCCGTTTCGTTTTTTTGATTCATTTGGGTTTTTAATTTCAATTTTTCTTTTTATTCATTATGTTTTTGATATTTGGTTTGAGCGTGACTATTTTAAATCTTCTTCGTTAGGAAAATTATGTAGTCGAAACAGATATGTTTTACGTAATTCAGGAATTATCGTTTTGTTGGGAATCGTTTGTTTTTTTGGATTTTTAGGGATAAAAAAGACGAGCAAGGCTATTTCTGCTTTATCTTATTATCCAAAAGGATTTGGATCTACCATTTCTTATTCTAAATCAAGTTTTTATGATGTATGCGATTGGGCGAGTAAAAATACGCCTGTCTCGGCTTCCTTTTTGGTTTCTCCAAGACTATTTAGTTTTATACATTTGGCAGAGCGGTCTTCATTTTTAATATTTAAATTTAGCCCGACGTCACCTACTTTGATTCGAGAATGGATGGACCGGGTTTTGTTCTTAAATGATGGCGTGCTTCCCCAAGGAAGAGGCTTTAGTATTTTAAATGAATTGAGCCATAAATTTTATTCAATGGGTCCCAAAAAAATAAATAGTCTCAGTGAAAAATATGGGATAGACTATTTACTCACGGCTAAGCAGATAAAATTACCTTATAAGATCGCATATGAATCCGGAGATTGGATTATCTATAGTGTTTCAAAAACAAGTATTTTAAATAAAGGTTTTTAAATGAGTAAACTTTTTTCTATTGTTATTCCTGTTTTTAATGAAGAGTCTAATTTGGGGCCCTTAATTTTGGATATATTTTCAGCCTTATCTTTGTATGATGAATCAAACTTTGAAATTATCACTGTCGATGATGCTAGTACGGATAGGTCCCTTAAAGAGCTGAGACGACTTGGAGATGAAAATGAAACTTTGACAGTGATTTCTTTTAAAAAGAGGTCTGGGCAAACGGCAGCAATGATGGCTGGTGCGAAAGAAGCGAAAGGTGATTTAATCGTTTTTATGGATGGCGATCGCCAGAATGATCCTAAAGATATTCCTAAACTAATCAATGCAATTTCTGAAGACGTAGATGTGGTTTCTGGATGGAGAAAAAAGCGCAAAGATTCTTTTTTTAAACGTATATTTTTGTCATCTCTTGCAAATCGGTTAATTTCTAGTTCTATGGGCTTAAAATTAAATGATTATGGATGTTCTTTGAAAGTGTTTAAGTCTGAGGTACTGAAACCCTTAAAAATTTATGGAGAAATGCATCGTTTTCTACCATTATTTTGTTTTTGGAATGGAGCTACTATTAAAGAAGTAGAAGTTGGTCATCATCCTAGATTAGAAGGTGAATCTAAATATGGTGTTGAACGTGTTTATAAAGTTTTACTAGATCTTCTTTTTTTGCGATTTTTGGTTAAATACTCTCATCGTCCGCTCCATTTTTTTGGAAAATTTGGACTGTACAGCATATTAGCTGGGATAGGAATTTTTAGTTTCGTTATTTATAGAAAATTAATTCTAAACGGGCAATGGATTAGTCCTCTCTTGATTGTTTCTTTTTTCATGACCGGTATTGGATTTGTCATGGTTCTAATAGGGATTCTTGCTGAAATGATGATAAGGCTTAATGAAGATGGCCCCCAGTTTTATGGTCGACCCCCTTATGATATTTTCCGATAGTCCTTATTTAATATTAGATTTTTTTCAGTTACTTTTTTGGCTCGTTATGTGCCTGTTTATGAAATATTCTGGATACGGATCGAGATTAATCAAGAAAGTTCAAGAACAGCCGCTATATGGTTTGTTATTTGTGTTTTTATTTTTATCGATTGGGTCTTTTTTCTCGATACTCCCCGATTTTTTTAATGGATTCGATTTTCGGTTTTTCCCTCTAGATTTTATAGATGGTCGATTGCACATTAGTTCGTATCTTCAGATGGCGTGTTTTATTTTTATAGGTTTAAATCTTCAAGAATTTAACAAAGAGTCGTCCGTTTTTGATTTATTCAGCTCAAAACGTTTTTTTTATTTTGCACTTAGTATCGTTTTTACATTTTATTCGCTCTCTTTTTATCTACAATATAAGTATGACTTAATTCAATATTCTGTTTTATCCAAATATTTATCTTTTTTTTGGAATTTCAGTTCGATTCAAGATGCGGGACTAAAGCAGCTAGTCTCAGATGGGCCATGGGTTCCTGTTTTATGGCCATTATTTAAAGTAGTTTCTTTTATGAAAAATCCCTTGTTTTTTTACTTTATTAGTTTATTTCTATTTGTATCAAGTTTTTTAATACTATATTGGGTTTTCTTAAAATTTGTGTTTAAAAGAACAGATTATTCTTTTTTGGCTGTATTAAGTTTACTTTTTCTTCCTGCTACCCAACGAGCTGTGTTTTATGGATTCCATCCATCTATGATTTGTTTTTTGTGGTTGGTTATGGCAATTGCTTTCTTTTTCTCTTCTTATCGAATAGTTTCTTTTTTATTTCTTTTAATGGCTATGTTGACCTGGAGTGAGAGTGTTTTTTTTGCTCTCTTTTTAATGGGTATTATTTTTTTATGTCGATTGATAAATCGGTTGGCGTTTGATAAATGGTCTGTAAGAATCAGGGAGAAACAATTTTTATCGTATTTTCTTCTAGATGTCTTATTTTTGGTTATTCTTGGTTGTACGTCTATTTTTCTTTTTTCTTTAAAAAATGATAGGGTGTCTTTTTTTCTAGAACCAGTGGCTTGGACTCATAGATTTTTTAACTCGTTTCTTCCCCAGATAAGTCACTTTCTTGAAAGGTTCCCTTTTATTATTAATAAGCTTTTTCATCATCAACTATTTTCTATTTTACTGGGAACTATTTGTTTTTTGTTTATCGCTTTTGTCTTTAGATCTAAGTTGTCTCATGAAAAAATATTAATTTTTTTCGTTTCTTTATTCATTCTTTTGGGAGTTTCTTATGGACCGTTTTATACCGGTCAATTTATTTATGATAAGTATCGGTCTGACGATGTTTCCGATATTTTTAATTTTTTAAATTACAATACTAGTTTAGTAGCTCCTACTTACTTTTTAGTTAAGTATCCATTTTATAGTTCATCCTTAAGTTTAGATGTGTTTGAAAGAAAAGGGATTTCTTTTTCTGATTCCTTAGCGAAAAAATTGTCCTATCACTATGAGTTTATGATGGTTCCGTTGGATGAGGGAATGAATACAGATACACATATCTTTTTGGAGAAGTCTTTCGTTTGGGAAACTTATTCGACGTATTCCTATCATATATTGTACCGGTCGAAGAACTATCAATTGTCTAATTTTGATGAGGAGGGGCGTTAATGCACGATTTACTTTTAGTTTTTCCTCATTCTTTGTCGGTTATTTTTTCGTTACTATTTTTGTGGTTTGTAATTTTATTTCGTTTTCGGTTCTTGCCGAAAAGGATGTTGATGTTTGATAGTCTTTTTTATGTATTTTTTGGCGTTATCTTAGTTATTTTTGTTGAACACTTATTCTTAGGTTTTATGCCAAGTAGTTTTTCTCCTTTTATTGGATTATCGTTTCTTTTTTCTTTTTTAATTTTGGGGTTTTTTAGGAATACGGACATCGTAAATATTGGGGTTTTAAGAAAGTTTTTTGATAAAAATAGGGTTTTGTTTGCTAGGGCTTCATTTTGTATTATCAGTTTTTATCTCATTTTTTCTCTATGCTATTATAATTTTTTCTTGATTCAAGACCCAGACTTTGTATCAACTGTACAAACGGTTTGGAAATTAATGGTTGGTGAGTTTCCAGAAACGACATTGTTTTATAAGCATTATTTGGCAAATCATTGGATGCCTATACTTGAGCCTATTTCTTGGTTATATAGAATATTTCCATACCCTTGGGTTTTGCTAATTTTTTCGTCAGTTATATGTCTTTTTGGCATGGATGGATTGAGACGCTTGACGGAAAGTTTAACTCAATCCGCGATGTTTTCGTATGTCGTGTGCTTGAGTTTTCTTTCTCATCCGTTGTTTTCGATTGCTATTCTTGGACGGGTAAATACGGATATTTATCTTTTTTCTTTTTTGGTATGGGCTCTGTATTTAGGATTAACTAAACGATCCTTTCTATCTTTCCTTTTTGTTGTTTTATCGTGGATGTGCAAAGAAGATTCCGGTTTGTATACAGTATTAATTGGATTTATTTTGGTTTATGTTTTAAGTAAAAAGTCGACCTCTTTTAAGTTTCAATATGGATATCTGTTAATAGCTATATCATTTCTGGCTTTTACAATGATAAATGGATGGGTTATGCCATCGTATCGGGTACCAGGAAGTGTTGGGAACTTACACTGGTATGCTCATTTAGGAGGTTCGTTTACAGAAATAGTGTGGAGAAGTTTAACTCAGCCAATTTTTGTAGTTAAAACAATATTCACACCTAATCGGTTATATGGACTTTCTTTTTTACTTATTCCGGTTATAGGTGTTGCTTTTAGAACGAGTCGATTTTTGTGGATTCCTGTTTTACCAATTTTAATTAAGATGTTGAGTTCTAATTCGGATGCAATTGGTTTTCAAAAACACCATTTTTGGATACCAAGTCTATTCTTATATATTTCATTAATATTAGGGGCGTCTTTTTTAAAGAATAGAGAAAAGGGAGCCTTTGATAGGTATTCACTATCATTATTTGTTGTTTCAATTTTTTTCTTTTGTCTGAATTTTTCGACTTTTATTCCTAATCATGTGGAGTCATTTTCTTTAGTTGAGAGAGGTAGAGAAATTCGAAACGAGTTGAAGGGGTTACATAGAAATGGCATGTCCTCTACGGACAGAGTTTTATCTGATTCTCAATTGTTGGCAACGCTGGCAAATCGACGTTATGTTTACGAATTAAATCCGTATGTAATTAAAAATGGAGGGGGATATGACAATTTTAGATTAACTATTCTTGAACAAGACATTCTTTTAGATCGGGTGAACTTTATAATATTTGATCGACGAAAAGGTATCGAAAGGAATACAAATCTTTATTCAAATAAACTTCAAATTATTGAACAAGTTAAAACAAGAACTGAATGGGACGTTTTCCAAGATTCGGATCTTTTATTTGTTGCAAGAAAAGATTGATAAACTTAACATAGTAACGTGGATTTAGTTTGCATTTTATTGTTTTGGTATGGGTGTCGGGAGGGGTATCTTTATGGAGTCAAACGTAAGTGGTTTGGAGGACTTTCTGATAAACTAATTCGGGTTTCTCCTTATATCTTTTTAACATCTATTTTTGCGTATTTTACTTATTTTAGCGCATTAAACTATTTTTCGTATGAATTTTTGAATTTGTTTGATCGAGATTTTCCAGCCAATGTTCAAGCTATATGGAAATTATCAGAAGGTCTATATCCATATGCGACAATATTTCAAAAGCATTATTTGGCGGATCATTGGTGGCCAATTTTTTGGTTTATATCTCTTCCTTATAAATTATTTCCTTCGCCGCTGACTATTTTATTTTTAAATCTCTTTGGTTTTTTTATCGCTTTAGTTGCTCTATTTTTCTTATTTGTTAAGAAAACTAAACATAATTTTTTGGCATACGCGTTATGTGTAAATTTGGCCTTGCACCCTTATGTTCAAATGGCGCTTGTTGGGCGCTCAAATTCTGATATTTATAGTTTTGTATTTATGTCTTTAGCCTTTTGTTTTTATTTTTATAAAAACTATATTGGCTATTTTATATTTTTAGTTGCGGCATTTTTGTGTAAAGAAGATGTTCCTTTGTATTTTGCGGCAGCAGGGCTTTGGATTGTTTTCATAGAGAAAAATCGGAAGATTGGGTGGGGGACTTTTTTCATTTCCGTTATTTATTTCATTGGAGTAACAAAGGTTTTAATGCCTCATTATAACGATAGCGTAAATTTAATGAACTTTTCTAGGTATTACGACTATTTAGGGTCTTCAATAGATGAAATTATTCTAAATATATTTATGAAACCTTGGTTGGTGGTAGGTCAGGTACTTTCTTTTAGTTCGATTATTAGTCTTATTTTTTTGTTTGGACCTGTTTTAGGATTTGTTTTATTTTCTGGTTCTTCAGTTTGGCTGTTGTTAGTTCCAATTTTCATAAAGTTATTGGCTGTACGTTCAGATATGGCTATGTTCTCTAAACATCACATTTGGCATCCTTTATTCTTCATTTACTACGCAACGTTGTCTGGCGCTTTATATTTGGAAAATAGATTATCATTGTCTCTTTCGGTTTCTAAAAATAAGGTTAAAAATGGGCTCGCAATTATACTAATTGTTGCTGGTTGTTTATCAAGTTTGTTTTATCCGGTATTGATTAGGGAGTCTGGCTTAAAAGCTCAGGGGAATGGCATTCGATTTTTACATTCGATGGCAGGGATGCACGGCTATTGGAAGGAGTATCTGGATAGTAGTCGGGTTAATTTGGTAAAGAAGGCATTAACTATTGTTCCTAGTTCTGCATCGCTTTTGTCAGATATCAATGTTTTGGCATATTCTCCAAATAGGGAACGGATTCATGAGTTAAACAAGTATCATGGAGAAAATGCTGCTGGTTGTTGTATGGTAGATCCTGTTGAGTATGTGTTATTTGATAACCTGAATCCTCGAAGTAATCATGGACGTCACTTTAGGTTTGTTAAGGGGAGGTTGCTTCATTATATAAATAAAAGTAGCAATTGGGATTTAATCTTTAACGAGGGGGCTGTTCTTGTTTTTAAAAGAAAGAAAGATTTGTTCGTACCTGATGAGCACTTTAAACATTCATTAGAATTTGTAAGAAATTTTTAATTAGTATGTGTGGTATTTTTGGAATTATTGGAGATATTGAAAAAAGCGAGCTCACTAAGCTTTCTAGAACAATAATCGAATCGATTGTTCATAGGGGACCAGATAATCAAGCTTTCGATGTGGTAGAAGGTGTTTCTTTAGGGCATACCCGATTATCAATTAGAGATTTGCATGAACGTTCAAACCAACCATTTTATTCTAAAAACAAACGGTATTGTATCGTATACAATGGTGAAATATATAATGAAAAAGAGTTAAGAACTCGACTTGATACGTCTTTAGAGACGTCATCTGATACGGAGCTCGTATTAAAGGCTTTTGAAAAATGGGGAAAAGATTGCCTTCAATATTTGAACGGTATGTTTTCGTTTGCAATTTATGATTTTGTTGAAGAAGAGATGTTCGCTGTACGTGATAGATTTGGGATTAAACCTTTTTATTATAGTTATTATGAAGATAAATTTGTTTTTTCTTCTGAGTTTAATGTATTTAAACATATTCCTTGGATTCCAAAAATAATTGATAAACAAGCCTTATATTCCTATTTAGCTTTTAATTATATTTCCTCACCTAAAACTATTAATAAAAATATTTCTAAGTTAGATCCTGGTCATTTTTTAATATTGAGGAAAGGAAAGCTTCGCATCGAAAAGTATTGGACTTTAATGACTTCAATTGACGATTTGGAAAAAGGAAAAAAGCAGGATACTGATAGGCTATCAAAAGACTCGTTTGAATCTTTACTCGTAGACTCTGTGGAACGACGATGTGTTAGTGATGTTCCATTGGGGACATATTTAAGTGGAGGAGTGGATTCTTCTTTGATTACGGCAGTTTCAAAAAAGAAATGTAAAAATTTGAAGACATTTACTATTCAATTTCAAGAACAAGGGTTTGACGAATTGCAAGACGCTTTAACGGTTTCGAAAGCTCTTGGTTGCGAAAATATTTCCAGTTTAATAACGCAAAAGAGAGTTCTAACCTCATTTGAATCTGTAATCGAATCAATGAATGAACCATTTGCTGATTCTTCTTTTTTTTCTACTTACTTTTTATCGGAACTTGCTAGTAAAGAAGTAAAAGTTGTTTTGACAGGGGATGGTGCTGACGAATTAGCAGGGGGATACCCAACATATAAGTTACATAAATGGAGCAAATACTTTTCTTTTTCGCCTATATTGGGTTTGTTGAAACCTTTTTTAAGACCATCTACTTCCCATAATTCATCTCATTTAATGATGGAACAGTATTTTAAAGGCAATAAAGAGTCTCTTTTTTTAAAAAATAACTTTTGGATGGGCGGCTTCTCAAGAAATGAAATAAATAGATTGGTACCGTCAATGGACTCCAATGCGTTTTCGTTAGCATTTGTTGAATCAAAAGTGAGTGACTTGAGTAGAGACTGTGCAAGGTTAGATCGGATGAACCAAATACTTTACATGGATTTTCATATGTATTTGCAAAATGATATCTTGTTTAAAGCAGATCAAGCTAATATGTGTCATGGGGTAGAAGCTAGGGTGCCTTTTTTAGATCATCGCTTGGTTACGAATGTATTTTCAATGTCGTCTAATAAAAAGCTAGATTTATTTTCATCTAAAAAGATTATAAAAGAAGCAATGCCATCTGAAGTTCCTAAATCAGTTTATCGTAAAGAAAAGAGAGGTTTTAGTTTACCTATTGGGCATTGGATTCGTTCTGACTTTAAGGAATTAGTATATGAAATGCTGAACCAATGTCCTGATTTTATAGATAGATCGTATTTGGCGACTTTGATAGAAGAACATTATTTAAATAAAGCAGACCATCAACGTTCGATTTGGAATTTATTAATACTTTTTAACTGGCTTAGACTTAATAAGTATACTATTTAGGTTTTTCTAGATATATTGCTTCAATTGTTAATATCAATGTTTAATATTGATATTAACAGCAAAATCTATAGAACGGCCGGGCCCTTTGATTTCGTTTAGCTCCGTATTTAATAAATGTGGATATGAGATATCTTTATTGAGAAGGTTTCTAATTGTTACTCTTAACTCAGCGTTTCCGAAGAACTTTCTCCATAACAGAGACGTATTGACTACCGAATATCCTGGTAGATAGTTTGTTTCGGTAACATCTAGAGTATCCCCATTAATAGATACTTCCGTAAACCAATTCAACCATCTAAAAATAGACGTGTTATAGAGGATAGTTGCTCTATGAGGCGTATTAAATTTATAAGTTTCTTTTGTTTCTTTGTTCCAATTGTCTTGATACGTGTAATTTAGTTTTAGGTAGCTATCTGGTGAAAATAGGTATTTACCCTCCCATTCAAGGCCTTGTGATTCCACGTTTCCTACGTTCATTCTCATAGAAACAGGGCCATTTCCTGGCGTTGGATTCGCAACAAGTTCGATCAGGTCCGATGCAGAACTTTTATAAATGGTAATTCTTGAGGATATTTTTTTTGTGATATCTGCTCCTAAACTAACTTCGGTCATGGATAATGTTTCTGGTGTTAGGTCTGGATTTGCCTGGTCGATATTTAGTTCTTGCATTGTTGGGGCACGAAACGAATTACCAAGCATTAGTTTAAAATCGTATCCTTTTAAAAACTCCCAAAACAAACCAATCCTAGGGTTAATACTTTCACCAAAATCAGAATAATTATCTAACCTAATACCTGAAGTTAGTCTAATCGTGTCTTTGATATCCCATACGTTTTCGCCGTAAAGAGCCCAGTAGGTTCTATTAAAGTCTAAAGGAGTTGATCCTAATTTTTTAAAATAATAATTTTCATTATAGGTAGGCAACGAATAAATATCGGTAGATCCGTTAATATCCTCAGCACCTTCTATATTTGGGTAAAGGTTCTCTACGTAATGGGAGTCTAATATCATCTGTTCTTCAACATTTAAACCTAAAATGAACAAATGTGAATTTATTGGACTAAATGAACTTCTGATATCGGTACCGTATTTAAGACCTTGGAATACCATTTTTCGGCGTCTTCCATATTCTAACGCGTTGGATGATGTAATAAGTAGGCCATCTGGTAATATTTGAACCTTTTCATTGAAGTCTGTGTAATGACCGTACCCTTTTAATTGTATGTCAATATCACTTAATTTAAACGAATATGTAGAGTTTATGAGAGCTGCAAAATATTGATTATTTTCGGAATCATTGTCAGGAGAGGTAATTCCTTCATTTAAACCTATAAATCCATTTTTGGATCGATAGTCGATTTGAGATTCAATCGTGAGTTGTTTATTTTTTACAGATGTAAATAGAGACGCCTTTTTATCTTTTGGTGAAACTATACGGCTGAATCCTTGTTGAAAGGTATCTCCAATTCCATTTGATACCGTTAAATTGTCTTTTTCTAACGTAAATGGGTATCCATTGGTTTGGTAATAATTTGCATTCATAATAACATCGTACCCATTTAGGTTTTTGATGCTTCCCAATGCGTTTAATGATTTGTAGCCAAAGCTTCCTGATTGGACGTTTATTTTCGTTCCATTTATATCTTGGGATGTTTTGGTAATTAAATTTATGACTCCGACGAGTGCATTCGCTCCATATAATGCACTGCCTGGTCCACGGATAATTTCTATTTTGTAGATGTTTTCTAACGGAATCGTGTCATATACGTAACTAACCCCGCCATCATGGGCGTATCTATTTAAAGGTTGGCTATTTAGTAAAAATAATAAACGCTGATTTCTTGATGTTAGGTGTCCTCTAGATTGCATCGTAATTAATCCATTTTTCCCCAGCACAGAGAAGAAACCGGGAACTGTATTTAAAATATCACCAATATTTTTTGCGCCCATATTTTCTATGTCTCTTCCAGTGATAACGGTAACGGATGCAGCTGCTTGTTTAATGCTTTCTAAAACTTGAGATGCAGAAATGACATAGTTTTCTGCCTTTAACCAATTTAATTCTTCGGTTAGCTCATTCGATTGGGTTTCCCAGTTTATGTTTGTATCAGAATGGTTTGAATATGAAAGTGAGGTAAAATTAATAGATAGAAGTAAAGTTATTAAAAATAGTTTTTTTATTGATGGAATCAAATCTAATTACTCCTTGTTTATGGTTGATTGGAACTTTTTAAGTATATCAATATTTTTACGGACCTCAAATAAGATTTCCATTATTTTAAGATTTTAAGTCAAAAAAGAATGTTTTTTGGTTAAGATGACAATAAACTGTATAAATAATTTCAGTTATTTGGAAAAAACTATTAAAATAGGG
>JABIPA010000021.1 GCA_018698675.1 bacterium | reverse complement strand
CCCCAACCTCCTGTTTTATATTAAATTATCCTATTTCCTTATTTCATACCCCAAATCAGTAATTACTTCTTCAATTTCTGCTAAGCTGGTTTTCGATTTATCAAAAGTAAGTTTAGTTTCTCCTGAGCCTTCAACTTCTATATCATGAACACCCTCTAAATTAGAAACGGCGGAACTCACCGTGAAAGCACACAAGATACTCAAGTAAAGCCATCTACTTTAAACGAAACAGATTCGAAGTATTCCGATAAAACCTTACTTGTTTCAGAACCTTCTTCATCTACTCTTTGCCCACACCCAGAAAGGACAAAAACCAATCCAAATACAATAAATAGATATATTAAGTATTTCACCATACCTTATATCCCCTGACTAAATATCGTATAAACAACCATTACGCCAGAGACGACTGTACTAATCCATAACAAGTTTTTCGTTTTTTTTGATCTGTTTTTTTGTTTCCATACAAGTAAATGAGCGATAGAAAGCATAATAACCGTGATAATAATAAACCAAATTCGATATGGTGCAAACGTAACGGCAAGTGTCCCAGCTAAACCACTTAGACCAAGTGGTATTAAAATCGCTAAGCCAATTCAACAAAGACTTGCTAAAAAAGCTGAAAGCATTGAAGCAGACGCAATAACTCTTTCTTTCATTTTTTATATCTCCTTGTTTTTTAAATAAATCAACCATTATTTGATTGTTGATACTTAGAATAAGAGTAAAAAGTTAAGCCAAGAAAAACAGCTAAAACAGGTAGCAGAACATAATCTAGGTAACCTGTCACCGCCCCTAAACCAATAGCACCTAATAAAATGACTAATATAGGGGTAGCGCAACATAATAAAACAACAAATGTACCTATCAATCCTGCAATAAAGGTCTTTTTATGTTTCATTAGATATTTCCTTTCATTCTTCCTCAATTACTGTTTCTATTATTGGACATGCGTGTAACTTCTTTTCATCTGGACATCGGCTCTTTAAATCTTTTAACATCTTTTCAATTCGCTTTAGATCCTCTATTTGTTTATGAACTTCTTCTTCTTTTTTAGATACAAATTCAAACATATCTTCACAGCGAACTTCATCTTTATCTACTACACCTAATAATTTATAAATTTCACTTAAAGAAAAACCTAGTTCTTGCATTCTTTTTATAAAGCCTACACGCTTAACATCATGATCTGAATATATGCGATAACCTGAGTTTGTTTTAAATGGTTCTTGTAATAAATTCTTTCGTTCATAATATCTAATCGTCTCTTTATTCACCCCACATTTATCAGCAAATGAACTAATGCGATAACTCATTTATAATTCACCTCAAACATAATTTTAAACCATGTACTATAGTACGCGGTCAAGTAGAACGTAATGATTATTTGACAGAACCATAAACGACCGTTTTTGGTTATAAAAGAGAGCTGCTCTAAAAATCCTCAAAAACTACTAAAGTATATAACCAAAAATATAATTAAAATCAAAATACCAATATATCTATTCCGACTCCCTTTTTGGTATAGTAAATATATTAAGTAAGGGGGGAAGTTGTGCTGAAATTTGGATATGCACGGGTAAGTACACAAGATCAGTCATTGTCATTACAATTTGATGCTTTAAATCATTATAAAGTGGATCAGATTTTTGAAGAAAAAGAATCCGGAAAGAGAAAAAACCGTCCTCAGTTGGACGAGCTTCTAAAAGTTCTACGTAAGGGCGACACAGTGATTGTCTATAAATTAGATCGCATCAGTCGAAGTACAAAACATTTAATTGAGCTCATGGAACATTTTGATGCAAAGGGAATTCATTTTGTGTCTATTCAAGATAAGATTGACACTACAACAGCAATGGGACGTTTCTTTTTCAGAATGTTGGCAAGCATAGCTGAATTGGAACGGGATATCATTAGTGAACGAACAAAAGATGGACTGACGGCAGCTAGAGCTAGGGGAAGAAATGGAGGGAGACCGAAGGTTGAATCAAAAAAAATCATGCTTGCCATAAAGATGTATGAAAGCAAAGACT
>JABIPA010000020.1 GCA_018698675.1 bacterium | reverse complement strand
TTTTTATCAAAATAAAGAACGGCCAGGAAAGTTCGATAGAATTGATGGTTTAGCGCATATCGACAAGGTTATTGTTATCGATCAATCAGCAATTGGTCGCACCCCACGTTCTAACCCTGCGACTTATACAGGACTATTTACACCAATACGTGATTTGTTTTCTGTGACAAATGAGTCGAAGATCCGAGGCTACAAACCAGGCCGATTTAGCTTTAATGTTAAAGGTGGCCGGTGTGAAGGGTGTCAGGGAGATGGCGTTGTTAAAATTGAAATGCATTTTTTATCGGACGTTTATGTTGGATGCGATGTATGTAAAGGGAAGCGCTATAACGAAGAAACGTTGCAAGTTACGTTTAAAGGACTGACTATATCTGATGTTCTAAAACTGTCAGTAAATGATGCATATAGAGTATTTGAGAATATTCCATCGATGAAAAATAAACTTCAAATTTTGAAGGATGTTGGATTGGGCTATATTCATTTAGGTCAAAATGCGACAACCCTTAGTGGGGGAGAAGCTCAGCGCGTAAAATTAGCTAAAGAGCTTAGTAAAATTGGGACAGGGAAGACGGTTTATATGTTAGATGAACCGACAACTGGTCTTCATTTTGCAGACATTCAAAAATTATTAGATGTACTTGATAGGCTTGTTGACAAGGGTAATACAGTTATTTGTATCGAACATAATTTGGATTTAATTCGAAATGCAGATTGGATTATTGATCTAGGTCCTGAAGGTGGAGAAAAAGGCGGTAATGTTTTGGTTACGGGGACTCCTGAAGACATAATTAAGTGTAAAAAATCTTATACGGGACAGTTTTTGAAAAAGCATGAAGAATTACATCCTTTGAAGAAGAAAAAGTGTTAATAAAGCGCCTACTAATTTTTTGATTGTTAATTGGTTAAGTTGTTTTTGAATACCCTAGTCTAGCTATGTTATCGAGGATAGTGTTGACTGTTTTTTCGCCTTCTCCTTCTTTCAATAGAATTTCTTTCTCTCGAATCGGCCGCAATGAAAGTCGTTCTCTTTCTGCTGTACTTGTCATATCCTTTTTGTCGAAAATAACATAAACTTGTCGTTCGAGCTCTTTTATTTTTTGGGAGTTATTCTTACTTCGACTATTAAAGACCCGTTCGATTTCTTTTAAGATAGGGAGCCCAACGTTTTTCAAATAGTTTATTTTTAGGTGGCTAGATAATGCTTTGTTTTTTGCAAACGATTCTATTTGTTTTGCTAATTTTATTAAACTTTCGTGATTGATATCATTTATTCTTTCAAGAATACGGAGTTCTGGTAACTCGCTCAGAAGCTTTCCTCTTTCCGTTAAAATATCTTCAAGAGTACTTTTTAAATTGAATTTTTCTAAAAGGGATGAGTCTATGGTTTCGATTTCTTCAATGAAATCATGATTTATTGCTAAAGATAGTGCTTTTTCGGCTATGTTTTTTTCTATTGGTAGTATAGGATCAGTTACTAGTCGACCAACTTGGCTTTGACCAAGAAATAAATTAAATAGCTTAAAAAATTCTTCTTTGCTTAATGAATCAAATGGGTTTTCTTTCAATAAAATTTCTGAAAAAGTGAAGTCGATATCTGAATAACGTTCTGTCATGCTTGTTATCTTTTTAAATGGTCTAGGGTCTCCTTTTATGTCGCGTAATTCTTGTTCTGAGGGATGGGTGCTACCAGTAATGCGGGCTAATTCTTCTGGCGACAAATATTCTTCTAATGCAACTTCAATGCGTCGTGCAGCATTTTGTGCGTCTACCATGTCTTCAATTGATCCTGATAAACTAGCCTCGTTAGCCTGACTTATTGCATGTCGGTTTTCAGCTAGTAGTTTGTTAACGTTTTCCCATTTAATACGCTTGATTTCTTGAGCTCGTTCGATATCAGCTTTTGCAGTTGAGGCTTCTGTTTCACGAGCTTCAATAATGCTATCAATGTTTTCTAATAGGCTTTCTCCAAATTTATTCATATAGTTTGTTCTTAGATTTTTAGGCAATTTTTCGTTTCTCGAAAAGCGTTGTATTTGTTCTGATAGATTTTTTAACTCATCATTTGTTTTTTCATTTGCACGTTCAATATTTTTAGATTCAGGTAAATTACTTAGATTCTTTGATCGTTTATCAATAGCGTTTGATATCGTGTCGTTTAAGTCGAATTTGCTTATGAAAGAAGGGTTTAATAGATTGTTTACTTCGTCCAGGAAATCATATTGAACGATGGCTAACCCTAGTGCTTTTTTAGCAATTTCTTTTTGCAGATTACTAGTAGGTGTTGGTGCAAGATCGAAAATGTTTGTAAGTTTTTTAATAAATAATTCTTTGGATAGTGAAGATATTGGGTTTTCTTTCAATAGTATTTTTGAAAATTCTAAAATGTGACCGTCTTCATCTAAGTCAAAGTCGAAATCTTTTAAGGGCCCATTTGGATCGTCTAGTATGTCGTTGTAGTCATCAGATGATGTTTGTTTTTTTAGTGTTATACAAGTTGCTTGAATAGAGTCTCGAGTATCTACATAATCTTTAATTGATCCTGTTTGTATTGCATTATTTGATTGTTTTACCAAATTTGACAATTCATCTTTGATGACATTGATTTGAGCTATTTTTTCGGCTTTAAGTTTTTGTTCTTTTGCAATTGCTTTTGATTTTTGTTCTGCTTCTTCTTTTTCAATATCTACTTTTTCTTTTGCTATGGCTTTTTCCGAATCCTGTCGTAGGGTTTTGTCGCAAGGAAGTTCCGAATTTTTAATAAGGGACAGGTGTTTTTCTTCTGGAACTTTGTTTGAAATTAAACTTTTTGAAATAGACTGTCTAGCGGTATGGACTTGGTCTAGGTCTTGGAATTTTTTTGGACTTCCTTTTACAAGTGCTGACTCAAGTATTGCAGTATCTTTTGCTTTAGTGAGAGTTTCGTATACATTATGAACGTCTTCAGTAGTTGTGCAATTATTAATTAGTTTCTCTAATAAGTCGGCGCCTTTTGTTTTGTCGTGTTTAAATGTTCCAAGGTTTGCATAGTCTTTACATAGGATGTTTATTGTATTTTGTGAGAATTTTTTGGAAGGTTGAGGCGTGTTTATGGATGAGCTTGATTGGGATAATGTGTTTTGGGAGGTCATTTGTTGGGAGGATTCAGGAGCTGCCTGTATATTTATATTTAAATGAGTAGTTGCTTCTGGGCCGGGTAGTTCTTGTTGTTTCGGACTAGATATATTTTGTTCATCTTTAAGCGTGGCTTTCAGTTTATCTATGTATGTATCATCTTTGACTACATTTTTAATACTTAGTATTGCTTGAAATTGCGGTCCCATTTTTAATGATAAAGCATGAATGATGCAATCCTTAATTAGAATTTCGTTCTCTCTCTTGTTTCCGTTTGGGTTGAAATTACTTAACTTTTTCTTTAGGTCGAATGTTTGTTCTTCATTTGTTTTTTTTTTTGATGGTGAGTCGTTGTTGGTGTGTGGGTTGAATTGTGGTTTTTGGGAAAGGCTGTCCATATCTATCTCCTGATGTATTTTTTTATGGTTGTTTAATTTTGATAAACTATACCTTGAATTCCCATTTTTCAGAATGTGTAAACGTGTATCCTTTGGTTTGAAATTTGGGTAGGGTAATTTTTTTTTCTTTATGAAAAAGTCATTTTTTGCTATTTAGTTAATTGGTCCACACGGTTGTATAAATATTGTGTTTAATGTTGATAACATTTGTGTGCGTTTATAAAAATTAAATTAAAAAAGGGTGAGTTATGAGTATTAGTTTTAAAATTTTAAGTTATGCTGAACGAACGGCGTCGTTGTTTATAGGTACAGGTGCTCTTGTTGCGGGAGCGACGACGTATAGGCCAGAAGGAAGTGGTACCGTAGATATTTTTGATACAAGCCTAATGATTCATTTAGATGCATATTTGATGCGAATAGACGAGTTGCTTGGTTCAACAAATTCATCAGGATTAATTGATTTTTTAATGACTTATCCTCAACACATACAATCTGAAGAGTTTTCACAATTTTTTGTGCAAAATGGATATGGTGGATTTAAATTGGGTTCAAAGGAGGAGGTTTCTTTTTTAGAGAAATTTTCCTATGAATGTGGAGATCAAGATACTTTAAATAAATTGACAACACTTATTAATAATATTGTAGGGTGGCCACCTTTAGAACGAATGGTAAATAGTTCGGTTAAGCTTACCCCAAGTTTATTGCAGTCATCTTATACATTTGCAGCTGAAGCAGTTGGTGTTAGACGAGAGGAGGGAGAATCTAGAGATTCTGTTCGAATGATAGAGACGAATATGAAAAATGAATTAGCGGCCCTTATCATTGCGGCAGCTCAAGGCGTCAAATTATTTGCCGCTCCGTCAAACCCTATGTCAAATCTTGTTGAGGGATTGACACGGATTTCTCAATTTATGCCAGTAGAAAAGCGTCCTATTATTGTCGGTCCAGGAGAGTTAGATAGAAGTCGTGCTGAGGAAGCCATTATTACGGCAGTTGCTGCAAAGAAAAACGTTGATCCCAGTTCCGTCACACTGACGACGCATTTAGAAGATGGACAGTTAATTCCTGGTGCGATGGTTTTAGGACTACATACTGATTCCATGGTTGTGTCTAGAGAATGTACGACTTATCGTATCGATTATGATGAAAATAATTGGGAATCAGAACTTGTTAAAAATAGTATTCCTTTAGAAGGGGATCCATATAACGAGGCAGAATTGAGTTGTTATATTAATAAATATTTACAAGCTAATTCACATGAAATTTTAGAGGATCAACGGAAAGCAGCCGCATTTCAAGATAAATCTTCTTCGCAAAAAGGAACTAGAACTGTTATTAAGATTTCGTTAGATGGAAACATGATTTCATTTTCAAGAGATAAATTGGCAGACCGACTTAAATCTGAAGATGCTACGTGGTTTGATGTTGTAATTGCAACGAAATATGGAGGGGCCATTGATATATCTTCTCACCCTGAAGGGAAGAGTAATATGGTCGTTGCTGCTAGTATGATTGCAACAACCGAATCCGCAGCAGGATCTAGCACACCTCAAATGACTAGTGTTGCGTATTCAGTGGGAAATGATAAACATCAGCATGCTACCGCATTAACTGCAGCAACTATTTATACTAAAAATGGAAATGTTTTGGTAAACCCAGTTAATATTATAGATGTAAGTCCTTCTGAATTGGTTGCCTTAAATGAGTCCATGTATGGGACAGACTATCAACAAAAATTAGATACGGATTTTTCTAATGAGAAGATGACCCAGTACCTTCTATCTGTAAAAACAAGTTGGGACGATTTGAAATTTATTAAAGTCCCTGAACGTGCTGTTGAATTGTTGAATTCAATGCTATCGAATGTGGGGTAAGGTATGATTCAAGGAATAAATGTATCCGATAGTATTTATGCACATTTTATTACTAGTTCCAATAAACTAACTGGGTCGCTTGGTTATAAGTCGGACTTTAAATTGAATAGGGATGACCTTCAAGAAGCGAAACACAGTTATTTAATAGATATTCCCTCGAGTGTGGGATCTATGATTAGTGCCGTTGGGCTAGGAAATTATAATTTTACAAACCCTGACGGAGGTATGAATCCATTTGGACAAAAGGTTTTATATATGGCCGCTGCAATGACTACCTCAGTATTAAATGCCATTTGTTTCGAATCTTGGGGACAACGTATCATGAATCATACGATAGAGAATCCAGGTGGGAAATTAATGGATTCAGTATCTGTTGTAAAAAATGAGTTCACAAGTGATTGGGCAAGAGCGCGTGTCGTGATTCGGGCATCGGTTGTTGAAGCCCTTGTGCACCGTGGGATTGTTAAGTATGGGCCTTTTTGGATGGTTAGAGATTTATTTAATGAAAAATTTCCGGAAGATAAGTTTTCTCATAATATAATGAAGGCAGCTGGTCCAGCGCTTATTTTGACAGCTGGAGAAATTAGTTTAGTTACTCCGTTTACGGCTGGGCTCTATAAAGTATTGGATCCTTCTGTGAGTCAAGCCCGTGTTGTTCCTGCAATGAGACATATTGTGAAAACAGAGGGGGTCTCAAGTCTTTGGAAAATGGGAGGCGCGTTAGGAATGCGAACATTATGCTTTTCTGGCGCCCAAAATGGAGGCGTAACTTTAGTTGAGGTGATGAGACGCAGGTACACACCAAATTTTGAAAAAGATAACCCCTTTCGTGCAAAAGCGGAAAAATCTATTGTTGGAACACTTTTTGGAGTTTGGGCGTCTATGGCGCCACAAATAATTATGACCCGAGTATCTAAGGATAAAGAGCTTAATAGTTGGGGCGTCTTTAAAGATATGCTTAAAAATCCAAAGCAAACACTAATTGACTGTTCAGGTCCTATGTTCAGGGCAAAGGCGAGTTTTAAGCTTCCAAATTGTTTGGGAATGATGATTATTCCAGGAATAATCGTGACCGGGGTTAATGGATATCTGGAAAAAAAATGAAATTAAATGTTCAATTTCTCGATAACTTTATATAAGTTGTTTAAGTCGTAGTTAATAGAAAAATGGAGGATATTTATGAGTTTTTCAGGTGTTACTAGTTATTTTTCATCTTGGGTTCTAAGTCCAAAGGTTACCGAAGCGCAACAGGCTTCTAAGTCTACGTTATCTCAACCGGATCCCAGTTTTATTAAACATGTGCCTTCGGTTGATGACTTATCTCGTGTTGGGCGTTCGGGGACTCAAGAAACTATTGATACCAGTATGAGCGGTTTTGACAGTGATAACTCGTTAGATCGTGATTTTGCAGGGTCGATGTCCGTGGTTTCTGAACCAAAAGTAGGGGACAGTTTACATGAAATTAAAGACGACTTATTGGCAGCTAAGAACGACGTTTCGATAAATGGATCTCGTGTAACATCTTTGTTAGAATTTTTTAATACAAGGAAAGACGCTATTGTTTACTTGTTAAATGATTTGAATGATAAAAACTCTTTTCATTCAACAACGAAATATTTTAGATCAAATAATACTGTTCAAACTAACCGTGTAATTAAAGCTATTCTTGAAACTTCTCCCGAAAAAGGTGTTGAATTTGCGCTAAAATCAGGGGATGGGTTGTTGGAGCCGATTGAAAAGAATCTTGAGAAAGATGTAGGCGTTGGCGTCAAAAGGATACTTTCTCCTGAAGATAGTAAGAAAATCCTAATTATTATGCCCTATCAATATACTAACGCATCGAAAGATTTATTAGGTTTGTTTGGACTTTCTGAAAGTTATTCTCTTGGATATAAATTGTTAGGGATGGAACCCGTTAAGGTTTAATAAATTTTAAAGGTAATTTAAATTTTATATATAGCTAGCTTCGGACTTAAGATTTCTTTTGTTTAACTAGCGACAGTGCGCCTTATAGTAGCTGCCTTGTTTCTTCGTGATTCCGCTAATTGTTGAACACCTATTGCAGTTAAAGGTATTCCAAGTAACGTTAAAATGCGCCATCCAATGCCGGGAGGGGCTTTTCCTTTTCCGATATGATTTGTGAATTTGTCTACGATGCTGTGTTTGAAACTGGTTGGTAAAAGACGGGATTTTTCGTTACTAATTGCAGAGCGTATACGCATTAAATCTGTCGAGAATTTAGTAACGGGCGGTGCTCCCTGTGTACTAGACGTTCCGAAGGCACGAGCCGTTATTAGCATTTGACCGTTAACTTCAGGGATAGTGACTCGGCTTATATCAGGTTCTAAATTGCTTTGAATTGTTGGTCGCGGAGAACTTGATGTTTTTGCTTTTAAAGAGGATACATTCTTTTTTAAATTTTCTAGTGTTTCCGAATATAGCTCTAAAAAATCAAGCTCATTTTTTTGGTGGCTATTGTTAGGGAGGAGCCCGTTTTTATTCGATAATTGATTCGTAATTATTTTGGCTTGTTTTAAATAGAGTTTTTTAGTTTCTGTTTGTTCAACAATGATTTGTTCGGATAAAGAATTTAATTTTTCAACTAATGTGGTTGTTAGAATCTGTCCCTGGCCGATACCTGAATAGGGAGCGATTTTTGAAGTGATTGAAATCCATTCTTCAATATTTTGATACTCTTGATTTAATTTTTTTAGATTATTTTCTAATCTTTTGTGTTCAGCGATTTTTAAAGATTCTTCAGATACAATAGTTTTGAATAGATCTGCTGGATATACCAGGCCAGTGTATACAGCGTAAGCTGGAAGAGCTGCTAATAAAACTTCTGTTCCTGTTAGAGCCGGGTAAAGTGTCGCTATTCCTGCTTTTAGTCCATACAAGCTTCCAAACGCTAACATGTTTCTTACTATAAGAGGAAGTGCGCTCAATGCCATTAGATCCAGGTTGTTGAACGTCGTTTTTGATGATTCTAACACATTCGTTTTTCCGGTTTCAGCGGCTTCGATATTTATAAACATTTTTAACATATCTAAAGGGATTATTGGAATACAGCCTACAAACGCGCCAGTCGCTGTTCCTATAGATTTTTCTGTAAATGAAGCCTCTGCCGGGATATCGAAATATTCCATCACGGTTACAGATGTAAATCTCTGCATTGCTCTATATGAAGCGTTTATGAACCCCAAAATACCTTTTTCAGTATTGTCTGTCGTTGTTCCTTCGTTATCTGTTTGTGCTTGAACTTTATAAAATTCGACTAATGAAAAAAGGATGCCTACGATGATAGTTGCAGGAAGGCAATCTTTACATTTTTCCCATAATCCGTCGTTTTCTTTTATAATCCCAATAAGTGATTTTTCAATAATGGCACGAACTTTAGGCTCTAATTCGGGCATGATTTCTAATATGTCTTCAAGTATATAACTTGCGGGGTCTTTAATTTTAGCTAGGTTATTAGGTTTGTGAGGTTTATCTACCTCTCTAATATCGCAAAGAAAAATTAGAATTTCTTTAAGATCTGTAAATGATTTTTCCAGTTTTGGTTCATTGATGCTTAGTTGATCTAATTCATCAAATAATTTATCTAGTTCCAATGCTAATTTTGAATTTGTAGCTAGTGTTCCTTTTCCCTTGATAAGTTGGGATGGGATGCTAGACGTATATATATCTAAAGATGAGTTTGAATGTAAGTGGATATTAGGTTGCGGTTTTATAGAAATTATTTTTTTAACAATTTTCATACGGGGGAACATAGTATAAAAAAGCTATAAATGCAATGATTTTATGTTTTATCGCAAAATATGTTTTGTATTTTGCGTTCCCTTTTTTTAGTTTTAAATTAATGTTTTGATGTTTGTTTTTAGTTTATTTGTTCTGGGAATGGATTGTTTTTTTGTTATTAGAATTATTTTTGGCTATTTACATTATTGAGTTTTGTTGTTGAGTTTTTAGTAATTAGGATGATGTTTACGAAAAACTTAAATTGGCTTTAAAACTATTTTATTAGCGATAATAAGTAATGACGGTGAAAGGCTTTTTAGCCTTTGAATTCAGAAATTAGACCCTGAACAGATTGTTTAGCATCTCCAAATAACATTCTAGTATTTTCTTTAAAAAATAGTGGGTTTTGAATTCCTGCAAATCCTGGGCTCATAGACCGTTTTAAAACAAATGCAGTTCGTGCTTTATCTACGTTAATTATTGGCATTCCATATATGGTGCTTTCTTTATTGTCTCTAGCGTCTGGGTTAACAACGTCGTTTGCGCCTATAACGATACAAACGTCTACAGATTCGATAATTGGATTAATATCATCCATTTCGACTAATTGGTCGTAAGGAACATCAGCTTCGGCAAGTAAGACGTTCATGTGGCCAGGCATTCTTCCTGCTACTGGGTGAATGGCATATTTAACATCACAGCCATTTGCTTCTAGTAGTTGGCCAAATTCTTTTACGACATGCTGAGCTTGAGCAACAGCAAGTCCGTAACCTGGAACAACTACTGCTGATTGTGCAGATTCTAAAATATAGTATGCATCTTCAACAGTTATTGGGTTAACGGTTCCTTCTACTTGTTTTGATTGTGTTTTTCCACTTCCAAATCCGCTAAATAAAACATTCGTTAGTGATCTGTTCATTGATTTACACATGATTTGAGTAAGAATAATTCCACTTGCTCCAACCAGTGATCCCGCAACAATTAATAATGTGTTTTGAATAACGAATCCAGCTGCACAAGCCGCCAAGCCTGAATAACTATTTAATAACGAAATAACGACCGGCATATCTCCTCCACCAATCGATAGAACAGATAAAATTCCTAAAAGAATAGAAAGTCCAATCATTACAAGCAACAAGGTAAATGCACATTCGGGTTGAGTGTTAAAAAGATAAGCCGTGATTAAAAGGCCAATTAAAATTAAACTGTTAATAATTTTTTGTCCTGGAAATAGAAATGGTTTTCCAGAAATAAGTTCTTTTAATTTTAGCCATGCGATAAAGCTACCGGAGAAAGTGACACCTCCAATTACTATAGATAAAACAATTGTAGTTCCTATGAGAAGATTTATGGAATGTGTTGCATGAAAGACTCCCCATCCAACTAATAAACTAGATAATCCTCCAAATCCATTAAGAAGTGCAACCATTTCAGGCATAGATGTCATAGACACAAGACGAGCGCCTAAAACGCCGATAATTGTTCCTACAACGATTCCGAATATTATCCATTCATAAGAAATTATATTTTGGTCCAATAATGTAACGATTATAGCGAGACCCATTCCCAATGAAGATATTATGTTTCCTTTTCGGGCAGTTGCAGGAGAGCTTAGTTTTTTTAAACCAATAATAAATAGAAGCGTTGATATAACGTAGGTAAAGTTTATGAGGATATCTATCATAGTATTTCTTTCTTTTCTTTTTTCTTGAACATTTCTAACATTCTGTCGGTTACTAAGTATCCGCCGACAACATTTGTTGTAGCAAAGATGACAGCTAAAACACCAAGTATAAGACTTAGTTTATGATGTTCTGTTAGTCCGGCTAATGACATTGCACCTAAAAGGGTAATTCCTGAAATTGCATTTGAACCTGACATTAGGGGCGTATGTAATGTAGATGGAACTTTTGAAATAAGTTCAAATCCAAGGGCGATTGATAAAATTAATATGAACGTAAGAAATATAATTAGTTGAGTATCCATTGTCTGCTCCTTAACCTTTAATTCGTTCGTTAACAATTTGGCCGTTTTCGGTCAGAAGCGCGCCTTTTAATATGTCGTCATTTTTATCTAGTTTGAGTGTGTTTGATTCTTTATTCCAAAAATGTTCGATGAAATAATATAAGTTGGATGCGTACATCTCACTTGCATTTTTACTTACTTGTCCCGGAAAATTTCCGGTTCCTATTATGGATACGCCATTTATGATGACAGTTTTTCCAAGTTCAGCACCTTCTACGTTTCCACCTGTGTCTATGGCTAGGTCTACGATTACGCTTCCTGGTTTCATCGATTGAACCATTTCTTTTGTAACAATGATTGGCGCTTTTCGTCCAAATAATTGAGCCGTAGTAATGACGATGTCAGCTTGAGAACAGTGCTTAGCCATGACTTCTTTTTGTTTTGTGAGTTGCTCGTCCGTTAGTTTTTTTGCATAACCGTCTTTCGTTTGACCTGTGTCACCAAGATCTACTTTTACAAATTTTGCACCAAGCGATTGAACTTGTTCTTCAACAACCGGCCGAGTATCGAATGCTTCGACGCGTGCCCCAAGTCGTTTTGCTGTAGCAATTGCTTGCAACCCGGCAACGCCTGCTCCGATGATGAATACTTTAGAGGGTCTGATTGTTCCTGCCGGAGTCATCATCATAGGTAAAATAGATGAGCTTTCGTTGGCCGCCATAAGTACGGCAACATATCCAGCTAAACTCGCTTGCGAGCTTAATGCATCCATTTTTTGAGCTAAAGTTGTTCTTGGTACGAGTTCAATGCAAAGGCTTGTTACTTTTGCTTTAGCGTAGGCTTCAACAGTTTCTTTGTTCATGAAAGGGTCCATGTAACTTAATGTGATTGTGTTTGGCGATAATTTACGTAAATCGTCGGAGTCTAAAGGATGAACTGTAAGAACCATGTTTGCTTGTTTTAGACAGGTTTCTTTGTCGGCGATTTTTGCTCCAGCTTTTTCGAAATCTGAATCCGTATATATTGTTTTCCCGAGACCACTTTCTATAAGAATGGCGCTTGGTTTAAGCATGATTAGCTTTTTTATAATATCAGGAGTAGCTGCTACTCGTGATTCATTTTCTTTTCTGTCTACTAAAATAGTAATATTCATAAGTTTGTCCTAAAAAAATAATTCTCCAAATGCTATGTGTCTGAGGTGCGAATGTCAAGTTATTGATAATTTTTTTTTAAATTTTTGGGTTAGTAATCTTATATTAATAAATTCATTGATAGTAAGCAATGTAGATTTAACAAAATATGCTGATTTGTTGTTTATTCATAAATAAAATAATTTCATATTTATTAAATCTTTGAATCTATTGAAGTGATCCTTTTCAGCCTCCGATGCTATCCCAAGGCATGTCTTACATTGAAAGCTAAGTAAATCTTTTTCTGTTTTTACATAAAAGGGAGATATCTCGAATATATTTGCTTTTCGAAAACCTAGGTTTGATAAAGCTGTTTGTAGACGAGGGAAGATGTTGGTTCGAGCTATTTTCGAGCCAATGATTTCTAAGTCATCTTTAATGGCTTCTATATGTCTAGCGGCTGTACCGTAGCCCATTCCATTTTTTGGATAATCAAGAGCATCCTTTTTATCATATACTTTACTCGTTGCATCCTTTGAACATTCTGGATTTTCGTCTCTGTATCCAAACTTATTTGATACGGGTGTTTGAGTTATCGGAATAGGTGGTGGCGATATTGGACGGTTATGTATGTTTGGAGAGTGCCATTTGATTTTATTGTAATACGCGATCGTTATGTAGCTGAACGCGATTAAAATAGTCTGTTTTTATATTGCGAATATGCCTTGAAATATGGTGATTAGATTTTTTCTTTTTAAAGAAACTGGTTAAAATATTTTTCCTGGATTCAATAATCCTTTTGGGTCAAATGCTCGTTTTATTTGCTTCATTATAGAAATATCTGTGGGAGAAAACTGCCAACTCAAAAAGCGTTTTTTTGTTAGACCAATGCCATGTTCTCCAGTCAAACTACCTTCTTGAGCGAGTGCTAATTTAAATAATTTTTCTGAAATAGTCTTTTTTTCGATTTTCCATTCTGCTTCCAGTGAATTTATATTAAGAATATTCACATGAATATTTCCGTCGCCTAAATGTCCATAACCTAAAACAGTTACAGTATGTGTGGAAAGTTTTTGGATGGATGACATTGTTTCTGGTAGATTTGAGATAGGGACAACAATGTCGTGTGATGCTTTTGATTTTGCATAATTTTTTAATAATGTTGAAATTGAACGTCTATAATTCCACCATTGTTCTTGATCTCGTGGTGACTCTATTATTTGTGATGAAAGAGGGGTGTATTGTTTTATTAAGTCATTACATTGAATGGCTTGATCAGCGACACTTTTTTTAGAATCTCCATCAAAGTCAAAATAGATGAGGTAGCCAGTAATATTTTTGATTCCCAGAAATGGGTTTTCTAGTGTTTTTGAAATAGATATACATTTTTTATCGATGAATTCGGCAGAGCATGGTCGTAGTCCATGTTTTGAAATGAGTTCTAAAGATTTTAGTGCTGTTTCAAGTGTTTTGAATTCAGCAATTAATAATTGGTTTTCAGTTGGCTTTGGAATGAGGCGTAGTGTTATTTCTGTAATAATTGCGAGTGTACCTTCGCTTCCAATTAAAATTTTTTTTAAATCATACCCGGAAACGTCTTTGACGACTTTTCCTCCATAACTAAATGATTCCCCTGTCATGTAGTATCCTTTTAGACCTAAAATATAGTCTCCGGTTACGCCGTATTTTATAGCGCGAGGACCGCCAGCGTTTTCTGCTGCATTTCCTCCGATTGAACATATGTCTAAACTTGCGGGATCTGGTGGATAGAATAAGTTGATTTTTTCGCTTTCAGTTTGAATACGTTTTGTAATAACGCCGGGTTCGACAACGATGGCTCTGTTCATTGGGTCTATGTCTATTATTTTGTTTAGGTTTTCGAAAGATAAGCAAATTCCTCCTTTAGAAGGAAGGGCTCCTCCAGTTGTTCCCGTACCGGATCCTCTTGGCGTGATAGGTGTGTCGTATTTGGTTGCAATAGAAATTAAGTCTTTTATTTTTTTTGAGTCTTTAGGTATGACGATTATTGATGGGGGGTGGGTTTCTCCTTGTGTTTCGTCTTTTGAATATTTTTCGATATCAAGACTGAATTCGTCAGGCGAGAAGACGTTTCGTAATTCGTTTATTAAATTTGCATTTATTGTTATACCCATAATATCAAGTTAAGTTTAATCCAATGTAATTAGATGAAGCAACTGAGTATAAAATTAGGATGGGGTTTTGATGTGTTTTTATAAGTATCGAATGATTTTGATGAAGCGGAGAATGATTGAGATAGGGATAATAAATTTAGAGTAAATATGAGATGGAGAAATGACAAAGGCCTTCTTAATACAAGAAGGCCTTTGAAATAAAATCGTTTATATTTTGTTAGCTAAAAATTACTCGATAATCTTAGTAACAACGCCCGCACCAACTGTACGGCCACCTTCACGAATTGCGAATCTCATACCTTCTTCACAAGCTACTGGTACAATTAGTTTTACCTCAAGTGATACATTATCACCCGGCATAACCATTTCCGTTCCTTCAGG
>JABIPA010000019.1 GCA_018698675.1 bacterium | reverse complement strand
GTTCTGACCATTGCCCTATTTCAATCACCCTATCTATAAGCTAATTCCTGTTTAAATCAATATGAAACGTTCTGATAAACTCCCAAAAAAAAATACCCAATTAAAAAAAGAATCGATGTCCTCAATTAAAAAAAGAGCGTCATTAATATTTGACATATTGGTAAACGAATTTCCAAATGCGTCCACAGCTCTCGATCATTCCAACCCGTTCGAGCTTCTAGTTGCAACTATTTTGTCTGCTCAATGTACCGACGAACGAGTAAACAAAGTAACGCCACTTTTGTTTAAAACATTTAAAACGCCAAACGCACTTGCTAATGGAAATTTAGGTGATATTAAATCTCTACTTAAATCAGTCAATTTCTTTAATAACAAGGCAATAAATATAAAAAAAATGGCTAATCAATTACTCGATGACTTTAATGGAGAAGTCCCTGCCGATAGAGATAAATTAACGAGTCTTGCCGGCGTAGGTAGGAAAACGGCAAATGTTGTTTTAGGGCAAAGCTTTAATATCCCCGGAATAACTGTAGATACACATGTAAACAGACTTTCAAATCGTCTGGGGTTTACAAAAAACAAAGACGCTGTAAAAGCAGAAATGGATTTAATTAATATTTGGGACGATTCAATATGGACCGATTTTTCAACGGTATTAATTTTGCATGGACGCGCTTCTTGTACAGCAAGAAAAACAAGTTGCGAGACATGCTGTATTTCCGATCTTTGTCCATCCAAAAACATCGCGTAAACTTAAAAAAAAGTGTTGTCACTGTAAATAATTTTTCTACCCAAAATCGGCACTAGGCATCAGAGACTAAATTCACTATAATAACTCAGCTGTAAAAGGATTGTCGTAAAATACTAAAAATATGTCTTTAGATAATTATTTTTGATATTTCACGACAGTCCTTAAAGTAAAAGGAGACTCGAATGGAAAAAGCAACCTTAACCGTAGAACAACGGTCTGAACTCAAAAAAAACAAAGTAAAAAAACTTCGAACACAGTCTTTAGTTCCTGGTGTAATTTATGGAGACAATGAAAATGTCTCAATCTCTATTGACGAAAATTTATTAAAACGTATCTATAATGGTCCTTTCGGAAAGAATACTATTATCGAACTTACTATTAAAGGTGAAAAAGAAGTAAAAAAAGACGTTATTTCTTATCAAATCGATAGACACCCTGTAACAGGTAATTTTAGACACATCGATTTTTTAGTAATTGATGAAACTAAAAAAGTTAAAGCAACTGTTCCTACTAACGTAGTTGGAATCGCTCCAGGAGTTAAACTAGGTGGTATGTTACTTCAATCTGCGAAAGCAGTTACAATTAAAACATTACCAAGTTCAATCCCAAAAAGTCTTGAAATAGATATATCAAACTTAGAAATCGGAAATACGATTAAAGCAAAAGATGTTATTTTGGACGAACATGCTGAATTATTAACTAACCCTAACAATTTAATGCTTCAAGTTTCTGTTGCTAGAGTCAAAAAAGATGATGATGCTACAGCAACTTCTACTGAAACTGAAACTGAAAAGCCTGCAGAGGAAGCATCTTAGTTTAAAAAGTAATGAATCGATTTAATGGACACCACATACTGTCTACCGATTCTTTCGACAAAAAGTCTTTACTTTTTTTACTCGATATTTCTCAAGAATTAAAAGAGCGTTTAAAGTCAGAAGGTTCCCTTTCTTTATTGAAAGGGAAAATTTTGGCCACTCTTTTTTTTGAACCAAGTACAAGAACACGTCTCTCATTTGAAACGGCGATGATCCGGCTCGGCGGTCAAGTAATTACCGTTGAGCAGGGAGATTCATCTTCAATTAAAAAAGGTGAAAGCTTAGAAGACATGGGCCGCGTTGTTAGCGCTTATTGCGACACCATTGTCAT
Source organism: bacterium (assembly GCA_018698675.1). Taxonomy (GTDB): domain Bacteria; phylum Margulisbacteria; class Marinamargulisbacteria; order JABIPA01; family JABIPA01; genus JABIPA01. The sequence goes on along the minus strand of JABIPA010000019.1, from coordinate 84,577 downwards.
GAGACATCCTGAGCCTTATTCTGTAAAAAAATTCTCAACTAACGCATCCGTTCCGGTTATAAATGCCGGAGATGGAACCAATCAACATCCTACTCAATCATTATTAGATTTATTTACTATTCGATCTGAAAAAACAAAAATCGATGGACTAAACATAGGTTTTTTAGGAGACCTTAAAAATGGTCGAACCGTACATTCCCTCATTCATATTTTAAAAAAGTTTAACGTGACCCTCACCTTCATTTCTCACAAAAACTTAAAACTGCCAGAAACGTATATAAAAAATCTTACGGAAAATGGTATTAAAATAAAAGAAACAGAAAACATAGAAGAAGCGATTAAAGAATTAGACGTATTGTACGTAACACGAGTTCAAAAAGAACGATTCACAGACGAATCAGAATATTTGAAAGTTAAAGATAAATACCATATTAATAACAAACTCCTAACAATGGCAAAAAAAGACCTCTGCATACTGCATCCGTTACCTCGGCTAGACGAAATCAGTCCTGAGGTAGACACTGGTCCAAATGCAAAGTATTTTAATCAAGCCCAAAATGGACTTTACATAAGAATGGCGATACTAAGCTTAATACTTGGAAAATACAAAAAAAATTAAAAAGTAGGAAAAAACATGCCAAAACGTACAGATATAAAGAAAATACTACTCATCGGATCTGGTCCAATTGTAATCGGACAAGCCTGCGAATTTGACTATTCAGGAACTCAAGCATGTAAAACCTTACGAGAAGACGGTTATAAGATTGTTTTAGTAAACTCCAATCCAGCCACAATTATGACGGATCCTTCCTTTTCGGATGCCACATATATAGAACCTTTAACTGTAGAATCTGTCTCAAAAATCATAGAAAAAGAACGCCCAGATGCAGTACTTCCTACTTTGGGAGGCCAAACAGCACTAAATTTAGCAATAGAATTAGATAAAGCAGGCGTTTTACAAAAATATAATGTAGAACTTTTAGGAGCTTCCGTTGACGTAATAAATAAAGCGGAAGACCGATTAGCATTTAAAAAAGCAATGGAATCGATAGATGTTGCTTGTGCCCGTTCAGACGTTTCTTACACAATTGAAGACGCAAAAAAATTAGCAACAGAAATTGGATACCCTTGTGTCGTGCGACCTGCTTTTACACTTGGTGGAATTGGTGGTGGAATTGCTTATAATGTTGAAGAATTAGAATCCATTGCTGCGTCAGGACTTCAAAACAGTATTATTTCAGAAGTATTAATAGAAGAATCTATTATTGGATGGAAAGAATATGAATTAGAAGTAATGAGAGATAAAGCTGACAATGTAGTCATTATTTGCTCCATAGAAAATTTAGACCCAATGGGCGTACACACTGGAGACTCTATAACAGTAGCTCCTGCCCAAACTCTAACCGACAAAGAATATCAACGTCTTAGAGACATATCATTAAAAATAATAAGAGAAATTGGAGTAGAAACAGGTGGTTCTAACATTCAATTTGCAATAAATCCTAAAGACGGACGAGTTATTGTTATCGAAATGAACCCTAGAGTATCGAGAAGTTCTGCACTAGCTTCTAAAGCAACCGGATTTCCAATTGCAAAATTTGCTGCAAAACTTGCTGTTGGATATACATTAGATGAACTAGATAACGATATTACAAAAAAAACTCCAGCAAGTTTTGAACCAACAATCGATTACTGTGTCGTAAAACTCCCTCGATTCAATTTCGACAAATTTCCATTATCCCCGCCTGTACTAGGAACGGCGATGAAATCTGTTGGCGAGACTATGGCAATAGGAAGAACTTTTAAAGAAGCTCTTCAAAAAGGAATACGAGGACTAGAAATCAAGAAATGTGGATTAACAGACAATCTTAAAAACGATCCTCAATCACTGATTAAAAATTTAATTACACCCCATCCTTTTAGGATTTTTTCAATCGCAGAGGCATTTACAAATGGTATGTCTTTAGAGGAAGTTCATGACTATACTAAAGTAGACCCATGGTTCCTTTTCCACATTAAAGAAATAATTAATTTAACAAGTAACCTTTCTCTTTCCGATCTTAAATCAGCAAAACGAATGGGATTTTCTGACAAACAGTTATCCGAACATTTTAATTTTAAAAGTGAATTAGAATTTAGAGAAGAAAGAAAAAAACAAGTTATTCCGACGTATAAAATAGTAGATACTTGCGCTGGCGAATTCGAAGCCTTCACTCCATATTACTATTCAACTTATGAAGAAGAAGATGAGTCTGTTGTTACAGAAAATAAAAAAGTTATGATACTTGGCTCTGGACCAAACAGAATCGGACAAGGAGTAGAGTTTGATTATTGTTGCGTTCATGCATCCTTTGCAGCAAGTGAAGAAGGGTTTGAAAGCATCATGGTAAATTCAAACCCTGAAACAGTGTCCACTGACTTTGACATATCCGACAAACTATATTTTGAACCGGTTACTGTAGAAGACGTTTTAAACATCTATGAAAAAGAAAAACCAGAAGGCATCATTGTTCAATTAGGAGGACAAACCCCTTTAAACATTTCAAAAACCTTAGAAAAAGCTGGAGTAAATATTCTTGGAACATCTCCTGAAAGTATTGATATCGCTGAAGACAGAGATAGATTTAAAAAATTATTAGACAAATTAAATTTAGTTCAACCTCAAAATGGAACGGCAACGAAATTATCAGAAGCGCTAGATATTTCTAGAAAGATTGGATTCCCATGTGTGGTTCGTCCTTCTTATGTTATTGGTGGTTCGTCGATGGAAATCGTTTATGATGAAGAAAGTCTCACTCATTATATTTCTAAAGCAATTAATGTTTCACCTGAGCACCCTATTCTTGTCGACCAATATCTAGAAGATGCCACAGAATTAGATGTAGATGCATTGTCTGACGGAACAGACTGTGTAATAGCAGGAATTATGGAGCATATTGAAGAAGCAGGGATTCACTCAGGAGATTCAGCTTGTACACTACCTCCTATTTCGGTTTCAGAATCACTTCAAAATGAACTCAAAAAAGCCACATATAATCTAGCCAAAGAATTAAACGTTGTTGGATTAATAAATGTACAATTCGCTATTAAAAATAACAAAGTTTTCATAATTGAAGTAAACCCTAGAGCATCTAGAACAGTTCCATTTATCAGTAAAGCAACTGGAGTATCATGGTCTAAACTAGCAACAAAAATCATGCTAGGTAAAACGATAAAAGAACTAAACATAAAAGAAATAAAACTTCCATTTGTTGCCGTTAAAGAAGCAGTTCTCCCATTTAAACGATTCCCAGGTTCAGATATATTATTAGGTCCTGAAATGAAATCAACAGGAGAAGTAATGGGAATTGATAAAGACTTTGGAATGGCATTTTTAAAGTCACAACTTGGCGCTGGGCAAGAAATACCTTCAAAAGGTCAAGTTTTTATTAGCGTAAAAAATAAAGACAAGCCTAAAATTATTGAATTCACTACAAAACTAATTGAACTTGGTTTCGGTATCATTGCTACTAAAGGAACAGCTATATTCTTAAAAGAGCATAACTTAACAGTAAATTCAGTACATAAAGTTTCCGAAGGCCGACCCCATATTGTTGATAAAATTAAAAATGGAGAAATTCAACTCGTTTTCAATACACCTCAAGGTAAAAAGCCTCTCGAAGATGAACTTAAAATTAGGAAAAATGCATTGATCCAAAACATTCCAGTCGTAACGACCATTTCTGGAGCAACAGCCACCGTAAAAGCAATTGATGTTTATGGAAAACAAGCAATTTCTGTAAAACCATTGCAAGATTATTATAAAGATATTTAAAAGGATAAGAAGAATGAATACACAAAAAACACCTAACAAAACATTACTTAAAAAAATAAAAGACTTAGCTTATTTAAAAGGTGATTTCACAACAAGAGCTGGTAAAAAAACAAGTTATTACATAGATAAATATCTTTTTGAAACGGACCCTGCTGCTTTAGAACTTCTTTCTGAAGAACTTGTTCAACTTTTTCCAGATCCTTCAACCTACGACAGAATTGCAGCTCCAGAACTTGGAGCGGTCCCGATAGCTGCCGTTGTTTCCATCAAACTGAATAAACCTTTTATAATTGTTAAAAAGCAACAAAAAGATTATGGAACACAAAAAGATATTGAAGGGTCTTATAACAAAGGCGAAAAAATGGTCTTGCTTGAAGATATATTAACGACAGGTGGAACAGCTATTAAATCAGCGAAAATTTTAAACAAACTAGGAATAACAGTTACTGAGGTAATTGGCGTTATAGATAGAGAAGAAGGCGCTCTTGAAAATTTCAAAAACGAGAACCTTCCTGTAAAAGCATTATTATCAAAAACAGATCTTGAGTCTATTTAGAATTTAAAAAAATAAATACTATTATGAATTCAGTAAACCCGTTTTATTCAAAAATTATCGAAAATACAAAACGAACAAACTCACATTTGTGTATAGGTTTAGACCCAGATCCGTTAAAGATACCTTCAAAGTTTGAACCAACTGTAAAAGGGACAGAAGAATTTTTAACGGAAGTAATTAAAAATACAAGTGATTTATGCATTGCCTATAAACCAAACATTTCGTTCTTTGAAGCATTGGGAATCGAAGGTTTACGAGTTCTAGAACGTCTCTGTAAGCTAATTCCTTCAACAGTTCCAATTATTCTTGATGCAAAAAGAGGAGATATTGGAAATACTGCTAAAAAACAAGCTAGCTACCTTTTCGATATATTCGGAGCAGATGCGTCTACAGTCAATCCTCTTATGGGATCAGATTGTGTAGAACCATTTCTTGAATACAAAGATAAATTTCACTTTATTCTTGCTCTTACATCTAACCCTGGAGCTGAAGACTTTGAAAAACTGATGTTAAAGTCGGGAAAATTCCTTTATGAGCAAGTAATAGATACTTGTACAAAATGGAACAAAACCTATGGGAATGTTGGCTGCGTGATCGGAGCAACAAAATCTGAGCTAGCATCTGTTAGAACCCGAGATAAAAATCTTCCTTTCCTAGTCCCCGGAGTTGGAGCTCAGGGCGGCGACTATGATAGTACATCAATGCAAACAAAAAATAAGGATAACGTCGTCCTAATCAATGTTTCTAGAGGCGTATTATATGTGTCTAAAGAAAATGATTATTTAGATAAAATGCGTGCAGTAATTATAGAAAATTACACAAATAACCATTAGGAACATCTCAACGTATTTTTATAAATCCCCTGTAGATACATATCTTTCACGTTGACATTTAGCCACATTTTTGGTAAAATGACCACTAATTAATTAGTTAACAGTCACTAATTAATGACACCAAAAAAAACAATAAATTTAATAAAGCGGGAAAAAATTATGAGTCGTAAAAGATCCATTTCCGATGCAGCTATTCTTAGAAAAGCTAGGTCCATTTTTGTAGAAAAAGGATATACCGTTTCTACTCAAATAATCGCAAACAGCTTGAGTATCACGCAACCCGTTCTTTTTCAAAGATTTGAAAGTAAAAACAATCTTTTTACAAAGTCTTTAGAGCTTAAAGGAATGCCCCATTGGTTTAAGCTGCTTAAAAAAGGACCTGTTAAAGAAAGTTACGAAGAAGAAATACGTACAACTATCGATCACCTGTATGATTTTTTCGAAGCAAATCATGTTTCATTTGTCACATTAGCAAGTAGTGGATTACCAAAAAATGAATACCCGAAAGAACACGGAAATTTTATTACAATTTTAATTTCTGAACTTAGCCAATGGTTCTATCGATGTGGCCAAAAATATAAAACAAAAAATATTAACGGACATGCTCTAGCATTAATCGTTATCGGGGGAATTCAAAGTGACATTTTAGTTTCAAATATCACAAAAAAGAAAATTAAAACTGTGTCCAAAGAAAGTATCGCATCTGAAATCACGAGACTTATTTTTGAAAGTACAAAAAACGAATCCTTCGTTCCTTCAAAAAACAACGAGGTATTGCAGCAAAAATAAATCGACGTTAATACCCAGTTCTAACATTAGGGTATGACTCAAAAACATAAAAAAAGGGAGAAAATTTATGGGAGAATTACGTGAAAAACGACCGAACTCAAAAAACAATAGAAAAAGAAGACAATACAACAGTCTCAAATTCCGGTACCTCAACTAATTCCAAATCAAGTGATATTTCTCTAAATGAAATAATCAACCTATGCGAAAACCCCGACAAAAGTTTTTCCAAAGTCGAATCCATAATCAACGACCAAAAAAACAGAATTAACTCTAAACAAAAAAACGAAAAACACATCTACACTGAAGACACTATCAAACTATACTTGAGAGAAATTGGCGCGATCAAACTGCTCACATTTGAAGAAGAAATTGAACTCGCAAAAGAAGTAGAAATGGGAAATATCGACGCAAAAAATAGTATTGTAAATGCAAATTTAAGATTAGTTGTTTCCGTAGCCAAGCGATATGTAGGACAAGGTTTATCCATTCAAGACTTAATCCAAGAAGGAAATGCCGGTCTAATTCGTGGTGTAGAAAAATTTGACTATAGAAAAGGATTTAAATTCTCTACCTATGCTACGTGGTGGATAAAACAAGGGATTACCCGTGCAATATCCGATCAAAGTCGACTTATACGGGTTCCCGTGCACATGATGGAACTCATATCTAAAGTAAAAAAAGCTAGAAAAACCATTTCTCAAGACTTAGGTCGAAATGCGACAGACGAAGAAATATGTAAAGAAACAGAACTCACAATGGATATGGTAGAAAATGTGAAACGTATTTCTCAACTTCCATTATCTCTGGATGTTCCATTTGGAGACGAATCAAGTGCTGACTTAGTCGATTTTATTGAAGACACAAAAGCCAATTCTCCTGTCAAAAAAGCCTATACGAAAATTCTACGAACTGAAATATTAAAATCAATTTCTTTTTTAACAGAAAGAGAAAAACTTGTCCTTAAATTGAGGTATGGATTCGACGACGGACGACCAAGAACATTGGAAGAAGTTGGGAACGTATACAAAGTCACGCGTGAACGTATCCGGCAAATTGAAGAAAAAGCGCTTTCTAAACTTAGAAATCCTATGCGAAAAAAATCTTTAGAAATATTTAGACAGAATTAAACGTAGTAAAACAATAGTTCTAAGAATAGATATATTTAATCTAAGTCTATTTTTTCGTCGGCTAAAAATTTAAGCAAAAATAGTTGATAGTCATCTTTAGTTAAGGGATATGTATATTTCATAATTGAGGAATACCACTTGTTAGCTAACAAGTCCTGAAACGTATCAGATATTTTTTTATCATAGTCAGATAAACAGATGGCCACCCATTCACGTTTAATCTTTCCGAGAGCCGTACTTTTTGGAATTGGAATTTTGTCCATATATTCTCTAAGACTTAAACTATTAGCAATAACAGCAGCAGCATCGGACTTAGAAATAGATTTTTTAATTTTATCTTGCACCTTAGATAACTCGAGCGTATTTTGATTTTTTACTGAAGGGGTTTTTTGATACACACCACTAATGGATATACCAGGTAAATTAAGTTTCTTATTTGCGTCTTCTTGCTCATCGACTTGTCCATAAATATAGCCAGGATCTAGGCCATCAGTCGGCCTATTGGGAAAATCCAAGGGCTTATCATCTAGTAAATTTAAATACAAATAGACGTTATCACTCGAAGGAAGACTTCCCGTTTTTTCGACAATATCATCCCAAACTGTCATTAACCCATCTAAAAATTCTTTGGAGATATTGCTTGAAATACCATGTAAAAAAACCAACCAACTATTTAAACCTTCACTTCCAGTAGTTTCTGGAATACCCAAGTTTTTACCTGCTGCTACATAATCAAAGTATCTCCTTAAAAAACTTTTTGGATCATTTTTTAAAACATAATCATCAAGATATTTTAAAGCCTCTGAATCTAACATTAAAATTAATGGTGCAGCCTATTCCCGAAATTTACAAGCTTGTGCTATTTTTTACATATAATAAAATAGATTGTCTAATAAATGATTAAAGATAATTCGAGAACTATTTAAAATATATTACTCAATGGATATTTCAAATAAAAAAATAACCGATAGATTGAAAGGAAATACAATGGCATATGATATAGGAATTATAAAAGGTGATGGCACTGGACCAGAAGTTGTAAACGAAGCGATCAAGGTTCTTAACAAAGTTTCAGAAACCCATTCATTAACGCTAAATTTCACAGATCTTCCTTATGATGGCCAAAGATATATCGATACAGGAAAAACACTAACAGATGACGAATTAGAAGGTCTAAAACAATACAATGCAATCCTTTTAGGAGCGATTGGTCACCCGGATATTAAGCCAGGAATATTAGAACGAGGAATTCTTTTAAAACTACGATTTGAGCTAGACCAATACATCAATCTTCGTCCTATCAAATTATTTCAAAATGTATACACACCAATCAAAAATAAAACGCCAGATGACATCGACTATGTTGTCGTAAGAGAAAACACTGGTGGGCTATATACAGGTCATGGTGGTTGTACAATGAAAAACACCGAACATGAAGTTGCAGAACAAGCGATGGTGTATTCGAGACATCAGGTAGAGCGTTGTGTGCGATTTGCTTTTGAACATGCTAAAAAACGACATGCTGATAAGCCATGGAAAGGTTTATCAGAAAAAGAAATTAACGAGGGAAAAACAGGAAAAGTTACACTTTGCGGAAAAAGTAACGTTCTTCAATTTGTATATGACCTTTGGTTAAGAGTTATGGAAGACGTTGGAAAAGAATTTCCAGAAATTGCCTGGGACTATGTACACGTCGATGCAGTTTGTATCTATATGATCGAATGCCCAGAACGTTTTGATATCATTGTAACCGGAAATATGTTTGGAGATATCATTACGGATCTAGCAGCTGTGACTCAAGGGGGAATGGGAATCGCACCTAGTGGAAATATTAACCCTAATGGAACATCAATGTTTGAACCAATAGGAGGAACAGCTCCTTCATTTACTGGACAAAATGCAATCAATCCTTGTGCTTGTATTCTTGCTGCAGCCATGATGTTAGACCACCTAGGAGAAACAGATGCAAGCAAAAATGTAGTTCAAGCAGTCGAAAAAACCGTTCTCAAAATGGACAGCATGTTAGCCGCAAAAATGGGAATGACTACGACTGACGTTGGAAGCTTAGTTTGTGAAAATTTAATATCAAAGTAAATTAAAAACAAAAACTGAATTCGCCTTAAAACTCCTTTTAAAATTAAAAGGAGTTTTAAGGTTGTTATCACAATCTTGAAATTCAAAACTGACAAACACAAAAAACAGCAAAAGATATTACGTTAGGAGCAATCATTTTTAATGACCTTGGACAAGACAGACGAGCGGATATCTACTTCGACCAAGATAAAATGCTAAAAGTAGAAGATGGTAGTTGTCCTTACATTCAATACGCTGCAGTTCGCGGACAAAAAATATTACCAAAACCAGATACAGAAATAGATCCATCTTTAGAGCTAAAATTTGAAACAATTGAAGAACAAAATATAATAAATACTTTAGCTGAATTTCCAAGAGCAATCGAACTAGCATATTCGAAAAAAGAACCTCATAGAATTGGAACCTATTTATCCAAACTAGCAACTTATTTTAATACATTTTATACTCATTGCCCGGTAACAAATTTAGATGCGGTCTCTCCTCAAGTAAAAAACTCACGTTTATTACTCGTACAAACGACGTCCACGGCTCTAAAAAAAGGCAGAAGAATATTAGTCTAAGTCCTTCTGCCTTTTTATAATTTCAATCTTCTTTAACTATAATCTATAAAAAAATATAAAAAGCTTATTGAGCCGTCATTTTCAAAAGACTATCAACTTCTTTTTTTGATAAAGAAACAGCTTGATTTGGTCTCATTTTATCCAGTTCCATCACACCAATTCTAATACGTTTCAACTGAATAACTTCGCAGCCATAAGCTTCAACCATACGTCGAATTTGCCTATTTTTCCCTTCTCTCAAAGTAAGTAAAAACGTGGTATCCGATAGTCGTTTCATTTTAGCAGGTTTTGTTTTTTGCCCTAAAATAATAACGCCTTGATAAAACTCTTCCATCATTTGGCCAGGATAAGGTCTATCAACACGAACGAAGTATTCTCTTTCATGCTCATTATTTGGATCTAAAAAACTTTTTGCAAAAAGTCCATCATCTGATAAAAGAATCAATCCCTCTGATTCCTTATCTAAACGACCTATAGCTGATAATTGTCTATATTTTTTTTCAATAACATTACTAATTTGCTTTTCATCTTTTTGAGCACAATTTGTAACAATCCCTCTAGACTTGTAATACTTTACATAAGTTTTACGTTTCCCAGGCCCATTTACCATGATTTTATCTCGTTCAGAATGAACTTTTTGACCAAGAGTTGCAACCTCTCCATTTACAAATATCCATCCATTCTTGATGTAAGTTTCTGCCTCTCTACGAGACAAAAGGCCTTGTTCGGAACAATATTTTTGAAGACGCACATATTTACTGTTTGGTGTTACTTTATTTTTCAATTCTTAAAATCCTTTTCTAATATATTATAACGAATATTCAATATTACCTTTAATTTGACTTTCCAAATAGTCATTAAGTTTATACTCATTTAAAAGCGTATAATCAATCGCTTGTCGAATGCTAAGAGGGTTTCTATTTAACAATTTTGTGAACTTACTTATTAACTCTGAATCATCTTCACTAATATAATTTCTTACAAGTTCAACGGCATGTTTTTCAGAAATAGCCGATAGTGGCATAACATTTGCAGAATCTGTCCATTCAAAAAAGGTAGAGGTCAATAGACAGTGCCCATCCATTTCTGACGGCAAGTATTTAGTAAGTTTTGGATCGTTTAATCCATCATAAATCAACAACCATCGCTTTTGATTCGACAAATAGGTATTTAATTCTGTCGGAAAAGGTTCTTCTAAATTTTCGGGTTCTTTCTCTGTAACTCTTTGACACAATTGTCTCAAGCTTTCTACGATTGAACTCTCAATCGAGCATGGAATCCACCAAATCAAATCATATTCTTTTCTAAATTTAGAAATATATTCAATGGCTAAAGCAGACTTTCCAATTCCTTTGTCACCTTGTATAACCCACTTTGGATGTTCAACCGACTGGAAAATCCCTCCATATTTTTCATTAAAAACATCAATATTTCCTGAAGGTAATGCTTCGATTTTTACACCATTTAGAACGTCTCTTAAAACAGATAGTTCTATTTCCCTACCCGTAAAAAATTCAGGACTCAATAAATCCGTATTAGAAACCAAAGAATATTCTGATGGGAATTCAAACTTAGCCATAATTTAAATAATACTAGTTTTGATTTAACATGTCTTGCATGATTTTTTCCAAATCAGACGTGTTTTCAATTGATAATGACGAACCATTACTATGTTTTTTAACAACGTCCATAATAGCGGTAGAATCTATTCCATTTTTTCCAATATCAGGTAAATCTTTCAAAATTGCTTGAATTTTAGATTCATCAACTGCAGGAAGGCCCATCATTTTCGTAACAGAATTTATCATATCCAGTTGTCCAGAAGAACTACCCCCACCTCCTACAGAGCTTAAAACACCACTAGACATCATTTGCTGAAGAACTTGGAGTATTTCTGAAGTATTAACCGAGGAGTTTCCATCACCGTCCTTTTTAGTAGTTTCTAGACCTGGTAAAAGCATTGATAATAATGGCTGAATTTTTTCAGAAAGCCCAGGTATGGAAGAAAGAATATTAAGCAAAAAAGAAGAATCCGCGTCATTGTCAGAAGTATTCGAACCTTCTAAATTAAATGTAGAAAAGTCTCCTAATCCTTCGTTCGTCATTTGATTAAAAGTTCTTAAGTTCCGATCATTTTTATTCTCTTGGTCAGCCTCCATATTTCCTAAACCTGACTGATTTTGTTCAGATTGAAATTTATTTTTTATCTGTTGAATAAAAATACCCTGAACAAGAGACGTCATTTGAGTTTTTACAGAACCATTTTCTTCACTTCTATCTCCAAAATTTATCTGTGAACGTTCTTTTTCTAAGGAATTACTTAAACTTGATTGAGAACTCTGCTTAGAGATAAAAACAGACTCATTTACTCTATCAGCAACAGAACCCTGTTCTACTTTCCTATCAGAAGGTTCAGAAGATATGTCCTCGTTAAAATGACTCGATTGAGCCTTAAGATGCCCTGAATATTTCGAAAAAACAGAAATACCTTTATAAAAAATACCAATCGGCAATGAAACATTATTAAAAGCATCAACTGATTCATCCCAATTCTTGCCTTTATAATAAACAAGACCTTTCAATAGATATTCAATATCTTTAATATTTCGAAATCTAGTAGTCTGAAATTTTAATTCTTGTTCATAATAACTATGGATAGGAGCTATCTTTTGTCCATTTATATCTAGAGGAGACAAATCCTGACAAAGTGTTAAATAATATGTATTAACATCTCCTCGCCTATATCCCCAAATGACTATATCCGCAGGATCAGATTTATCCATTCCAATTCCAACCGCTGTATAATAATTTAAATCATCATCTTTTTGATTATCCGGACCATTCTTACTAAATTTCATATTAATAGCGATGTTTTGAGACTTAAAATTCTTTTTTAAAGATAAAAACACAGATTTAACATCAAATTCTTCGTTTGAGTGAGTTTGAATTAAAGGACAGATTTTTACAATTAAAGATCCTTCTTTATGTCCAAAGGATTTAATAAAATTGTATGAAAAAAAGATACTCCAAGAGAGTAAACTAAAAATTAGTGAAAATTTAAAACTTTTTAAAATAAAGGAAATCATATCTAAATTATTATTCCCATTGCCGTCAATCGTCAAACACTTGCGAATTAAAAATCAATATAAAAATATAAAGTCGCCATGACTATAGGATTGCATCTCCAACATCACCTTGATACGATTAAACTATGCTTAATGGTTCTACAAAAATCCTTGGAGTAATCGGTAACCCCATCCATCATTCAAAATCTCCTCAAATGCATAACGCTGCATTTAATCACCTAAATTTAAACTATATATACATCCCTTTTTTAGTAGAAAAAACACAAATCGAAACGTGTATGGCATCTCTAAAATCAAATAATATTTCCGGAATAAATGTTACCGTACCTTTTAAAGAAAGTGTCATTCCATTTCTAGACAAAATTGACCCTCTGGCAAAAAAAATAGGTGCCGTAAACACAATAGTTAACAAAAATGGAGTTTTAACTGGATATAATACAGATGGATACGGTCTTATTTCAGACTTATCGATAAACAAAATATCTTTATCTAACAAATCAATTGCCATTCTCGGAGCAGGTGGATCTTCTAAATCAATTTGCTTCTCATTACTCGAACAAAATATAACATCATTACTTATACTTAATAGAACGGTAGAAAAAGCAGAAAGACTTAAATTCAATTTAATCGATTCTATGAATAATGATATAACAAATATTCCTATTGAAACGGGTAGCCTTTCTTCAGTAATTGACGAAAAAACTCTTGAAAAATATGACATTATCATAAATACGACATCCGTCGGGTTAAACGATAACTCGACCATTTTCCCGACTGATAATTGGTCAAATCAAAATCAAATTGTCTATGACATCATCTACTCCCCTCCCGAAACCAATTTTCTAAAACAAGCACGTTTAAAAGGAGCAAAGACATTAAATGGTCTAGGAATGCTAGTAGGCCAAGGAGCTCTTGCTTTCAAAAAATTCACATCCCATGATGCGCCCTTTGACATCATGTATAACGAGGTTAAAAAATGTTAACAAAATTCAGTAAATATCAACGTGTAGGCGTCTTTGTGGATGTCCAAAACATGTTTTATTCTGCGAAAAAAATCACAAATTCTCGTCTAAATTTTTCAAAATTAATGGAAAAAGCAGTGCGAGGCCGCCAATTAATAAGAGCTATTTCTTATATAGTAGATGCTCCAGATATTGATCAAACAAATTTCATCGAAATGCTAAAAAGCAATGGATACGAAACCAAACGCAAAGAATTACGAATGCGTGCTGATGGTTCTTCTAAAGGGGACTGGGACATGGGAATAGCTATAGATGCCATCACACTGGCGGAGAAACTAGATATCATCGTTTTAGTATCTGGTGATGGAGACTTCGCGGATCTTGTCTACCATCTTAAAAGTAGAGGCGTCCTAGTAGAAGCTATATCCTTTCTAAAAAGTACAAATGAAGATTTAATTAATGCAGTAGATATTCACTTTCCTATTGAAAAAGATTTACTCTTTAGAGAGTCTTCAAAGCGAAAAAAAATAGGATGATACGTCATCTAATCTCAGACGCTATAAGCCGTCTTAAAAAAGATAAATTCATATTTGCTCCCTATCTAATTTTTTTCCTAGCTTTAGGAAGCATAAGTAACTTTTTTGAATTTTCCATTCTTCAAACGTTTCAAAAAAAAGAAATGATAATCTTTGCAAGCATCGGATTTATAGAAGTTGCTTTTAAATTTTACACGTTAATAAGCCTGAACCATTTGAACAAGTTCGATGATCTTGACTTCAAAATCATTGCAAAAACATTTTCAACAAAAACAAAAGCAATGTATCTTGCTTATGCGAGTCTTTCCATTCCTTATTACATCAGTATTTATTATCTTATATCTCAACAACAAACGGTTAGAAATGTTTTGAGAACAATTTTTTCGTTCCTTCCTTCTCAAGTAAATGCCGAAGTTCATTTAAATATAGAAACATATATAGGGCTATTAATCGCGATTCCTATGTTTTGTATTCTTGAATTCATACCAGTTTCTGCCGTGATAGACAAAAAAAAGTGGAGAAACGTCGTTAAATCAAGTTATTACTTTGTCATACATAACATAAGAGCAATCATTACTTTTTTTTGCGTCATCACGTCGTTAGCACTCTCTGCAACTATCCTTAGTATCTTTCTCGCAGTAGGAATTCCTATTATTGGAAAAAGCATATTGGTAGCTATCGTAAAAACAATATTTGTGACGTTCAGCCAATCATTTTTGCTGACGTTTTACAAATCGTGCCGATCAACAACCTCATCAGTTGCATAATTCACTTGTTTAACAAGTAAAACTATGATAGCTTTTTAATCCAGAAAATTTAGTCAAAAAAAAGGATCTACAATGGCAAAACAATGCGAAGTTTGCGAAAAATCGTCTCAAAAGGGACACAAAGTTAGTCACTCAAATAGAAAAAGTCGTAAATTTTGGAAACCAAATTTACAACAAGTAAAATTACCTATTGATGGAATCGCTAAAAAAATTAACCTTTGTACAAATTGTTTAAAAACATATGTAAAAAAAGGCGTAGTTAAGCAAGAAGCTTAATTCACTATTTAATTTTATAAATGAAAATCGAAAACGTTGTCTTTGACGTTGGCAATGTGTTGTTTGGGTATAACCCTAATAAGATTGCAACAACACTTTTGCCAACAGATATTCCTATATCAGAATATGTAACAAATTTATTTCTTGCAGATATATGGCAAAGTCTTGATAGAGGTGATGTAAGTGGAGATCAAGCTTGCGAGATCATACTTAAAAACATTCCATCTTTAGACAAATGTAATTTAAAAAATTTAATAGATAATTTTTATCTACATTTAGATCCAATTTATGATACCCACAATTTGTTCGACTCAATATCAGATACCCATTCTGTGTATGTTCTTTCAAACTTTCAATCGGAACCATTTGATAAATTAGAACAATTATATCCATTTTTTCAAAAATCAAAAGGAAAAATAATTTCCGCCAAAATCAACAAAATTAAACCTGAACCAGAAATTTACAAACTAACTGAATCAACATTTAATCTAACTCCAGAAAAAACACTTTTCATCGATGATTTAGACGCAAATATCAAAGCGGCCAAAGATGCAGGTTGGCATGGAATTGTTTACAAAAATCCTGAACAACTTAAAAAAGAATTAAAAACCTTTAACGTAATTTAATATCATGGCACTAAATTTAGAAGAAGAAATAAATAAACGACGAACCTTTGGCATCATAAGTCATCCAGATGCAGGAAAAACTACACTTACAGAAAAACTATTGCTGTTTGGAGGCGCGATTCAAATAGCAGGCGCCGTTAAGGCAAAAAAGAAAACAAAACATGCTACATCCGATTTTATGGAAATTGAAAAACAAAGAGGAATTTCAGTTGCATCGTCTATCATGGGGTTTTGTTATAAAAACGTAAATATTAATTTAGTCGATACTCCAGGTCACCAAGATTTTTGTGAAGATACCTATAGAACACTTACAGCAGTAGATAGCGTAATAATGGTATTAGACAGTGCAAAGGGTGTTGAAACTCAAACATACAAACTTTTAGACGTATGTCGAATGAGAAACACACCAGTAATAACATTTATAAATAAACTTGATAGAGAAGGACATGATCCTATCGACCTTCTTGACGAGATAGAAGAAAAACTTTCAATAAGTGTCTGCCCAATGAGTTGGCCGATTGGAAGAGGTAAGGCTTTTCAAGGAGTCTACAATATATTCGAAAAGCAACTATATCTGTTTAAGCCACACGAAAAGCAAGGCGCAAGCCAAACAGCCGAAAAAATAGAAAATCTGAGCGACCCAAGGTTAAATGAAATCATTGGGGATGATGCTGCTGAAGAACTACGCAATGATATTGATTTAGTCACAGGGGTTTATCCTGAATTCAACATTGAAGACTATCTATCAGGAAAAGTGACTCCTATTTTCTTTGGAAGCGCCCTTAACAATTTTGGAGTAAAAGAACTATTAGACTGCTTTATTCAGATATCTCCTGCTCCATTAGCTCGACAAACAGTCTCCAGAGAAATTACTCCATCCGAAGATAAATTTTCTGGTTTCATCTTTAAAATTCATGCAAATATAGATCCTAAACATCGTGATAGAATCGCTTTTTTACGAATATGTTCTGGAGAGTTTCAACGTAACAAAAAAATTCTTCATGTAAGAACAGGTAAACTTGTAAGATACGGTTCTCCTACTGCATTTATGGCCCGAGAAAAAAGTGTAATTGAAACAGCGTATGCTGGAGATATTATCGGACTCCACGATACCGGAAATCTAAAAATTGGAGACACTCTTACGGAAGGCGAAGTCTTAAAATTCAAAGGTATCCCAAATTTCTCCCCAGAACTTTTTCGAGTTGTTGTAAATCTAAATCCTCTTAAAACAAAACAGTTAGAAAAAGGACTCACCCAATTATGTGAAGAAGGTGTCGCACAGCATTTTGCTCGGCCATATGACACAAAAAAAATAGTTGGTACTGTTGGAGCACTTCAATTTGAAGTCATTCAATACAGACTCAAACATGAATATGGAGCAGAGTGTCGATTCGATACACTAAATTTCTTTAAAGCATGTTGGATTACAAGTGAATCTGAAAAAGCTCTTTATGATTTTGTAAAAATGCACCCACGTCAAATCGCAGAAGATAGAGACGGGAACACTGTATTTTTAGCTGAAACCCAATGGAGTTTAGATAGAGAAATATCTGAGAACTCTGAGATTTTATTTAAATTCACGTCTGAAGATTAAAAGATACCACGCCAAAATATTTAGAATAAATCCAATTTCAAAAAAATAGCCTTCACCATTTATGGTTACAGCAGACTATCTCTTACAATAAATTGAATAAACCTATAAAAGCTAAGATACAAATTCTAAATTTTTTGATTTTTTGTTAGGTTGTTTTTGACAAAAAAAAACATCTTCTATTTTTTTCTGAATGCCACTTTCAGAAAGACCTAAGTTACCTCTTAAATAGTCTATCTTCCCATGAGAAACAAACTCGTCGCCAATTCCAAGTTCATGCCATCTAATTGGAAGGTCAATAAATACTTGGCGGATATAAGAAGCTACACCACCTATTGATACACCCTCTTCAATTACCAAACAATCTCTAGCCTTTTCTAACAAAGGCAACAACGTTTCCTTATCTAGGGGTTTCAGACACTTCAAATCAACAACAGTACAATTAATTCCCTTAGCCTTTAAAGCTATCGCGGCTTTATAAGCAGGCCATACCATAGAACCAATAGATAAAACGACAATTTCAGGCCCCGATTCAACAAGTATTTGAGATTTATCTGACGCAGTGTCGTCAATTTCGATTGGTCGATCTTCAAGAGTTCCTTTTGGAAATCGAACGAATGTAGCTATTGATTGTTTAGCAGCCCACTTCACCATTGATTTCAAATCTTGCCCATCTCTAGGTGCAAGCAAAATAAGGCTCGGAATCATCAATAAAAAGGCAATATCAAAAACCCCGTGATGAGTCGGCCCATCTTCTCCTACAAGTCCTGATCTATCCAAAGTAAATATTACAGGTAATTTTTGAAGACAAACATCATGGATAATCTGATCGAAACCTCGTTGTAAAAATGTTGAATATATAGATAAAATTGGCTTAATACCTTGAAATGCTAAACCGGCACAAAAAGTGACAGCGTGTTCTTCAGCTATACCAACATCAAAAAATCTATCAGGAAATTGGTCTGCAAATTTAGTTAACCCACTTCCCTCTTTCATTGCAGGTGTAACAACAACGATTGAAGGATCTTCATCTGCTAATTCACAAACAGCGTCTCCAAGAACTTCTGAGTAAGATTTTGTTGGTTTCATTGGTTTAGTTTCAACGACTGAAACTTTCTTCTTAGGAGAAACGCCATGATATTTAATAGGATTTTCTTCAGCAGGAGTATGCCCTTTTCCCTTTTTCGTAATCATATGAATCATAATCGGACCATCATAATTTTTAGCAAATTTTAATGCGGCCATTACCATCGATATATTATGTCCATCGATAGGACCTAAGTATTTAAAACCAAATTCTTCAAATATAACACCGACTTTAAAATCTAAAACAATAGACCTCATCCGTTCAACAGCTTTCTCGATTCTTCGTTTTAAGGGTGTTCCGATTCTTGGGATTCTATCAAAAACACTTTCAAACTTATCCTTTAAAACGCCATATCCAGGAGATGTTCTTAATCGAGTCATATAATCGGCCATATTTCCAACAGGCCGTGAAATTGCCATATTATTATCATTTAAAATGCATATAAAATTAGATTTTAAATATTTAATATTATTTAAAGCTTCAAAAGCCATTCCACCAGTTAAAGTGGAATCTCCGATTACAGAAATAACGGAAAAATTTTCTTTTTTTATATCTCGCGCTTGAGCAATTCCTAAAGCCGCTGACAACGCTGTAGACGCATGACCAGCTCCAAACATATCGTGTTCACTTTCGGAAATTTTAGCGAATCCAGATAAGCCACCATTTTGACGGATCGAATACATTTTATCCAATCGTCCAGTTAGCATTTTATGAACATAACACTGATGAGACGTGTCCCAAACTGTTTTATCAATAGGGCTATCAAAAACGGAATGAATTGCTAACGTTAATTCAACAACTCCCAAATTAGAAGCCAAGTGTCCACCACAAGTTTGTCCAATTTGAATCAATTCTTCGCGAATTTCATCAGCAAGTTGTTCGTATTCAGATTTAGATAAATCTTTCAAATCATCCGGAAAATTCAAACTATACAATAACGATTTTTTATCCATGTTTTTAACTTTTAGTTACCTTAAATATAAAATAAATAATACAATAAAAATGCAATTAAAATACCAAATCCAACGCCAACAAAAACTTCATTTCTGGTGTGTCCAAGTAATTCTCGAAGTTTTTCGCCCTCGAATTCTTTTTGATTAATATGATTATCAATCAATCTATTTAATATTGCTGCATGATTTCCAGCTGCTCGCCGAATGCCAGCTGCATCATATAGTACCACAAAAGAAAATATGGCTGAGACGCATATCTCAGGACTAGTCCACCCTGAAGTTAATCCTAACCCGGTGGTCAATCCAGTAACCATTGCTGAATGAGAAGAAGGCATCCCACCTGTCGAAAAAAAATAATGCAATCCTAATTTCCGTTGAGAAATTGACATCACAATAACCTTTAATACCTGAACCAAACCTAAACTAATTAAACCTGCCCATAAAGGAAATAAAACTTGAAATAATTCTAATATACTAGTCGGCATTAAAATGTCCTTTTTATCATAAAACTCATAATATCACGGTAAACCTTATTATTTAATTTATCTGCAATTTCTTGCCCCTTCATTACAAGATTAGATGCCATTCTTTTAGACTCATCTAATCCGTAATAGGTAACATATGTTAACTTATTTTGCTCTACATCTTTATTACTAGTTTTCCCTAATTCTTTGGATGTTCCTACGACATCCAAAATATCGTCAGTAATTTGAAAAAGCAAACCAACAATCTGTCCGAATTCTTTTAACAATTGTTTTACTCCATCAGGAGCATTTTCCAATATCGCTGGCAAAATAATACACGATTCAATAATCTTACCTGTTTTTAAACGGTGCGTCGTCTCTAAATGATGTGACGCTTTTTTTTGCAATGAATGCCCAGCCAGGTCAAGCATTTGTCCACCGGCCATTCCATCAATGCCTTGTGCCTTTGAAAATTCAACAATGACATTAAGAATCTTTTTAGATTCATAAGTTAAATTTGAACTTAATATTTCATATGCATAGGTATTAAGAGTATCCCCAGCCAAAATTGCAACATCCTCACCAAATTTTTTATGGCACGTTAAAGCACCTCTCCTAAAATCATCATTATCCATTGCTGGTAAATCATCATGAATCAAAGAATAGGTATGTGACATTTCGATCGCGCAAGCTAATGGCATTATTTTCTTTATGTCCGAAGAAAACATTAAAAAAGTCGCAATTACTAACATTGGTCGAAACCGTTTCCCTTTAGCCATCAAGGAATAAGTCATTGCTTCTTCTAATATTTTTCTTTTATCTGATTGATTAGAGGTTATATAAGATAGGAGTTCCTTTTCAAAAACATCTTTATACCGCAATGTAAAATCCTCAAAACTCAAATCTAACGAATTTGAATTATCTGAATTTAAGTCATTTGTTAAAATATTTCGCTTTTGTTTTTCAATCGTCATAGTTAAACTTTTCTGAAACCAATGCTTCACCCTGTTTTTGAATTAGAGAAAATGAAGATTCAACCTTATTTAACTCTTTTTTTAATTTTGTTGATAACTCGATAGCTTTACCATACTTTTTAACAGCATCTTCCAAAGAAACGGATTCCATTTCTTCTAATAATAGCTCCAATGATTTTACTTTCTTTTCTATAGACATATTTTCTCTTTTTTAATGGTAACAATCTCAGACTCTATTACTCCATCATTTAAAACAGTTTGTAAACGTTGTCCTTTTTTAAGTCCATTTATTGTTTTCAAAACTCGGATAGAATCAAATTTAGACCCTTCGATAACATCCTTATTTTTAGCTTCTTCAACAGGATACTTTTTGAGCCCACATATACTAAATCCTTGAATAAGTTTATGCAAGGGATTTGAAGACTCTGCACGCTTAATTAACGATGAAATTTTATCTTGATAAAAAAATAATTTTGACTCGATTTTCTGACTTCCTATTTTCAATCTATACGTTAATTCCTGATAGACTGACTGCAATTCCAACTTAATTAAATTTTCGTTATTCACAATAGCGCGAAACAACTCGTCAATTTTTGAATAATCTGACATTAAATGTTGAGCTGCAGACGAAGGAGTAGATGCTCGATAGTCAGATACAAAGTCTACTAAAGTCCAATCAGACTCATGCCCTATTGCACTCACAAAAGGAATATCTATCGTAGAAATTGCACGAACCAATGCCTCAGAATTAAATGACGATAAATCTTCTTTTGACCCTCCCCCTCTTAATAAAACTAAAACATCGCATTTTCCGTATTCTTTTGCGTTATTAATAGATTCAATTATAGTTGGAGCACTAAAATCACCTTGCATAACGGCAGGAAACACTTTTAATTTAACCCCAGGGAAAATTAACCGAGAAACTTTAAAAAAATCAGACATAGCGGCCGATTTAAATGCAGTAATCAAACCTATTGTTTTAGGAAACGTAGGTAATGCAGTTTTTGCAGACTCGTCAAACAAACCTTCTTTTGTTAATTTCTCTTTTAATTCGCTTAATTTTTGAGATTTCTCACCCGTTCCATCTTTCGTAATTGCATGCGCTTGAAATACGAGCTGACCCTTTTTATGAAATAATTTCAATTGACCTCTAATAACCACCTGGTCCCCATTTGCAGGCTTGAAATTCATAGATTGTATGGATCTGCTATACATTACACAGCTTAATTTAGAATCCCCTTCTAACACGCTAAAATACAACTGCTGACCATACTGATAGTATTTAACGCCAGACAATTCACCTTTTATCCAAATATTTTTAAAAATGGGAGGTCCTTCAATAAGTTCTTTTACAAACCCATTAAACTGCGAAACTGTAAAATGTTGAAACTGTTCCATTAAATTATGTTCTCCAAAAATTTATCATCCCATAGCTTTGAATATCTTTGCAAATTAGCTATACTTTTTTTGAGAAGGACCATCATGAAACACAGGTCCTTTATTGGAAATAATTATTTTCCAAAAGAAAGGGATGTTTGATGGAAAAAAAATGTAATAAATGCAAATTTTCTCAAGGTTTGGTACTTGGCGCTGTTGGAGGACTTTTACTTGGACTTTTTATAACTAATGTTCAATCAGCTGAAGCAACGACGTCTATCAAACCAAGTAAAAAAGACGAAAAAACTGAACCAGTGGAAAAGGAAAAAACTGAAGATCTGATCAATAAAACGTTAAACGCTATTGATCAAGGGTTTGAAAAAATTAACACAATGATTTCGGACATTAAACAATCTGATACCAAGTAACAATTAATTATGGATATTCTTTTTTATCTACAAATTAGCTGTTATGTCATATTTTTTGGATTATGTTGCGCACTAATTGTACTTACAGTAAAAACAATAAAAAGCCTTAATTCGGTAAACGTATTATTGAATAGACTTGATACAATCACAGATGTAAAAAATGCTGTAGGTCTACTTTCTTTTTTATCTAAGTTTAAACGAAAAAATAAGTAAGAAGTAAAACAAGGCAAGCATTTATAAAATATCTAAATTTAATATCCATAAAATAAAACTAAGGTAAACAAGCACATGAAAAATACAGAAATTAGACAACACTACATAAACTTCTTTTTAAACAAAAAACATACATTCGTTAAAAGTTGTCCTGTTGCGCCTCAAAATGATCCTAGTCTTTTATTTATCAATGCAGGTATGAATCAATTCAAAGATGTTTTCTTAGGAACTGGAACGAGAGACTATACACGAGCTGTTAATTCTCAAATTTGTATTAGAGTCTCAGGAAAACATAATGATCTGGAAGATGTTGGTCACGATGTGAGTCATTTAACCTTATTTGAAATGTTAGGAAATTGGTCATTTGGAGATTACTATAAAAAAGAAGCGATATCATGGGCTTGGGAACTATTAACAACAAAATTTAATCTTCCAAAAAGTAAACTTTATGCAACTGTTTATAGAACAGATGATGAAAGCAAAGATTTATGGAAATCTTTGACAGATATAAACCCAGAACACATTTTAAAATACGACGAAAAAGATAATTTTTGGGAAATGGGTAAAACAGGGCCATGCGGACCTTCTTCTGAAATCCACATGGATAGAGGCCCAGAACACTGTCATCACAAAGATCCTAATCATGTCTGCTTTGTAAACGGCGACTGCGAACGGTATTTAGAACTATGGAACCTTGTTTTCATTCAATACAATCGAGATTCTGAAGGCACCTTAAATGACCTTCCAAACAAACACGTTGATACGGGAGCCGGATTCGAACGTCTGTGCGCAATCTTGCAAAATGTTCCTTCTGTTTACGATACCGATGTATTTAAACCGATCATACGAAAAATTGAAGAGATTAGTGGGATTACTTATTCATCAGATGAACCAGGCACTCCGCACAGAGTAATGGCAGATCATGTAAGAACCCTCATATTCGGAATTTCTGACAATGTTTATCCGTCTAATGAAGGTCGAGGCTATGTTTTACGACGTCTTTTACGACGAGCACTTAGATATGCCAATAACATAGGAATAAAAGAACCAATCATCCATAAACTTGTTCCTACTGTAATTTCAACCATGGACGGATTCTTTGAATCAATTGAACGTCAACAGAACGTCATGATTGATATTATAAAATCAGAGGAAATTAGTTTTCTAAAAACTCTTGATTCAGGATTAGAATTACTTGAAAAAATATTTTCAGAAACACCAAATTTAAAAAGACTATCTGGAGAAGTTACGTTTAAACTTTACGACACATTCGGATTCCCATTAGATTTAACTAAAGATTTTTGCGAAGAAAAAAATTGTTCTATCGATGAAGAAGGCTTTCAAAAACTATTAAATGAGCAAAAAAATAGAAGTAGAAACGCACAACAGTTTACAGATGCACCATCAGCTTCCGACCTATCTTCTAATACAAAAACATCGTTAAAAACTGACGAAGAAAAACTAAAACTGATACAACAACTCGTATCGAATAAAAGCCTACACCACGCACCCGATCAATTGGTTGCAAAAGGTGGAGAGGCTCGTTTACTGAACACTATTCCTGAAAAATTAAAAATGGCCCGACATCATACGGGAACACATATATTACACGAAGCCCTTCGTATAGTTTTAGGAGAACACGTATTCCAAGCAGGAAGTCTTGTCGACACGACACGACTACGATTCGATTTTTCTCATTTCAAATCAATATCTAAAGAAGATTTAGAAAAAATTCAAAAAATTATAGATGAAAAAATTTCAGAAAACATATCAATCGAAATCGAAAATATGCCTATAAAACAAGCAAAAGATATTGGAGCAATGGCTCTTTTTGGAGAAAAATACGGAGACATCGTCAGAACCGTTAAAATAGGAGACTATTCCTTCGAACTTTGTGGTGGAACACACGTCATCAATACTAAAGATATTGAGGCAATAAAAATTCTTAGTGAATCTGCAATTTCTGCAGGCACCCGTCGAATTGAAGCAATTGCAGGAAATGAAAATATTCAAATTCATGAAGACAATGTAAAGAAAAAACTAAAAAAAGGTATTTCTCCTAAATTAGACATTCTTAAAAAACTATCAAAACAACTTTCAATTGACGATAAAGTTATAGAAAATCTAATTGATTTGGAAACCCTAGAAATTAACGAACTTCAAAATCGAGAAAAAAGTATCCTATCTAAAATCAAGGAACTAGAAAAACGAATAAACAAAGAAAACAATTCCAAACTAAATGATTCTATTGATGAATTTATGAACGAAATTCTTTCACTACAAAATAACTCAAACCTTCTCATAAAAGATGTAGAAGGAACCGATATAAAAGGCTTAAAAGCTATGTCAGACAAAATAATGACGTTAAAACCATCATTAATTGCAGTTCTATCATCCATCAAAAATGGACAAGTATTAGTTCGTTGCGACAAATCTGTGATTAACCAAATTACGGCTCCCAAAATAATTTCTTTTATTACGGATATAACTGGTGGAAAAGGTGGAGGTCGACCAGACATGGCTCAAGCAGGAGGTTTAGATTCTTCTAAATTACCATCCGCATTAGACTCTCTTCGTAAACACCTTATAAAAACGAGCGTTTAAACAATTATGAGAGTATTAGGCATAGACTATGGAGAAAAACGAATTGGAATTGCAGCGTCTGATCCCGACCAAAAAGTATCGTTGCCAATTCGAATTATTGAATCATCACAAAATACAATTAAACTACTAAAAGAAATAATAGAAGAATATGACATATCCGAAATCGTTTTTGGACTTCCAAAAGATAAAGAAGGAAACGATTCGAAAAAAGCTACTGAAGTCAGAACCTTCGGTGAAAAGCTAAGAGAAACAACAAATATACCAATCACGTATTGGGACGAAAGATACTCTACAAAAGCGGTAAAACAAGCTATGATTCAAACGAATTTAAAATCGAGAAAAAAGAAAAAGTCATTAGATGCACATGCTGCAGCCTTTTTCTTGCAAGGATATTTAGATTCAAAACAAAGGAGTCTTTAAGTGGATTATAAATCTTCAGGTGTAGATATAGATGCGGGAAACAAAGCCGTCGATCTTATAAAAAATAAAGTTAAATCAACATTTAATTCGTCAGTATTAAATTCAATTGGTGGATTCGCTGGAATGTACGAAATTCCAGAAGGTTATAAACAACCCGTTCTTGTATCGTGTACAGACGGAGTAGGTACAAAAGTTAAATTAGCTATCGAAGCAAACGACAATTCAAAAATTGGTATCGATTTAGTAGCAATGTGCGTGAATGATCTCATTTGTTGTGGAGCAAAACCACTTTACTTTTTAGACTATATTGCTTGTCATAAAACGGTTCCAAAAGAGATGGACGAAATCATTTCCGGAATTGTAGACGGCTGTAAACAATCAGACTGTGCTCTTATTGGCGGCGAAATGGCAGAAATGAATGATCTATATAAAAGTGGGGACTTTGACTTAGCTGGATTCAGTGTTGGTATCGTTGAAAAATCAGAAATCATTGACGGACAACAAATTAAAGACGGCCAGTTTGTCTATGGATTAACTTCTTCGGGTTTTCACAGCAATGGGTATTCTCTTGTGAGAAAGGTATTAGATTCTAATTCAAAAGAACGTCTCGTTTCAAATGAAGATGCGTTAATTCCTACAAAAATTTACGTCAAAAAAGTATTAGACTTAATTGATAAAAACCCTATTAAAGGAATCGCCCATATTACTGGTGGAGGTTTCGAAGAAAACCTTGAAAGAATCATCCCAAAAAATATCGATATCGATATCTCCCCATGGGACGTCCCTTCTATATTCAAAAACCTTCAAAAAATGGGGAATATTACAGATGATGAAATGTACCGTGTATTTAACATGGGAATCGGAATGGTTATCATTTCGGAATCCGAAATAGATGACACAGAACTCATTTTCTTAGGAAAAACAAAAAGTGGGTCTGGAAAAGTTTCAATCCAAAAACAATAATTTATAATGAAATTAAAATTAGGAATTTTAATCTCTGGTCGTGGATCAAATATGGTAGCAATCCAAAATGCTATTGAAAATAAATCCTTAGCCGCGAGCATAGAACTTGTTATTAGCTCCAATTCAAAGGCTGATGGTGTAAAAAAAGCCAAAGCCTTTGGATTGAATACAATTTCTATCGAACAAAATCAATTCGAATCAAAAAAAGATTATGAAAAAGAAATAGTATCAAACCTATTAAAAAAGGACGTAGACCTTGTCGTCCTTGCAGGATATATGAAACTCGTTCAGACCGAAATATTAACGGCCTATAAAAATAGAATAATAAACATACACCCTTCCTTGCTTCCTTCTTTTAAAGGCTTAAATGCTCAAAAACAAGCGATCGAAGCTGGTGTAAGAATAAGTGGTTGCACTGTTCATTTCGTAGACGAGACTCTAGATGGTGGCGCTATTATTAGTCAAAACGCAGTCCTAGTTAATTCCGAGGATACAGAAGAAACATTATGCAATAAAATTCTTATTGAAGAACATAAAGCATTACCTAAAGCGATTAACTCTTTTGGTAAAAATCAAATAAAAATTATAAACAATAAAACAATTGTTAAAGGAGATAAAAAATGAAAGCACTAGTAAGTGTATCTGACAAAGCAGGTATCGTAAATTTTTGTAGTGAACTAGTTAAACTAGGATATGAAATTGTTTCAACTGGTGGAACTTTTAAAGTACTAATAGAAAATGGAGTAAAAGCTATTCCTGTAGAAGACATTACAGAGTTTCCAGAAATGTTGGACAATCGTGTAAAAACCTTACATCCCAAAATTCATGGCGGATTACTATCTTTAAGAGAAAACGAAGAACACATGGCTACATGTAAAGAACATGGAATCCCATTAATAGATATGGTTGTTGTGAATCTATATCCTTTCGAAAAAACAATTAACTCTAAAGACGTTACCCTAGAAACAGCAATTGCCAATATCGATATTGGCGGGCCTTCTATGATCCGTTCGGCCGCAAAAAATTACCAATCTGTAGGAGTCGTTGTAAATCCTGAACGCTACGATACTATTATCGCTGAATTAAAAAACAGTGATTCAAAACTAAGCAAAGAAACAAAAGAATCTCTTGCATGTGAAGCGTTTAGCCATACAGCTAGATACGATGGAATAATTTCAAGCTACTTAGAAAAAACGCTTATGTCTAAAAAAGGCCTTCCAGATTTTCTTTCACCTAATTTACAAAAAATCTCAGACTTAAGATATGGAGAAAACCCTCATCAAGACGCCGCTTTTTACAAACTGACAGACACAAAAGGTCTTCCAAAATTAAAACAGCATCAAGGAAAAGAACTTTCCTATAACAACATCGTTGATATTGAAGCAGCTTGGAAAATTGTTAAAAGTTTTGACCTTCCCTGTGCTTCTGTTATTAAACATACTAATCCATGTGGTGCTGCAATTGGAGAAGACATAACGGAAGCATATACAAAAGCATTTGAATGCGACCCAAAATCCGCATTTGGTTCAATAGTAGGGCTTAACAGAAGTGTAACTAAAAAAACAGCTGAAGAACTTGCAAAAACATTTATCGAAGTTATAGTAGCACCTTCTTTTGATGACGAAGCGTTATCTCTACTTTCAAAAAAATCGTCGCTTAGACTAATCTCACTTGATGACTTTTTTAATAACGATCCTTCATTTGAAATGAAAAACATTGATGGAGGGTGCCTCGTTCAAACTACGGATACATTTAAAGTAGATATGAATAACTTAAATGCTGTCACTGACAAAAAACCAACGGCCAAAGAACTAATCGATCTTGCATTTGTATTCACCCTAGTGAAGTATGTTAAATCGAATGCAATCGTTATAGTAAATGATGGACGAGCTGTAGGTGTAGGTGCTGGTCAAATGAGTCGAGTTGATGCGATGGAAATCGCATTGTCCAAAGCAGGAGACTTAGCTAAAGGAGCTGTTGTCGGATCTGATGCATTTTTTCCTTTCTCTGATTCATTAGAACTTGCAGCAAAACATGGCGTTAAGGCTGTCATTCAACCAGGTGGATCAAAAAGAGACCAAGAATCAATAGATTGTTGTAATGAAAACGATATGACGATGGTATTTACTGGCATACGTCATTTTAAACACTAAAAATACAGTTTTATAAACGATTTTTTATATGATAATTTAAAGGTGTGATAATTAACCGGTTTTTTTTAGGACTAATGCTGCTTTTCTTGGGCTTTTGCTCAAGTATTCAAGCATTCGAAAATTATCCAGGAATCACACCTTCGACACCATATCTACAAGCATTACGACACTTTTACGATGGTAATTATCCGTTAGCAAAAGCTCTCCTTGAGGAAATTGATCCTAAATCAAACCCATATCGAAATACATTAATGGGAGTCATTTTAACTAAATTAAATGACCCTCAATCTGCCTCAAAATATCTAAAGTCGAATAATACGCCCCCAGAGGTAGGTGCATATATTCACTATTTAACATTTGTTCGACACCTCAAAAAAAATGAAAAAAAGAAGGCAAAACAAATCCTAAGAAACTCTCTCAGTTCTGCCGAATCACCATATATATCGAAAAAATCGATTTTAGCTTTAGCAAATTTTTATTTTAAAGAAAATGAAATAGCAACTTCAAAAAGGCACATTGACAGATTACTCTCAGATCCTAGAAAAGATGAAGTAATATTTACAGGCGCTAGACGGCTCCTTATAGACATTGCCTTAGACGCCCAAAACATTGACCAAGTATTAACAGAATACGGACAACTTATTCAACACTTTCCTGAAGCAGATAGCGACAGAACTCTTTTCAAACGTATCCAAAAAAACTTTAAACACAAGTTAACAATTCATGATAGTTTATTTGGTCCATACGAAAACTTGCTTTACTTAAAAAACTTATACCGATTAAAAGATTATGAAAAAGTCGAAAAACAAGCAACATACATGGTCAAAAAGTTTCCGGACTTTAAATACATTAGTCAAATTTATGTAATTTTAGGTAAAACATATTATTTTCAATACAAATTTGGACGTTCTATACCAACATTAAGAAGAGCCTTACTATTTTATCCGAGTGACAAAGATATTGGCGATGTTATGTTTTTTCTAGGCTTAAGCTACGAAAAAAAAAGAGACTTCAAATCGGCAAAAACAAGCTTTATTGCTTTTCTAAATCGAGCACAAAAGTCGACACAGTTTAAAAAATCAATAAATGAATCATATTTTGCGACAGCGTATTATTTCCTAAACGACTATTACAGACGTTTTGGGCCATACGAAGATTATAAAAAATATTTAAACGTATTCGAAACTAAATATTACAATACAATGCCGTTCAAACAATATGAATGGGAGTCAAAATGGGCAAATTTAAAACTAGCTGTAAAAAATAAACCGTCTGAAACACATATACCATATTTTAAAAAATGTATTACGAATCCGATCGCTTCTTCGAAAATTATAACCTGGTATGAAAAATTAATTACAGAACGCAATGAAAATATTTTTGGCGACAAAATATTCAGAAATGCTGTCATTCAATATCCTCAAAGTTTTTATACAAACCAAATATACAATGAATATTTTAGTAAACCATTTCAAGAAAGTGAGTTTGAACCAACTGGAATTGAAAACAAAACAAATAAGCAGTTCAAAAAATTTAATACTCTTTTTATGATAGGACTTGCGGATATGGCTTTAGAAGAAATCCAATTCTATTTAACAAGTATTGATAGGTTTTCAAAAATGCATGTATTCCACAAAACAAAAATCCTCTACAAACTAGGTAAACCCGAACTCGCAATAAAATCAATCGATACAGGTATTAAGAGTAAATTAAAAAAATATGGACTATACCCTCGTCCGATGATAAAAATGGCATATCCAATAGTTTATGCTAACGAAATCAAAGAATTCTCTAAAAAATACAGAGTAGACCCTTTGCTTGTCATGGCCCTTATTAAAGAATCAAGCCAGTTTAACCCCCTTCTATTAAAAAAAGAAAAATACGGACTCACTCAACTTGAGTTGGACGTATGCAAGCGGCTAAACACTAGGTTAGGTATGCAATGGAAAGGGAAACACACATTATTCAATCCTGAACAAAACATAAAATTCGGATCATTTTATACATCTTGGTTATTAGAAACATTTAATTACTATTTTCATTACGCAATAGCCAGTTATAATGTCGGCCCAAAAATCGTTCAAAAATGGATAAAAGGAGGCATAGAACAAGACCTTCAAGTTTTTCAAGATCAGGTTGTTTATCCTGAAACAAATGAATTTTTAAACAAAGTTTTAAATACTTATGAAATATATTCGACTATTTATAATGAAAGTATTTAAATTACGGTTTTACTTTAATAAAACCAAATAATAGAACAAACATTTCATCTTCGGCCTGATGTCCGTGACGTACCTCATTTGACGAATCAGGGTTTGTTAAATTCATAGCAGAGTTGTCATAAATACCTTCAAACTTAAGAACACTTCCTTTAGGGATGAATTTCAATTTTTCAAACGAATATAAATTCTGCCAATTAAAATCAAAAAAGGGCACATTTATCAAACTCTCTTTAGTTCCCTCAGGATAAATAACATCTACAAAAAAACGTTTTACTCTCAAATGCCCGTGGGGGTTCAAATAGACCAATTTTATATCTTGATCAATTCTAATTTCTTTAGAAATCGTATGAGACTTTTCATTAGCCGGAATCAAAAAATCGACATCAATAATCAAATCGAATTCCATCGAAAATGATTGTTTATCTTCCCAAAAAAACAAATCAATCATTGGAAAATCAACAACCTCTTTCCCTATGGGCGTATAATGCAGTTCAGTCAAAATATATGAGTCTTTTGGAAGAAGAACTCCTGTATCAGGAGGTAACACAAAAGAATCATAACCTGGTGCATATATATTCACAATATTACTATCTGAACTTAATAGATCCATTAGCCTTTCCATATCGTAACCTACTTTTTGAATCATATCTAAAGAAACAAAATAGGAAACAGCATGATGTAAACCTTCCTTATTTAAAGTTTTAAAGTCGCTGCGTTTAATCCACTTGTCCTCCGTTATCCCTGATGGATTTAAAAAATACCTATATTCCATAAGTTCATTTGCATGCCCAATCTGTTCCCCAAGGTTTATAGAAAAATCTGGTTTTCCTTTGTTTTGTTTTTTATCCAACGCCACCAGATCATCGTGATATTTACCTAAAGAATCGATAGCTTTTTTGTCTTTTTTCGCACCACTGTTTATCCATTGCAATAACAATCGTTCATCTTCAAAAGACATATTTGTCGTATTTGAAAATTCGCCAACTGAAGGATCTATATGATAAGGAGGCATTCTTTTAGTTAAAACAACTTCCTTGATCATCGAGGAAAATCCCTTAACGTTTAAAAAATTTGACATAGCCCATGGAGCGACACCCTCTTTTTTGTGACATTTTAAGCAATTATCTCGAAAAATAGGTACAATTTGCATATTGTAAGAAATAGTTTCTCCATCAAGTTGAAACGAATCCTCATATGCAATTAAACAACCCTTAGCATCCTCCTTAGAAGGAGATATAACCTGGTTAGATAAAATCTGATTTAATGCATTTTTTAAAAACGGTATTTCTTTCATCCGTGACTGAAATCCATAATTTTGAGAGCTATCAACAGGTCCCTCAAATACAACAGTCCATGTTTTTGGATCAATAATAATGGCATTCGCCGTCCTCAAAAATCCTAACGAATGAGAAATGAATTGAGTATTATCTTTTAAGATCGGAATATCAATTGAATACGAGTCAGCTTCTTCTTTAATTAAAGAACATGTATCTTGAATATTTGCATTCAAAAAAAAGAATTGAATACCTTTCGAATAAAATTGTTCATTTAATAATTGAATTGCAGAAATATTCTTTCTTACAATTGGACACCCTATCCCATGAGAAATTATTACAATCGCTTTTTTATTAGAATAATAATAAAGTTCATGGCCATTTCCATTATGATCGACTAAACGAAAATTATCCACGATTTTAGAATTCAAAATGTTCGAACTATTAAATATAGAAGCTATATCTTTATGTTTAAAAAAACCAATCCATACACCAAAAATAAGAACTAATAACCCAATAAATATAAGTTTAAATTGTCGACAAAAAACGTTATTAAAAATAATTCTCAATTTTTGTATACAATTCATTTTTATATCCAAGATGACGCCAAATTTAAGAATAAGTGTATCACCATTTTTTGTATCCTATAGGATCCGTTTTTAATTGACAATAAAATGAAATATATGGCAATTTTTTGAATAAACGAAGAGTCCGAAAACTGCTTGCTATTTAAAAATAAGTTTGATAATTTTATAAAAATTAATATGAAATTCTTATCTTTAGAAAGATCTAAAATATTTCAAACTCTACTACCCTTATTTTTTCAATCGTTATTGTTTTTTATTCCGTTCATTTTATCAAAAAATCATATATATCCCCATATAAGTAAACTAAAACTGTATTTTCTTGCATATGTTTTTACTTTAATTTCATTATATCTAATTAGAACTATTTTTGATAAAAGCACATTTCAAAAAAAACCATCCAATCATTACACGATAGCTTTATTGCCAGTTACCCTCTTACTTCCAATAACAATCTTTATCTTAGAAAAAAATATACTCAGTTTTATATTCCTTCTTCTCACTATATTATTTTTCGTTTTATATAAACGAAACGCTCCCAATAAAAATTCTCCAGATAGTCTCAATTCATTTTTCCTAACATTATTTATCTTGTCTTTAACGCTCCTAGCTTTTGAAGCGTGGGACACAATTACAATTTATTCAATTGGGTTTTCAACAATGGTTTCCTTTATCTTCCTCGCGAACAACATTCATAATATAGCTAAAAATATTCAAAAAAAAAAACCATCCAATAAATCTGCGACGTCTAGCAATGAAAAATCATCTTCAAAAATAGTCCACAGAATTAAACCAAATCCCCATAACTTATTCTCTTTATCAAAACGTATATTTTTTTATAATTATCTTTTATTTATTTTTCTAATTTACAATGCAAACCTCGAAATACTCATCCCTTTTACGGTAACTATTTTAACAATTCATATTCTTATCTATCTGATTTTTCTGCCTCGAAAAAATAAATACCTTCAACTAAAATTCGCCCAAATCTTCTTTTTAATTCTTTTAGTTACAGGAACATTTTTATTGTGTGCTCTAAAAACGAACGACCTTTTATATATTTCAAAAATTAATAAAACAGTGAATAAAGGATTAATATTCTTAGAAAACGAACAAAACGAAGATGGATCGTGGAACCAATATTATGGCTTTGATCCTACATTTAAAAAAACAGTTAGAGAGTCCAATCTTGGTGGCACGGAATATATTCTTGTTAAACTAAATTTTATAAATCCATCTACCACCTGGATAAAAAAATCAAAAAACTATGTATGGAGTAAAAGACGATATAAAAATATTTGGTCCTACTACGGCGAATACGACGATGATTTAGATAAAATTACCCCCTATATTTTTACAGACACGGATACGTTCAGCACCACATTAGGAAACTATATTTTTGAATCAAAGATAAACTCATTTGACAAACATTATCTGAAACAAAAATTTAATGCCATTAAACTTGAATCAGGACTTTTTCGAGGATTTTTTTTCGACGATATTCACTGGAATAAAACTCGAACGATTGCCTACTATGGTGCTGCCATAGGAGACACATTGGTGGTATTAGGTTGGCACAAAAAACATGGTTTTAATACAAATGAGAGAGAATATCGATTACATCATCTATTGGCTCAAAACGAATATTGGATTAAGACCAGTTTTTATAAAACTCTTGGAACAATCCTAAACATGGGTTCAATAGGAAACCAATACAGTAATTTTAAGCTTCGCTCATTTATTCAAAAATTAAGGGCCGATTTTGATAGTCAAAATATTCCCTTACAAAAACTATCTCCGATTGAAATTTCAGGGTACTTAAGTAGCTTTGACCCCACATATCCTAAATCAAATATAAAAAAAATTGATTCTTTTACAAACGAACTAATAAGCAGACAGTCTAAAGATGGTGCTTGGCCTATATCAACTCTTATAAAATTTAATTACTATCATAAAGAAGGAGAAGAATATATCAATCACCAACATAAATACGATGGTTTTTTAAAAAATGATTTTCATAACGTATTAGCAAAAAAATACAGAGATAAACGACAAGTATTTAGATTTGGTTCAAAACCTCTATCAACAGCATCCAGTCTTAACGCAATTAATAATGTAAAACAAATTATCATAAATAACCCATATAAACGAACCCTATAAAAACGATTTCGTTATTTTCAAATTCCAGACGACTACTTCCTTCCAAAATCTGCAGGAATCTCTCCCCATTTTTCAGTATTCCACTTCAAAAGCGTTACAGATACAACATTTTCTTTAAGATAATTTTCAGCTCTATCAACCAATCCCCAAATCTCTTCATTTGTAGAATCTCGAAACAACGTAGATTTAACTTTCTTCTTCTTAACCCATGACATTGCTGTTAAAGAATCTGAATAAAGAGGGATATTAAGTTTATTATTTGTAATATAAGCTATCCCATGAACCAAGCCCAAAAACTCACCTAAATTGTTTGTGCCAAAAGCCATTGGGTGTTTTTTAAATATTTCTTTTCCTGAATCAACCATAACTGCCCGATATTCTACCGTACCAGGGTTACCACTACAGGCAGCATCTACTGCCATGCTTTTGTAAATAGGTCCATTTGAACCTAAACTTCTAATTTCATCGGACAAATAAAATTGAGAAGATTTAAAGGTAGAAGACGATTTTTTCGAAAAAACTGGTTCATTGGCATATGCAGTTTCGGCTTCACCTTTGGTCGGATACGATTTATATTTCGCACCCGGAAACCCCTTTATCTGTTTTTCACATTCTGCCCAAGTCAAAAAAATACCAGGTTGCTTACCTTTCCAAACTACATAAAACTTTTTTTTTGCCATCGAGACAAAATTATTACAAATAATGTTTTCTTTTAAAAGAAATCTTTCAGGAAATTAAAATAAATAAAAAAATGTGGACTAAAAACCATTAAACAAATAAACCTCAAAAAATATAAAGTCCGACCAAATATATTAGAAGCATTCAAAAATACACAAATTCTGGTAAAATATATTAAAATTTGAAATAGGAGAATCACTATGTTTCGATCAGGCAACCCAACATTAAGCGAAAAAGCATTTAACCATTACTCTCAAGAACAAACGAATGAAGTAATGACTGTTCAAGGAACGATTAAAAATAGCTTCGTTATGCTTTTTTTATTAATTGCTTCGGCAATGTTCGTTTGGACAAAAGCATCATCTATTGGCCTAGAATCAATCACTCTGTGGACGGGATTCGGATTCATTGCCAGCCTAATCCTAGCAATCGTTACAACCTTTAAAAAAGAATGGTCATCATATACGGCTCCCTTTTATGCTGTAACTGAAGGACTTCTTATTGGAGGTATTTCTATTTTCGCTGAAACACAATTTCCTGGAATCGTATTTCAAGCAGTAACACTAACATTTGGAACATTTTTTTGCCTTCTTTTCGCATATAATTCTGGATACATAAAAGCAACTGAAAACTTTAAAGCAGGTATGGTATCTGCAATGGGCGGTATTTTTATCGTTTATCTAGCATCTTTTGTTCTTGGAATATTTGGAATTCAAGTTCCACTTATTCATAGTTCGGGGCTTTTTGGAATAGGCTTTAGTGTATTTGTAGTAATCATAGCCGCATTAAATTTAGTATTAGATTTTGATTTCATCGAAAAAGCCGCCGAAAAAAGACTTCCTAAGTACTTCGAATGGTACGGAGCATTTGCATTAACAGTTACTCTCGTATGGCTCTACTTAGAAATTCTTCGCCTTCTAATGAAATTAAATAGTAGACGAGACTAGAGATAAATTTCTAAGTTCATTAAAAAAAACAATATGATATTAGAAGTAGCAATTTTAAATGTTAAGAAAAATCAAACACATGCCTTCGAGAAAGCATTTTCAAAGGCATGTCTCATTATTTCAAGTATGGATGGATATATTTCTCATCAACTCAAGAAATGTATAGAAAATAAAAATCAGTACATTCTACTAGTAAAGTGGGAAACTCTTGAAGACCATACAATAGGATTTAGATCCTCTGAAAAATATAAAGAATGGAGCGATTTATTACACCATTTTTATGATCCATTTCCTTCTGTAGAACACTATTCCGATATTTAAGAGCCCTACTAAAAACAAATACGTTAAAAAACAGCTATAATAAAATTAAAGAATTAACTTAAATCCATTAACTTTCAACCAATTTTTATCATCGACATAGGTAGGGCAAATTGACTCTACCAATCTCCAAAATTTATGTGAATGGTTCATTTCTTTCAAATGGCATAGTTCATGAATAATAACGTAATCAATAACGTCTTTGGGGGCCATTATTAATCTATAACATAAGTTAATATTATTTTTTGAGGAACAACTCCCCCACCTGGTTTTCATCGATTTTATTCGAATTGTATTTACTTTAAATCTAAACCGAGTAGCAAGTTCAATAGTCCTTTCAGCCAAAAATTCTTTAGCCATCTCTTTATACCATTCTGTTAAACGTATCTGAATATGTTCTTGAATCAAGATATCACTATCTTCTTCATTCGAAATATCGCTAACATTTTTCCCATCGATTACTTTTCTACAATCAACCTCTACAACTATCTTTTTACCTAATATAAAAATAGCATCAGATCCACCTGACATAATTTGCAATTGATACGTAGACCCGAATAAAAATACATGTCGTCCAGAAACAAATTGACCTTGTTGAAGTTCAGTTTCCATTTTCTTTTTCTTTTCAATTTGAATATCCAACCATTTTTTGTGCCGCTTCAAAACAAACTGAATATCTTTTTTTGAAGCCCTCTTAGGTGACAAAAGGACAATTTTATTAGACGACTCAACCTTTATACAAAAGGTTCTACGATTTCTTTTTTCAACAGAAACTAAACGTTCCAAATATGAAAGTTCTTCAATTTCTTGATCAGATTGTTTTGTCGTATTAAAGAGAAACATTATAAATAATTAGAGGGTTTAAAAATATAAAGAAGAAAATTATCGAGAAAGCTCATGACGAACATCGGAAATTGTTTTTTGGTAATCAGTGGTACTAAAAATAGCAGAACCCATTACAAAGTTATCAGCCCCTGCATCTCTAACATCTTTAATATTAGAGACCTTAACTCCACCATCAACTTGCAATGAAATATCTCTTCCTGACTGTTCTATCAATGAACGAACTTCTCTTATTTTGTCGTATGAAGACGGAATAAAAGACTGTCCACCAAAACCAGGGTTAACTGACATAATCAAAATCAAATCAACTGAATCCATTATATAGTCCAAATATGACAAGGGGGTGGACGGATTAAACGCTACGCCCGCTTTACAACCAAGTGACTTTATCAACTGGAGCGTTCGATGAAGATGTTCCGTTGTTTCTGGATGAACCGTAATTAAATTAGCACCTGCCTTAGCAAATTCAGGAATAATTAGATCAACCGGCTTTATCATTAAATGCACATCAAAGAATGCATTAATTCCAGATTTTCTTAAAGAAGAAGGAATAAGAGGTCCAATTGTTAAGTTAGGAACATAGTGATTATCCATAACATCAATATGAACCCAGTCTGCACCTGCTTGGAGAACAGATGATACTTCATCCCCTAATTTTGAGAAATCCGCTGCAAGTATTGAAGGCGCAATAATCATATGTCGATATCATACCTCCAATCACGTATAAAAAAAAGAGAATTTAATAAATATATTGAACAATTAGGTACTTAATAAAAAACAACAAAAATGCTCCCACATCTATACATCAAATTTTTAAAAAAATATATCACTAAAAACAAAACGAAAAAGAATCAGAACCGCTATTAAGTCCCCGTTGTCACGAGTATAAAGTTAAAGATTCCTACTATCTATCCCACTACCTAATTCGTACAGAAAACGAGTTAAGCATAAGTGACATAGTTCTACTAAAATATTTAAGAAAAAATATCAACAATAAAATTGAGGAGAATCGATTATTACGTAAGAAAAATATTTTATTTTATTTTATACGACCTAACTGTAAGATACTATACATGAACCGATTTTTAGATTACTTATCAAGCATATTCAACCTCTTATTTCCCGAATCTTGCATTTCATGCAATAAACTTGGAGATTTATTCTGTCCTTTATGCCAAGAATCAATAAAATTTTCATTAAATAATAAAAATATTCTGTTAAAAAGAGAAAAAAACGCGTTTAACGATACAAGCATAAAAATATATTATTCAACAGACTATCAAAAAATAAAAAAAATCCTACACTCCATAAAATTTGATCATAAAAAAGAGATGATTCAATTTTGGTCTAAATCAAAAGGTCTAAAAAATGCAATAGATTCAT
Organism: bacterium; assembly: GCA_018698675.1. Classification (GTDB taxonomy): domain Bacteria; phylum Margulisbacteria; class Marinamargulisbacteria; order JABIPA01; family JABIPA01; genus JABIPA01. The sequence goes on along the minus strand of JABIPA010000019.1, from coordinate 44,915 downwards.
TAACTAAAAGTATCTCTGGACCAATACTAACGACAATCGTCCCCTCTCATAAAAACAGGCTCGAGAAAAGAGGTTACAATATAGTATTAGATATTTACTCCGAACACATAATTGACCTTCAAAAAAATAACAAATACATAAATTTTAACCCTAATTTTTTCACACGTATAAAAGATACAAAACCACTATTTGTGTTAGACAAAAAAAATAGATACATACAACTAAATAACGCATTTTCAATAACAGCCAAAAACAAAAATAGTAAAAACAAAAACATGACTCTAATCATATTCGACGACATCTGTACAACGGGACAAACGCTAATCGAACTAAAAAAAATGACAAAAAATCTAAATTTCAAACAAGTTATTGCGTTCAGCCTTGCTTATCAGTCTTTGTAAGATTCGCCTATACTAAAATAACCATTTCATAATCGTTACTTTCTATATAACGAAAAAATAATACACATCTAATTTAATTAAAATATTCAAAAACAAACACGAAAACAAAACAAACCCTGAATAAAAAAAAACATCCAAAATCATGATATACTACGATTTATGATTTCAGTGATCCTACCTAATTTTAATGGAGAAGCCTTATTTAAGGCTCATTTAAACGATACATTCTTATTTTTTAAGTCGATGGGAATCACAGATATAATTATTGTTGATGATGCCAGTACTGATAATAGCGTAACATATTTGAAGGAAACGTTTCCCGAAATAAATGTGCTCGTAAACAAAAAAAACCAAGGGTTTAGTTATACATGTAATAAAGGGGCCAAAGAAGCCAAAGAGTCCATCTTATTGTTTTTAAATACGGACATGCTTCCCCAAAAACTAAACCTCGAATTCATATTAAACCAATTCAAAGATCCTTCATTATTCGCCCTTTCTCCTAAAATAGAACGGAAAGATAAGTCTGGAATCATAATAAACGAAGCGATTACAACGGGTTATTTTAAAGGTGGTTGGTTTTCATCCGAAGTTACTCCAGATTATGAAAACCATAAAAACACATCACCATTTCAAATTCTTTGGGCTTGTGGAGGCGCATGTTTCATAAACAAGGAAAAATTCGTTACCTTGTCTGGATTCGATACGGCGTTCTCTCCTTTTTATTGCGAAGATCTAGATCTTAGTTATCGTGCTTGGAAACAAGGGTGGCAAATACTATATACATCCGAAACATCATTTTTTCACCAACATCAAGCAACTATAGGATCTTATTTTTCTAAAAAGCAAATTGAGCAAATTCATGATGCCAATCTATATATATTTATGTGGAAAAACCTAAGCTATCCACCCTTCGTACTGTCACATATATTTACAGTTCTATTAAAAATAGTAACGATTCAACTTCGGGACATAAAAGCCATTATTAGAGCGGCAAAAAAAATACCGTATATACTCAAATACAGAATATCTAATTCCACATCTCAATCAGACCCAGCTATTCTAAAGAAATGGTCTTCCTATTATAGGAAATAGATAAAAATAAAACGCCTACTCTAATTATGTTCAGAGACATTTGTACAACTAGAGAAATATTACTAAAATTAAATAAAGTAAGAAAAAATTAGTATTTTAAGTAAAGGAAGTTAGCCTGAGCCTTCGATCATTATGATTACGATAGACATTAGTAAAAAAGAATATCCATCTTTTGATACACTAAAAAAAACATTAATCGACAATAACTACGAGCGAGTAACAATGCTCATGAAACCTGGAGAATTCTGCGTACGTGGAGGGATCGTAGACATTTTTAGCTATGATCATAGCCTTCCTTTGAGACTCGAGTATTTTGGCAATGACTTAGACAGGGTCTGTTCTTTTTCTATTGCTACACAACGATCTGTAACATCTCTAACATCAACAACAATACATAAAGAACCATCCACATCAATGCCCTTCTTCGAATTTATCGATGTCCCTAAAAATGAAAATTTATTCAATCAGCTTCAAAGCGGAGATTTCGTTGTCCACGAGACATTCGGAATCGGAGTTTACAAAGGCCTAAAACATCTGACGGTGTGTGGTCGAGACGGAGACTTCATTCACATTCAATATCAAGGAGAAGACAAAGTATACGTCCCCTTTGAACAAATGAACCTTGTCCATAAATACGCAAACGCAGATTCTCCAAAAATTGGAAAATTACATGATGGATCATGGCAAAAAAACATACAAAAAGCCGAAAAACAAATAATTAAACTAGCAAAAGAAGTTGTAATGACCTTCAAAATCCGACAATCAAAACCAGGATTCCCATTTCAAGAAGATACTGAAAACCAAATAGATTTTGAACAAGAGTTTGAATTCAAAGAAACAAGAGATCAGTTACTATCTATTGAACAAGTTAAAAAAGACATGGAATCAACAGCTCCTATGGAACGACTAATCTGTGGAGATGTTGGGTACGGAAAAACAGAAATTGTATTAAGAGCAGCCTTTAAAGCAGCGGAAAACAATAAACAAGTAGCAATTATTGCCCCGACTACTCTACTAGCAGATCAACACTATCAAACATTCAAAAAAAGATTTATCAACTTCCCAATAAAAATAGGAATTCTTTCTAGAATGCAACCAAAACAAAATCAAAAAAATACTATCGAAAAACTAAAAGAAAACAAAATACATGTCGTTATTGGTACTCACCGTTTATTACAAAAAGATATAGAGTTTTCTGATTTAGGATTACTTGTTATCGATGAAGAACAACGTTTTGGAGTTACCCATAAAGAAAAAATAAAACATAAACACCCCCTTGTAGACTTTCTATCTATAAGCGCCACTCCAATACCAAGAACACTATATATGGCCTTATCAGGAGCAAGAGACTTATCTCTCATCAAAACACCTCCAACGAATAGAAAACCTGTACTAACATACGTCGCTCCTTATAAAAATGACGTTGTTAAACGAGCCGTTAACAAAGAAATCGAGAGAAACGGCCAAATTTTTTACCTCTATAACAATGTCCAAACAATGGATTCAAAACTTGTAAAATTAAGACATACGTTCCCAGATCTATCTGTTCAAATGGCACACGGGCAAATGAATGAAAAAGACCTAAAACAAATATTCACAGACTTCAAATCCGGAAAAACAAATATTCTTCTTTGTTCTACAATAATTGAATCGGGAATTGATTTACCTAACGCAAATACAATAATCGTAGAAAAAACAGAATATCTTGGGCTTTCTCAAATACATCAACTTCGGGGCCGTGTCGGTCGCTCAAACAGACAAAGCTTTGCCTACTTACTTTTCAACCCAGAGAGAATCACAGAAAAAGGAAAAAACAGATTAAATGCAATTCAGGCGTATGCTGCCCTAGGGTCAGGATACCAACTAGCTTTGAAAGATTTGGAAATAAGGGGTTCTGGAACACTTTTAGGAAACAAACAACATGGTCACATGACCTCAATCGGATTCGAACTCTATTGTAAATTATTAGAAACTGCCGTCGAGAATATCACTCAAACAAAAAAAGAAGCTAAAAAAAGACCAGTTCGATTTGCTGCTGACATCATGACCTATTTTCCAACCGATTACATTCCATGCGAAAACGAGCGATTATCGATTTATCAACGCCTATTATCGTTTAAATACAAAGATGAAATCGAGGATTTATTTAATGAAATGGAGGATAGATTTGGTAGACTTCCGGAGTTAATACTGTCATTTCTTCGCTGCATTCAATCACAGCTTCAAAAAAGATAATAATCTTTTATTTATTCTTTTTTTCTTGACGCTCTTTTACTTTCTTAAACGCTTCCATTAGATCTTCTGTAATGTCTTCTGCAAATTTTTCTTCATCATTCGTTTCCCCAAGATCCTTCATAATCTTAGCCAATCCTCTTGCCATTTCCTTGACGCCGCCTTTTTCAACTTTAACCTTTTTTTGATTGAAATTTAATAAAACAGACCCAACTTCACCGGCATTGTTTAAAGGACCGATATTATTATTGGCTAAAGGCTGACCTAAATTTTGGATTGACATAATTTTATCTTAACCTAACAAATCTTTTTTCACAATCACTTTGACTTAAATTTTTTATACACAGAAGGAGCTAATGCTAAACATCCAAGAAGTGAAAAAGCGAACAGCAATTGACCTGAAACAAGATCATTTAAAGATGAAATAGTACTCAATTGCTTTCCGGCATTACAAAAAACAAACGAACCAGGAAACATTCCAATGGCACTTCCTAAAAAAAATGTACTCAATCTCATACGAGTTAAACCCATAACCAAATTAATAAGAAAAAAGGGAAAGGCCGGAACAAGTCTTAAAAATAACAAATACTGAAAATCATTATTTTTCAATTTTTCATTAAACGTATCTAAAGTAGATTTATATTTCCCCTCTAAAATGTCTCTAAAAACAAACCGTGCACTTAAAAAAGCCAAGGACGCTCCAACTGTAGCGCTAAAAATCACAACAAGTGAGCCAAGTAATGCTCCAAACAGAGCCCCTCCTAGCAACGTAAGAACGGTAGCACCAGGTAACGATAATGCTGTCGAAATAATATAAATCAACATATAAACCAAAATAAATAGGAATTGATGGTCTTCATAATAAGAACTCAATTGAGATTGATTTGCCTTGATAGAATCAAGCGAAAGATGAGACAACCATCCCATTTTTACAACTAAAATAACAAACAAAGCTAAAAATAATATCAATCCGAACTTAAGAATTTTTTTCACAATTTCACTACCTTTAAATTAACTAAATAACTCTATTTCGAGTCACCAAAAAAATCTTCACCCATTTAACTACTAAAGTTACATAGGTAAAGATTTCCAACAAATTAAATAAACGGTTTTAAATATGAATAGCTCGATTAGCTGTAGCTCCAAGACCAGCTTCTTTCAATGCTTCAGAAAATGTTGGATGCGCATGAACAATACTACCAAGATCTTCAGCTGAAGCTCTGTACTCTATAGCTAAAACACCTTCGCCAATCATATCGGAAACTCTAGGGCCAATCATATGAACGCCTAAAACTTCGTCTGTTTCTTTATCTGCTAAAACTTTAACAAATCCTTCAGATTCTTCTGCAGCTCTTGCTCGTCCACTTGCTTTAAAAGGAAAGCTTCCTTTTTTAAACGCAATTTTTTTCTCGTTCAATTCTTCTTCGGTATACCCAACAGAGGCTACTTCTGGCCAAGTATAAACAACACCTGGAATTGCTTGATAATTTAAATGAGGCTTCTGCCCAGCAATTTTTTCGATACAGACAGCTGCCTCTTCTGAAGCCTTATGAGCTAACATAGGTCCTTCGATAACATCTCCAATTGCATAAACACCGGCTGCCTTTGTTTGATAATTAGAATCAACTGGTACACGGCCTCTTTCGTCCAATGATACCGAAATTTTGTCTAATCCAAGCCCTTTTGTAAACGGACGTCGTCCTATTGCCACTAATACTAAATCACTCTTAATAGAAACCGATTCACCTTTTTTATCTTCAGCATTTAATTCGACAGAAGACTTCGTTTTCTTAAAACCAGTCACCTTAGTTTTAAAATGAAACGTCATATCAAGTTTTTTAAGAGAACGTTCTAAGGTTTTACCGAGCTGTTTATCCATAGTTGGGAGCAAGCGGTCCATAAATTCAACAATAGTAACTTTAGTGCCTAATCTCGCAAATATTGATCCCATTTCAACACCAATTACCCCGCCCCCAACGATAGACATCGATTTAGGAATCTTAGATAAAGATAATGCCTCATCAGACGAAATAATTTGCTTTCCATCAAAAGGAACAGGAGGAAGAGGCGTTGTCTCGGAACCAGTCGCTATCAATATTGATTTCCCCTTAATAGTCTCGACAGATTTACCGTCTTTAATTTGAATAGTATTACCATCCACAAAAGATCCTTCTCCATAAAACCGTTGGATTTTATTTTTCTTCATCAAGAAATCAATCCCACCAGTAGTTTGAGTAACAACGTCATTCTTTCTTTGAATCATCTGTTTAAAATCTATACTTAGTCCTTTTATATTAAGACCATGAACTTTAAAATCATTTTTTGCCTGAAAATAATGTTCACTTGAGTCTAATAATGCTTTCGAAGGTATACATCCTACATTGAGACACGTTCCACCTAGTGTTTTCCTAATTTCAACAATAGCCACCGATTGACCGAGTTGTGCACCACGAATTGCACCAACATAGCCACCAGGCCCTCCACCTATAACAATTAAATCAAATTCTTTACTCATAACAACATCCTCCAAAAAAAACATGTTTTAACAATTAATGTACTGGGTATTTATTTAGTAATAGCATCTTTTGCTATTTTCAAAAAATCACTATAAAAGGATCAAAAATTGAACACAAATGACACCCAATATTTAGCGGTAGATATTAACATTTTTAAAACAAAAGAGCTACAAAAAGGTCTTGAAACGACATCTACCATCGCACCTCCCCTTTCAATTTTAATAAAAAATATTTTTAAAGATTCGTTTACAAGGAAAGTTGATAAATTATTCATTACTCAAGAAGAAAAAAGTCACCCTATAAATTTTGACATGATGATCTCACGAACTGAAGTCAAATTAAGCGTAGATACATTAAAAGCAAAGCATATATTTTTATACAATTTTAAAAATGAAAAACTAACACTGGATGGCGTGCCATCAAACTATACGTACAACCTTCTTTTTATTCATTACATCATTCAAATATTTGATGACTTAGAAAAAAACAAACTACGAATGTATTGCCATAGAAAAGTGAAATTTAAATTTAAACATTCACAGACACCAATCCGACAAGAAATTCATTTAAACAAAAAATAGAAAAGAAAGTTGATAAAACATTATTTAACATAAAAAAAATGTATCAGAGATAGCAAGGGCAGAAAGAAAAAGGGGAAAGCTATGACCAAAAAAAAAATATTATCAAAAAACAAATTATTCAAAAAACCAAAACAATCAGGACATCTAGACGTTCATGAGTCATCGGCGGCAAAATTAATATTAGGTCATTTAATTTCGCACCTGTCTTCCCAAACAGAAGATAAAGACTTCCAAACAATATTCTATAAAAAACTACAAAGAGCTCAATAAATAATCGCGTGGATATTAAGGTATACGTTTAAGCGTATTTTCAAAAAACCCTTGAAAAGATTATTGTTGAAAAATAAACTTATCAAATGACAAAACTCATTGTTTTCTTAAAGTACCCCACTCCCGGGGATGTTAAATCGAGGCTCGGAACGAATACCTCAATGACTTTTTCCTCATCAATCTACAAAAAGTTTACGACCGATGTTTTAAATACAATAACCTCGAACAACATCGACGCCGTTATTTATGCAAAAAAAAACGAATCTTTAAACGCATACGAAAAATGGTTAAATACCTCATTAGAAATCAATTTTCAATGTGATGGAAACCTTGGTGAGAAACTCATTCATTCGTTTAAGAAAGAGTTTGAAAATGGGCATTCTAAGGTCATCGTAATTGGAACCGACTCGCCACAAATTTCTGGAACCTTAATTAAAAAAGCGTCAGACTCTCTTGAAACAAATGATACAGTAATTGGACCCGCCTTTGATGGTGGTTACTACTTAATAGGTATAAACAAAAACGCGTTTTTTGATAATATTTTTAAAGATATAAATTGGAGCACTGAATCCGTTTTCAACGAAACAAAAACAAAAATTCTTTCCCAAAACAAGACTATTCATATCCTCCCAAAACTATCTGACATAGACACGTTAAAAGACCTAAAAAACCTAATATCAGACCAAAAAAACAAGCACTCACCTATATCGAATACTGACACTATTTCACCAATTCACACATTAAATTTTCTAAAAGAGGACCCACGTTTCACACATTTATTTGACGACAAATAATAGGCTTGATAAGGTGCTTACAATGCTAAATAAAATTGTAGAAAAAATACTGAGATCCTCTGTTTATGACATCATCACAGAAACGCCTCTTCAAAAACTAGCATTAGCTTCTTCTCGAACAAACAATAACGTTTATTTAAAAAGAGAAGACCTTCAGCCTGTATTCTCTTTTAAAATAAGAGGCGCCTATAATAAAATCTCATCTATTCTAAAAACTGAAAAAATTGAAGAAGTGGTAACATCCTCCGCTGGAAATCATGCACAAGGAGTTGCCCTTTCAGCTAAAAAATTGAATTTAAAAGCAACCATAGTCATGCCAAAAACGACACCTTCAATAAAAGTTTCCGCGGTAAAAGCATTAGGCTCTACTGTAATTCTGCATGGAGATAGCTACGACGAGTCTTTTGAATTCGCTTCAAAATATGCAAAAACGAAAAACATCACGTTTATTCATCCGTATGACGACGAAGAAGTCATTGCAGGACAAGGCACTATTGGAATGGAAATCATGCGCCAAAAGAAAGAAAAAATTGATGCAGTTTTTATTCCGATTGGTGGTGGAGGTCTTATTGCCGGAGTTAGTGCTTATTTAAAGTTTGTTGATCCTTCTATCAAAATTATTGGCGTTGAGCCAGAAGATTCCCCAGCTCTATATAACTCATTAAAGTCTGGAAAAAGAGAAATTCTAGAACATGTTGGAATTTTTGCGGATGGTGTCGCTGTAAAACAAATTGGAAAAGAACCTTATAAACTATTAACCCACACTGTCGATGACGTAATTTTAGTAACAACTGACGAAATTTGTTCCTCGATTAAAGATATTTTTGACGACACACGTTCTATTGCCGAACCTTCGGGCGCTCTTGCATTAGCCGGCTTAAAAAAATACGCTCAATCTAAAAAGAATCAAACATATGTTGCGATAAACTCCGGAGCGAATATAAACTTTGATAGGCTTAGACATGTATCCGAACGAACCGAGATTGGGGAAAACAAAGAAGGCTTATTCGCTGTCACCATTCCTGAAAAGGCTGGTAGTTTTAACAAATTTTGTAATTCTCTTGGAAATCGGTCTATAACTGAGTTTAATTACAGGTATGCGGACTCCAAAAATGCGCATATTTTTGTTGGAATTGAACTTACAAATGGATCTTCGGAACGTTTAGAGCTAATGAAACTTTTTGACTCTTCAAATTTTAAAGCACAAGACTTATCCGACAATGAGCTGGCAAAAATACATATCCGTCATATGGTCGGTGGAAAAACAAATAATTTAGAAGACGAAAAGATATATCGTTTCCAATTTCCCGAAAGGCCCGGAGCTCTTTTAACTTTTCTAAAGCAATTAGGAGATAATTGGAATATCAGTCTATTTCATTACAGAAACCATGGAGCTGCTTATGGTAGGGTTCTAGCTGGGATTCAAGTTCCGAACCCAGACTCTGAGAAATTTGAAACTTTTCTCAAATCAACAGGATTTTTTACAAAAAACGAATCAAATAATCCTGCGTACAAATTATTTCTATAATGAGTAATATGAAAAATATTCTTAACGCGTTTTTCAACGAAGCTGAATTAGGTAAAATAAACACAAACATTGAGACATATCGTTCTTATCAAAACTTTGAAGCTACGAAGCAAACATTTCTAACAAAACTTCCAATTTATCTAGATAAAATGACTCTTAAAAAACAATCAATCGGAACAAAATTAACGTTTTCCTTACTCTATTTAAACTACCTTTTTAACCCAGAAGCTAAAATAGAATGGTCTAAAATAAACCCCTTAAATATATCCGACGAAATAAATTATGACGATTTAAAAAAACCAGACTCTCCACAATCAATCCTTAAAAAAATTGCGGTTCTAAAATTAAATGGTGGGCTAGGAACGTCAATGGGTTGTGTAGGGCCAAAATCATTAGTTCCGATATTCAAAAACAAAAATTTCTTAACTATTATTCAAGAACAACTTTCATTTTTTGAATCAACATATAAAGTGAAGTTGCCTCTCATTTTATTAAATAGCTTTAACACACATTCTCAAACCGAACGTTTTTTTAAAAAAGAAAACAAACCATTCAATGCGATCATACAAAACCAGTTTCCAAAAATAAATAAACAATCAGGCGAACCATTTACGATGCGTACTAATTCAGACCAAGAATGGAATCCTCCCGGGCACGGAGACGTATTTTTAACATTAAATGAATCTGGATGGATCGATAAATTAATAAACGATAATAAGGAATATATTTTTATTTCCAATTCTGACAATATTGGAGCGACTATCGATATAGCTATTCCAAACTATATGTCAGAAAATAACGTAGACTTTCTTATGGAAACCACTAAAAAAACAAAACTAGATGTAAAAGGTGGAACATTAGTTAGAGTAAACAATAAACTAACTCTCCTTGAACGTGCCCAAGTAGAAACAGAGCATCTTCCAGAGTTTGAAAACATTCAAAAATTCAAAATATTTAACACAAATAACATTTGGATAAATCTGAAACAATTGAAAAGAAAAATGGAAAAAGAAAATTTCCTACTTCCATTAATTGCAAATCCAAAAACGATAAATAATACTAATATTATTCAGCTTGAAACAGCGATGGGAGCGGCAATAAATTTGTTTGATAACGCAATTACTTGTGTCGTACCTAGAACGAGATTTCTTCCGGTAAAAAAAACATCAGACCTTATGCTTCTTCGATCTGATTTTCTGATTAAAGAAAACAATACCTACAGGTTTTCGGAACAAGTAGATGTAAACGACCTTCCATCTATATCACTTGGAAAAGAATTCGATACTGTTGAAAAATATGAAAACCGGGTATTAGAAACACCTTCTCTTAAAACTGTAAAAAGTCTCAAAATTGAAGGAAATGTTCACATTGAAAAAAATGTTACTTTTAGTGGAAATGTTTCAATCAAACGAGCCGACCAAAAAGAGATTCGTCTAAAAAACGAAATAATTGACGAAACTACGTCTTTCTGAAGAAATCAAACATACCATATATTAAGAGTTTGAAAAATTATTTGTAAAAAACAAAACCATCGTAAAAATGTCATACCCAGTTTTAATCCTTTTCTGAATTTTTATACCTAATTTTGCTTCATAATCATTCACTAAAGTCAGTAAACCCAAACCAGACAAATTACCACTTTGAGCCAAAGCATTTTTTTCGATTTGCTCATAAAAAAACTCTTCAGGGGTAGATTTTTTCAATTTAGAAACAAAAGTTTCTAAATCTACGGCATGTTCCTCATCTGTATTATTTACTGCTTCAACAGACAAAAAACTCCCAAAATGCTTGATAGTAATATTCACAATTTTATTTTTATCAGTCGAAAATTTAACAGCGTTTTCTAGAAGTTCATTTATTATCGTAGAGAGAACTTGCGTTGCTAACTCTTGATCATCAAATGAAAACGCTTCATACCGGGCCAAATAATCAGATATTAGCCCGCAACGTTCCCATTCAGACATTAGTTCGAGAGGTATCACAAAATCCATTGTTATCTCAGAGCTACCTACTCCAACTTTATCTAATTCGTTATATAGTCCGTATACTATTTCTTCCATTTAAAATATCTATTAAACAAGCTCCACTATCATTTCTTTCCATAAACGGGCAAGAGACCTTGAAATACTTTTCTCATGCCAAGGAACACCTTTCTTTCCCTTTAACGTCAATGGAATATTATGTTCCCGACAATAAATAATTAATTGAGCCAAAGCCGTTAGTCCCGCACTATTTAAAAAAACGAGCTCCGTTACATCTAAAACAAACGTAGGAAATTCTTCATTTTGCATTTTTTCGTATATAGGTGCAAAAGGGGCATCATAAGCACCTGGTGACGGTAATCTTAAAACTCCTGTTAAACCAATTACTCCAACGCTTGCTTCTATTATCTGATAATCTTTATTAAACATTAAATCTCCCCTTTTCCCTAAATTTTAAATAATATTTTTATATCTACTGAAAACGTCTCGTCTTCTGCCGATTCTGAACAAATTTTCATACCAAAGGTAACATCACTATCATTGATGATAGATAAAATCCCCAAACCAGACACATCTCCATCTGACGTTGCACTCTTTTCTATTCGTTTAATCATCGTTTCTTCTATATCCGTTAAGTCGATTTCTTCTAAAAAATCCACGAATTTTTTTACCGAATCGTAATCGGCAACATTTTCTATCCTAACCAACACTGCTTTTTCAGTTTGGTGCATAGATACCAATATTGATTCTGACTTATCAAACGAAAACTTAACTGCGTTTTCAATCAATTCATTAATCACAGTCGACGCAAAATTTTCGACTTCAATAATCTTCTCTGAATTCAAGGCAATGTACTTTGATAAATATTCGGCTGTTAATCCACATCTAGACCATTTAGAAATTAAATGGAGTGGCAAAAATTTTAGATGACATTCCGAAAAAATCATTTCGTCTTCTTCTAATGTTATGTAGTCACCAAAGAACCAAGATTGTTTTGAATCCGAAAACAAACTCTTGGGGCTTAATTTATTAATTTTAAATATACTTGTATCCATACTTAAATAATTTTACCCAGTTTTTGAGAATCTAAACGTGCAATTACAAAAGTAATGTCATCAAAGTAATTTCCATTGGTATAATTGTCCAATTTTTCAAGCAATGACTTCTTCATTTCATCAACGGTGTTTTCACAATTCTCTTCCAACCATTTTTCCAAAAGTTCTTCACCAAACATGCCTAAATTAACGTCCCCATGTCTCGCCGCTTCAGTAATTCCGTCTGTTCCCAAGAATAAAATATCTCCGTCTTCTAAAACCAATGATTCATCTTTTACCGCAGACTCATCAAAATTATCGGTAAACCCTAGTCCCATAGGAAATTGATAAAGTTCCAATTTTTCAATCAATTTAGTTTTATATCGGTACACAAAAATAAGATCGTGATTACCACTAAGAGCAACCGAATTATTTTTTCCAAAACATAAAGAAATTAGAGCCATCGGACGCTTTTCATTCAATCGTTCCAAATTGTTAAATAATATTTGGTTAAACAACAGATTTAAACCCATAGGAGTAATCGACTGGTTTGTCTCTAATATAGAAGTAATAATACTTTGAGCCATAAACATCACGAGGCCGGATCCGAGACCATGTCCAGTCACATCTCCAAGAAACAACCATGTCTTGTCTCCAACAGAGTAAATATCATAATAATCGCCCCCAACCTCATCTGCAGGCCTCATAAAACATGTAAGATCCATCCCAGGAACATGAGGGTCTTTAGGTAAAATTTCAGTTTGAATCTTCTTAGCAACATCAATTTCAGCAACAATCCGAGTTTGCCTTTTTGCAAGAATTTCTATAACCATGGCAGGCGCGAAAATAGAAAATCCAAAAACGATGAGAATAGCAATTAAAAAACCAAGAGTCGCTGCGGAATCAACCTTTCTCAAAAATGGAAAATCTAAAATATGGATAGAAAACATTACAGCTACCCAAATATATCCTTTCCCGGGAAAGGTAAGCTCGTTCCATCGTTTAAAAAAACCATGATATGCCGTAACAAGTAAGGGTAATGCAACACTAAAGGACAAAGGCAAAACAGCATAAACAAATTCAATACCATTAATTAAAAGTAAAATAGTTGTTCCATAAGAAACGACGAAAAACCCGACTAATCGTTTAATAGGTACCCGAAAAGAATAAATATCTTTAAATAGGAAAACTAAAGAAAAAACAGTAAACAATGTAAAAGCAAAACCAGATACAATAGCTAAGTCATTTTGCTGCAATATTCCTTGAAAAACAAAAGCAACAACACTCGAAAACCAAATATAAAACATAATTTTATAGAAACTAGTTTTAGATTTATCATTTATCCAAAGAAAAATTGAAATAATAGTATTTATTAATAAAATACCACCATACAGCATCAAAAGGTTTGTAATTGTGTTCATATATTATATTTATAGCGTAAAAGATAAACTTGGTAACAGAATTAATTATACTGCATTACAATGTCATAAACCATTAAAACTTATACTTAAATAAACGCAATTGAAAAACATTTGCTTTAATCAAAAAAAAGTTTATACTTCTTAGTAAGGCGTTCCCTTAATATTAAAAAATAAAAAGTTTTATTAGGTTAAAATTTCACATATTCAACTACTAATCTAGTTACTATGTAAATTAATATTTGAAACTATTTTAAATAAAAAATAAGGCAAACAACCATATGGAAAAATATAAATTTCAAGTAGATATACTAGATCCTAATAATCCAATCGACGCTGATAAACTTGTGCATTTAAAAAACAATTCCAATATCCAAATTTTTGATGAAATCGAAAGTCAACTATTAGAATATACAAAACTCTTTATTCCTAACGAAAAATCAGACAAAGTCATAGAAAATGCTAAAAAACAGTATTTTGACACAGGTAATAAAAATAACATTGGGGTTTGGGTATATTACCCGTGGAATAATCACCTCGTGCATCTTCTTGATGAAAATAAATTCATTAAATTAAGAACAGCAAGAAACATGTACAAAATTTCAGAAGAAGAACAAATCGAATTAAAAGCAAAAAAAATAGGCGTCGTCGGGCTATCCGTAGGTCACGCAATAGCGCTAACTATTGCACAAGAAAGAATATGCGGTGAAATTAGACTTGCTGATTTCGATTCAATTGAACTTTCAAATCTAAATAGAATTAGAACAAATGTAAAAAACATCGGTATGAACAAAGCAATTTTAACAGCACGTGAAATACTTGAAATTGACCCATTTTTAAAATTAACAATATTCGACAAAGGTTTAAACACCCAAAATTATTCTGAATTTCTTACAGAAACAGCTCAACTTGACCTCGTTATTGAAGAATGTGACTGCTTTGAAACAAAAATTGAAATAAGAAAAAAATGTAAAAACTTAAACATTCCTGTAATCATGCATACAACTGACAGAGAACTTTTAGATATTGAACGATTCGATTTAGAGCCTGACAGACCTTTATTTCATGGACTTACTAATTTAGAAAATAAAACCAACTTAAAAAATCTTACAAATGAAGAAAAAATACCATTAGTTTTAGATATTCTTGGAATAAATGATGCTTCCGATAGATTAAAATCAAGTATGTTAGAAATTGAACAAAGCATAAATTCTTGGCCCCAACTTGCTTCGTCAGTTTCTAATGGAGCAGGAATTGCAACTCACGTAGCAAGAAGAATTCTGTTATCTACTCACACTCAATCGGGGCGTTATTATTTCGATTTAGACGAAGAACTAGATAAAAACCAACCCACTTCGACTAAAACAGAATCTAATAATTTAAATAAATCTCAGGAATCTATTACTACTAATAAGGAGCTAGTTAAAGACATATCCGCTAATGAATATGAATTCAGCTGTGCAAAAAAAATAATAATCGATAAAAACCTATCAGCTACAGTCCCAATTATAAAATCAAAAATATCCGAATGCATTGATTGTGCAAACCAAGCCCCTTCAGGTGGAAATATCCAGCCATGGAAGTGGATTATCCACAACGATCTCGTTTTTCTTTTTATAGACAAATCTAGAGCAGGTATATTTTTAGATATAAATTACCTAGCCTCTCATTTAGCCCTTGGAGCTGCCGCTGAAAATTTTAAAATAGCCGCCGAAAAAAATGGAATGACCTTTGAAACAATTTATCCAGATTCGTTTCCATGTGTTGCTATTTTTAAACAAACTAAAAAATTAGAACTAACAACTACAATGCCAGATTTATTCAATGAAATATTCAAACGAAAAACGAACCGTAAAAAAGCATCAAAACAGGAAATTAAAACGTCAACATTTTCAAAACTAACAACTGCCTGCGAAAGCATTGAAGGTACAAAAGTAATTTTTAAAACAGACCCTTCAGACATTGCAGAACTTTCGGATATTTTCGCCGAATCAGAAAAATGTCGATTCTTTCACAAACAATGCCACGAAGAAATGTATAACGAAATCCGATGGAATAAAAAAGAAGTTGATGATTCTAGAGATGGTATCGATATCGATACTCTTTATCTATCAAATTTGGATCTCGCTGGATTAAAATTATCAAAAAGCTGGTCAGTTGTTGAACTTCTTAAAAAAGTTAAGGGAGGAAAAGGGATAGAAAGCTTCTCCTTAAAACAAATAGAAAAAAGCCCTGCTATTGGATGTATTATAACTGATAAGAATGATCCCTTAAGCTTTTTTCATGGAGGACAGGCACTTGAAAAATTATGGTTAACAGCAAGTAAAGAAGGTCTTAGCTTACAACCAATGACGAGCATCTGTTATTTACTGACTCGTCTTTATTTAAAGCCAGAAACTCTTCCAGCTTGGCTTAAAAAAGATCTACTTTCATTAAAAAATAAATTTACCCCAATTATTCCACATTCGTCAGACAACGGGCTCGTCCTTCTGTTTCGATTATTTTATTCGGATCAAGAGCCAATAGCATCCTTAAAAAGACCCGTTGAAAAGGTATCCCAATTTCTATGATTAGCAAAACATTAATCAAACAACTAAATGATACGAATACGAAATTCGCGTCCAGCCATACATTAGAAATTGTTAAACATGAAACCGAAAAAAAAGAATGCCAAGAGTTAATGGCCTCTATTTATTTTAAAAAATATGGTGTTACCTTAATAAACCAACAACCTGTTTCAAATGAACCTATCGAACGTTTCCCCGACCAACTTTTAATGGCAAAATCCAATGGAAAAGTTATTGGGTCGATTGGTGCCTATTTAGAAAACAGCTACGCCTTAGAATACGGTAACGTGAGTTTTGACGAAATTAATCAAAAGATCGATCTTACCTCTAATTTTGAAATCCGAGAATTAACTAAACTTGTTGTAAAAGAAACGTATATAAATTCCAGACAAATTGGAATTAATTTAGTTAAATCAACATTAAATAGTCAATTTCTAAAATTTAAAAAAACTGATTCAAAAAAAATTGTGTTAATTTGCAGTAAAAGATCTGTATTAAAAGCTTTTTTCCATGCATCAGGGATAAAAACACATTTTTTAAAAAACTTCCCTCACTACTTTTGTCACAACAAATACGTATCCAAAAAATTTCCAATGGAAATACACTACTTTGACTATGATAAAGATATCCCAGATGAAATTAAAAATATTAATTTGCCATGCATTATAATTTAAAGAAATCAAATAAAAGGAGTATCAATGTTTAATTTACTTCAGCTTCTTGAACACGCCAATTTAGCGCCATCTTATTACAATACTCAACCATGGAAAATTGCCTTTCACGATAACACGATATTAATAAGCGCAGACGCCAATTTAGATTTAAATAAACTTGATCCAAGCAAGTCTTTTCAACTAATAAGCATCGGATGTTTTGTTCAAAATGTGATACTCCTACTAAAAAGTTGTAAACGGTTTGTAAATATTGAGTATCAAACACAGTATCCAAACATCGCTAAAATAGTCGTAAACATGGACTCAAAACAAATAACAAACGAACATAGCTATAACAAACTTATTCAACTCATTAAAAAAAGACAAAACTATAGAGACAAATATTTACCTCAAGTTGTCGACAAACCCATTTTAAACACTGAAAAAACATTTTTTAGAAGAGAAATTAATTCGGAAATTAAAATTTTAAAGGAAAAATCATCATTTAAATTAATTGAAAAATACGCAAAAAAAGGAATTGACCTAAATTCTACTGATAAAAAATTCAAAAACACCCTAAATAAAATGTTTCCATCTATTCTTTCATCTTCAAAAATAGGTATTCCACTCTCTGCATTAAATATTCCGACATTCGCGTCAAATATAATGCCTATCATTTCTTCCAATCAATCAATAGGAAAAACAATCGCTAAAACAAAATATCCAGATATTTTAACGGCTGACGGAATCATCATACTATCCTCGAAATCAGACATGAAAACCCTAATTCAAACGGGACAGGATCTGCAAAGTATTCTTCTTCATTTGTCGCAACAAAACTTATCGACATGTCTTTATGGCGCTCCTTTTCTTGAAAAAGACTCGTCGGATGAAATACAAAAAACGTTTTCCCTAAAACATACTCCTCAAATACTTTTTACATACGGTATACGAAAGAAATCAACGTCAATTGAACAAATAGAGAGGGAAAGTATTCAAAATAAAATAATTCCTTATCTTTCAATAGAAAAAACAAAAGAAACTCACTTAACCAAAAATGAAACAATAGCATAAACTACCTACCACTCTATTTTTACTCTAGAATCTTCAGAACGAAATAATAAAAGTTTTGCTTTTATCAAACTCTCGAGCTTTAATATTAATTAAAGTAACTATAAAATAGTTACTTTAATACGCTTAAAAAAAATAAATTTGGGAGATCTAATATGGCAATTGTAGAGCTTAAAAATATAAACAAAGACTATTATTTAGGTAAAACAGTTGTCCATGCTCTGAAAAACATTAATTTAAAGATAGAAAAAGGATCCTTTTCAGCGATAGTTGGTCCTTCTGGAAGTGGGAAAACCACACTACTTAACGTTATCGGATGTATAGACAAATCAAGTTCAGGATCTGTTCAAATTCACGGAAATCAAATAGATTCATTAACAGATAACCAGCTAACAGAACTTCGTCTTTTCAACATTGGATTTATATTTCAATCCTTCCACTTAATTCCCGTTTTAAATGTATTAGAAAACATAGAATTCCCTCTTCTATTAATGAATAAATACTCTAAACAAGAAATCAGGCAAAAAGCCTTAGATATGATGAAATCCGTTCATATAATGGACCAAAAAGATCACCGTCCATCAGAACTCTCGGGGGGCCAGCGTCAACGAGTCGCAATTGCCCGAGCCTTGGTGACTGACCCAGAAATCGTGCTCGCTGACGAACCGACCGCAAATTTAGACTCCGAAACGGGAGCCATCATTCTAAAACTAATGAAGGATTTAAATAAAACTAGAAAAACAACGTTTTTATTCTCTACTCACGACCCAGAAATACTCAAATACGCCGATTCATCAATCACGATACGCGACGGCCAAATAAATGCCAATTGAACTAAAAATTGCATGGCGAAATCTCTATAGACATAAAGGAAAGTCTTTCGTTATAGGACTTATCTTATGCCTAGGTTCCTTCATTATGACAATTGGAAATGGAGTTATAAACGGATTAGATACAGGCCTTCAAAAAAATATTGTTAACAACTTTTCAGGGGACCTGGTTCTAGTTTCAGATAAACAAATCGAAAAAACTGTTCTCGCAAGTATGACAGGTCATACCTTAAAACCTATTACTAACTTCACTGAGTTAAAGCCTCAAATATTAAATATCCCATCAATAGATAAAATTCTTCCCGCAGGAGCTGGCTATGTTTGGGTTCTCAACGAAAATGGAAATCCGTTGGACCAATATTTATTAGGCGTCGACATTGAATCATATTTAGAATTTTTTAATAATAATTTAATCGTTGAAAAAGGCTCACTTCTCAAAAAAAACCAAAGGGGAGTTCTTGTATCAACCCGAATGAGAGACTGGTATTTTGATTTTACAGATTCATGGACAGTACCGATAAATACTTCATTTGACCAAGAAAAAGCCCCTGAAAAAGTAAAAAAGAATGGCTCCTCCCTACAAACAAAAAAATCAATTGTATATATGGGACTAAGTAGTAAAAATGCGAGTTTAGATATTTTGACTGATGTTATAGGTATCGTAAAATTTAAAGAATTAAATAGTATCCTAGGGTTTTACTGCATTGTTGATATGAGTTCATTTAGAGAATGTATGGGATACTTTGAATCTTCAGACGAAGCCGTTCATTTGAGCACAAAAAATCAAAATTTAATGACTTCAAGCTTAGATTCCATTGACACTTTATTTAACGATTCCTTTGATACAGTAAATGAATCAACGACAAAAATAAAAAATGACCTATCAGACATAAAGCACATCAAAACATCCCAACTAGATAAAAAATTGGGAACCTATAACATTATCTTTGTAAAATTAAAAAAAGACGTAAACTTAAATAAAACGATCACTCAAATAAACAATTTACTTAAGGAGAAAAACATTCCATTGCAAGCCATATCATGGAATGACGCTATTGGAATGTTCGGACAAATTGCGATGCTCATGAAGGGATCTCTCTTCTTATTTGTTCTTTTCATTTTCATCGTCGCTATAATCATAATTATGAACACCTTAAGCATGGCAACTATGGAGCGTATTCCTGAAATTGGCATGATGAGGGCAATTGGAACAAAGAAAAGATTCATTCAAACAATGTTTTTGGCAGAAACGAGTCTACTGTCATTTGTATTTGGCGGGGCTGGAATCATATTAGGCTCAATCACAATTATTGGATTCAAACTTTTAAAGTTATCAACAAGCCATGAAATGTTGCAAATTTTATATGGTGGAGATACATTCTCCCCTACTCTTGATTTTATAAGTGTGGGGCTCTGTGTTCTTCAACTCAGCCTAATCGTTTGCCTCTCATCAATTTATCCTATCTATTTAGCTAGAAAAATAACGCCCCTCGATTCAGTACTAAGGAACTAATATGTTTACTATTTGGAAAATTAGTTTTAGAAATTTTTTAAGACAAAAACGAAGGAACCTTATGATTGGTGCATCTATAAGTTTTGGCATCATGATCATGATGTTAGCAAATGCATTTTCAAACGGTATTTCTGACAATATTTTAAATAAAATGGTTATATACATGACTGGACACGTAAAAGTTCAAGGAATTGAAAACGGCCGAATCATTTCTCCTATTTTTAGAGACAAAGAAAAAATAAAATCACTCATCCTTAAAAGTGACCCAAATATTCAAACCATTTATGAAGATATAGGAAGCCTAGTAAGAGTTGTCGGGAATGGAAAAGGAGATTATGCATGGGTAAGCAACACAAATTTAGATGAGGATTTTAAGCAGCTCTATAAACCACTAGAAGGTAGTTATGAGCTTTTCGAATCTATAGATAATCCCATCATACTTTCCGAACAAAAGGCCAAAAATTTAAACATTTCTATCGGAGATTCCGTTAATATCCGTGCAACAAATGTAAACGGACAAACAAACACTGGTACGTTTATTCTTTCCATAATAACGAAAAATAAAAACATGTTTATGGACTATGCCATTTTTTCAAAAACAGCCACATTAAAAACGTTATTAGGCTATAAACTCCAAGAGTCGGGTTCATTCAAGCTGCTTCTAAAAAACCCTAAAACGGCAAAAACAACGGCCGACTCTATTCATCAACATTTATCACCTCAAAAAATAGGTATTCAGGCAAAATTAGGAAATAAAACTATCATCGTAGTCCCAATAGGGACCATACCATCCCAAAACAACATTTCAACACGTTTAGGAATCAAACTAAGTGACGTTACTACAACTAAAAAACGTGCAACGGTACTAAATGTTCCTATAATTTCAAATACTCTTGATGCATCCCATTCAAAATTAACATTTTCACAAAGAGAGCCAAATAAATATGGGACGATACCCATAAAAGACTCCGTTAAAGGAATCTATTCTAAAACATCAAAAAATATCATTTTCTTACCAAGCGAAAGATTCTTTAAACTATTCCAAACCACCTATCCAAATAAAAAAATAAATCTACAAAAATATTTTACAGAAAATAATTTTGATATCTCCATACTAGACGTCATAGATACAGAATGGACGTTAACAAAAAGAACAAAGGATACCATTTCATTCAATAAAAAATTAAAAACGTTAATGAAAAATAAAAAAGCACAACCAACGATTGATGTGTCTTCGATGTATGAAACCGCAAAGGAAGTCATTCAGTTCGAACAAATGTTTAATTTAGTTGTTCTTTCCGTTTCAATTATTCTCTTCTTTATTATTATGATTGGAGTCCTAAATTCTTTAAGAATGACAATAAAGGAACGTTATAGGGAAATTGGAACGTTAAGAGCAATAGGTCTTAAAAAATCACAACTGCAATGGATATTTCTTTTAGAGATGTTAATCCTTGTTTCTATTAGTTCTGTAATCGGCATATTAATTTCGTTTGGTATCATGAAAGGTATCTCACTATTCGAATTCAATACAGACAATGCACTAAGTATGATACTTGTAGATAACGGCATTTATTTTTTACCAACTCTATCTCATATCATTAAAAATTTATTATTAGTTCTAGGATTCACTCTAATTACAGTTTACTTCCCGTGTAGAAATGCTGCAAAATTAAGTCCATCAGAAGCACTAAGGCGTTAAGAAAGGATTATTTAATGAATGATAAAACAAACTACCCAGTTTCAAACAACAGACCATTAACAATAACTATTTTTTTAACGACCATATTGATAGCATCCTCACTTTCGGCAACATCCCTTAAACTAAAACCATCTATCAATAAAATTTTAAAAAAAATAGATAAACAACAAACAATAGAAAAAGATGTCACGGCAAAAGTAACCATTCTTCAACAAGATATTGAACAAGGGATCAAGCAAATGGAATCTATTTATTTTGCAAAAGGATCTACGGACCAATTTTTAATTGTCATGACTGCTCCAGAATCGGAAAAAGGAAATGGGTATCTGAAAGCCGATGATCATTTTTGGATGTACCGAAGAAATACTCGAACATTTCAGCACATAAGCAGAGATGAAAGCATAGCCGGGTCAGATGCTAACACGAGCGATTTCGAAACACCTAAATATGAATTGCAGTATAAAGGAAAAAAAGACTCTGACAATGAAGATATTATTCAAACGGTAAATTTAGGAAAGATTCCAGCTTACAAAATTGACGTTTCCTCCGACCTCCCAAATGTCGCTTATCCAAATTTGACGATATGGGTCAGACAGGACAACCTACTTCCTTTAAAAATTCAAAATAAGTCTTATTCAAACTCCCTTATTTCAACACAATATTTTCTAAAATATTCAAAAATTAACGATAAATTTATTGCTATTAAGCAAATGGTTATTGATAATTTTGAAAAAGGAAACAAAACGGTTTGGGAAATTACAGATATAACGTTTAGTCCTATCGACAATCATATATTCACAAAGGCGTATTTAGAAAATTTATCTAATTAATAACACGATGCAATCATTAAAAAAGTCTTTGATATTATCTTTTCTAATCACATTCCTAAGCCTATCTTCTGTATTATTATCGGAAGATATCATCAGCGAACCCTTTTTTGATTTCAAAGGATCATTATTCGAAAATGAAACTATCGATATGACAATTGAAACGATTCAACCTTCTACGACGTCATTAATAGAGAAAAGAAATTCTGTAAATTTTACTGGAATAATTAATATGTATGGGCTCTACGAAGTAAATAGAAACTCAAATCTATTTGAAAGCACCGTATCAAACAACAGACTACAATTTTATTCAGACGCTGATTTCTTCTTGGATTTTCGATTTCAAAAAGGAGTTAAGGGGTTTATGGACATCTACTTAGGTCAAATAAATGATCCGAATGTCCCCTCAGCTCAATCCCTTATCATTAACATTAAAGAATACTTCGTCGATTTCAATTTAGACTACACCTCTTATTTTAGGGTTGGAAAACAATATCTAAAATGGGGCCAAGGGCATTTTTGGAATCCAATTGATTTTGTAAATGTCGACAAAAAAGACTTTTTGAATCTAAATCAAGCGCTAGAAGGTGTTTATGGATTAAAAGTTCACATACCAAATGGAACACGAAGTAATCTTTACTTCTTTTTAAATTCTCAACAGTCAGACGAACCAAGTGACTTAAGTCTAGTTTCAAAGTATGAAATAGCCCTAAAAAATATTGAGCTGGGCATTTCTACTTTGATTAAACGAAATCAAAGTAGCCGTTTCGGTCTTGAAGCATCTACCTATCTTTTTGGGTTCGATATTTTAAGCGAATTAAGTATATTTAATGGCAAAGAACCTTTTATGAATGGGTCAGACGTTCAGTACAAATCAGAATCCAGACAGTATCAATGGATGGGTCAATTATCCAAATCAATCAATTGGGAACGACCTAATAGAGTCCGGGTAACTTATGAACACTATTATCAAACAAATGGATTTGAGACTTTAAACTGGACTGATACATCACTTATAGATAGCTTAGTTGAAGAGAATATCTATATCCCAAATCAATTATCTAAACATTATCATTCCGCATTTATTACAATTTCAGAATTTCCTTATCACTCAAGTAATACATTCGTGAATATTCTTCAAAACTTTAACGACGGGTCTGGGTTAATGAACTTGGGATGGACGTATACGTTAATTAACGAACTTACATTTAACAATTCATTAATTTTCTATTTCGGAGATTCAAATTCAGAATATAAAGGTACAGGAAAGTCGATTGATTTAAGATCTCAAATTAGTTTAAAGTTTTAATTCGAAACGAGACAACTACAAAGTACTCCGTCTTATCACTTCAATATTTATAAGAACACTCTCATCTTCAAATTGGCTTCTCATATTGTTTAGAGTGTCAATGAATCTAGGATTAGATGATAAAAATAGACGACCCTCTTTTTTCGTACTTAAATGAGCAAATGTCTCTATAATATTTTGTTGAGAGAATGTAGACTCCTCTGTAAAAATTAAAATAAGTTTTTCTAACAACAACGGAGACTTAAAATAAAGCCCATTAAACGCCTCCATCCGAGACAACATTGTTAAATGACTAATTCCGTCTTCTCGAACATTTGTAGACAACGACTCGACCAATTTTATTACCTCTGAATGAATCTTGCTTTCTTCATTTAGTAAAGTCCTATACCTAGGGTTGTCTCCCATATGATGAAGTAACGTAAACCCACCGTGTCTATATTCTCTCTTTTTACTTTGCAATAAGTGACAAATAGTTGATGACAATGATTGAGTATCTAAAAATACATCCCGACTTCGAAGGGCCCTAAACATTTTCGCAAATTCTAATGTAGCATATGACATTTTCTCATTAAATTGAAAATTATCTGTAGTAACCATCGGATAAGTTAATAATTTATTTCCAGTTGGTTGTACGATATTAAAAAATGTTTTTAAAGTATCATTGAAATGAGGTTTTTCTCTGTCTCTAACTATAATATCTAAGATTGATTCAAGAACATCTAATTTAGACTTTAACATGAGACATAAACCATCATACCTAGAGAATTCATCCAGCAATACAACCGTATTAACTATTTTCCTGGCTTTGTTACTCTTCAAATTATGTATTAAAACGGGCACCAAATTTCCATTTTTTTCTATAACGTTTCTATCTATCAATGAATCAAGGTGAGAAACTAAAAGATTACTACTCATTTGACGAATATCATTCTTATCGGATCCTAAAAAGTGAATAAAAAGATCTAAATTATTGCGATCGAAATGAACGTCATTTGTCGTCATCTTATTCGTTTGACTTAGCCTCAACCATTTCAGTTGATCACTCGCACTTCCGGATTTAAGAGCATCTACTTCTAACAAACTTAAACCTCTAGCATTTTCCGAATTTTTAAATATAGAATGAACTGAGTTCTGATTTACAATATTATATATCCAATGAAGAAAAAACAGTCCAAAAAAAGTTTTTACGGCTACAAATAACTTATTTTTAACAATTTTCAAACCAGGATCTACATCTTTAGAAACCTTATTTTTTGGCAACATAGAAGGTGTATTTGAAACACCCACAGTATTTTTTCTTGATTTCAAACCTTTGCTTGATTCAATGGACTTTCGATTATATGTCGTAATTTCATCATCCTTTTGAGTAAATGATATTAGCGTTTGCCTTTCTTTTAAACTTAATAGAGAGACAATAAGAGGTTCATTTTTTTCAAAATTGTCATCCAAAACAAAAGGAATCAATCCATCTTGGTGATTTTCTCGAAGTTCATCAATTTTGTCACAAATTGACTTCAAATATGTAAGACGATGATGAACTGTAGCAACAATATCTCCTTCCATAATATCCACTTTAAAAGTGGTAAACTGTTCTTTAAATTTTTTCAAAAATTTATTAATCGTAGTTTTATATCTTTTATTAGAAATAGTACTCAAAAAGTTTTCCGAAAACTGTTCAGGAAGAACAAGTTCTTCGCCCTTTAATAATATATTTTCCATAATAAACTTACTAAAATCACTATAGTTAGGAGAAGAACTTAGAAATTCATTATTAAATTTTCTACAAAGATCTTCAAACGATGTAAGTTTATATTGTGTTGCATCTTGACCCGATGAAACAATACCTTTTTCAAGAGCTTCAAGTTCAATATCAAAGTATTCTTCATCCTGTTGATTCAAATTAGCTATAAGTTTAGATATGTCTTCTAACTGAATAATAAAATTTTCTATCGATACAGAGGTATTTGACTGATTTACATCATCTTGAGAAACATCCGTGCAACTATCAAAAAACCCGTCTGATTTAAACCAAAAAGTTGCATGATTTTTATAAGATAATAAAGAATGGTCATCCGGAAGCTCTAAAGCATGCTCTATATCAGTCACCTTAAAAACTCTACCCGTTGTTGTATCTAAAACAGGAATAAAATATCGATTTTTACTACCTATTTTAAGTTCGTATGCCTTAATCATCTCATCATTATAAACAGTCGATACTCCCAAATAATTAAATGTCTTGTTATATCGTTCCGGCAATTCTTGAATTTTATTTACTGACGCCTGGTCTAATAACAAAGGTGGTAATAACTTAAATAAATTACTAGGCTCATTTAATTTTTCATACATCATGAATGTCTTTAACACGAGTTCTTCAAATTTTTCATTTGTAATACCAATATTACTATCCAATATTTTTCCAGTAAGATGATTGGACAATAGGTATAAAGGAGTAGTTTGAATTTTTTTAAGGAGCTCTTTTAAAGGCCCTAATACAGGATTTCGTGTACCTTTCAATGAATCGTCAGATTCCAAATTCGTACAATAATCCTCTAAATTATCTATTAACATTTTATTGCTATACTGAGAATTAATTATCTTAACATCCAACTCTTTAATCCGTTTTTGAATAAATTTTTCAACTTCTTCTTTAGCAATATTATTTGAATATTCGGTAGGAAAACTAGATTTTTTAAGACACTGATATGGGTTATTTTCGGATCGATTTTTAAGAGTCCGTTTTACCTGACCTTGAATAGACAATGAGAATTCATTGTCAGAGATTGGAATAAAATTTAGATATTTAAAATCTGGAAACTTATCCTCGTACATGATCTTAAAATGATTGCACCATTCTTTAATCAACAACGTCTTTTCTAAGCTACCCAAGCTATCCCATTTTAACTGAATAAATTGAATAAGTTCTTCATTTGTTTCTGGGATATTCAAGTGATCGTTAAGGTATTTCATGCCTACTTTACTTACATAATTTGCCTTATTAGGAAAATAAAAATGTGCACCCGTTCTCGAAAAAGACTTAAATTCTTCCTCGGCTGAAAAAACGGCTTCTTCATCTATTGAAATGATTTTATTCACTTATCTTAATTATCGTTAAATAGTTCAAAAAATTTCACTTTTATTTTAATTTAATCCGGATTTTTATAATTTATAATGAAAAATTTTAATTAGAATAAAACTAGAAGGTTCAAATTCAGAGTCCTGAACCTCAACTAAATAAGGTTCAAATTGCCAGGTTTTAACCATATCAATAGACGTATTCACAAAGCCTTGATTTAAATCCCCCTCCATTACCTCCCAAGTATCCACGAAACCACGTTCATTTACCGCCATCTTTAAAATAACAATCCCTTCAATTTGCTGGATATATTCAAATTCAGGATAGTCAGTTACAGACCCCTTTAACAATTTAGGTAAAACACCTATGCCACGAGATTCTTTTCTTAGATCAAAAATAGGTTTATGTCTATTTAACGATTTTGTTTTATTTTTAATGTCTATTTTCTCGTTTCTAATATCATCACGTTTCTTATTATCTATATATTTCGTTTCCGATACGTCGTATACATATTTCCCTTTCTCTTTCTCAATTTCAATATTAGAAATAACTTGATTCAAATCTTCCATTTCCTTATTAAAAACATCATTCGTATGAAGTTCGAAAGAAGAAACATCATGTTGATCTCTTAAATTATCCGATGAAATATTAATAGATAGATTCGCACCATTCCAATTTTTGGACTGATTCAAGTTGGTTTCACCAGTAAAGGTCATATATAAACCAAAAAATAACATCAAAAAGAAGCCTATCGCTACGACAAACGCTAACAAGAAAGAAATACATTTATTCCAAATAGATTTGTCGATTTGGTCCAAGCGTTCAAACTCCGTTCCAATCAATAGTTCACTTTTCAGTTTATCAACAATATTTTCATGATCACTCAACATACTAAATTGATGGTATATGAAAACCTATTTTTTTCAAATTCTTTAGATTAAAATAAAATAAAAAACTCGATAAAAAATACAATTCCCTTTTTAAAATTTAGATCCTATCGATATAAATACATAAATATAAATATGGAAATGGACATTTCAATTTTGGCTAGGTATATTAATGATTAATGTATAAATCAAACCTTGCTAAAGGAATTTGCCTCCTTACCGAAAAAATAACAAAACTTTATATTCCCAAAGTTCTTAGGCCATTCGTCCTAAACACATTTTCATCAATATTTGGTGTAAATATAAATGAAGTTGAACATCCTATCTCTACCTATACAAGTATTAACAATTTTTTTACACGAGGCTTAAAAATAGACTGTCGAAAGATAGATAAATCCGACACATCATTGGTTAGCCCAGTCGACGGAAAAACACTCATATTTGATAAATTCCAAAACGATACGCTAATCCAAGCGAAAGGAATTAATTTTTCCGTAAAAGACCTTTTAAACCACGAACTATCTTCTCATTTCCAAGACGGTAATTTTATAACTGTATATTTATCTCCAAAAGACTGTCATCGAATATTCAGTCCTAGTAACGGAGAAATTCTAGGCTATTCTTACGTACCTGGAGCCCTTTACCCAGTGAGATCTCCTTATATCGAAAAGTTAGACGGTCTTTATATTAAAAACGAACGGGTAACAACATTTATTCAAACGCCTTTTGGAAAAATGGCACTGGTTAAAGTTGCGGCAATGAACGTTTCAAGTATTACATTAGAATACGACAAATCGTTTAACCAAACATCAACTATACAAACATCTCCAAATGAAACATTTTCTTCTCCCATTCCTATTAAAAAAGGAGACTGGATAAGCACATTTAATTTAGGTTCTACAATTGTTTTACTCATGGAAAAGTCAATAAAAACTGACTTCATCATAAATCAAGATTCTCCTCTAAATTACGGTCAAAAAATAGCGACAATAGACAAAGCCATAAGCGACAAATCGACCCAAGCCATAAAAAATTAATTTTGAACATTCCTTCTCAGATTTTAAAAGAAAATATCATTGAGTACGCGACCAAAGAGCTCACGTTCGACGAGTGTAAATTCACTTCTCCTTTTTTAAACGACGAACTTAACGAATATAGAGAGTGGATCCAAAATGAAAAAATAGAGGATATGAACTATCTAAAACGACACCTTCCTCTAAAAGAAGACCCTACCCTTCTTCTAAAAAATGCCAAAACTGCGATCGTTTTAATTAAAAACTATAAAAACACCTCAAAAAAAAGTTTAGACACTCCTTACAAAATTGCTCGATACGCCGTCGGTACAGACTACCACTACGTCATCATGGACAAACTTAAAAAACTCGATGAATTTGTAAAATCAAAGGGCAATATAAATACATATTATGGTGTAGACAGCCGACCAATTGCAGACAGAAGTTTAGCCATCCAAGCAGGAATCGGTTTTAGAGGCAAAAATACAATGATAATCCGACCAAAACTTGGATCTTATTTTTTCATAGCAATCATGTTTCTAGACATAGATCTTACCTTCGACTCCCAACTTAAGGGCACATGTGGATCTTGTACAAAATGTATCGAGGCTTGCCCAACTAAAGCATTAACTTCGGACGGAAAAATGATCGTAAAAAATTGTATAAGTTACAAAACGATCGAACACAAGACACCTTTAAGTAACGAGGAGTTCAAAGCATATAATGGATGGGTCTTTGGTTGCGATATATGCCAAGAAGTTTGTCCATTCAACCATCCGTCAATTCCAGAAACAAATTGGGACTCTCTTAAACCAAGTTCCGAAGTTGGCTTTGATTTTATCAATCGCCTCAAAACAGAAAACCCACCACCATCAATCCCAAAAAAATCGCCACTCTATCGCTCAAAAAAGCGGCTGCTCGAAAATATCAAACTTGAGTTATAAGACGTTCAAAAAACTAGTCCAAACACCAAAACTAAGCTACTATTTAATTAAGAATTCAATAACTAAAATAATATATATTATTTAAAAACAGGTACCTCTTTAGGTATACCTATTTTGCAAGAAAGGTTTTCAAAAAATGAATGACCATACACACAATTCTCCTTACAAAATTGCAATTATCGGAGCAGGACCTAGCGGGTTTTATGTTGTAGATTCACTTTTAAAGCTCAATATTCCTTTAGAAATATTTATGTTTGAAAAACTGCCAACACCTTATGGACTTTTAAGAGGCGGCGTAGCTCCAGACCATTTCAAAATGAAAAACCTTGAATCGTATTTTGAAAAAATAGCGTTCAAATCACAATCCTTCCACTTCATCGGCAACTGTGAAATTGGAAAAGATATAGAAATTAGTACAATTAGAAGCTACGTAGATGCTACGTTTATTACTACAGGTGCAAACTTTAGCAGAAACCTAAATATCCCAGGAGAAAACCTCAAGAACAGCCACACGGCAGCATCATTTGTTGCTTGGTATAACGGTCATCCTGACTTTGTAAATGAATCTTTCGATCTATCGGGACACTCCGCCGTAATCATTGGCCAAGGAAATGTTGCTCTAGATATCGCTAGAATATTAGCAAAAACGCCAGAAGAACTTTCAAACTCAGAAATACCTGAACCAATTCTAAATCAGCTTAAAAAAAGTAAGATCAAAACCATCCATATTGTAGGAAGAAGAGGCCCAGCTCAATCAAAGTTTACTCCAAACGAATTTAACGAGTTTTCAGAACTAAAAAATGCCAAAGTAATAGTAAATCCAACCGACCTAACAATCGAAAAAAATGTTATAGAATACCTTACTAACTCAAACAACAAGAAAAACTTAAAAAATATTGAACTCTTAAAAAAATGTTCCCTTACATCAAATGAAGAAATACCCCCTCAAACAAAAACTATAAATATACATTTTCATCTAAGTCCATTGGAATTTAACGGACCAGAAGATATTAGTTCTATAGAATTTTCAGTAAACAAAATGACAGGCCCTGCAAATGACAGGAGAGCCGTTTTAACATCAAAAAAAGAAACGATTCCAACAGACATCGTGTTCAGAAGTATCGGTTATCTAGGTAGTAAAATAGAATCTATCCCATTCGATGATAAAAAAGGAATCATTCCAAATGTTCTTGGAAGAGTCATCAATAACCAAGGTGAAATCGAAAAAGGAATGTATGTTGCCGGGTGGATAAAAAGAGGCCCATCAGGTGTTATTGGTTCGAATAAACGATGCGCATCTGAATCTGTAACCGCCTTCTCTGAAGATATTAACAAATTAGAAGGTCCTAAAAACATTGGACTAAAAGCGTTTATAAATTCAACAATTAAACAAAAAGTTTCATTTAATGACTGGAAAAAATTAGATTCACACGAAAAACTGGAAGGCTCTAAAAAGGGAAAACCAAGAGAAAAATTTATTTCAGTACAAAATATGTTAAAATTTCTTGAAATAATATAACTCACCTAAAAAAGAATATACAGGAGCTCAGCAAATGGCATTAGTAGAATCAATAGATATTAAAATAAATACCCGAATGCCAGACTTCCACCTTGATGATCCCGAAGGAAAGTTAGTTACGTCTAAAGAGCTACTTAAACATAAAGGCCTCGCTATATTTTTTACATGTAATCATTGCCCGTATGCAAAAGCGATATGGCCAAGAATTATTCGGTCATACCTAGAGCTTTATAAAGAGGGAATTGGATTCGTTGCTATAAATTCAAATATTAATCCAATGTACCCCGACGACTCTCCAGAAAAGATGAAAGAAAAAATCCAGGAATGGGAAATTCCGTTTCCATACTTAATCGATAAATCTCAAAATACTGCTAA
This sequence comes from bacterium, assembly GCA_018698675.1. Taxonomy (GTDB): domain Bacteria; phylum Margulisbacteria; class Marinamargulisbacteria; order JABIPA01; family JABIPA01; genus JABIPA01. The sequence goes on along the minus strand of JABIPA010000019.1, from coordinate 12,784 downwards.
GCAATATCAAGCGCAATGTACACCTGACATATTTTTATTAGATGAAAAAATGAACCTTGTTTACCACGGTCGATTTGATGACAATTGGAAAGATGAAAAAAACGTACATCAACAAGACTTCAAAATGGCAGCTCTAAACCTAATTGAAGGTGAAGATATCGCATTAAAACAATACCCTTCGTTGGGCTGCTCAATTAAATGGACTTAAAAAAAATTACGCTGAGAATTTGTCTCATACTCTTAACACTAGGAATAGGTGCTTATCTTTTTTATCCTTCTGAAACAGAAGAAGAATTTTTCGTACTTACAAATAAAACGCAAATCCAAAATAAAATAAAAATAGATGTCGTTCCTTCAATAAAAAAAATAGGACCACAACAACTTATAAAATTTGAAATAGACATCGAGTCATTCGAAAATGCAGATATAATCAACCAAGAGTTATCAGAAACTAGTTTTGCAATAATTAATTCAGAAATTATTAAACCTACAAAATGGTTGCCTTATCAACAGTCTAAATACCATTCAAAAGGCACTCTTTTTTTTAATCAAACAGAATCTTCATCAGACAATGACTCTCCGTCAACAATAACGACAAACGTTTTACAATTACTAATATTTGACCCTGAAGAAAGAGAGTACACGTGGACATATTAAGCTTATTTCAAAAAAAGAAATCAAAGCCTTCTCTAAACAAATATATATATATATTTTGTATCCTAACCATATTAGTTGCGCCTCTCAATGCACAAGTTAAAACAACTTTAATACTAGAAAACAAAGCACAAGCGATAGAATATTTGCCAAAAAACTTTTCTCCAAAAAAAAAATACCCATTAATTATAGCCCTTCATGGGATGGGACAAACATCAAACTCAGCGTTTCAAAAATGGAAGCCGGTAGCTGATAATTTAAACGCAATTTTGCTTTGTCCAAAAGGAAGTAATTTCACACAAGGTTACACAAGAACTCCAATTGACGATCGAAAAACGTTCGTCGATCTTTATAATACAATGAAAAAAAAATATCAAATAAATGAATCAGAAAGCATTCTCGCTGGATTTTCTAGAGGTGGAAACTTTGCCATTGAAACTGGAATTCTTTATCCGGAAACGTTTAAAAACATAATTTGTATTTTTGGTTTTTTCAATAAAGGAATCGAAAAAAAAATAACCCAAAAAGACTATTCTTCATCTAATTTTTATTCAATAACAGGAAATGGAGATTTTACCCAAGATTCATTAAATTTCGGAAAAACACAATTTGATAAACATAAAATAAGAAATTATTTAAAAACCTATTCAACAATCAATCATGACTATCCTCCCAATTTTCTGTCTACAATTAAAAAGGTAAAAAAGTGGTTTGATGAATAATAAATCACCTCTTGTAAAACTAATAAAAACAACTCTTTTTTCCAAAGAAAACCCTCTTCTATTAGAATGTGGAAAAACCTTCGGTCCTATAGATATCGCCTATGAAACATATGGCACTTTAAATGAAACCAAATCAAACACTATATTAATTTGTCACGCACTATCAGGCGACTCTCATGCAGCTAGTTCATACAAAAACGAACCAGAAAATATAGGATGGTGGGATTGGTTAATAGGTCCGAACAAAGCCATAGATACAAACAAATATTTTGTAATCTGTAGCAACGTATTAGGTGGCTGTAAGGGATCTACAGGCCCCAGTTCAATCGACCCAGATACAAATAAGCCTTACGGACTCAATTTTCCTATACTTACTATTGGAGACATGGTTAAAGCCCAAAAAGAGATGCTCAATTCATTGAAAATAAAAAATTTGAAAATGGTAATCGGCGGTTCCATGGGTGGAATGCAAGCTATGGAATGGGCCATCCAACATCCAGAAATGGTGGAATCCTGTGTTCCAATTGCATCTACTCATCAACTATCTCCTCAAGCAATTGCGTTTGATGCAGTAGGACGTCACGCGATACTAAAAGACGAAGAAAATGGGCTACCAATCGCCCGAATGATTGGACATATCACCTACGTGTCAAATGACTCAATGAATAAAAAGTTTGGTAGGCGTCTTCAAAAAAAGGACGACTATGGATACGACTTCGATACAGATTTTCAAATAGAAAGTTATTTAAAATATCAAGGTGACAAATTTGCAAATAGATTCGATGCACACACATATTTATACATTACAAAAGCATTAAGTTATTTTGACCTTTCAAAAAAACACGGTTCTCTTTCAAAAGCATTCGAATCGGTTAGGTCCAAGTTTTTAATAATCGCCATCGATTCAGACTGGCTATATCCAAGTGCTCAAAGCAAAACCATCGTAAAAACACTGATTAAACTAAATAAAGAGGTAACATTCTGCGAGCTAAATTCAAAATTCGGGCATGATGCCTTTTTATTAGAAAACCAAGATCTTAAAGATATATTGTCTAACTACCTTGAAAAAAGCAAAAAAGAGTTAACATCATGAATCAAATTTCAAATAGTTTTAAACACATTTCCAAACATATCGAGCCAAACTCACGAGTATTAGATCTTGGTTGTGGAACTGGAAGTTTACTAGATATGTTAAAAAAGAAAAAAAACATTCAAGGATATGGAATCGAAATCCAATTCAATCATATCTTATCGTGCATAGAAAAAGGCATATCGGTCTTTCAAACAGATATAAACGAAGGGCTTGCTGAAATATCGGACAATGCCTACGACTATGTCATCCTTAGCCAAACCATTCAACAAGTTAAAAACCCTAAACTCGTTTTATCTGAAATGTTAAGAGTTGGAAAGCAAGGAATTGTACTATTCCCGAATTTTGCTTATTGGAAAATTCGATTGCAACTCTTATTTGGGCAAACACCCAAAACAAAAACACTCCCTTACAGTTGGGATAATACGCCCAATATTCGGGTTGTCACCGTTATTGAATTTAAAAAACTTTGTGACAAGTTAAATATTTCAATTGTAAAAGAATTAAATCCAGATTCAACAATTATGCCCAACTTTTTACTTCCGAATCTTTTCTATAAAAAAGGTATGTACATAATAGAAAAAAAGAAATGAGCATCAATCCATTAAAAATCATCCAATTCGAGCTCGGTCCGATGGATAATTTTGCATATATTATCATATGTGAAGAAACCAACAATTGCATGATAGTAGACCCAGCATGGGATCCTCAAAAGTTCATTCGAACCATCGAACAAAACAGTCTAACCCTTTCCGGAATTTTACTTACACATGGACATCATGATCATACAAATGGAGTGAACCAAATTCTCAATTACAAAAACTGTCCGATATATTACTCAATAGGAGAAATAAAATTCGAACCTCCTAAAACTGCTAATATAGCCCAAGTTAAACATAACGATAAAGTAAAACTAGGGAATCAAACAATAGCCGTATTAGCCACTCCTGGACATTCTTCAGATCACATATCATTTTACACAAACCCTAATCTAATTTCAGGAGACGCTCTATTTATAGACGGATGCGGTCGTTGTGACTTACCTAGTAGTAATATAGAGGACATGTATCATACACTTTTTAACGTCATCCTTTCTCTACCAGAGGAAACTCTAATACATCCTGGCCATAACTACTCAGATAAAAAAACAGACACAATAAAAAACCAAAAAAAAACAAACAGATTTCTAAGGTCCAAAAATAAAAAAGAATTCATTCGAAAAAGAAATGGATTTTAGTTCCATGCTAAAAACATTTGTTAATATTTTTCGTTTTGAGTTCAATATATTTTTTTGCTACAATCTAAATAGATGCTCAACATTAATAATCTGACCTTATCTTTATTTTCCAATTTAAAATATGGAGAATTTAGCCGATATTACGTCATTACAAATTGTAAGGAATCAACCACTCCTACAACGAAATTCTATTGCTTAAAAATTCATAAAGATCACATCGAATACTACGAAGAAACAGAAACAGAGAAAAATACGTATTCATTCAAAAACAAAACATGGATACAGAATAATTCCAAAATATCAGAAGATTTAATAAACGAAATAAACAAAAAAATTAAAATTGTTGGTTCTGATTTAGAATCAAAAAATGCAGTCATTTACGAAAAAACTAGTGGTTTCATACATAATCTAATACACACAGATCACGGAGCAAACGAGGAATGGGATACTAACGATATAACTCAGCTCGACTATGAAGAGCTTAATCAAGTTTCTGGACACATTTCTAACGAACAATTAGAAAATGCATATATAATTGAAAATGCACCTAAAAACAAAGAGCTCTCTATATTAGAATCAAAAGGAATCATTGACTCTGCAGATACATTCAAACTAGCCTCCTCAGCATATATCTCAACTATCAAAAAATATTTCAATTCCAATTTTTTATAAAATTTAATTTTTACTAATGCTGTAAAATGAAAAAGCCTGACCATTTAGGCCAGGCTCTTTATTACTTAAAAAAATCTCTTTTACTTAATAGTTAGTAAAAATTATGATGACCGTTTTCACATCTATATCCAATGTATTCGTACACACAAATATAGACATGAAATCGACCATTCAAATTTAATTTATCTATAAAGAAGGTCCAGACTTAGAAAGTTCTTTTCCTCTATCATTATTTTCAAATTTCTTAAAATTACTAACAAACTGTCCGGCAAGGTTTGCAGACGTTTTATCGTAATCTTCTTTATCTTTCCAAGTGTTACGTGGATCCAATATAGTAGAATCAACACCTTCTATTTCAGTTGGAATATCAAAACCAAATAGTGGCATAGACTTAGAATCACATTTCTCAATTGACCCATCTAAAATAGCATCAATAATTGCACGAGTATATTTCAACTTAATACGGCTTCCTTCACCATAACGTCCACCACTCCATCCAGTATTAACCAAATAAGCTTGAGATCCGTGTTCATTCATTTTCTCCCCTAAAATATCAGCGTACTGAGTTGGATGAAGAGTCAAAAATGGCTGTCCAAAACAAGCTGAAAATGTAGCAGTAGGTTCAGTAACACCTAATTCAGTTCCTGCAACTTTAGCTGTATATCCGCTTAAGTATTGGTACATAGCTTGTTCATTGTTCAATTTAGAAACTGGAGGAAGAACGCCATAAGCATCACATGTTAAAAAGATAACTTTATTTGGATGACTTCCTTTAGAACTAGGCTTAACAATATTATCAATGTGATAAATAGGGTAAGAAACACGAGTATTTTCTGTCTTTTTATCCGACTCAAAATCCAAAATTCCAGAATCAGAAACTTCAACGTTCTCTAGCAATGCATCTTTACGAATTGCATCATAAATATCAGGCTCTTTTTCTTTTGTTAAGTCAATTGTCTTTGCATAACAACCACCTTCGAAGTTAAAAACACCGTCATTGTCCCAACCATGTTCGTCATCACCTATCAACATACGTTTAGGGTCTGCAGATAAAGTTGTTTTTCCAGTTCCAGATAATCCGAAAAATAAAGCAGTTTCACCATTCTTTGCCATGTTAGCTGAACAATGAAGAGCACCAATTCCTTTTAATGGTAAAAAGTAATTCATAATAGAGAAAATACCTTTTTTGATTTCCCCACCATACCAAGTATTACCAATAACAGTTTGTTTTTCAGTGATATTGAAGGCAACATATGTTTCAGAACGAAGACCTAATTCTTTAAAATTCTCACATGATGTTTTACATGCGTTATAAATAGTCCAGTCAGGAGTAAAGTTTTTCAGTTCTTCTTCAGAAGGACGAATAAACATATTTTTAAAAAAGTGAGCTTGCCATGCTACTTCCGTAACAAGTCTAACTCTCATTCTTGTGTTTTCATTCGCTCCACAAAAACCATCGATAACATAAAGCTTTTCAGCTTTGTTCAATCTAGTAATAGATAACTCTTTTAAAGTCTCCCAAGAACTTTGAGATAACGCTTTACTATCAGATCCATCTTCAGCCCACCATACAGTAGATTCAGATGTTTCATCTTTTACGATATATTTGTCTTTTGCAGATCTACCAGTAAACTTACCAGTATCTACGTTTACCGCTCCAAGCTCAGTTACTTGTCCACGTTCGTAACCCTCTAATTTAGGATCCGTCTCATGTTTATATAATTCATCATAACTCAAATTATAATGAATTGGATTTTCATTTGATAAGCCTAAACTATCAATTAGGGATTTATTTTTAATATTAGTGTCGATTAAAGCCATAAGAAGCACCTCTTAAATTTTTTTCAAACCCGATTATTATATCACCGATTTTCGTGATAGTCACTTAAGCGATTTAAAAATGTCTCCAACGTTTTTATAATTATAAGGAACCTTACTAAAAAAATGTTTAGAAGCGGCATAATTTCCTGTTTGAAAATACAAAAACCCCATTAAATAATTCAATTCGTAATCATATGGAAATGATGACTCAGCCTCTATTAAAAGTTCCATTGCCAACCGATAATTTCCACGCCTTAAATAAATCCCTGCCAAATTCGTGTATGACAATTTATAGAGACCATGTTTAATTCCCAATGTATAAAAATGAATGGCCTCATCTATATTTCCAAAATATTCATTGACACCTCCCAAATTATTGAGTGCAATCGCATACGCTTTATTTGGTGACGTATCGACCGATTTTTGGAATGCATTTTTTGCCAATTCAAATTGAGAATCTCTATAATATTCAACACCTAAATTATTCCAAAGAACAAAGGAATTTGGTTCATACTTCAAGTCATGACTAAACAATCGTTTTGCCGATTCCCAATCTTTATTTCGAAGAACAGTAAAAAATGAAAAATACGCAATCAATACGATACATCCAACCGCAATGAAATCTATTTCTCGACTAAAAACCTTCTTTCTAAACATTCTAATATTTAAAATTCCTCTATCGAAAAGGTTGTGAAGAACCAATGCTATTAAACAAAATAATCCCAACGCGGGAAATGTAATCCAATGTTCCCTCAACGTAGATGCCATCGGAGTTACTAAGCTCAACGTAGGCAATAAGCCCACAAAAAACCAAGCCAAGCAAAAGAATATAAAAGGAACTGAATGAAGAGTAAACCTAGCCACTTTGGTTAAAATAGCTAAAAATATCAACACAACGAGTGGAAACCAAATCAAAACATAGCTATTAAAAAAGGATTTAACTACGTACAGATACTCCATATGCAGCGGATAAGGAAAAAACAAAAGTTTAAAATAAGTAGCAAACGAATAGGTAAGCGTTAAGCACTTTTGATAGAAATTTAATTCAGCAATTGGTGACAACATGACTGAGTTCCCATTAGCGACCGAATATACTCGAAATATCCCGTAAATGGCCGAAACTAAAACCAATATAAATAAAACCACAATTCCACGTTTATCCAATGTAGTCATCTCGCCAATAGAGCCTTTCCTACCAAATACGTCATCATCAGATTGGCCCTTACTCGAAGAGTTTCTCTTTTTATTAAATTTTATAATTACCCAATTAGAACATTCATAAGCCAATATTATAAAAGGAACTAAAACAGAGTTCTCCTTAGAAAGGATCGCAAAACTAAAACTAATAATTGCGACAATATAAAACCATTTATTTTTCAATCTCCCTAAAAAATAAGATAAAAGAAACAACAACGAAAAAAACAAATACAAACAATCTCCACGTCCTGAAATATAGGTCACGGATTCAACATGCATCGGATGCACAGTGTAAATTAGACTCAACCAATCACCTGTTTTACCAAATCTAAAGAGTCGAAATAACAAGAAAACAAAAAACGATGAAAAAATATGTAAAATAATATTAATGATGTGAAACCCGTGCACAGACAATCCATGAACTTTATAATTAAACAAATAGGTAACTATCTGTAAGGGTCTATAAAATTTAGGGCTAGAAGAGACTTCTGCAAAAGCAGAGGTCTGAAAAATTTGAGGTAAATATCGCCATTCCCTTATCAAAGGATTATTCACAACCATTTCTTCATCATCCCAAACGAAGGGATAATTAATGGTTTGAACATAACAAACAGCGACCAATAAACTTATGATTAAAAAAAAGAAAGGCCACCCAAATTGAGTGACCTTTCTTTCTATATTAATTTTCAGAGGAATTCCGAACTAAAAAATTACTATTTACCGATTTTAATCAATTCAACTTCGAAAACCAAAGTTTCATTTGGGCCAATCACCTGAGGTTGGCCTGGAGCTGTAGGAGAACCCTTCGCACCGTATGCCAATTGACCAGGAATAAACAATTGAAAAACATCGCCTTCCTTCATCAATTGAAGACCTTCTGTCCAACCTTTTATCACTTGATTAAGTGCAAAACTAGTAGGTTCTTTTCGTTGTCTAGAGCTATCAAAAACTTTTCCGTTTAACAAAGCGCCTGTGTAATGAACCGTTACTTTATCGGTAACTTTCGGAGATCTTCTCCCTTTACCTTTTTTAATCACTTTATACTGAAGACCAGAAGCTGTAGATTTAACACCTTCTTGAGACTTGTTTTGTCCTAAAAACTGAGCACCAATTGATTGATTTTTAGCACTGATATCAGCTAACTGTTTTTGCTTAGCAGCCAATCGTTTCTGTTGATATTGATCTAAAGCTACTTTTAATTCTTCATCCGACATTTGCGAATTACCTGCTAATGCATCTGATAACCCAGCAACAAACGTACCTTCGTCTCCATATACACCCTGTGATTTAATATCTTTACCAATAGTCTGACCAATTGCATAACTTTGTCTATCGTCGTCTGTAGTAAGAGTAACTGGCTTCTCCTTTAAACAACCTGACGTCAATAAAACAATCGCAACTGCAGAAATCTTTATAACGGCTTGAGCTAACATATTATCTCCCTATAATTTTATTTAATATTACGAACGCAAACAAGTTTACCAATCTATAAACCCAATTTCAAATCCTATTGACATGCCTCGCAATCGGGGTCTGTCAATAAACATACTTTTGGCTCCGATAAATCATTATTATCTGAAGAACCTTCAGACGTTGTATCAGTAGTAGGATTAGCTCGAACAGCCTCGGTATCTGCTGTTTTCGTAACCTGAGTAGCACCTAAACTTCTCAAATAATAAGTCGTCTTCAGTCCTAAATCCCACGCCATCATATACGTATCATTAATAATCTTTCCACTTTTAGTATCCAAAAACACGTTAGTAGAAGCAGACTGATCTATCCATTTAGACCGCAAAGACGCAGCACGTAAAACCCAATCTGGAGTTATTTCAAACGTTTCTTTATATTTTGACTGAATATGTTCGGGAATACCTACTATTCCTTGAACTGACCCATTTTTCAATTTAATTTTTCTCAAGAATTCGTCGTTCCATAAACCCAATCGATCCAACTCATCTACCAAATGTACATTTAACACGACGAAGTTTCCTGATAAATTTTCTTTCATATAAATATTTTTATATGCAGGCTCTGTACAAGGATATACTCCACAAATATTAGCGATCGTTGCCGTAGGAGCAATTGCCATTGTATTCGAATTTCTCATTCCATGTTTTTTCACATAAGACTTCAATTTATCCCAATCCAGTCGGCTATCTCTATTAACATTTACCTTATATCCACGACTATCCTCTAAAAGGTCTAATGTATCTAAAGGAAAAAGACTTTGATCCCACTTACTTCCTTTATACGATTCGTATGTCCCTCGTTCTTTAGCCAATTCTGCACTTGATTGAATTGCATAATAGGAAACCATTTCCATCGATTCATCCGCAAAATCTAAGTTTTCTTCAGATTCAAACTTCATATTCAATTTATAAAGACAATCTTGATACCCCATCATTCCAAGACCAATCGCTCTGTGTCGTAAATTAGCTGTTTCAGCTTCTTTAATAGGGTAATAATTATTATCAATAACATTATCCAACATACGAATACCGGTTCGGACAGTTTTTTGAATCTTTTTTTCGTCCAATTTTCCGTCTTTCAACATATTAGACAAGTTAATACTCGCAAGATTACAAACTGCAGTTTCGTCATCAGATGTATTTAATGTAATTTCGGTACATAAATTAGACGAATGAATGACCCCAACATGAGACTGCGGGTTCCTTACATTTGCTGCATCTTTAAAGGTAATCCAAGGATGCCCCGTTTCAAACAACAATGTTAAAACCCGTCTCCATAAGTCCAAAGCTTTTAGTGGCTTTTTAGGAATAGAATCTTGTTGTTCATAATATTCAAATCTCTCATCAAATTCTTTTCCATATAAGTCATGCAAATCAGGAACATCATCAGGGCAAAACAAATGCCAATCTCCATTTTCTTTTACACGCTTCATAAATAAATCAGGAATCCAACATGCCGTATTAATATCATGAGTACGACGACGTTCATCACCAGTGTTCTTTTTAAGCTCTATGAACTGTTCAAAATCTTTATGCCAAGGTTCGATATATGCGCACATTGCGCCTTTTCGTTTTCCACCTTGATTAACTGCCAAAGCAACATCATTAAATATTTTAATAAATGGAATAACACCTTGAGATTCGCCGTTTGTTCCCGTAATTTTAGAACCAGTACCTCGTACTCTTGTCCAATCAGACCCAATTCCACCAGCCCATTTACTTAATTTTGCATTATCAGCATACAATTTAAATATCCCGTCCAAAGAATCAGGAGCCGTATTTAGGTAACAAGAACTCATTTGACTATGAAGTGTTCCACTATTAAATAAAGTTGGAGTAGAAGAAACTAAATCCATATCGGAAAGAATTGTATAAAATTCTACAGCACGTTTTTCTTTCTCTTCTTCTTTTAAAGACAGACCCATCGCAACTCTCATCCAAAACCATTGTGGAAGTTCGTAAACTTCTCTTGTCTTAGACCGATCTCTCAACAAGTATCTATCCATCAATATTTGGAGTCCCAAATACAAAAACTTTTTATCTTTTTCTGGTTGTATATATTTAGCAATCTTATCTAAATCAAAATCAGCTAATTCAGGATTAAGCATTTCGAGTTCAATACCTTTTTTAAGGTAATCTTTAAATCCATTTTGATATGATTTTTTTAATTTCAAATGATTAAATGGAACACCAACAATTGAGTACAAATCATTTAATATTATCCGTGCAGCCAAACTCGAATATTCGTAATGTTTTTCAATTCGTTCTCTAGCGGCATTCAATACAAGCAAATCGATTTCAAGCTTAGGAATTTTATGATAAACATGCCCAGAAATCGTCTCAAGCATTTCAGAAATTGACACTTTCATAAGGTCAGGAGCAAGTCGCCTAAGTTTCTCTTCAACAATTTTTGGATTGTAAATTACAGATTCAGTTTCGTTAATAACGACTTCAAGCTCTTTTTTCTTAATCTGGCTTATTAATTTTTTCTGTCTTGCTAATTTATGTTGTTCTCTATAAAGAATAAAATTCCTAACAACTTTATGATGTCCACGCTCCATCATTGTTTGTTCCACAACATCTTGAACATATTCAACAGACGTTGTTTCACCTTTATTTGTTTCTTCTATATGAAGAACAACTTCGTCCGTTAAAGATGAAATAACTGTTTCATCAAAAATATTTTCTGATAAAAATGAATTTTTTATCGCATTAAATATAAAGGCACGTTCAAATTCAACTTTGTTCCCATTCCGTTTGATAATATTATTAATAGTCATTTAAACCCTCCACAAAAATATAGTGCTTATTAAATGGGCAAAGCACGTCCCGAAAAAACAGTTATTTTGGATACTGTCAGTTAAAAAAAGCGTCGCAGAAATTTTTCTGGGTTTCAGTCGCTACTATGTGAAAATGCTAATTGGAATTCACATTTTTAGATACACTTATTATAGTCCCAAAACCCCTGCCCTCGTCAAGATTCAAAGTAATGAAAAAACGCCGATCAATCATATTTTTCAAAGCGGTTAGCAAAATAAATTAATAAAATTTTCTTAACAAATGAGGGGGAATTTTAAACCAAAATAATAACATAATAAATCGATTCTTTAGGGTCGTATATACAATTCCATTTTCAAGCCATCGTCTATTCGATGTTTTAATTTTTTCAGATAAAACTTTAAAAGTAGCCCCACTTGCCCTTATTTTTTTCATAAACAAAACATCTTCCAAAAACTCCACATCATCAAACCCACCAATATTAAAAAAAACTGACTTTTTTACAAAAATTCCTTGGTCGCCATACGGACATGATGTCCATTTAGTTCTCAAGTTGGTTAATTCAGAAATAAAAGAAAACCATAAAGAAGAAGGAGATATTTCCAAAGAAAAAGCAGATGAATCGAAAACTTCTAGTTTATCCACAATTAAGTTAAAAAAATCTTTTGGCACAACTGAATCAACATGTAGAAACCAAAAAATTGTCCCCGTCGCCTTTTCGGCTCCAAAATTTAATTGATTTGCTCGACCTTTGTCTTTAGTCCTTACACTATTCAAAAAAGAATAATTATCTAAATACGAATAATCAGTTGTATCTGCAAAAGGAATTACAATGATAAATTCAATTGTATCCATCACAGAACTTGGAATCGAATCAAAATTACCCAAAAATTTTTGAATAACATCTCGAGATTCTTTATATATAGGAATAACTATAGAAATAATCACGTTTTTAAACTAAATCAAAAAAAACAAAAAATCAATAACTCATCTTAATCGTAATAAGTAAGCCACGTTCTATTCTTTCTTAGCCCTTTTATGTGATTCAGCATTCGGTTCACTGGAAACGATTGGTTCGGAATAAGACAATTTTCTTTTATTCTGTAAGATTAAATAATTATAAACATCACTTGAATTATATTTT
>JABIPA010000018.1 GCA_018698675.1 bacterium | reverse complement strand
TTAAAACCAACTCACGTTGATGCTGACTTAAATCACCATGCATAGCTTCCGCAGCATATCCAACTTGAATTAATTGTTCACACAATTGGTCAACTTCACGTTTTGTTCTACAAAAAATCAATCCGTAAAATTCATCTTGAACATCAATAACTCTACATAATGCACCAAACCTATTAAAGGTTCCGCATTCCAAAAAGAATTGTTCTGTCAAAGATTCATTAGTTGCAGACCGTTCAACTTGGATAGTTTGAGGGTCAACCATATACGTTTGAGCCAATCTCAATACTGAATGTGGCATAGTAGCAGAAAATAATAAAATTTGTTTCTCATCGCCCGTTTTAGATAAAAGAAGTTCGATGTCTTCAATAAAACCACCGTTCAACATTTCGTCCGCTTCATCAAGAACTAACATTTTAACTTGAGAAAGTGAAAATGTTTTTTGTTTAAGATGATCCAATACACGTCCAGGAGTTCCAACAATAATGTCTTTCCCTCTTCTTAGTTGTTGTTTTTGCAAATCAATCGATTGCCCACCATAAATTGGTACAATCGATAATCTTTTAGCGCCTTTTAATTCAGTCAATTCACGAGAAACCTGCATCGTAAGTTCACGAGTTGGTGTAACGATAATTGCTTGAACATCGGAAGCTCCCGGATTTAATTTATCCAACATTGGTAAACCAAATGCGGCCGTTTTTCCTGTTCCTGTTTGAGCCTGAGCAATAATATCTCGATCAGATTGTAATATAATTGGTATAGAAGCCGCTTGAATTGGAGTCGCTTTTTCGAAGTTCTTTTTATTCAAAGCATCCATTAGTACGTCAGATAGTCCTAATGACGCAAAAGAGTCTTTAGCGGGTTGAGTATCTTGATTTTTTTGTATTTCTTGAGTTTCTTGAGAATCCTGAGATTCCTGATTTTTTGTTTCCATAGGTGTAGCACCTTATTCCTTTCGTTTACGGGATTGTAAATTTTTTGAAAATCCCTATCTAATCAAATTAGAATATCAATGAAAGTTTAGGTGGCTGTTTAAAAATCAGGTCACTATTTAAATAGATAATTAACGAACTACATTTCGTTAAAATTAAACTTATCACGTTTATTCTTGTACGTTAGGTGCCAAAAAGATAACACGTCAGCCATTCATAAACAACGTAGCAAAATATAGTCGGTTATCAACCTACTCAAGTAATACAAAATTTATTGGATAATTTATTTTAACTTTTATAGCACGTCCATCTTGAACAACGGGTTCAAATAATAGCTGATTTGCAGCATTCAAAGCCGCCTCTTCAAACCCATAATTTTTCAAACTAACATAAACAACAACTGCATGAAGAACATGTCCTTTTTCATCAATGATAATTTCTACAAGAACCATCGCCTCTTTCCCAGCCTTTTTTGCAATCGCAGGATATTTAGGTATTAAGCGAGCCGTAATAACAACTTCTTGATCTAATTCCGTAATGTCCAAAGGCTCTCCGTCATGAGTAGACTCAGTTGATGATGTATCCTTAAGAGCCTGAGTATCTTTCATTTCGTGTAGCGGCTTAGACTCAGAAATTTGTTTCTTTGGTAAATTACGAGGAACTGTTTTAGGATTTATTTTCTCTTGAAATTCCTTTTTTTTAATTTTTTTTAGTTCAGATTTAGGGCGTTTCTTATTCTCTTTCTTTAAAGTGACTCGTTTCAATTTATACAATTTATAAAAGTGAGTAGGCGCTGACGGTTGATTCAATACTATCCGTTCAACATCGTACAACGTCCAAAATATGCCTAGAGTCATTAAAATCGAAAGTAACAAGGAGACAATCCGAATCATTTTATCTTTTCTTCGGCAATAGAAATATCAAGAATTCCAATATCTTTACTCATATCCATGATAGCTATCGTATACTTCAATTTCGACAATTTATCAGCAACTATGACAACACTTAACTTAGGATTCATAGAAAATTTAAGAGCTACCTTTTTATTTAGTTCGTCCAACGAGTACATCGTTTCATTAATAAAATAACGCCCGTCTTCAGTAACTCCAATCAAAATGTTATTGGGAGATAAAGACTCAACATGTCTAGCCTCTGGTTTATTAATTTTCACTCCAGGTAATTTACTAAATGTTGTAGAAACAACAAAAAATATGAGTAAAATAAAAATCATGTCCAACAAGGGAGCTATGCTTAGTTTGGCAGACCGTTTTTTTCTATGATTAGCAAACATGATTAGACCTCCGGTAACGAAGACATTTTATTTTTGGACTGAAGAACCCTACTCACAGTAACAACAGTGGCTCCAGATTGTCTTAATAAACTAGCCTGCGATTCAATTTTCGAATTCAAAAGCGTATAAAAAAACATCGTAGGAATAGCCAATACAAGACCAACTTCAGTAGTAAGTAATGCTTCAGAAATGCCCGAGGCCAACGCCTGAGCATCGCCCGTTCCATAAGCAGTTATTGCTTTAAATACTTGTATCATACCTGACACAGTTCCCAGCAATCCCAACATCGGCATAATCTCTCCAAGAACTAATATAAGAGACATGCCCTTGTCTAGCGTCTCCACTTCATCGTCGTAAATCATTTGCAAACGATCTTTTATCGTCTCGTCCTGGAACCCCTTTCTAAGATAACTTACCCCCTTCTTCAAAATTCGATTTTGAGCCGTATCTATAGACAAAAGAACATCAGCTTCATCAAAGTTTCGCTCACGTAATAAATCCCGTAAATCCAACAACCCAACACCTTTCCTGTTATCCAGGTTCAATTTAAAAAGCAAAATTGACTTATACACAATCAAATAAAACGCAACAACGGCGACCCCAAACAAAGGCCACATAACCATTCCACCTTTTTCAAATAATCCCAAAATCATAAAAGCCTCCTTTATATATCAAAAATTGCCGCCTCACAGATGAATAGTCGTTCCAATTACCGGCATCCTCGGGTAATCGACCTGAAACCCATCCGATCTTTCTTCTTTATCCCAAAAATACTCAGTAGGACTTTGACTATTTAATGCATTGTATAGCCCAAACCTTTGACTCCCTTTAAATTTATATACAGGAAAAATCCCCAAAAATTTATGCTCTGATGGCAAAAAAGGGATTGGAACAACAACGTCTGCACCATCTTTTTCGAACCAAATGTCTACTCTAAAATAATCCTCAAATCGTTTGGAAAGCCTATTTCCTTCTGTGTATTCAATATCCCCAGACTCATTAATCTCCTGCCCCAAAACAGGGGTATATGGCCGTCCCGTGCTCCACTTTGTTACCAGTGTAATCTTAGATGTTTCAGATAAATTATAAGATCCAAATAAATTAACAGAATGCTCCACATCGTATTCAGGAGAATACCACCCATCCAAATCATGCCGTTCAGCCTTGGAATACGTATAGGTCAACCATCCTTCAATCGGGCCCCCTGACAGCTGCTGAATCATAAACTCGAAGCCTTTTGCTCGTCCAAACCCATCATTTAGCATCAATCGTTCAGGATAATTATCGACACTATTAATACCTATTCCAGTATAATCTTTATAAAAAACCTCCGCTTTTAATAATAGATGTTCATTCAAATATTTCTCAAACCCAAATCCATAATGTACAGATTCTTCCATTTCAAGATCTGCAACAATAGTTTCTACGTCTGTCGCTGAAAGAACATTTCGATTCGAACGATAGGGCTGTTGCTGATATTTTCCGACGTAGGTTTTTAACAATAAAGACGGTTCCAATGTCCACTTCCAACTTAAGCGTGGTTGAACTCCAATGTTCAAATCAAATTCATCTATCTTTGATATATCTACGCGGACACCCGATTGAATTTGATGATCATCGAGAATGTCCCAACTATCCTGAACATAGAGCCCCAACACAGTACTTGGGAATTCCATCTCAAACGTCCCATTCGTCGTAACAGACTCTGGTTCATATGGGTTTTGAGGAACAGAATAAGTCCCAGACTCACTCACACCCGTCACATGTAAAATCCCACCAAATTCTACTGTATGATCTTTTGCACCGGTCCAAGTCACATCATCTCTAATAATAAATGAAGGGTCACTCCATTCTTGTCTCATAGGTAAATCGTCACCTGTTTGTTCATAATATCCCGTCAACCAATACAACGACATCACAGCATTATTATGCAATGATTCATCGACAACACTATCTAATTCTGAAACGAGCATAACACGTGTATTGTTCATCAACATTTGCCCTTCGTAAGACACATCACCAAACGTATCCACCGGTAAATCAAGCCCTTCATTAAAATAATAAGCCCCTAGTCTAAACGTCGTAACCTCATCTAATTTATCCGTATACTTAGACTGAAATGACTGAAGATACGGCATACTAACCGGACCCGACGAACTTGAAATAAACAATGGCGAGAAAACATCGTAATAGGTACGTCGATAGCTAGCCATCCATGTCGATTTGTTAATTTCAATGGGCTGCGTAAAATAAGAATTAACTTCAGTTAAACTATATTCGATTTCAGAATAAGGTTCCGTAAAGCTTCCATCTTTCGTTTTCACATCTATTATTCCAGATAAACTTTGCCCGTTCTTTGCCCCATACCCTCCAGGATAGAAATCTACGGTCTCTGCCAATTTAGGGTTAAAAATCGAGATTCGATTCTGCCAAAAATAGGGTCTGTAAATAGGAACACCATCCAACGTGCCACCAACTTCATATGAGGCACCTCCACGAATATACATGGATGCATCAAACGACCCATTACTAACAACCCCTGGTAACATCTGAAGAGAAGTTACTGTATCAGCAAATAAAAAACTCTCGGATCCCGTTTTAACAGCTTCTGCTCCCAACGTATAAAATGATAAGCGTTCTTTATCTCTATTTGCGTAAACATCTTGGTTTTTTGCAGTAATCACGGTTGATAATGAAAGGGGCAGAACTAAGGACATATTCGAGGTCACTCGAACTGAAACAGACCTAGTCTCATACCCATTGGCAGAAACATCTAGTCTATAAAGGCCTTCCTTCAGATCAAATGAAAAATGTCCTTTTTTATTCGACCTTTTATCAATAGTATCAATTGAAACCCTCACATTTTTAATCGGAATAGGCGTTCCTTCAATTACAACTTGTCCATTAAGCGTATATTGAGAAACCTCTTTCGAAACCAACGTATCTAATGAAACATCGGAAAATGTATGCGTTGCACTCATCAAAACAATACCAATCCCAAAAACACATTTAAAAAAAGGGTTAATATAAACTCTTTTAATTTTTTTAGTATCTAAACATTCACTCATTCCAAATCAGTTCCCTTCCTTCAGGTTTATTGAGCTCTCATTCTGCGCCACTGTCAGAATAAAAATCAATACCTCTTTAGTAGTAATTGAATACCTCGATAGTGTAAGTAATATCTAGCGTTAAAAAACAAGGGTGATTAGTTTCGAAGTTTGCGTTATTTGGATTCAAAATACTCAATGAGGAACAAAAAAAAACGAACTACCTATTTATACTATAAATTCTGTAGCTCAGTTAAAAAATAATTATGTTTAGACGAGAAGTTAGATGAATACCTAGGTGTTAGCACCTTTCTTGCCGATTTAATTATGGAAGAACTCTCTGAAATAGGGCTACCAAGAGCCCCATCCCCAACATACTGTTTTAAAATATCTAAAAAGTTATCTAACGGCTCCTCATGATAGTCCTTAGGAAATAATAAACTCCTAAAAATAATGTCTAACTCTCCTGCTCGAAACAAATTAGAACCGTGGTCCGTACACTGAATAAACGCCAACGTTATGTGAAGAGCTACGCCACCATTACTTTCTCCATTTGCAAGACCCATTTCATCATTTAAAAAATTGAATGAATCGCCGCCTATAATATCAATTATAAGGTCTCTAATTTCTTCGGTAGCAAAATACGTCAATCCATCTATATTCCAACTTGAATTCATATCAAATAAGTTTCCTACCACCAACGAATATATTGTAGAAAGAACTTGCTCTCGGCCTTGATCAAAGCCCCTCTCTTTATAAAGAGCCCATGATTCAATCAAAAAATCATGAACCGTAGTTGAACAAAAATCTCGAGCGGTATATTTTCCAGCCATTTCACCTCTTATACCAGACAAAATCGACTCTCTCTCTTCATCTGATAAATTCTTATATTTCATAAATTCAATTAAATTTTTAGATTGGCTGAAGACGTCTTTCTTTTTAGCAACTCCATCCCTATCCGCTAGTCCTGAAAAAACAGAAATCAATTGAGTCCGATGACAATTTTTCTCTTTCTTATATTCAACAAAATCAGGCGAATTTTTCAATTCATTCAACCAGTTAAATACATTCTTCCTAAATAAGTGAATATACAAAAAGCCCTGATCATCATCAAAAGGAGTTTTAACTCGTATCATTTTTTCTAAAGAATGAAGAACTTTAAGTTGAGTAGTTATTTTTTCGCCAGTAAAATCATGATCTTTCAGCAACCTATCGAATAAAAATACTTTTAATAAGTTAGATTTTGAAGAATAAGTATCGATACTTAAATTAAGTATATCTAATATTTGGGTTACTAATTCTTGACTAGATGAGTGCTTCATAAAAGAGGTCAACTTATTCGCAAACCTTTCAGAGTTCGTCCAGTCCTCAGAATCCCAAAGAGGAAACACCATATGAGGATGCCTACTATTACTTTTTCTTAAATAATAAGACTGGCTAGAGAAAGCAAGTCGACAAGCCTCCAATTTTTTTGAATCGGAATCACGACTTCTAACAGAAAAAAACTGAACATCATCTGGCGCCAAATTTACAATTGATGATTGAGAAGAAAGACTCGAATTATCAGAGCTTTTCGAAACACTGGAATCAGCCACAGAAACGGGGCTACGTTGCAAAAGTGTAGGTCGAACTCGAGAGGCCCTAGGGGTTACAGAAGGCTCGTCCTCATTTGCACATTTGGCACGCAGTCTCTCTGGCGTACCGAATCTACTGCTCTTTGGCATCAGAAGACCTGATCCAAAACCATGTTCCGGAAAATCTGTATATTCCATTTTATTCGCAATCAATTTATACAAACCCACCAATTTACTAATCCCCTTACATACTATACATAGCTATCTATAAATTATTCTCATTATACCTAGTTAAATAACTCAATATTCAACAAAAAAAAGCCACTATCCATTAATAGTTAAGCGATTAATAATAGATTCTATGCGAGCTTTATTTTTTAAATTATCAATATAATGTTTATCAATAGAATCATACCCGTTATAAGCTCCAAATAAACCACCAGCGATACATGCGATACTGTCCGAATCTCCTGTCACATTAATTGCACTACGCAACAAAGATTTAAAATCAGTTGGGTATTTAAAAAAACATAATAACGCGGCAGGAACCGCCTCAACAGCATTCCCTCCTGTTCCTATTTTCGCTAATCCATCGTCCAAATCCATGTCCAACGCTTCATAAAAATTAGAGAGCCCTTTCTTCATTTCTTCACTTCTAAGAGATATGCCTCTAAGAACTGTCAGGAATGACTCATTATCAAAAGAGTCTCGATCCAATTTTGATAACCATCGAATAACCTTGACTATTACCAATGACGAATCAAGAGTCTCCAGACTATTATGAGTAATTCGAGATACATCTTTAGTAACAACATCATCAAATGGCTCATCGCACAAAATAGGAATAGCAAAAGCTCTCATTGCTGCACCGCACCCTTTTGTAAGGGGCCGTCCAACTAATCTCCAATTTGCGCCTCTACCAATTTTCCTTAACCCTGCCGATGTATTTGCCGAGTATCCTATATTTGGCATATCCCCACTATCGATATCGCCTATTACACTTGAAAAATGCACCCCAATTTGAGAAGGGTCAATCCATCCAGAATCTAAACTTGCTTCCAAAATTCTTAACCCCATATCTGTGTCATCCGAAATACTTCCAGGATCAGTCCTTAATTCCAAATCATCTCGGTAAAAATCGAACGTATCCACTGGCGTTTTATATTTCTCAATTATTTTTTCTCTACTCAAAAACTCGATAGGGGCGCCGATAGCATCTCCGATTGCGGAACAATAAATAATTCCCTTAACGATATCTTCTGTTAATCTACAGTTAATTACATGAGAATCTAATGGAACGCCTGTTGCGATGGCTGAAACAAAAACATCATCGTCATTTTTTAAACGTCGCGCAGTATCACTATTTTGAACATCCCACCCATCTAAGGAAACCAACTTACGAACAGCGGTTTCACGAATTTCTGGATGCCTAGATAGTGTCATTTTCTCTAAAAAGTCGGTTAACGAGGTCTCTTTCAAAAATAAATCAGAGTTGTGGACTAATATTGTCTGGTTCAAAAACGATTGTTTTTTAAATTTACTCCAAACATTTTCCCTTGCTTCTATCGAAACGGATGAGTTAGAAAGCAAATCCATTATTACGTAAACATAATCTTTTTGAGTTTTAGTAATATTTTTTGATATGAATTTTTCAATCTTAAGTTTTTGGCAATCTAAAAGGGATCTGTTTTTCAAAGCATTCGCTGCCAAAATTTTAACCTCACCATCAGATGTTTCAAGATGACGAATTAAAAAATCAGTCGCTCTCTCAGTCTCATTTTTTGAAACTAGTTTTATAATTTGTCGTAACACCTTGGCATGAAAATCTGTCTCTAAAACATAATCTAACAATTCCGGAGTCAACGAAACATGCACAATTTGTTCAGAAGACCACTGCCTCTTAGGAATCCACTTTAATTCTCTAGAATCTTCAGTCAGTTTTTTAAACATAAAGACATCTTCGCTCATCTTCGCCAAATCATCTAAAACCGCAATCGACAACAGCTTATTAAGCATAACTAATCCCCTTAACCTTCATTATTTGATCTATAGCCTAATTCATTTGCCAATATCCAATCTGTAACAACAGCCGTATTACTTAGAGGCGGACGCACCCATTCATGATTACCTTTGTTATCAGGAGAAGACGATGCCGATAAAGACAACCCCTTTGCCTTACCCTTCTTAACGGGCGTCGGAGGTAGAGACGTTGACCTTCCTGTTTGAGGCAGAAAGTTTTCTTTATCGACCGGAAAAAGTGAACCTGCCGATGCATATGCACTTAGATCCCCTTCCGTCTTATTTCGTTTAAGGCTACTAAAAGTTTCTACCTCGGCATGCCCACCTCTACTAATAGACTGTCCTTTAACAGGGTTATCAGACACCCTGAAATAGGGAAAAAACCTTATGCCTTTATCCTTTATAACTCTTGAAATAAACTGAGCTTCACAATCAACAGAAGAAATATCCAACTCATTTTTTACCAACGTTTCAATAAATCGTTCGCTTTCTACAATCGGAGAATCAACCCCCATATTAAACTCCGTTTCTGAATAATTAGCCCTGACCTCCTCAGAAAGCGATTCCATAAAATCAGAATTTCCAAAAAAATCCGTTTGAAACTGAAAATCATTAGAATCAGAATCCAAAATGGTCTTCGGTAAAAGAACCCTTCCAATCGGTAAATCAGACTTTAAAGCACCAGATGTCCCTGTCAAAAGAATCGATTTTAACCTGAGAGGGATCAAAGCCTCAACTAAACACCCTGCCCTGTCTCCAAAAAAATTAGGGGAAATATTACAAGACATTATCATCTTATTATTTTTTTTAGATTTATATATCTTTGCATTAAAGTTAGGCCTTCCTATATTTAAAACACATACGCCATAATCTTTTCTAATCATTAAGCCTGAAACTTCTTTTTCTCCGCCCAAAATTAATATATCAATAGTCGGATATAAGCTACCAAGAGACTCATCTAAAATGCATTTAAATTGGTTAACAATCTCACTCCATACATCCGATATAGGCTTAGATTTTATCGTAAGTAAATTAGGATCCAATCGACGCGCTATCACCGGAACTCCGGCCACTACTGAATTCGATAGTTTAGGTTTGCTATAATTCAAAGCTACCTCCTCAAGAGGATCATTCTCAGCACGCCCAAAAGATTCTTTTTGTATTGCAATTAATTGATTTGATTCATCTTTATATAAATGGCAAATAATTGAATTCACAAGGCCATCTTTTTGATATGTAAAATTCGAACTAAGGATCGATGGCCCTTCAAATTCACATCCATCAGTTTTAAAAGATGCGTCTTGATCACTAGAAAAAGAAGACCCTAAAACTGGATTCTGAAGACTTGGTTCAATAAACAACAATTCTGAATCTCGCACCGACTCAGCATCATAAACGCTAACATATGTTTCAAACAGAAGCATCTGCCCGATAGTATGAATTTTATAGCTCTCTCCTAAGTCAATACGTACAATAAACTTAGATTCACCCTTTGCCATATTTGTAGCTAAATATCTGTCACTCCCGTTATGCAAAGATTTAAACTCAATTAAAGTGTCGTATCCGTCCAGCCTCTGTAATTGTTTAAAATCAGAAGAATCAACACAACAAACTTCAATCGGCAATCGCTCCTTAACCAATAAGGATATAAAATCCTCATCCCATTTATCGCCCACGTATTTATTAATATTGGAAATAGAATGAAAAAACGGGTTAGCAACCAAATCAAACAATTTATCAGGAAGCTTGTTAGAAACAAACAAAGATTGTTCTGAACAGACCCCAGACAAAGAAGCAAAGTGAGGACGTCGCATTTTATGTACCTTTGGAAATAAATATGAAAATTTATTTTCTCTTACTATTGATTCCTGTACTTCCTCGAGGACAGCTTCCGTTAATTCAAGGTCTATCAAATCTTTGGTCTTAGCGAGAATTTTCTCATTATATACTAAGTCAAAATTAGATATATTTTGGCCAAATTTAGAAGTATATTCGTTTTTTAAACATGTTATTTTGTTTTTTAAATCGCGTAGACTTTCGTACTCCCCGTCCGTGCTTACAGTGACGACCTTTGCTAAAAAATCATATTGAGAAGGGTCTATAAATCCTAGCCCATAACTATTGCAGGCGTTACTCTCATACTCTGTAAAAATATCTCTTAAAAACGTTTTAAAAGAAAGTTGATCTTCACGAACCAATTTATCTCCAATTGTTCTAAAAAACGAGTCATAATGACCTATAGAAAAAGAAGCACCCTTTCCCGTAGAAGGAACAGAGGCAGCTTCCACTCCTAAATGTCGTAAAAAATTTCGGTCACTTTTTAACTTTCTACCAAAATCCTTTGTGCTTAATGGGCTTCCCTGAACCCGTTTAAAAAAAGAATTGCTTTTATCAGAAACATTTCCAGTTTTGTGTCTACCTTCCACGCTCGTACACTGTTCATACAAATAAAAACATCGAGATATAGAATTAATATTTATTCTAAGTGCCCCAAGCAATGTTTCAATATCCATTTTAGGCGAGCTAGAAGTTGATGCCGCGTCCAAAAACAATGTATCAAATGAAGGAACCCCTCTACGTGGGATAGGGCTAGGCATAATAAACGGTTCCAGATCCGGTGACTCATTTGAAAACGATAATGGTCTTGAACTATCATGTTTACTTACATCAGACAAACCCAAACCACTTTCATTTTTTGAAATATTTTCAGTGACGAAAGATTCTTCACTACTATCAAACAGAGTATTCATTTTATCCAAAAATATATTTGCTTTACCGAAGTCTGAAGCAGTCCACGTAGACGCTTCACAAGAAAAATGGTCGAGACAATGACTAATCCCTCTCAACAAATATAAAATAGACTCACCTTGAATTGCGGGTACAGACAAACATTCATACCCTTCTGAAAGAGAAATAATGTCCTTTAAAACACTTCCGCTTTTCTCAAGTTGGAATTCTAAACTAGGCATTGATATCATGATCTTTTTCCTTATTTTATAACTAATGGAAAAACCATTTATTTAGTTATCGAAAGAGAAAAAATAAAATTTCAATTAAATCATCAAAAAATGTTTCACGTGAAACATTAAATAAAAATCAATTAAATCTATTAAAAAAAAAGAGGAAAAAGAATGCATCAGAACTAAATTCTAAAAGAATTAAGCAAGAACCAAAGAAGAAACCTTCGCCGACTCAACTTTTAAGAAACAAGAAAATTCGGCATTAACTATTTGAGTAGCAGAAGAAATTGCCATCTCTCTATTTTTACTCACACTATTGATTCTTTGCACTAGATTTTCTAACGTCACGAGAGTTACGCCTTGAACATCCTCAACAGACGGTTGAATATTAGCTGAAGACGAAAAATCGACACAAAATAAAGAATCTAAATGATGAACATGATTCGATTTAACAACAAATCCGTCTGCGCCAGTAGCACAAACTAAAACATCAAATTGATTCAAAGACAAAAGACCTTCTTGAATAATAGATATCGGACAATCAATCAATTCATTCAATGAATCTTCCGCCTTCTCAATATTTCTAACAAAAACGCCAGAAATAGGTAATCCATTTTTCTTAGCGATTAAAGAAAACTCTTGAGCAATAGAACCCGCCCCAAAAACAGCAACTTTTAAAGTTGAATAATCACTAAATTTTTCTTTTATCGCCCTAAAAGCAGCCCCAGCATAGCTAAATCCGCCATCGGACAACCTAGTTTCCGATCGAACTTTTTTGCCAATAAACAAAGCTTTTTGAAAAAGTCTATGCAAAGAAGAGTCTATTTTTCCTGTGTCTATAGAAACCAAATAGGCCGCTTTAATTTGCCCTTGAATCTCTGTTTCACCCACCACTTGCGATGCAAGCCCCGATACGACATTAAATAAATGATTAATAATTTTCTCGCTATCATACTCGGCGAGAACTTTATCAGAATGTTCTCCAAGATATTTTTCGATTAACGACGTATGAGAAGTCGTCAACAATTCCTTGCTAATATATAATTCACATCGTTGACAGGTTTTTAAAAAAATAACTGCAGGCAAAAGACCCTCTAACTCTCTAGCTAAAGTTCCTGACTTATCACAACTTGGATAATTAAAAAATTCTAAATGTATATATTCCATGACACTATTACCTGGCTAATTATTTTTTCTCACCTGATTTTAGGCGTAACCCATTTAGAAGGCAATAGACCTAAAATCATAAAAAACACCTGAACCATGCAAAATAACATTAACCAAACAAACGCGCTGTCCATAAATCCGTAACTATGTAAGCCAATTCCAAGCATATTCACTCCAAACCAAGACATAGCAGTTACAATATTTCCAAATACCGCAGCGACCATAAATCCCCGAACCTTAAAAAATCCGGCCATTCGCGCATGCAACATTAAGGCACTCCATATAACTATTAACAAAGCACCGTTTTCCTTAGGGTCCCAACCCCAAAAACGTCCCCAACTCTGATCGGCCCAAATACCCCCCAAAACGGTTCCAACAAAGTTCATGACTAAATTAAAGCAAACAATTCCATACACCATTTTATAAAGTTCACGTTGATCCTCGTCCGAAAACGATCGTCCAAAAAAGTATCGACAAATAAAGACAATTCCCAAAAACCCTGCTAAAAACATACCCGAATATCCAATAACGATAGTAACAACATGAGTAGATAACCAAAAATTCGAATCCAAAACGGCTTGCATCATTTCAAGAGTATCTCCTTGAATAGATAAGTTATGCGCAACAATTAAGGTAATAAACCCAATTACCGCTGAAACAAAAAGACCAAGTTTATTCTTAAAAAACCGTTCCATTATCATTCCCAATAAAACAGCAACTAATCCAACAAAAACAGCTGACGAATATAAATTAGTAACAGGAGGTCGTCCTTGAATAAGCATACGAAAAACTTGCCCAACAACCTGAAGTCCAAATGCAACAACTACAAATTGACGCCCAATCCAAAAAACAATTTGGTTTTTCACTAACCACGAAGCGCCAATGCCTATAGCAGCCAATAAAAACAAAACCATCGAACGGTAAAATATTTGTAGGCAGTTAAACAAGGCTTCATTTTTTGCCTTCGAATAAGCCTTTGGTACCTCGTTTTCATAATACAGAAGTAATTCTTTTCCACTCTCGATAGCCTTGCTATTATTTTTCTTATACACATTGTCTAAAAAAGACGCGTACAAACGAACGGCAGGGTTCTCTTTACCTGTAAACACCGACCGCGTAACCAAAGTTGCCAACGGCGCCCAATTATCTGTTAACTGATTCAAATATTTTTCTTTCCCTGGTTTTGAGCCTTCCCTCTCCGGAGGAAAAACTTTAAAAACGGCCATTTGTTCATAATATCTTGATGAATTCACAACAAATGAAAGTTTTTTCCATCCATCCATATTTTTACGATCTTCATCTGAAAGTTCCGCTGTTTCAGCATGATGATGCCCATCACCAGGCCCATGATTGTGCCCACTATGATCCACATGTGCACCGCTTTGGGGATGAGCAGAATCCGGAGTTCCGTGTTTTCCATTCAATAAATACGAGTAATCAACAAATATTTGTCCCAGCTCATCCAAATAAGGTCCCTTTTCAACGACATTTGAAGGATACAAACTGCTCTGCAAGCGCATATACAGGTTCAACTGATCATAAAGTGTAAGAATATGTTGCTGAAACAAAGATTGTTGAGACTTATCGAGCTTTTCAATTGAAATAGAATGTTTCTCAAGAACAGTATAATGCGGCTTTAGTTCATTAAATGAAAAATACCTTTCTTTTTCATCAAGGTGAAAAGCGTCTTTTACCGTCCCATCTTGAATTTTAAAAACTGAATAGCTGTCCGATATATCTGGATTTGAAACAACATTGAGCAACCATTCGGAAGCGGACATCTTCTTGCCGCTTACCTCTGTCGATTGTTTATGACTAAAATATAATAAAGTTTCTCGAGCAAGAGAGTCTAAAGGCTTTATTCGTCCATTTGCTTGAATAGGTAACTGCCCAAAAATACGCGCAGTCTCAGGAACACCTGCGCCAAAAAGACCTTGAACCGCCCACAAAATAACACCAATAAAAAAGGTACTCTTCACTATATTCTGTTTTGTTATATAACTTTTCATGATCATCCTTTTACTTTCTTTCGTTGCCGATTAGAAAACGCTGCCAACTTAATTAAAAAGTGAAGGCACAATCCAAAACTAATCATCAAACAAGAGGCGTAAGGAAGCGTCCATCCAGGATTTTTCACAACCTGTAGTACTGATAATGTATTATTTTCACCATAGCTAGCCTGAAAAAATGTATGGCCTCGATATCTTAAAGGATGATTCATATAAACAAGAACGTCCCTGTTTTCACCAGTTTCAGAATCATTTAATTCTACTAACGACGAAAAATTCTTAGGAATTTGAGTACCTGGATAAACATCATGCGTAAAATCTTTCAACTTAATAGTAAAAGGATAATAATATCTCTCAGACCGAATAGACATATCATAAGAAACGTCGTCGATAATAACAGTCTGCTTTGCGCCCAAGCCTCTCGAAACAATCCAAATTCCTTCAGATCCACCTTCTTTATTCAGTATTTCAATTTTTACTGTGAAAAAATTCAACTCATTATCTTGAGTCGCCAACGGTTTTGGCGCAACAGAAATAGATTGGCCTAATCCTTTTACCTGCGAATTGTCTAAATCAGATGTTCGTCTCAACCAAGCATTTGGCCAAACCTTTAACAATTTAATTGTGAACGGTAATTGAATATCTTCCACCAATGTATTTTTCTCTAAATAATCTTGAGAAATAACATATTCTTTATTTTGAGTCTCATTTAAAGACGACTCAAAAACTAGCTCATTCACCCGACTAGACTCTGAGTATGTCGCTGTTTGACCTTCTTTTATAGCCATTTGGCTTTCTATACCAGCCGCGCTCGTTATCCATGCACCCACCAACAAAAGAATCATTCCAACGTGCATGAGTCCGAGCCCGAGTTTCTTTACACTTAATAAATTTCTAGTCCAAATAGCTGCAACTAAATTAATAATCATAATAGAGCCAATTAACTCAGCTCCTGGCATTATCGGAATAGAAAACCCAAGCCCCGTATCAAACCAAACAAAAGCACTAAGAAAAAAACGCTGTTGGGTTTGGTAAATACCATAAGATACCTGAGCCAACGTTCCAACAAAAACCAAAACGAAAAGTGAAAACAAACAAACAACTGTTATTTTAAGAGAAGATAACCGAACCATAACTTTAGACAATATTTGATTTAACATAATACCCTCACACAACCACTACAAAAACGCCTATTTGTGTTTAATAGACGCTACAAACTGATTAAACGTAACTTCATTATCACTTACCAATTTTGACGGCCCCATCAACTTAACAAAAAGAGAACCTGAATCTTTTCGAATAATAGCAACCACCATTTTCGATAATACATTATCCTGAGCCAAAGAAACCTTACTTTCCAACGAAACAAAATTAACGGACGCAGATCCTATTTTTCGCTCAGAAACTACAGAACCCAATTCATCAGACGACATCGATTCCAGTCGAAGTTGCCCTCTCCACCGATTAACATTTGCCAGTAAACTACCTGCAGATCCTGCAAGTCTAACAATCGATACCTGTGCTTGCTGAGAATTGGTTCCTTCGATAGAAAAACTACCTATTCTCATCCCACTAGCATCTAACTCTTTCCATGATGAAGGCTTCGTCCATGTTAAATCTGACTGAGTAGGGAGTTTAAGTTGAACTTCCGGCTTAGCTACCGTATAGACTTGAACACCAGCTTGTTTTTCACATCCAGAAAAACCAATCAAAATAAAGACCAAGAAAAGAACGCCGGCAACCCTATATTTTATATTTCTATCATTCATATCAACATAAGAATTAGCACATTCATACATTAACTTCAATTTGTTAAAACGTTTTTTAATAGACTCCCCCCTTAACAATTTTTATCTCTATATAAAGATAAGAGAATATAGTCAAAAACTAGGCATAATCTAAGAATTTTAGTCATTATAAATACACCAAGAAAAATCGATGTTTAGATGTTTTTAGGGTTGGGCAAAAGTGTAATCAAGCAAAAATAAGAATTTCGAAAATTAAAGGAGAAACACAAATGGACACATTATCAATAGACAGAGAAATTTATCAAATATACCCGGATTTAAAAATGAAAATTAGACAAACGAATACATTAGACCTTTTGGATGATTAAGCAAATTGCTCATATAATTTACAGATAACATTGATGCTATTTTCTAGAAGTAAACGTCAATGTTAACCCTTCAACCTGATTAACAAAATCTATACAGTCAGAAATAGACGTAATCATTTTACGATTCATTCGTGTACCAATGAAGGTAACAATATCATCTGAATTGCCAAATAATTTATTCTCATAATTTGAAATATTAATTTTATTTGCATTCAAAACTATTTCCGTAACGCCATGGGGCGTAACAATCATAAATTTAGGAATTGGCCGTCTCAATCCAGAAAACCGTTTCAATTCATGCAAATACACCTGAATATCTTCACAAGAAGGTAATGCAGAAATAACTTTTCCGACCACTTCTCCTAATTTTTTTGGAAAAGTGCGACAAGCACGCTCTATCATTTTTTTTTCTGCGGCTTTGGGATGAATATGTACATGAACCATATCAGTTTTGACATTGGTCAAATCTAAATCTCGTAAAACAGAAAAGAATTCTACGCTATCCTCCGTACACCGACTTGCAGACTCCATTGTCATGTTAAACCATTTATTATCAGAAAATAAAAACCCAACCTCTTGTTTCGATCTGTCACAAAGACTATGTAAGTCATCAATCCCCTTTTCGAAAGAACGTTCAAAGTAATAAGGGTAAACGGTTTCAAACAAAGCCTTTTCATCACTTTTCACAAACCGACTATCTCTACCCGTAGCATTTGTACTGCAAATCACAATAGGAGGAAGTTGAGGATCTTTTATAGCCCTATCTATACAAAGTCCGTACGCCAGTAACTCGCTTAAGTGCCTATATTCAGAAAGTTTAACACTATCTCGTAACAACTGAATGGGGGTCTGTCCTTTTATATTCTCCACAGATTCTAAACCAAAATTAAAACTAAAGTTATCCACAAGCTGGTAATCGCCACTTAGCATCGCATAGTGTAATGCCGTATTCTTATTTGTGCTCGCCTTACTAAAAATCAAGGCCTCACATCGTTCCAAGTAGGCATAAACAGCCTCTTTCTTCCCAAGCCGTACCTGAGTCAAAAAATCTTTTCTCTCCCCATCAGTATATAAGGGAAACGTATCTTGAGCGTTTTTAATAGGGGAATAAGCCTCCGATGGATGCTTGTCTAAATCTAACAACTCGTCATCTACAAGCGTATCCATAAAGCTTATAAACCTATTTGCTCCATCCGTTGCCGATTGATTAATCCAAAAAATAATTTGTGTTAAAGAAAGAATCACACGAATAATGGCAATTAAATTCGAATCTATATTAAGTCGGTGTTCAACGGGAGTACTATATAAAGCCATCTCATCTAAAGTAAACACGACATCTTTTTCTTTTTCGAAAGCCACTAGTTTAAACACTCATAACCTCTTTTTCCTTTATTTATAGGCAAATAATTTAACCAAAAGAAACCATACCCCAAATAAATGCAAAAAATAACCGACCAAATTTAAAAGTAAAATCGTCCAATTTAAAAATTAATACTTAAATATGTTAAAATTCAATTTGATGTCAGAAAAAAAATTAAAAAAAATATCAATTCAATCACTCAAAAACCCATCCGTTCTAGTAGGAATAGCTGCTTTTCTATTTATAGTATTCTCACTATCTGCTTCATTTTTAGTTAAAGTTAATCCAAACGAATACGGAATCAAACAGATAAATATCGGAATAAACCCCGGAATTCAAGACAACGTTTATACAGCAGGTCTCCATTTCATCATGCCTTTTGGATTCGAGAAAATGCATATTTTTCCTCGAGATATTCAAGTATTAGATTTAAATAGCGAATCTCGTGTAATTGGGGAGAAAAAAAATCAGAGTCGTAGCGTGTATACCACTGGAAAACCGGCTCATATCCAAACTTCAGACGGCTTTTTTGTTGATGTTGATGTCTCTATTTTATACAAAATTCAAAATCCTCTCCTTGTTCTAAAAACTATCGGACCGGGTAATCTTTTTATTTATGACGGGATCGAACCAAAATCGGAGCCCGTATTAAAAGACACACTCGGTACATTAACTACTGAAGAATTTTATAATCCTCATTTAAGAGTAGAGAAAATGCTTCTAGCAAAAGAGAAACTAAATGAAGAACTAAAGTCAAAAGGACTTATTGTTGACCAAGTACTCGTCCGATACTTTAGATACAGTGAAGAAATTCAACGAAATATCGAAGAAAAAAAATTAAAAGATCAATTAGTCTTTAAAAACATTGCAGAAAGCAAAGCAGCGACAGAAGAGGCTCTCCTCGATAAAACCATCGAAGAAGGCGAAGCTCAGGTAAAAATTGAGCTAGAAAAAGGCCTTTCATATGTAACGATCAAAAATGCAGACAAAGACCTTTATGTAAGAAAGAAAAAAGCGGCAGCAAATCTTTTAGTAAAAAATGCAGAAGCAAAACAAGCAAAATTAAAAAACCAAGCATTAATAGGAAAAGGGGCATCAAATATGGTTGGCCTTAAAATGGCGGAAGTACTTGATGGTCTCGAAGTAATTTTTATTTCAACTAACGGTAAAGACGGGATTAATCCACTTAATTTAAACCAAGTATTAAAGGTCATCGAATAAACAATATAATTATGAACATAATGAATAAACACATGACTCCAATCAAAAACAAATCATCCTTAAAAAGAGTCCCTAGACTTATACTTTTTTCAACACTTCTCTTATGTGTCTCTACATTATCGGGCTGTTTCTTCAAAACAAATTCTACAGAAGTTGGTGTAAGAACTCGACTCATCAGTATTTTCTCCGAACGAGGTGTCGATACGGAAATAAAAGAACCTGGCCGAGTATTTTACTTTTTACCCTTTGTTAATGCATGGAATACATTCGACACAAGGCTTCAAAACATAGAAATGACTGTCGTTGAAAACAGAGGCGACCATTACGGGCGTGACGACCTGCAATTCAAGACCATTGATGGAAACGATATATCTATGGATATCGTCATTGCTTATAGAATCAACCCTAAAAAAGCACCATACATCCTTCAAAACGTGGCAGAAAACGACAAAGAACTAAGAGAAAAAATTATCAGAGTCATAGCAAGAAGCCGTCCAAGAGATATTTTTGGCGAACTCGAAACAGAAAATTTTTATCTTGCAGAAGAACGGTCAAAAAAATCAGAAGAAGCTAAAGTGATCCTTAATGAAATGCTAGAGCAATACGGCGTAATCGTAGAAAGGTTATTAACAAAGGATTACCGGTTCAATTCAGAATATCAAAAAGCAATTGAAGATAAAAAAATAGCAGACCAGAACACCCAACAATTCAAATCTGCTAGTAATGCAAAAGAACAAGAATACCTTCGTAAAATTGAGCAAGCTAAAGGCGAAGTAAATAAAATGGTAGCCCATGTAGATGGTGAATATGAAAAAGCTAAAATAAATGCAGATGCTTATTATCAAAAACAAGCGAAACAAGCGGAAGCAATTTTATTCGAAGGAAAAGCAGAAGCAGAAGCTATCAAAAAAATGAACGAAGCCTTATCAGCAAAAGGTGGAAAAACAATGGTCAAACTCAAAATGGCAGAAGTTCTAGCCGGCAAAAAAATAATCGCTCTTCCATTAAGTGGTAACAGCGGAATGAATTTACAAACGATGGACATCAATCAATTACTATCTACTTACGGTATAACAAGCCTTTCAAAAGCAAAAACATCAAGAAAGACAAATAACTAACTCATGGCTAAATCATCAATTCCCGCATCAATCTCTCTGTTAAGTTCGCTGGCAATTCATTTAGATAAAATAAATCACCTTTTTAGCCCTCTTTCTACAGAGTTTCATCACTTAAAAGAAATTGTAAAAAATAACAAATCATTCTCTGACTCAGAGACCTTTTTTGAATCAGAGCATTTAATTACCTATTTACAATGCCTAATGCTTGCAGGTATGTCGATGAAAGACGGTATTTTTGTTCCTGCCCTAAAGCAATACAAAGAGAAAGACGGAACAGTACTTATTACTTGGAACAGCCAAGTACAGGATAAATTTACATTCGGCGCAATAGACGATAACTTTTTAAGGTACTTTCACTATTATAGAAACAAAATATTTAAAGTATCTCAATCACAATATCCACTCCCTATCACTATATTATGTAAAATCAGGGACCAACTCGCATCAGACTACGAAATTTTACTTCATGTAAAGAAAAAAATTGCTCCCCTATTAAAATCTAAACATGAGTTACTAACCTTTTTTAATAAAACCCAAGATAGAGATATCTTTTTCATTATCATGTCTTGTCTTCCCGCCGAAGGAATAAATGCCTTATTCATCAATATTCAACAATATTTTCCAAGGGATCTAAAAGTTAAAAGTCATAACGGACACATGATTAACGTCTTATCATTATTTCAATCTCCATCTACCGATATTTTTTATCTTATGGAAAAAATTCATGTTTATTTCGACCTCTATTTTTCTGGAACAAAACCCATAATTAGAGAAATAACAAAGTCAAAAACAAAAGAGTTCATGAAAAGTCAGCTAACCAACGATGTTTTTTTTGCTCAAACTCAACAAAACTTAGAAAGTTTGCTAAACAGCCAAATTAACGTGCGTATTCAACTTTTTCAATTACTCCTTCGTCACCTAAAAAAATTAGAATTAAAACCCTAAAAAAGAAATGAAACCCATTTATTTCGATAACGCAGCAACAACCCCTGTACTTGAATCAAGCTTAAACAAACTTAAAGGATGGGCAAAAATATACGGAAACCCTTCTAGCCAACACCAATTCGGACAAAACGCTCGAGAAATCGTAGAAGCCGCCCGATATACAGTGGCAAAAACACTAAACGTAGACGACGATTCTATTATTTTCACCAGCTCAGGAACCGAAAGTAATACACTTGCCCTCCATGGCGTTTTCCTACCATACATTACAAAAAACGAACCGGCGCATCTTCTTATATCGGCAATAGAACACGCCTCTGTTCGACAAACCGCAACATACCTTTCCACATGTGGAATAGACGTCGAAGAAATCCCTGTTACATCAAGCGGGATCGTAGATACCTCACAACTTGAATTAATGATAAAACCACATACTAAACTTGTTTCTATTCAAACCATTAACAACGAAATAGGCACCCTTCAACCGATAAATGAAATTGGAACAATTTGTCAGGCCAAAAACATCCTTTTTCATACAGATGCTGTTCAAGCATTTTTAAAAATCGACCTTGATATGAAACAACTACCTATCGATTTATTAAGTATGTCTGCTCATAAATGTTATGCTCCAAAAGGAACAGGGGCTCTGTTTATCAAAGACAAAACAAAGATCCTCCCTCAACTAAAAGGTGGTCCTCAAGAGATTGGAATGAGAGCAGGAACACAAAACACATTAGGGATACGTTGTTTTCAAGAATCAATTGAAACATTAAGTAAGTCGAAGGACGAGTTTAAAACCCATATTCGAGAACTAGATACTTACTTTCTACAAAAACTATCAAAAGTGAAACAGCCCCATCATCTATTAGGCGGTGATAGTAGAGCTCCCGGTTTTTTAAATATATCGTTCCCACACATATTATCTGAAGATATGGTTATGCATCTCGATATCAATAATATTGCTATATCTGCCGGAAGCGCTTGTTCAACAGGATCATTGGAACCGTCTCATGTTTTAAAAGCAATAAATTTGCCCAAAGAAATAATTCATTCGGCCGTACGTATTTCCCTTGGAATTAAAAATACTAAAGAAGAAATTGATCTGTTTTTCTCGGTACTGTCTAAGTTTCTTTAATTTATAGTCTTACAAAGAATAAGTATTGCCGCGCATATTAGAAATATATATACAAAAAAAGTCAAATTTTATACATATTAAAAACAATATATACAATAATATAGTTTTTTTGAGCACATTAATATAACATGTATAAATATAAGGAAAATTTGCACATGAGTCCATTTAAACTAAAATCATTACCTCCAGAAAAAGATTTAGAAACGAAACCTATTTTAAAAGCTCTTGCAAACACACATCGTTATTTAGCAGAATTAAAAGGCATCGCCGAAAGCATCCCGAACCAAAACATTTTAATCAACACGCTCTCTCTTCAAGAAGCAAAGGACAGTTCCGCTGTAGAGAATATTATCACCACGCATGATGAACTATACAAACATTCGATAGTCACAAACAAAAGTTCAGGAGCGGCAAAAGAAGTTAAATACTACACTAAAGCATTAAAAAAAGGATTTGAACTAGTATCTGAACACAATATTTTATCGATTAGGCATATCCTTCAAATTCAATCTATCCTTGAAAATAATGACGCAGGATTTAGAAAGCTACCTGGTACAAAGCTCATAAACGATAAAACAGGGAAAAATATATACACGCCACCCCAAGATCCTGTTCAAATTAAAACCTACATGAAAAACTTAGAATCCTATATTAATTCATCTACCGACGACACAGACCCTTTAGTTAAATTAGCCGTAATTCATTACCAATTTGAAAGCATTCACCCCTTTTATGATGGCAATGGCCGCACAGGACGAATACTGAATATTCTTTATCTAGTTATAACAGATCTACTTAACATCCCTATCTTATATATGAGTAGATATATTATCAAAAATAGACCCGCTTATTACGAAGGTCTACAAAACGTACGAAACAAAGATGATTGGGAAAGTTGGATTTTATATATTCTAAAAGGAATAGAAGAAACAGCCCAAGATACAATTTTAATAATTCTAAAAATCAAACAACTTTTTCTTGAAACCAAACACGAAATTAAAAATAATTACAAATTTTATAGTCACGATCTCATTAATAACCTTTTCTTACATCCTTATACAAAAATTGACTTTTTAATAAAGGATTTAAGTATATCTCGAGGTACTGCAACCAAATATCTAGAACAATTAGTTCAAGGTGGTATATTACATAAAGCAAAAGCCGGAAGATCTAATTTTTATGTTAATAGTCGCCTATTTTTAATTCTTAGCCGCATCGAAACAGATAAACAATAAAATCTCTACAAAAAGCACTCCGGCAATTACACGAGTCACTACTAGGACAAATCGTTATAGATAAAAACATCAAAATCAAGTGACATTAAAAAAAAATATTGAGATACTGTATTTCTATTTTATTAACCAAACAAAAATTAGAAAAACTATGCCACAAACAGAAACAAACAAACTACTAGATATTACAACGTTCCCCTTCGATGCCTTTAGCTCCAAGAAACTAGAGAATGGACACTTACTAAGTATCCTATTCAAAATTGATCCAGAAAAACAAATAATTCTAGATTGCAGATGGCATTGTGAAGTAGACACAGAACACTCAAAAATCATTGAGTTTTTATCAAGACTTGTTGTAGGTCTTTCACCAATAGAAATTGTCGAATTAATGCCAAGTTACGTAGAAAACGCATTAACCGTGCTAAAAGTTTCTCATTCTTCTCCGATTGAAGCATTACTTTCAACGTTTAAATCAGAATTAAAAACAAAAAAAACGACACCTCTCCCCCCGGTATCGCAAACTTCCTAAATAATATTACCCCCGAGTTTCACAAACATCTAAAAAATGGTCATTACGACATATATTTCGATTTTTTAGGGAAATAAAAATGAATTCCAATTACATCTGTTTGTAATTTTTCAATTTTCCCACTCTCAATAGCACCAAATAAGGCCAGATGCAAACAGCTAGAAGGAAGCTTCGGACTCATCTTCGACGGAGCTTCCAAAAAAGCCCTAACCAAAGGATGATACATACTAACCTCAAAATCCCCTACCTCTATCATTTTTGCTATAGAAACCAAATGTTTTAACTTTAGTTTTCCTATTAAGATCACCTGGTCTTCCGGAAGTTCATAGTCATCTTTCCTTGGAACATTCATATCCAAGTATAGCTTCCTACAGTCTAACTCTAATTGCCTTCGGTCCAGAGATTTCGAAACAAACGAAGGAGAATAAGTTCCGCAAACAGATTCAACAAAGGCGAATACAGGCTGCTCCGACCTACTAATCAATTGAACATCACTTGAAACAGAGTTTCCCCTAACACTTAAAATTTTATACATGTTTTTAGATCCCCTTTTAATTTATTAAAGAACTTATACAAAATAAAAGTATAAAATTCCAGAACAAAAACACACAATTCTAATAAAAAATATTTACGGGAATTCTCGGATATATGTTGTGCTTCTAAATACTTATTAATACCCAAATAAAAGTGCATCAATTTGTATAAAACCCCATTTTTTACACATAAATCGATACTTTTGATCGAATTATAAATTAAGTAATTAATAGATAAATAAAAGCACTCATCTCAATTAGAAATTTCCAAATCAGATAAAAAACAAAAATGTATTCCGAATTCATCGGTCTGTAACGGATCAATCTTCCCTAAAGTCACAGCCTCACTTAAAGCACTCTCTAATCTACTGGAAGGAGCTCGTGGAGTCATTTTCGACGGTGCTTCCAAAAAAGCTCTTACCAACGGATGTCGTATCGTAACGTCAAAAGATCCGTTTCCTATCATAAAAGCAATACAATACAGCGCATTTTCCGGTAAGGTTGAAATCAATAGGCTATGTTCTTCCGAAATTTTATCTCCTGGATTAAAAGGAAGATTCATAGCTAAGTACATCTGTTGAATATCTAAAAACATCTGACGATCATCCAACGTACGAGTTATAAAAGGAGGACACCAACTTCCTGCAATTGATTCAACAAACGCATATACAGTCGATTCGTCCCGACTACTTGGTTTAAACCTCGTTAAACTGCCACTTTCTTCAGTAGTCCTCACATTTTCCTTCAAACTCAAAATCTTATACATAACAACAACAACCTACCTTAGTTAATTTTTATATTTACTTTATACAAAATAAATACATGAAAATACAGCAGATTCTGGCTTATGCTATATACATTAAATAACTTATTTTTATTATACCTAGGGAGAAATTAGTCATAAAAGAAAATGAAAATATAAGTGCTATCGAAAAAAAAATTTTTAGCTAATATAACTAGCCGTCAAAAACTCTTCTTCCGTCAATATTTCAATTAACCGATCGGCCTCGGATGTCTCTTCCTCAGTTACATCAAGAGCTACGTCTTTCAACGAGTCATTAATCTTAATCGCCTTCTTCAGCTTACTTCCAGGTTTTTCACCAACAACCAAAACATCCAAATTCTTAGATACAGAACTAACAATTTTACCGCCTAAATTCTTCACTTTAGTTTGAGCTTCTATCCGAGAAAACAACGTCAAAGCCCCTGTAAATAAAAAAGACTTCCCACTAAAAACTCCATCTGAAGATGCTTCTTCATAAACAATCTCTATTCCAGAATCCAATAACCTATCCAACATTTCCAAAAATACAGAATCCGAAAAAAAACGATGAATCGACGATGCAATTTTATCCCCAATTTCATATATAGAAATTAACTCGTCCTGAGAAGCAGACCTTAACCCATCCATGCTTTTAAAATGAGCAGCCAAAACATCAGCAACATGCGTCCCGACAAAAGGCAGCCCTAATCCAAACAAAAATCGAGAAAACGAAATAGTTTTAGCCGTTTGTATAGATTGAAGAAGATTAGACACCGACTTCTCGCCCATATTATCTAATTGATACAAATTCTCACGTGTTAAATAAAAAAGATCCGCCAACGACGAAACTAAACCTCGTTCTACGGACTGGTCTAAAAGAGCATCTCCAAACCCACGAATATCAAAAGCCTTCCTAGAAACAAGATGCCTCAATCTCCCTTTCAACTGCGCTTTGCACGAATAATTAACACACCTATACGCAACTTCACCTTCTAAATTTACAACATCACCATCACAAACAGGGCAGTGGGTAGGGACAACGACATCTTTACTATTCTCATTCTTAGCAATCGACCGAATAACTTCAGGAATAACTTCCCCGGCTCGTCGAACCAAAACCGTATCCCCTATCGACACCTCTTTTTTTCGAACCTCATCAAAATTATGCAAGGTCGCTCGACTCACTAATGCTCCTGAAACCTTTACTGGCTCTAACTCTGCAACAGGCGTAATAACACCCGTCCTCCCGACTTGAAAAACAATATCTTTAACGATTGTCTCTACTTCCTCCGACTTATACTTATATGATGTTGCCCATCGAGGCATTTTTGTCGTGTATCCGAGACGATCCTGAAGGGAGAACTGGTCCACCTTTGCAACAGCCCCATCAATATCAAAATCGAAAGAATCTTTCTGAGTAACAAGCGCTTCAAAATAAGTAAAAATATCGACGACAGTTGCCGCTGATTGAATAAAAGGAATAACTTCGAAGCCCAATTCGGAAAGAGCATTCATCGACTGGAGCTCTCCTTCAACAGATTCATTAAAACTCTGGTAAGCAAAAAAATCTAAGTTTTTACTAGCTGAAACACGAGCGTCTAATTGTCTAAGAGCTCCAGCCGCAAAATTCCTGGGGTTCACATAATCGCCCTTCACCGACTCAAATTCAGATAATTTTAAATAAACTTCTCCCCGAACCTCAATAGACACGGGCTGATTCAAGGTAGATGGAATAGAACGAATTTTTTTCAAATTATCAGTAACATCTTCTCCTTTAAGGCCATCCCCCCTAGTCCCTCCTCGTACAAAAACTCCCTTTTCATAAATCAAAGAAACAGCAAGTCCATCAATTTTAGGTTGCAGGGCAAAATCAACAGACTCAGCATCGAGATCTACCGATTTGTTAAGCCCTTTATAAACACGTTTAACAAAATCTTCTATATCGTCTCTATTAAATGCATTCCCTAACGAATACATTTTTCTTGAATGTAAAAATGGCTTAAAGCCAGGTAAAGGTTTATCCCCTACTCGATGCGTCGGTGACTCTGGCAAGACTAAAAGTGGATTCATTTTTTCAAAAGAAAGAGCTTGTCGATACAAATCATCATAATCTTCATCGGAAATAGTGGGGGTATCATTAACGTAGTAAGCTTCCGCATGCTTATTTAGGGTCGCAACAAGAAGTTTATAATCGTCTAATGAAAAAGTATCCTTTTGAACAGCCATTAAAAATTATCCTGTTAATGCTGCAAGCCATTGAGTTACCCATAAAACATAAGAAGTTAGAGGAATAAAAAGAAGCTGCGCCAAAATTCCAGTTCCCACAAGTTTTCCAAATTGTAAAAAGAAAACAACTCGCTCAACATCCACCGGGTCTCTTTTATCGTGCACGGCTTGATCCGTAATTCGAGCACCCGAAGGATCCACAAATAAGGTCATAAATATCGTCGCAACCCCATTAACAATTCCAGATAATTGAATCGCGGTAGACCGATACTCGGGCATATACGCCCCCGCCATTAATGCACATAAAACACCCAATGTATAAAAGGCCGTGACAATTACATTTAACCACAAAAACGTCTTCGGAATACCTTTTAACGATAACATTTTAAAAAACGAAAACTTAGGAAGTTCAAGCATCTTGATTATTTTAAATAATGACGACGGTTTTAATGCATACCCTACTAATTTAAGCATCGATCCATGATTCGCAAATCGATGAATCGCTACCTGAAATAATTTTATAAACGAAGGAGTTAAAATAATTCCTAGTCCTGTCCCAACGCAAGCGGATAAGATAACAAACCTCAGTTTCTGCTCTAATAGCTTTACCGTCTCCATTCCTCCCAAAATCGCAGTGTCTGTCATGACACCTAAAATCGGGGCTTGAACCAAGTTGGACATTCTAGAAACTAATAATGTAGAAGTAACAAACGACATAGCTATTGCAATCTGGCGTGTTCGAACGGCGGAAATTCTCATCCCATAAGCCAAGGACTCTGTTAAATGGATAGTGAACGTAAAAAAACAAACAATGGCTAAGGCATCCATAGTTAAGCCATTAACTGATTAACTTCATGAATGAATTTTTGCATAACAGTTAACCCCATCTCTTTAAGGTCGACATTAAAGCCTTCCAAACCCATGATATTGAAATCAAGATGATCATTTAAAAAAAGACCGATATAAATCACACTAGTATCTTCTTCTAAATAAACATTGGACATTGATAAATGAAAATCATTATAAAAAACTTGGGTATAATGTCGAAAAAATCCTTTACCCAAGTAATTCGCAATTTGAGAAACGAGTAATCGATGAAAAAGCCTTACTTCCAAACACGTGAGCCCCTCTTGCATAACAACAAAGTTAAACATCAATTCATCTTCAACGTAAGTTTTAACATCATGAGGCTCAGGAATCGAAGAATCAGACGTCTTACT
The DNA here is from genome assembly GCA_018698675.1 of bacterium. Lineage (GTDB taxonomy): Bacteria > Margulisbacteria > Marinamargulisbacteria > JABIPA01 > JABIPA01 > JABIPA01. The sequence continues at coordinate 29,592 of JABIPA010000018.1, read as the reverse complement.
AAGGGTTGTGAGCCCTGAAAAACTACAAATGCATTCGCTAGACGACTGAGTGTATGTCTTTAAAAGTTTAGGTTCAATTCGCTGGTTAAATGCCAGGTCTTTTTCTATGTAAAAGCTTTTCATTTTCAATTAAAGAGGATATCATACACGCCAACAAATTATGAAATCAAAATTGACGCATTCTGTTCTAAAATTAGCCCTAATCACTCTCATATCTACGTTTACTTTAAGTTGCTCAAATGCATTCGATTCCCTTCAAAAAAATTATGAATCCGGAAACTATCTAAATGCTGCAGACGACTTAGTTGAAGGGCTAAACGATCCCGAACTCAAACCGAAAATTCTAGAATTTGTTCAAACCGACGGAGAACAACTTATAGAAAAGGCCCTTTTTATTGGTTCCCAATCCCTAAAAAACGATCCATCAGAATCTACTATTTTCTATTTCGACCATTTCGTAAACGTGATCGAGTCCTTCATACTAAATGATATTCATATCCCTAATATGAAAGCCACTCTAGAAACCGTGGAAGACAGCCAAAAAATAGCAATTGGAAACTATATAACTATCCAATATCAGATAGGTCTAAAAAATATGGATGAGGATAAATATCGACTCGCAATTACCAATTTCACGAACATAAAAAATTATTCAGATTCTTATAAGCGTACAAATTTATACCTTAATAATGCGAAACAAAAAGCAAAACGAACCATCTCTCTCCTCCCGTTCAAAAATCCCAACAACGCCATCGCAGAAGCTGTAGCAAACGCGGTTGCAGAAGCATTGACCGGAAATACGAATGGTACAAACGTAGACTTAGGTCTCCGGATCGAAGACACAAACGTTATCGAAGAATTCAACCAAGATTTGTACAACAATTTAGATATGAAAAAATCAGATTTTTTAACATTTACAATCGATTCGCTAAACGAAGATATTTCGCACTCTCAATATTACATAGAAGGTGAAATCACTGGCGAAGTCTTAAAAAATCAAGAACGAACACTTAGAAAACGAGGCGTGCTCGAATATATTCCTAAAAGACAAGAAAACTGGGTACAAGGTCGTTTTTACTACGATGAAATCATTAGAGAATTTCAAATCAAAGTTTCAATTAATGCTGCAATTTATCTAACCGCTAATGACCAAAAAATTCAGTCCTTTAGCTACTATTCAAAAATAAAAGAAGAAAAAGTTCAAAAAACAAATCCAGACCACATCTATAAAAATATCCCTGTCCGACTTCCTGCAGATATTGTTATGAACCCCATATCACTTGATACAAATGAAATTGTTAACCGAGCAATTAACTCAACTGCATTAAAGTTATCCGAAGAAATTATTAGTTTAATTGATAGAGATAACGACCCTTATTTGTCATATTAACAAACCGTATTACTCACATTAACCGCTCTTATTTAATCCACATCTTTAATAGGGTTCTTCCAATGCTCAGGTATCTGCTTTTAACTAAACTCACACCCAATACCTGAAAAGTTTAGATTTAGACGATAAGTCTCCTATATTGGTCAACTCAGGAACAGGAACAGGAACAGGAATAGAATAAAGTTTCTTAGAAAGAGATAGTACCAATGTAACTAAAAAAAATATGTAAAATTTTTAATATTTTGTCCCTTAAAAAACAAATGTATTATAAATGATAAATTTTGAATTTTTAAAAATATTCCCGAAAGTCAATACAAGTTAAAAACTACTGGTTATAAGCATCGTCAGCTCCAAAAGAAAACGAACTAAACAAACAATAAGAAAGGTCTCTCGTTACTTCATAAGAACATCCATATAATATTTTAAGGACTATATTTTCGATTTCATTAATAAAATTTTCAACCTTCTCATATGTAACGACAACTCATTTAGTTCCTATAAACAACTGGAAGCAAAAACAACCAACCGGTTTACGATTAAACGACCAAGACTGAGTTACAGAAACATTGCAAAAACTCTCTCACACCAACGAATCGCCCGAAGAAACTTTAATAAGACCAACGACAAATTTGAATTTCATGCTTGGTATAATAGGGCAAGCATGAGTTGTAGATGAATTGCTTGTGTTAAACAAAATAAAAACAATGGACATATATGAACAAACAGAAGGAAACAAAGAATTAACAAAAAGTAAACTTAGAAAACTAAATAAAAAACTTGGTGAAAAATTTGCACATTATTCTTTCCAACTGCATACAAAAAAGCAAAGACATGCTTCTGAATGGGAAATAAATACTCATGTTTTCGATACAGAAGGAAATTTAAGTATGGAAATATTTAAAACAATGAAAATGAACCCGGAACGAATAAAACCATACGCGCTAACGTTTTATAAAAATGCACACGAAGATACTAATCCATTAATAAAAGTATTTTTCAAAACCCGTGCAATCCAATTACAAAGAAGTTGCTTTCTCCATAATTAAAACAGGAATTCCATCAACGACATCGAAACGTAAGCCACAGGAAACACAATCTAAAAAAGAGGTTTCTGAACTAGAAAAACGCTGTTTACACTTAGGACAAACTATTATTTCAAACAAAGATTGAGATTCGTTAAACATTTATGATATATTATCCTTTACTTTAGGCGGGATTAGCTCAGTTGGTAGAGCGTCTGCTTGCCAAGCAGAAGGTCGCCAGTTCGAATCTGGTATCCCGCTCCAAAAAATCCCCATCCGGGGTCCTAAATTATTAATTTAGGAACATTTTACAACAAAAGAGTGAAATTATGAAAATTTTAAAAAATAAAAAAACAAATTACACAGTAACATTAGAAATCGAAGAAGATATAGAAAAACTAAACGCTGAGTCAGATAAAGCATTTACTAAGCTTGTTAAAACAACAAAAATTAAAGGATTTAGAAAAGGAAAAATTTCTCGATCAATTTTTGAAAAAGCATATGGTAAAGAAGTTCTAATCCAAGAGGCGATGACAAATGTTGTTAACGACGCTTATTTAGAAGCAATTAAAGAACTAGACCTTAAAGTTGTCGACTTCCCAAAAAACGTGAACATTAAAGAATATAATGAAAACGAACCAATCTCATTTACCTGCGACGTTGATGTAGAGCCAGAAATAAAAGTTAAAAAGTATAAAGGCATCAAAGTTAAAACAACTGCGAAGAAAGTAACTAAAGAAGACGTTCAAACTGAAATCAATAAAGCGCTAGAAAACTACGCTGATTACAAAGAATCTGAAAAAGCATCAGAAACAGACGACATCGTTAGATGCGACCTTAAAACGACAATTGATGGCGAAGAATACCCACAATGGACACGAAGTAATTTTGGACTGAAAATTGGCATGGCTTCATTTGGACCAGAATTCGACGAAAAGTTAATTGGCTACAAAAAAGGAAAAGATTGTTCCTTCAGCATTAGCTACCCAGATGATTTTGAAAATACTGACGTTGCCGGCAAAAAACTAAAATTCGCTGTTTCTTTTCAAGAAGTAATGAAAAAAACATATCCTGAATTAACAGATGAACTAGTTAAAGAAAAATTAAACGGTGAGTCAGCTAAGCTTTATACTGAAGAAACTAAAAAACGCCTTGAAGAGTCTAGTGAAAAAGGTGCAAAAGAAAAGTTACATCAAGATATCATGGACGAAATCTTAAAAGATATGAAAAGTGATATCCCAGAAAAAATGATCGAAAACGAAACAGATAATTCTATAAAGTACTTTGAGACAACACTTAGTCAATCAGGTACAAATATGGAAGGCTTTTTAAAAATGTCTAACAAATCAATTGACGATTTTAAAGCAGAGCTAAAAGACACGTCAGAGAAAAAAGTCAGAGTAAAACTAATTTTGGATTACATCGCAACTGAAGAAAAAATCACAGTTGAAAATGACAACCTAATCTCAGAAGTAGAATCTTGGAATGTTCCAGAAATAAAATCAAAAGAAGATGCAGAAAATTATCTTAATCGATTAGATAAGTCTGCTGTTTCTGATTCTGTCAGACAAAAAATGGTCTATGACTTCCTGGAAAAGAACGCAAAAATTAGCAAATAAACAAGAATCCTGAATCTAATTTACATCCAATATCGATAGATACCTTAATTAATTAAGAGTATTTATCGATAAGGCTGTTTTAACCTCACAAAATTAGGTAGAATACGATCACTGATAATCAAAAGTACTGAATTAAAAAGGAGCCAAAAATGACACTTATTCCTATGGTAGTAGAACAAACTGGACGAGGCGAACGATCTTACGATATTTTTTCTCGCTTATTGAAAGAACGAATCATTTTTATTACAGGCGGCATCGATGACAACGTAGCTAACTTAGTTGTGGCTCAACTTTTATTTTTAGAAGCTGAAGATAGTGACCGTGAGATTTATATATACATTAATAGTCCTGGAGGCGTTGTAACTGCTGGTTTAGCAATATATGACACAATGCAATACATCAAAGCAAAAGTTAGTACAATATGCATTGGACAAGCCGCTTCAATGGGAGCCCTTTTATTAGCAGCGGGAGAGGCCGGTCACAGATACGTTCTTCCTAATTCCCGTGTAATGATTCACCAACCTTTAGGTGGCGCTCAAGGACAAGCTACTGAAATAGAAATTCAAACAAAAGAAATCCTAAGAATAAAATCGAAACTTAATGACATTCTTGCTCATCATACTGGGCAACCGTTGAAAAAAATTGAAAACGATACGGATAGAGACTTCTTCTTAGAAGCTGATGAATCAGTTAAATATGGTCTTGTTGACGAAGTAATTGCGTCCACTCAAGAACTTGAAAAAAAATTAAAAGAAAAAGAGTCGAAAAAGAAAAAAGACTCAAAAAAGAAATAAAATAATATGAAAACTTCTGGTGACGAAACGTTAAAATGTTCTTTTTGCTCAAAGCCACAACACATGGTTACCCGTCTTGTCGTGGGTCCGAACGTTCATATTTGTGATGAGTGTGTTCAAGTCTGCGGAAAAATAGTTGAAGAAGACTTAAAACCAGAAAATATAAAAACAGAAGAAACAAAACCAGAAGAACCTCCAAAATTACCGAAGCCTAAAGAGGTCAAAGAGTTTCTTGATAAACATATTATAGATCAAGATAGAGCCAAGTTGATTATATCAGTCGCTGTATACAATCATTTCAAACGATTGTATGCAACATCATCTATTCACAAAGATACCGAACTTCAAAAAAGTAACGTATTACTAATCGGAACGACCGGTACTGGAAAAACACTATTTGCAAGATCTCTTGCGAAACTTTTAGATGTTCCGTTTACAATCGCTGACGCTACGACATTAACAGAAGCTGGTTATGTCGGAGAAGATGTCGAAGGCATGTTATTTCGTTTACTGCAGATCTGCGACATGGACGTAAGCAAGGCAGAAAAAGGAATTGTCTATATAGATGAAATTGACAAAATTACCCGAAAATCTGAAAATGCATCCATTACAAGAGATGTTTCTGGGGAAGGTGTTCAACAAGCTCTCTTAAAAATGTTAGAAGGAACAAAAGTTAATATTCCAACCAAAGGTGGCAGAAAAAACCCACAACAAGAATTCACTGTATTAGATACATCTAACATATTATTTATTTGTGGAGGCGCATTCCACGGAATGGAAGACGTCATTGAGCGACGTTTAAATAAACGCCGTATTGGTTTTTCAAAAGAACAAGAAGCACAAAAAATACAAAAGCCAAATATTTTTGAACATGTTCAACCGGAAGATCTTCTTAAATTCGGTATAATTCCTGAGCTGATCGGCCGACTGCCAATAATAGCGCCTCTTCATGACTTGGACGAAAAGGCTCTTGTTAAAATATTAGTAGACCCTCAAGATTCAGTAACAAAACAATTTGAAAAGCTTATGAATATGGACGGAATCAAATTAAAGTTTGAACAAAAAGCACTTGATTTGATCGCTAAGATTGCGATGAAACGGAAAGTTGGAGCTCGTGCCCTTCGTTCAATTGTTGAAAATATTATGCTCGATTATATGTATGAAGCACCATCTGAAACATCAAAAAAAGCAACGATAACCGTTTCACTAAAAGATGTAGACACATATATGGAAAAAGATCTTCCAAAGGATTTAGTTCAACTCATTCGAGAAGACAAACCAGAGCCTATTTAAGACTATTTTCCAGCTTTGAAAATAGTACCATCAAACAAATAGACTAGCATTCTGAAAATATTTAGCTATTTTCATTACCAAATATAAAAATATAGGTATGAAAAAAATCAGATTTTAAAACGGAAAACTTTATTTTTTCAAGAAATCAAAAAAGCCTTTCTTTTCTTCAGGAAACTGTTCTCTCAAAGACTTAGTTAGCAAAGCTACTGGCTTTCTTTTTTCTGATAATAAATGAATGTCGGCCATGACTGATTCCGGACCAATTTTAGAAATCAAATCCACTATTTTCTTTCGATTTAGACTAGGCCTAGAAAGACCTTGAACCAAATAAGGAAGCATTGGCCTCCCTATTTTAAGAATGGCCGTTTCTCCATTAACAAGCATCTTAGTCGTCTTCGCAGATAAACTTTTAACCAAATAAGGGTAAGAAACATCTTCACCAATTCCTCTAAATGATTGCAGAATAACGCGTCGCAATCCAAACTTATCAAATAACTTCAACAAATAAAGAACAGAACGTCTACTTTTGATCTGACCTAATAAAATTATAGACTGCTTTCGAACATCGGGTAATTGAAGGGAACGAACAATCACTTCCTCTGATTCAGCACCACCTATTCTCCATATCAGGTCCACAATACGACTAACAACTACCCAATTGTGCCCAATCAAATGTCTCTCGAGAATAGGAAGCCCCTTCTTACCGATGCCAAGCAAAATATTAAATACTTTTTTACGAACATCAACATTTGGGTGAGAAAAATAAATGACTAACCTAGGAACTGCTTTAACACCAAATTTAGAAATAGCTTTAGCCGAGTTTTTCCTCACATGGGAATCAGAATCTACAAAGGTATTAAATAACGGATTCAATGCACGAATATCCCGTATATCTCCCAATTTTTCAGAAATGCACCATCGAACAACCCAATCAGGGTCCTTCAAATACTGAATAAGAGTTTCGACATGATCTCCTTGAAGTAGTTTCAACTCCAAGATACCATCCCATCTCGTGGTTTCATTACGAAGCTTATCAATAATAATAATCAATGACTGAGACATAATTTCAAAAACCTTTAGTTTAATTCAAACACTAATCGACAAAAAACTGGTTAAAATCTGATATATTTTTTACATAATTTAAGGACAATTGTCCATTTATTTCTTCTCTAATATCCCGTTTCTCCGGTAAAAACACAGAAGAGAACTCGAATTTAGACGCCTCTTTTATGCGTTCTAACGTATTCGATACCTGTCGAACCTCCCCCGTTAAACCAACCTCTCCAAAACACACTGTTTTTGGAGGAATAGGTTTTTCATAATAAGAAGAGAGAATTGCCGCTATCATTGCCAAATCAAGAGCCGGTTCCTTAACTTTCATTCCACCAATAATATTTAAAATAATATCTTTATTTGCCAATCGTAACCGAAGCTGTTTTTCCAGAGTTGCTACCATTAAATTAGCTCTAAGAGGATCAACTCCCAAAAATGTACGCTTAGCCATTCCATACCCTGTATCAACGACCAAGGCCTGCACTTCCAAAAGGATCGGTCTAGCACCATCACATATAACCGCAATTGCAGACCCAGAGTTATCGCCCAAATTCATATCGACAAAAACAGATGACGGATTAGGGACATCCTTTAACCCTGTTTGAGTCATTTCAAAAAATCCAATATCTTGAGTACTATGGTACCTATTTTTAAAACTCCTCAAAATCCGATATTTCTGGTCTTTATCACCTTCAAAATACATGATGACATCAACCATATGCTCCAAAACCTTAGGTCCTGCTAAATAACCTTCCTTAGTTACATGCCCTATCAAAACGCCAATACAGTTTTTATCTTTCAAATAAGTTGTTAACTCAGAAGCGCAATATCTAACCTGATTCACGGATCCGGCTACTCCTTGGATGGAGGGGTGAAAAACCACCTGAATTGAATCCATAATCAATATATCAGGAGCCAAGTTTTTAAGAGAATGAAGAATAGTTAATAAGTTAGTCTCTGTTAATAAGTATAATGAATCATAAATAGCATCGAGACGTTTTGCCCGACCATAAAGCTGATTTGCAGATTCTTCACCTGAAACATACAAAACCTTGTATCCTTGCATCGCAAACGATTTAGCAATCTGCAAACTCAAGGTAGACTTGCCTATACCTGGCTCACCTCCGAGTAAATTTACAGACCCTTTAACAAACCCTTTGCCTAGCAATCGATCAAATTCAGGAATAAGCGTTTGAATATGTTTATCTTTGACTTCTTTAAACTGGGAAATTGAAATTGGTTTTTTCATCTGACCAGCAGACGTCGGAGTCATAAACTTGACGTCTGCCTTATCTGTTTCTGAAAGAGAATTCCATTCACCACATTTAGAGCATTTTCCTGCCCACGTTGGGTGAATGGCATAGCAACTGTTACATGTGTAAACAGTTACCGACTTAGTCAAGCTTCGACTACTTCGGACTTCTTTTTAACTACTTTTTTCTTCGCTGGTTTTTTACGTGATGTAAAAACAACTGCACCATCTTTAATATCTGCTTTTACTGAAACGTCAGTAAGCAATCCTATTTCAAGAAGTTTATCTGCCAGCTTATCTTCAAAATGCTCCTGAATAGAACGCCGTAATGGACGAGCACCTTGTCGTTGATTAAAGCCTTTTTCAACTAAAAATTCTTTAACTTTTTCCGTAATAGATACATTAATACCTTTTTCAGTAATTCGCTTTAAAACGTCTTTAAGCATAATTCCTAATATTTTCTTAATATGCTCTTTTGTTAACATTTTAAAAATAACAGTATCATCGATTCGATTTAAAAATTCTGGTCGAAAGGCTTGTCTAAGTTCATCTCCAAGTTTTTGCTTTAATGAAGAAAAATCTGCCTCTACCTGAGAAACTTCACTTTTCTTAAATCCAAAACTCGTTTCTTTTTGAATAAACTTACTACCCACATTAGACGTCATAATAATAATGGTATTCTTAAAATTAATAGTCTTTCCATTAGCATCCGTTAGTCGTCCGTCTTCTAAAATCTGAAGTAATATATTGATGATATCCGGAGATGCTTTTTCCAACTCGTCAAATAAAACAACAGAATAAGGTTTCCGTTTTACAGATTCTGTTAATTGGCCACCTTCATTGTATCCAACATATCCGGGAGGAGATCCAATTAATCTCGATACCGTATGTTTCTCCATATATTCTGACATATCCACACGAATCATCGCATCAGGAGTCCCAAATAAATAATCTGCCAACGTTTTTGCCAATTCAGTTTTACCTACTCCAGATGGCCCCAAGAATAAAAACGAACCAGTTGGCCGATTAGGATCCTTTAACCCAACTTTCGATCGCTTGACCGCACGGCATAATGCTACGATAGCATCATCTTGACCAACGACTCTTTCCTTAAGCTCTTCTTCCATTTTTAGAAGTCGAGCAGTTTCTTCGGAAGACATCTTAGTAACGGGAATACCCGTCCAAACAGAAACAACGTCACGAATTGTGTCATCGTTAACAATTTTTGAAGACTTTTTAATTTCAGATTCTGGGAATTCGTTTATCAAACTTCCTACCGTTTTTAATCTAGACGTCAAAACATCGATTTGCTCTTTATCATTAGATAAATTTGCAGTTCTAAGTTCTTTTTCTTTCTCATCACGCTCATCCACAAGCTCTTTAAGTTCTTTCGAAATACTTGTTGCGGTTAACATAACTTTCGCGGCAGCCTCGTCAATCAAATCAACAGCTTTATCTGGTAAAAATCGTTCTGTAATATAACGGGAGGCAAGCTCAACTGCTGCCTCAAGAGCATCTTCAGTAATTGTTACTTGATGAAAGTCTTCATATCTTTCTTTAATCCCCTTCAATATTTGAAGAGCTTCTTCTTTCGAAGGCTCATCAACATGTAAGGACTGAAAACGGCGTTCTAAAGCGCCATCTCCTTCAATATGCTTTCTATACTCATCTATTGTTGTTGCACCAATACATTGAAGCTCTCCACGAGCAAGAGCAGGCTTAAATAAATTAGCCGCATCTAAACTACCTTCAGAGCCACCTGTTCCTATAATCGTATGAAGTTCATCAATAAACAAAATGATATTTTTTGCTTTTCGAACTTCTTCCATTACCTTTTTAACTCTATCTTCAAACTCACCACGGTACTTTGTGCCCGCTACCAATAAACCTAAATCAAGAGTGATTACACGTTTATCTAGTAATTTCGAAGGAACATCATCATTAATAATTTTTTGAGCAAGCCCCTCAACAATCGCAGTTTTTCCAACACCAGGTTCCCCTGTTAATACTGGATTATTTTTTGTGCGGCGACTTAATATTTGAATAATTCTTTCTATCTCTTTACTACGTCCAACAACCGGGTCTAGTTTTTGATCTCTAGCTAACCATGTTAAATCTCTTCCATATAAATCTAGAGTTGGAGTAGGGACAGCATTTTGAGGACGTTCTTTCGCAGTAACTTTATTTCCTAATGATTTAAAAAGTTTTTCTTTAAAATCACCTAAATTAATTCCTACTTCACTTAATACACGTGCTGCAATACTCGCTGGGTCTCTAAAAACGGAAAGGAACAAATGCTCCACGTTAACGTAATTATGTCCAAGCTTTCGAGCTTCATCCCACGCACTTGATAATACTTGTTTTGCTTGTTGAGTAAATGGAATATTTCCATATTCGGAAGTAAGTCCTCCGTACTCTAATTTTTCTTCGACTGCATTTTTTACTTGGTCAATATTAAACCCGAGGTCGACTAATATTGTTATTACTAAGTTATCTCCTTCATTGAATATTCCAAGAAGAATATGTTCTGTTCCAACATAACTATGGTGAAACTTTTTTGCTTCTTCTTGCGCCAACATAATGGTTTGTATCGCTTTTTCTGTAAATCTGGAAAACATAATTCTATAATATCTAAATAATAAACTTCGGGCAAGAAAATTGATTAAAAGAACGATATTAACCATAAGGCAACTATTTTTACGCATAATTTAAACGAAAAATGAGCGGGTCTCAAAATGAAAAGATGACTTACCTTTTTTTGACGTTTCACGATATTCTCTATAGAACGATATACCTTATAGAAACAACTTGGAGACAAAATTTTGACCAATATAAACAGATTTGACTATGAGCTACCGACTAAATTTATCGCGCAACATCCCTTAAAGACTCGTGATTCAAGCAAATTAATGGTCATACATTTAAGTAAAAACTCTATCGAGCATTCTACCTTCAACGAATTACCTTCCTTTTTATCACCATCTGATGTTTTAGTTAGAAATAATACAAAAGTCATCCCGGCAAGACTTATTGCTCACAAATCGACAGGTGCAAAACTAGAGGTTTTCTTACTAAAAGAGTTAACATTTAATACATGGCAAGTGATGATTAAACCAAGTAAACGGGTTAAGCAAGGTGATGTTTTAAACTGCGGAACGCCACAATCATCAACGACACCAATTTTAGCTGAAATTACAGAAAAAAATATTGAAGGAAACACTCATTCATTAACTTTCAAAACATCCATACCAATACAAACATTACTCTCTGAGATAGGAAATATTCCATTGCCTCCTTATATAGAAGATAAAGATTTTTCTAAAGCAAAAAAGTATAGTGATGATTATCAAAATGTGTTCGCAAAACATGATGGCGCTGTTGCTGCGCCAACGGCTGGACGACACTTTTCAAATAAATTGATTAGAACCTTAGATAATATGGGTATAGGCACTGAAGAAATTACCCTTCACGTGGGAATGGGTACTTTTTTACCTATAAAAGAAGACAATATAAATGATCATATTATGCACAAAGAATCTATAGAAATCAGCACAAAAACAGCGACTAATTTAAACGCTGCCAAAAAAAATGGTCAGCGAATAATTGCTGTAGGGACGACAGTAATTCGCGCATTAGAATCTAGTTATTCTAGTCAATCATTTCATCCCGCCTCAAAAGACACATCTATATTTATTAAACCAGAAGATACAATTCAGTCTTGCGACGGATTAATTACTAATTTCCATCTCCCGAAATCCACACTAATGTGCCTAGTGTCCGCAATGACTGGTTATGACTTATTAATGAAAGCTTATAAAATTGCTATCGAAAATGACTACAGATTTTATAGTTTTGGGGATGCAATGTTAATTCTACCGTAGAAAATATAAGCACTATATATGAACAAAAAAACAAAATTTTTATCTTTTTTAATCTTTTTCTATTGCCACACATTAATGTTCGGAGAAAACCTCCATTTTGTGAGTGTCATCGCTTCGCAAACACCTATTAAAAAGGAAGCGAGCCCTCTATCTACGACTCTGTATGAAGTAGAAAAAGACAGCGTATTAGAAATATATCAATATAAAGATAAGTATTACCGACTTCAACACAACGACGAAACACTTTGGGTCCAAGCAAGCAGTGTGACACCCTATGCAGGCCCTATTCCCATTCCCCCTGAAAAAATCAATAAAGGAATCGAAAAAATAGAATCCGAATCGACGATAGATACCAAAAATAATGGGAATGCATCTGCAAGTCAAAATAAGATTCTTTCCATTGATGAAATAAATAGTTCGCCTTCAATTAATGCATTAGAATCCACAACTAATAACGTAGTACCGACATATGAAATATATGACGACAACCAAGATATACAATCTGTGAATGATTTACATTACGACTTTAACCCGGACCTATTTTTAGTTCCTGAAAAAACAACCTACATGTTTCCTCCTAAAAAAAATACAGTTGATATCGAAATTGATGGGTTTGCAGAAATTAAATATAGTGGTCGAGACTACAGCCCAAAATCAACGAACGATGAACGGTGGGAAGCAATTCGTCGAGACCCCATATATAACAAATTACCAAGAGACGTCCTTGTCGGTGACCCGAAAATCGACCCTCGCCTAAAATTTGAAATCAAGGGAGAGTTAGATAACGGATTAAAGCTTTATTACGACATCGAACAAGAACCTGATTTCCCAGGTAAATATGATATTAAAATAGAATGGGAAAAATCAGATTTAACCATTTTCCATTTTAATACAGAATGGAATACTGGAAGTTTCATCAACACGACGAAAGCATTAAATGGTATTCGCTTTCGTCACGAAGACGAAAAGTGGAAAGCAAAGTTTGCAACAGGTAAATTAAGATCCGATCCCAAAGAATACTTGTCACAAGGAAACGGAGGAAACCTTTATAAATTAGGAAATAAGTTTGTTCTCGAAGACTCTGTGCATGTTTTTGTAAACAACGTTAAACAAAGTTCTGATACGTTTACCATAAATTATTTTGAAGGAAGTGTTAAATTCAAAGAAAATAAAACCATCAATGACCAAATCAAGATTATCTATGAATACACGAATCCTATTGAAGATTTCATCCCTATTCTCTCTAGAAAAAGCTTTACCGGTTTAGAAGTCGAATATCAAGAGCAAACTAAATCAAAATACGTAAAACAAACACTTTCTCGAACAGAAAAAATTGCCCCATTCAACCGCCTTGTAAAGGACCTTTCTTCACCCGATACAAGTACAAAAAATATGACGACTGAAAATATATCCTCAAGTAAAAACATTCAGCCAGTCGTTAAAAAAACAACCCCATTTGGGATGATTCAACTTAATAATAAAAATATTTTACTTGGCTCTGTGACAATTTTACTAAATGGTACGCAATTGCCCAGAAATAAATACTATCTAAAAACAGCCAAAGGAAAAGTTCATTTTAGAGACGTCCCATTTAGGGAAACAGATGAACTAACTATTTCATACCAATATTACAAAACGACACTATTTTCTGAATCCCTAATAGGAACGGACTCAACAGGGCCTTATCTCCTTAAAAACAAATTTATTGTAAATGGCAGCGAATCGATAAACGTTGGTGGTGAAAAACTAGAGCCTGGACGAGACTATAATTTGGACCATAACGAAGGAAAAATTACATTTAAATTTCCCATACAATACCCATCTCTTATCCTAGCTAGTTATGAAGCCATAAAGTCAACGTTAACAGCTCCAAAATCAACAGAATCGCCTCTCCACGTGAGTATGACCTACTTGCAAGAAACGGCAAACCCGTTGGGAGAAGAACTAATACTAATTTCTCCATCAGAAAACTATACCGTCACAAATAACGGAAAAATATATCTAGCTCATTTTCCTCTTTTACCTTCGGAAAACATGTCATTGATTATCGACGGAGAATCCGTATCTACAGACAACCTAACAATAATTAATCCGTATACTGGAGAACTCGCTCTAACAAATCCCACAGGTGACGAACAGTCCGTACAAATTAAATACTCATACAATAGAAGTTTCAAAAACTCATATATCTTCCAAGGAAAAGATGGTGTAGGTACATCAGAAGCGAACCCTTATATAGATGGAGAGCAGTTTATTCTTTCAAGTACGCCTGTCCAAAACAACGGTGTTTTATACATTGATTTATTCACGGGAGGACAAACTATTCGATTAGATAAGGATGAAGAATTTTCCGTCAATTATGGGACAAATGGACAAGCAATTGAGCTTTATTTCTTAACAGTCGCAGACAATACAGCTTCTCAATTAACAACATACCCTGATAGTAGAGACAGAATTACGATTGTATACAATTACACACCGGAATTTAGCCCTGACCAAGGAAGTGTTAACCAAACAACAGTAGGACTATCGGCATCCGCAAAACTAATCGAAGGAGTAACTGTATTTGGAGAATTGACAGCTGCGAGTAATAATTTCTCAAGGCCTCGGCTTGATAGCGAATTCGAAACACAAGGAACCGGTACGGATAACACCCCTTACTTTTTAGGAAAAGCAAATTTAGTGGAAGACTCCGAAACAGTCTACTTAAACGGAATTGTACAGACGAAAGACTCTAACTATTTCATGAACTATGTTCTTGGAACTGTTACATTTCGAAACCAAACGCCCCAACCAGAAGATGTAATCCTTGTTAACTATGAATACTACGACAACTCAGGAAATGCCGTTCTTTCGAACCAAGACAATTTTATACCAGCGATTAAAATTGGAGGTAATTACGTAACCAAAAATTTAACATTAGCCGCTAATATTTCATCTATAGATAAAGGATTTAACCCGCTATCTCCAATTAATGAAAGCTCTGGTTCATTTCAATTTAGTACAGACGGGACATGGAGCCCAACAGACGAAGGAACAATCTCAGCAAAATATCGACGTGAAGAGATTAACAAAGGGTCTTCAGGAGTAAACGATATCTTTCAAAATAGGGACGAGCTATCTGCTTCAAGTAAATATGATTTTTATGAGGGGTGGCTTAAAACGAATCAAGATTTTAGCTTTATAAAAAACGAACAACCCCCCGTCGGCGGAACCACAACAGCCAACAATCAATACTCCATAGATGACAAAACGATGTCCTATAAAGCAGGATTAGAAGTTGGTGACCACAATTACAGTTCTAAAATTTCTCTTGGCCTATCTAATTCGGAAACAGACTATGTAGAAAAAATTAATTCCGTTATTACAGATACCAGTTCGTTGAAGTGGGACGGGAATTTAAACTTAGATGAAGTAGGTTTCTTAGGCGACTTTAAATTTATACCTTCTTATTCCCTAGAAAATGAAAATAGGCAAAACAAAAAAAATGATACAACTGGACACAAAATTCAAAACCAATTTGGTTTAGATTCACGATGGAAACCATTCAAAAATTTTAACGGATCGTTTGCATACTCCAAATTATCTATAAATACGTTAAGCGAAGGACAGGGAACTGCAAATATAAATGAAGTGTATAATTACTTATCATCAATGTCATATACTCCATTCCAGTGGATCCGTCTTTCCTACTCAAATACACAAAAAGAAGCAGTCAGTCCGTTATTAAATCAAAAAGGAAAAACTGACCGTAGTAACAAGTATTCTATTGGAAGTTTTTCACCTTATTTATTTGCGACCTATATGGGAATGCCTCAAGACACGCTGTTCTTAAGTAATTTCAGAAACGTCACGATGAAATACTTTCAAACAGATGGAGAGACATTAGACAGCAATGATGAACGACAAACAACCAACGAACGAACGAACTTTAGCCTGAACAATGTAGAGCCATTTCCGGGCATAAAATTTAAACCATTTCTTTACCAACGATCAACCAGCCAAATGGATAGTACAGTCGTTACATCCACGACATCTTCAAATGCATCATCGCGATTTTTTGAATCATATAGCTCCGGTGTTTCAATTATTCCAAAAGTCCAATTCTTAGATATGTTTACCTACGAACTCTCCGAAAGTAGACGATATGAAGAAAATATTGCTTCATCCGTAGCAAAAACAGGTACTCAAAATCTAACGGTCCGAGAAACACCTTTCTACAATAAAAACCAAAAATTTTCATTCAACCCAGGTAATATTACGGTACCCATCTTCGATCTGTTCAATTTAAACTTAGGAACATATAAGTTTATGTTATCCGAAGCAATTGAAGAAAAAATCAATTCTTCAAATGTCCAATCAGGTAATTCAAACACTATATCAATTGATAATAGCTGGAAAACAGGTCGGACAGCATCAATCCAATTCAAGCCTTTTGGACTCTTAAATTTCAATGCGAATGTAACAAGTGATAACGTCCATCACTCACGAAATATTAGCTCTGTATCACCAGAAACAACCTTTAGAGATGACATCAACTTCAGCATTTCAACGGGATACAGCCCGTTTAAAATGTTAAGAACATCCGCTAGTTATTCTGACACCAGCATGTCCCAATATATTTCTCCGGAACTAGACATCGCATACGGAGATATCGTTACAGCAAGAAACGAAAGCAACGGAGATGTCTTTAAAAGTTATCTTGAACGAACAAGTAACAAATATTCTGTATCAGCAACGTTTACTCCATTAAGTTTTGCAAGCATTACCGGTACAGGCGTCTATTCAATTATTGATCAAGTTTCTATCCCCACAATTAATGTAGAAAACACGTCTCATTTCACTCAAAAATCTGGAACACTTGGGCTCTCTCTTAAACCAATCGAAGGGTTAACCTTATCAAGTGACTACGCATTAACATTAACAAACAGCCAAGAAGGGTATTCGTTAAACACAAAGCTAAATTATAGCTATAAACCTGATGTTAATTACGAAATAGTTGCATCATATACCCGTGTTGATAACTGGGGAGAAAACCTCAATAGGTTACAACAATCGACGTCTATCCAAGGAGAAGGTGACGATATTGAGCTAAGCGTTGTTAAAGTCGATAATAGCATTCAAACGGGGAGTTTAAAAATCAATATAAATATCCCGCTTCCTGAAATCCCTCATGCAGAAAATTTTGTAATTACTGGAGAAGGATATATCAAGAAAATTACGGACAAACAGGACGCCGTTAATACAATTAAAAACTCTTATGATATTACTGGATTAATTATTAAAGGACGGGTTAATTTTTAACATACAAAGTTAAGCAAACAACATCTTCTAAATAGAAAGATAGTTCTATTAAATATAAAAACAATTCAACCTACATTTCTAAAAAATAAAATTCATATAAAATTGCAAAACCTAGAATAATAGTATAAATATATAAAATAAACAGAATATAAACATGTTATTAAGACGAAAAAATGAAATAAAAATAAAACAATCCTATAACTTATTGACTAATAGAACGCATCTTAAAAATGGAGCTTCACATGAAAAAAATAATTTCCTTATCACTATCCGGCTTTACCATTCACCTCGAAGCTTTATCCAATCAGATACATTTAGCACTTATACTAAGTAATCTAATTATTAAATCTAATATACCAGACCTAGACAAACCCCCTTTAATAAATTCCCTTCTAAAAAATCTTCCACTTAATGAAACAACCATTCATCTATTCGAAAATGGAATCGAGCAAATCTCTAAATCTAATATACCAGACCTAGATAAACCCTTTTTAATAAATTCCCTTCTAAATAAACTTCCACTTAATAAAATAACTATTCATCTATTTGAATATGAAATCGACCGAATTTCTAAATCTAATTTACCAGACAAGCAGAAACCCATTTTAGTAGAATCCATTCTAAAGAACCGTCCACTTAATGAAACAACTATTCATCTATTCGAATATAAAATCGACCAAATTTCTAAATCTAATTTACCAGACGCATCCAAGCCCTTTTATATAACTTGCGTTTTAGAAAACGTTCCCATTAATGAAATAACCATTCATCTATTCGAATGTGCAATCGACCGAATTTCTAAATCTAATATACCAGACACATACAAACCCCATTATATAACTTCCATTCTAAAGAACATTCCCATTAATGAAACAACCTGTCATCTATTCAAATATGCAATCGACCGAATTTCTGAATCTAATATACCAGAGATATCCAAACACCATTATATAACTCCCATTCTAAAGAACATTCCACTTAATGAAATAACTATTCATCTATTTGAAGATGAAATCGACCGAATTTCTAAATCTAATATAGACGAACTAATCAAAAAGATTGATATAAACGAATACCTATCTCTTTTTTCCAAAAACAAAAATCTCTCTGAACAAATAATATCTATACTTATGAAAAAAATAAAAAAAGAACCAAAATCAGATTTTAACTTATGCCCCTATACAACAGTTACCTTTTCCAAGCTATTTAAGCCCTACTTAACGGAACATCCCATTCTTTCTAGATTCACCGACGTTCATCGCTTACATACGGCTACAATGAACACTCTAGGAAACACGGATGTTATCAATTTTTTTAGAATTAGAAATTCTCAGCCTCTTCCAACAACCAAAAACACGAAAGTAAATGAGAATTTCAATCCAAAAGACTACAGAATGTTTATGAAAAAAATGGTCTGCTCCTATGAAAAAGGGATAAGCTATCTCGTTCTTTCGTACCTTAGAGGTCTGCCTTTAGAGTATATAAGAAATAGAAAGTTTCCCTTTTAAGCCAAGTACAAACATATCCATTCTAATTTTTATCTATATACTTATATAGCCACATTATGAACAAAATTTCGTATCAGAAAAATAAAAACGAATTGAAATCAATTAAACCACTTAACTCTATAAATTAAAATCGCTACCTAAAAGGATACCCTAACATCCAAAATACTGACTGTCGTTTCACGCCAAAAGAAGACGGCTCACCTAGAACAAGTTTCCCATCCCCACCTTCGGCATTTTCTGTATACGACCCAAACACCCTATCCCAAATAGACAAATTAAACCCATAGTTACTATCTGCTTCTTTTCGCTTCACCGAATGATGAATACGATGCATATCAGGCGTAACAACAAATAATCTCAAAAATCTATCTAAGCCAATGTTAAATCGAACATTACTATGATTAAACATTGCCATTCCATTTAATATAATTTCAAATACAATAACGCTTAATACTGGCAACCCTAAACACACAACAATCATCCATTTAATGCCCATAGACAAAACCATCTCGATAATATGAAATCGAGTTCCCGACGTAACATCTAAATCTAAATCCGCATGATGAACTCTATGTAATCGCCATAAAATAGGAACTTTATGAAACAGTAAATGTTGCCAATAAATAGCCATATCTAACAAAACAACACCAAAAATAAATATAGAAATATCAATTGCCCTGCCAGACATAAATTGCTCAAAAAAAGATCCTACAAATGACTGATTCAACAATCCCCACCCTTTTTCTGATGCAAATAATGAAAAACCAACAGATCCTGCAGGAAATAAAAATTTAAGACAAATGGTATTTAAGATAACTAATGAAATATTAGAGACCCATCGCCTAGATTTAGACACAGCACGAGGGCGCTTCGGAATCAACAATTCCAATACGGCCATAACCGCAAAAACGACTAAAAAAACGACAAGTCTAATTTCCATATCGATGGCTCCTTACTAAAGCTAACTCTTCTAAAGAGGCTACTTCATCACGCTTCTATAAAGAGCTATCAATTGAGTCATATAAGCTTCTATAGCGTACTTAGACGCCAATACATCAGATTCATTTTGCCATTTTTGTAAGCAAGCAGAATCCGAACTCAATTTATTCAATTCTTTAGCAAAGTCTACAACTTCCAAAGCTTTCAAATAATGTGTAAACAACGTAGGGACATATTCTGGGTTATCTCTTAATAAAAGAGGTAATTTTACAGAACTAGCTTCAATCGTCGCATAAGCAAAATTTTCTTGTAACGAAGGGAAAAAATATACATCAGATGCAGCATAATATCCGGGCATATCCTCAAAATCTACAACCCCTGTAAAAACAACATTATCTGGAGCACTATCAACAACTTCTGTTAATCGATCATAATCAGCTGTTAACCGACCATATGGACGGCCTCCTACCCATAAAAATGTGATATCAGGACATTTCTTAGCTGTTTCTATGAATACAGCAACTCCTTTTCTAGGTTGAATTTGACCGACACAAACGGCAACAAATGCGTCTTCTTTAAGGTTCAATTTCTTTCGAAACTGAGCCCGTAACTCATCATCTTGTTTAAATTTTTTCCGATTCACACTGTTACACAAAACCTCGATACGTTTCTTAACTCCAATTCGTTGAAGTTCTTCTTTAACCACAGGCGAAACAGCGATAATCACATCCGACAAACTATATACAAATTTTAAATAAATTTTAGCCAACGGCTGCCATAGCTTAGAAAAAACAAGACTTCCAATAAAAGAATCAGGAACGACGTGAGCAGAAACCAGCAACTTACCCTTCCATCGAAATGATTTCAAAATATATTCCAATCCAATCGTATGAGAATGAACGACATCAAAGTCTTTATCAGACGAATTGATATGAAGGTCTATGTCATCACGTTTTTTTAAATTTTCTTCTGCCTGAAGAAACGCCGTATAGACTCCATTTGCCGTTCCAATAAATTTCTCAGCTAAAATATTCAATTTCATTTTTGACATAATTACCTCCATACATTTTTAACCCGTACTAAAACATTCTTAGAATAAACAAAATTAACTTTTATAGAAATAAGTGTATAAGATAAAAAGAAAAAACCCTAGATCTGATAAGAAGGTGCAATGGTATACTACCCACTTATGAAAAAAATTTTTATTTTTCTATTGATAGTTAGTTTTAGCTATACATCACTTGTTTTTTCTGAAACGCCGTCTATTAAAAAGGACCCTGTTGTTCCTACGTCTAACTACTCTTTCTTTTTCAACGATTCAAAAATAGAATTAGATTCCCCCCCTCTTCTTATTAACGAACAATTATTTATTCCCTTACGGGACTTTTCTAGTCATCTAAATCTAGATGTTAACTATCAATTAAAAGACGACGCTTATGTCATAAATGTTCCAAAGTCTCGTCTTTCCGCATTATTCATCCCGAACTCGACGGAAGTATGGGTTAATCAAAAAAAGCAGTATTTAAATCAAGCGCCTCTCAACTACAATCAAAGGCTATACATTCCTCTTATAGATTCGTTTAAATCATTGGCATTTAATGTCGAACGACTTTCTACTCAATCTTATAAATTATCAGTAAACCCAAAACAAGCCTCTCTATCTAAAACTCCAGATTCGTCAGAAAAACTCAGCCCCTCTCTATTACGCCAAATTGATAATTTACAGCTACCCGAGTTTGAAGATGACCGTCCCTTATATATTTCGTTCGGAACATCCCTCCATAACATTCAATCAGAATTTTTCAATAAAAATGGAATGACCTATGTAAATTTTGCGCCAATATTAAAAAAAGAGAAATTTAAAGTAACACAAACTAAAGACTCTATAAGCATTTCAAAAAACAATAAAACGATCACATGGTCCATTAAAAACAGAACTACAAAAATAAAAACAAGGCACTCAACGGAGAATCGCCCATTAATAAAACCAATTAAAAAAGGAAAAACAATATTTCTCCCCCTTCAAGCGGTAGTAATTGCTTTAGACTATAACCTTCACTGGGATAGCCGAGATCGAATCATAACCCTTCTATCTCACATAAAAAAAATAAAAGTGAACGATAAAAAGCATCCGCCAACAATCACAATCACAAGTTCTGGACCAATATCTCCAAAACCCCCAAAGCCATCGTTTTGGGGAAATGGGTACTATATAAAAATCCCCTACGCTATTTCCCAATTAAACCAAGGGAATATTCCTGTAAATGATAGAGACCTTAAAACAATAGAATTATCTAATCACAATGATGAATTTTCCGAGCTATTTGTGGGGTTCAACAATTCAAAGCTATACCCTCATATCTCCAAAAAAGGACTAGATACAACAATCACCTTCTTAAACATGATAAACAAAGTAGAAGTATTTGCTGACACGAATAAAAATATTGTTGATATTTATAGCTCTACGCCAGTAAAACCAAAATTATGGCTATCAAAGAACCCATCCAAACTTGTCATAGATTATCCGAAAATTGTTAACCATCTTCCAGAAATTCAACGATACAACCTTCAGCTTATTGATAGAATCAGAACCTCATTTAGCTCTAAATCATCACTTCGCACACGAATCGTCGTAGACTTAAAAGAAACCATCAGCACCTACAATATTTCGACAACCCAAGATAAAACGAGTATCACCTTTTTTCTTAACGAAGAAATAGTAAATAAAAAAAGATACATAACCAGTAGAAGCAAAGGAAAAGGATTAAAAAACAAGGTCATTGTTCTTGATGCTGGTCATGGAGGTAGAGATCCTGGAGGGGTTGGTATTCATCATGAGTTTGAAAAAACATACGCGTTGGATATAACAGAGCGCCTAAAAAAACTACTCCTAAACGAAGGGGTATACGTTGTCGAGGCACGAAAAGGAGACACAAACCCATCCCTCTCCGATCGGGTTTCAATCGCTAATAAGAATAAAGCAGATGCTCTTATCAGTATCCATATAAATTATTTTATAAACAAAAATACAGCGGGAACAGAAACCTATTACTATAAATACAAAGATAAAAAGCTAGCCCAAGAAATACATAAGGAAATGGCAAAAGCATTAAAACGTCCAAATCGTGGAGTTAAACGATCGAAGCTTTATGTACTTAACCATTCCAATATGCCTGGTGCATTAATAGAGCCACTATTTATCACAAACCCAACAGAACTTGCCTTATTAAAAAAGCCGTCAACAAGACAAAAAATTGCCGAAGCTACATATAGAGGCATTCGCAACTATTTTTCCAAATAATAACCTTACTAGCATCCAACTAAATAATCGAAAATATTAAACTTCTCTACGAAAGAGATCCTGATCTATATCCACCTGATAAAATACAAAAAAATCTATTTATTCCCCTCAAAAAAGAGTTGCAGACACTAAGAAAACACCTTTGTTTAATCAATAAAGAATATTCAAGTCTAATCTAATAAATAACTACTATACAAAAACAGTATTTAAATATTAGATAATACATAGTATATTTTCAATAAAGAAGAATAATTAGTATATACAGGATAAAAAAATGAAAACCAGTAAACAACAACAAGAAAAAACAAAGATAAAAATAATTGAAACAGCAATTAACCTATTCATTTTAAAAGGATTCGAAAAAACAACGATGAGAGAGATTGCTCGGGAAGCAACAATTGGAGACGCTACAATATATAATTATTTTTCTACAAAAGAACGAATCATTTGGGGGTATATCGAATTACGCCAAATTCAAGCAATAAAAAACATAAACGACATAGCCGATTTCAACAATTACTCTCTTCAAGAAAAAATTCATATATATTTCGAAACAATATTAGACGGATATCTACCCGACCGAGAGTTTTTACCTATAGCATTTAAAATGACACACCAATCCTTTTTAACCCACAGTCCAGATATTAAAGCCATAAATGCCCTATTTATAGATCAGATAAAACTATTTCTTATTGATGCTATAGAAAAACAGGAAATCCCTGAACAACCTATAGACACAATCATTCCGCACATTATCTTAGATCTCTATTTTATAGTCATTCTTTATTGGACCAAAGATTCATCCGACAAATTTAATCAAACCACTCAATTAATCGACTTAATATTAAATATATTGATGGGAGTATTAAAGCAGGGATTAATATCAAAAGTTGTAGATCTCGGTTCATTTTTATTTCGACATCATTTATTTACTCAAATTGACTCCCTATTTAAAGACAATCCGCTA
This sequence comes from bacterium, assembly GCA_018698675.1. GTDB lineage: Bacteria > Margulisbacteria > Marinamargulisbacteria > JABIPA01 > JABIPA01 > JABIPA01. Next base: position 5,269 of record JABIPA010000018.1, on the reverse strand, counting down.
AATACGATTCGTTCTGAATTGGGAAAATTTGTAAATGACAAATAAAAACGAGTGTCCTACCAGCAAAAGTTCTCGTTTTTCAAAAGCGTCTCAAACAGTATTAAAGGTAGCTGGAAAACAAGCCATACATTCCATTAAACACCCATTTATTTCTAATAAAACCAAACAAGAAAAACAACATGAACACTATAAAACAGTTTCTAAAGATATTTTTAAGTTACTATCTGTACTTAAAGGAGTATCTCTAAAAGCAGCGCAACTTTTGAGCATGGAACTCGAGTTACTGCCAAAAGAATTTCAAGAAGAATTAAAAAAAGCCTGTTACCAAGTCCCTCCTCTCAACCGAGCAGTTGTTCGAAAAGGAATCCAGGCAGAGTTTAAGAAAACACCAGAAACAATATTTTCGTCTTTTGAACTCACTGCTTTTGCAGCGGCAAGTATTGGGCAAGTTCATAAGGCGACTCTTAATACAAAAGAACGCGTAGTCGTAAAAATTCAATACCCCGGTATAGAGAAAACAATTCATAGTGATATGAAAATGTTAACTTTTTTCCTTCTAAAACTACCAATTCCAAAAATTAAAGAAAAAAAAACATTAATCAAAACATATTTAGATGAATGCCAATCTCGATTCATTGAAGAAACAGACTACCTAAAAGAAGCAAATAGATTAACCTTCTTTCATAAGAAAAACCCATTTAAACAAATACGAACGCCTAAGCCAATTGTTGATCTATGCTCAAAATCGATTTTAACAATGGAGTATTTAGAAGGAAAACACCTGGATGAATGGCTAACAACAAACCCAACTCAAGAAGAGAAAAATCATTATGCACAACAACTTTGGAACTTCTTTTCTTTCTTTTTGATGAACCACAATATTCTTCATGCTGACCCTAACCCCGGAAATATTCTATTTATGGAGAATAGAAATTTAGGAATTATAGATTTTGGATGTGTAAAAGAAGTGGACCCGGACTTTCCCTCTCAAATCGCAAATGTCATCAAATACCATATTAAACGAGAAATAGAGCCTGTCATGGACATTTACAATAAATGGGGGCTCCTTTCTTCTGAATTACAAGAAAACAGCCAACAAGTTGAAGAACATTTACAGTTTTTTAGAGAATGGCTTACTCTTCCATTTAAAGAAAAAGAATTCGATTTTGGAAAACATCCTGACTATCTTCAACAACGATTCTCAGAAAATTTTAAAGTCGCCATGAATATAATGCATAATACGACACATAATTTTGTGATGTTTGATAGGGCCTATATGGGATTACTCACAATTTTTCATCGACTGGAAGCAAATCTATCCATATCTTTCGACGATAACAAATCAATTGGAGACAAACATGAGTAAAAAAGTAGTCCTCGCAGGAGGGACAGGCTTTATTGGGACATATTTTTCAAATAAGTTTAAGGCCTTAGGGTATGAAGTTCTGATCATTTCTAGGCAAAAACAGCATATCTCCTGGAATAACCAGTCTGAAATCGTATCGGCATTAAACAACTCAAATTTAGTGATAAACTTAGCAGGAAAATCGGTAGATTGCAGGTACACATCTAAAAATAAAACAGCCATTTTAAATTCAAGAATTCAAACCACAAAAGCACTGGGTGCCGCAATACATTTATGTGACAATCCTCCCGAACTGTGGATAAATTCAAGCACAGCAACTATATATCGACATTCTGAAGACAAAGCAATGACTGAATCTGATGGAGAAATTGGAAACGGATTTTCGGTCGTCATTGCCAAAAAATGGGAGGAATCCTTTTTCTCTTTTGCATTACCAAGGACTAGGCAGGTTGCACTACGTATAGCGATAGTTTTAGGAAAAAATGGAGGTGTGATGACACCTTTCAAAAATTTAGTTCACTTTGGATTGGGTGGGAAACAAGGAAATGGCTTACAAATGTTTAGCTGGATTCATATTGAAGACTTATTTAACATTGTTCTATTTTTACAAAAATCGCGAAACTTAAGTGGAATTTTTAATTGTTCTTCTCCACACCCAGTAAATAACAAAACGCTTATGAAAACATTACGAAAAGCTATGAGAGTGCCTTTCAGTCTCCCATCCCCAAAATGGTTGTTAACAATAGGAACAGCAATCATTAGAACCGAAACTGAACTTATTTTAAAGAGTCGATGGGTAATCCCAGAACGACTGATAAACGAAGGGTTCTCTTTTAAATTTCCTTCACTTGAGTCTACGTTAAAAGCCATTTTAACTCGTGAAAAATAACAAACATATAAACAAAAATACCCTATTGAAGACTGTCTTTTAAACCAGTATAAGTTTAAATTAAAAAGACATCTCTCCAAGTATTTTAATGGCTGCTGATATCGATGTTGCCGTTTATCTAGATTACACAATTCAAACGTATACACGGTTCAAATGAGCCGAAAATTTTTACGATAACAATTAAATTAAACCCCATACATCTTCATGAACCCAAATTAATACTTTTTTGGCTATAAACTCCAATCCTCATTACCTTTAATTTTCCTTATCCATTTCCCTTGCCCGAGCACACCAATACACGGTATCCTTTAAATAGAATTTCATGGAAAAAGTAAAAACAGGCATAGAAAAATTAGACACCCTCTTATACGGTGGGCTCCCAAAAGGACGCGCATACTTAATCTCTGGGGAACCCGGAACAGGAAAAACCATTCTCACATTACAGTTCCTTATTAAAGGAATCGAACTTGGGGAACAAGCCATTTACATTTCAATCGACGAAAAACCTGAACATATCATCAAAAATGCAGAGTCCTTAGGTTGGGATCTTCAATCTTACCTAAACAAAGGCCAATTGAAAATTTTTGATTTCTCTAACTATTTTACAAATTTAACCATAGAAGATACAAAAAGCGTCACAAAAATAATTGATGAAATTATTAGCTATGTAAAAGAACATAAAGCATCTCGACTAGTCATAGACCCAATAGCACCCTTACTATTTTCCCAAAAATCAATCACAAATGTGTCCGAATATATAAGAAAACTTATCTATCAATTAGAAGAAACAGATAACTGCACAACCCTACTCACGTCTTACGTCCCAGTTGGATCGGATAAATTAAGCCAACACGGAATAGAAGAATTCGCAGCATCAGGAATCATTCTTCTTAGATTAGTAAAAGAAAAAAGCAAAGTCACTAGAACCATTTGGATTCGAAAAATAAGGGGAACAAAATTCGACCTTTCTGAATATAGCTATGAAATATTAAATAAACGAGGAATCGTACTTAGGCAGCCTGTATAACATGACTAAAATTCTAATCGCAGACGATGAACTAAATATTCTTACATTAGCAGGAGCTGTATTTGAAAACGCCGGGATGGACGTCACAACAGCAGTAAATGGTGCCGAAGCCATCGAAAAAGCGATCGAAATAAAGCCAGATATAATCATTACCGACATAATAATGCCAGAAAAGAACGGCTTTCAAGTCTGTAAAGAGGTTCGTCAACATGAAGGTCTGTCGGACGTTCCTATCATCATTCTTTCTGCCCTCGGAGACGACTACAACAAACTAAACGGATTTGAAGAAGGTGCCGACGACTATCTGACGAAGCCTTTTAATATTGAAGAGCTAAAAGCCAGAGTTAACGCTCTTTTAATGAGACATAAAGCAAAATTAAAAAAAGTAGACGATAAACCAATCGAAACAACTGTAGAAATCGAAAAAATATCAACGGGTAGCTCAAACTTAGACAACCAACTATATGGTGGCATTCCAAAAGGATCTAACATCCTAATTTTAGGACCAATTGGAAAGGGAAAATCTAGCTTTGTACGACAATTCATGTGTGAAGGGTTAAAAAATAGCGTGAAATCTTTGTTTATTTGTATGGATGATGACCCTAACCGTATCAGAAAACGTATGAATACAAAAATTGATAATAACTTAGCTCATTTAGAAGACTGTAACACCATTAAGTTTATCGACGCATATTCTTGGTCTTCGTTCACCCCAACTGATGGTGAAGAATTCGCGGTGTCAGGTGTTTTAGATTTAAACCATCTTTCAGGACTAATTTCAGATGCAAGCCAAGTCATTGGACAATCAATCCAAGAAAAAAAAGGTGGCCGTCGAGTCATTGATTCTATTTCAAGCCTACTTATTAACTTCGAACTCCCCGACGTCCAACGGTTTCTAAGCCAAATTGCACGAACAAGTATTCCATTTGGAAATGTAACAACTCTTTTTGTACTTGAAGAAGGTACGGTATCTGACCAAGTGCTAAATAACGTTAAATATATTATGGATGGAATAATAGAATTTAATGAAACAAACGATGTAAGACAAGCTCGCGTACAACATATGAAATGGTCTAAATACAATAAAGACTGGACTGCTTTAATTTAATCTACCGATTAAGTTAAATTCAAAATTCTATAGCAAAAAAAAAGCCCATATCAAGTATTACCTAAATATGGACTTTATTCAAAATGAACAATATCAAAGAAACATCCCGGAATAATCTCCGAAATATTTCTCAAGTAAAAATTAGTCGTTTTTAAAAATTGTTTGAACTCTATTAGCTCCAACACTAACCATTGAAACTTTTACACCAACAGCTTGTTCAACATAATCAACAAATGTTTTTGCATTTTCAGGCAATTTGTCAAAATCAGTAATTTTAGAAATGTCTTCGTCCCATCCTGGTAACTCAACATATTCAGGTTCGCATTCATTAAAAATGTCTAAATCTAAAGGAAAATGTTCAACTTTTTCACCATTATGAACATAATTAGTACAAATTTTTACACTCTCTTGTCCATCAAGAACATCAAGCTTAGTTAAACAAATCTCCGTTAATCCATTAACACGAATTGCATATCGCAAAACAACCAAATCCAACCATCCACATCGTCTTGGTCTATTGGTAGTCGTACCATATTCGCCACCCTTGGCTCTTAACGATTCTCCAGTTTCATCGAGTAATTCAGTAGGAAAAGGCCCTTCTCCCACACGTGTGACATAAGCTTTAGTAACACCTAAAACACTTTCAATAAGATGAGGTCCAATTCCTGTACCCGTTGTCGCCGCACCAGATATTGGATTAGAACTCGTAACAAACGGATATGTACCGTGATCGACATCTAACATCGTTCCCTGAGCACCTTCTAAAATAACGCTTTTTCCTGCCTTAATAGCCTCGTTAATATAAAGTGACGTATCAATGATATAAGGTTCTAATTCTTTTCCATATTTATGAAATTCAACAACAGCAGCATCAATGTC